>UQYL01000015.1 GCA_900545365.1 uncultured Dialister sp. | reverse complement strand
CACGGTGGCGGTCAAGGTCCTGGACACCCTGGGGCTCCAGAACTCCTACAACTACCTCACCATGGTCGTCCTCGGAGGCCTCGGGTCCATGACCGGCTCCATCACCGGCGCTGCCCTCATCACCCTCCTCACAGCGGCCCTGGCCGATTACCCGGAAGTGCGCATGATCATCTACGCCCTCTGCCTCATCCTTCTCATGCTCTTCCGTCCGCAGGGACTCTTCGGCAAAGAAGAAGCCTCTCTTCTTCTCGCCCGTCTCATAAAACGCAGAAAGGAGGGGAAGATCCATGGCGACGCTGCTGGAAACGACTGACCTGTCCAAATCCTTCGGCGGCATCAAAGCCGTGCAGAACTTCCTCATCCACATCGACGAAGGAGAGATCATCGGCCTCATCGGCCCAAACGGCGCAGGCAAGACCACCGCATTCAACCTTCTGACCGGCGTCTACACCCCCACCACGGGAAAGATCCTCTTCGGAGGCAAAGACATCACCGGCAGAAAACCCTATCAGATCACGGCCCTGGGCATCGCCCGGACCTTCCAGAACATCCGGCTCTTCGGAGAACTCACCGCGCTGGAAAACGTGAAGATCGCCTTCACGCTCCACGCGAGCTACTCCTTCCCCGAAGCCATCCTCCGTCTCGGCCGCTACGGCCGGGAAGAACAGATCATCGACGAAAAAGCGCGGGAGCTCCTCCGGGCCTTCAAGCTCGAAGACATTGCCTCCGAACAGGCCAAAAACCTCCCTTACGGCCAGCAGCGGCGTCTCGAGATCGCCCGCGCCCTTGCCACCCGTCCCCGGCTCCTCCTTCTCGACGAACCGGCGGCGGGCATGAATCCCCAGGAGACGCAGGAACTCACCGACATGATCCGATGGATCCGCGACACCTACCACCTCTCCATCCTCCTCATCGAGCACGACATGGCCCTCGTCATGCAGATCTGCGAACGCATCTACGTGCTCGACTACGGCAAGATCCTCGCCGAAGGCCTGCCGGAGGAGATCAAAAACAACCCGGCCGTCATCAAGGCCTATCTGGGAACGGAGGGATAACATGGCGCTTCTTGAAATCGATCACCTGCATGTCTACTACGGGGCCATCCATGCCCTGAAAGGCATCTCACTCAAAGTGGATGAGGGCCAGATCGTCGCGCTCATCGGCGCCAACGGCGCCGGCAAGACGACCACCCTCCGTACTATATCCGGGCTTCTCCATCCGAAAGACGGCGCCATCCTGTACCGCGGCAAGCCGCTCCACGAGCTGAAAGCCCAGGACATCGTCAGGGCGGGCATCTCCCAGGTCCCGGAAGGGCGGCGCATTTTCGCGCCCCTCACCGTCATGGAAAACCTCGAACTGGGCGCCTTTCTCCGCAGCGACAAAGAAGGTATACGGGCCGATCTGGAGGCCATCTTTCAGTCCTTCCCCCGGCTGAAAGAACGGACCTTCCAGCGGGCCGGAACTTTGTCCGGCGGCGAACAGCAGATGCTCGCCATGGGCCGCGCTCTCATGAGCCGGCCGAAAGTCCTCCTCCTCGACGAGCCGTCCATGGGGCTCTCCCCCATCTTCGTCCAGGAGATCTTCCATATCATCCAGAAGCTCAACGAAGGCGGAACGACGGTCCTCCTCGTCGAGCAGAACGCCCGCATGGCGCTCTCCATCGCGGACTATGCCTACGTCCTCGAGACCGGCACCATCTCCCTCGAAGGGACCGGCGCCGAGCTGGCTTCTTCGGAAGAAGTGCAGAAAGTCTATCTCGGCGGCTGAGAAGGCGCAAAAAAAGCAGCCTGTAAAGGCTGCTTTTTTATTTTTATGCGTTTCCTGCCTGGTGCCGGTCGTGGGCGAGGCACACTTTATCGCCCACCATTCCGATGAAATCGGCCCTTTCGAGATGCTCCAGCCACGATCCCGGCAGGAAGCTCTCGCCGAAGCGCACGCCTTCTATGGCGCCTGCCGCGGCTGCCGTCACGCTGCTCCGTCCGCCGTGATTCGCCGCCGCCACGACCGCCTCGAAAGGATCGTCGCAGGCCATCACGCAGTACACGGCGATCGCCAGCGCTTCATTGGCCGCATCTCCCGTTCCAAGAGAATGGATGCTGTCCAGATGATCCCATACGTCGCCCTTTCCCGCGGGATGCGCGTTCGCCTGCTGGATGGCCGCTTCCAGAGAAGCCATGACCTCATCGGTGTGATCCGCCGTAGAAAGGAGGTGCGCCACCGCCGCGAGCGACTTCGGCAGCGATTCGCCCCCTGCCAGCGCCGCGATCAGCGCGGCCAGCGCCGCCGCCGAGATGTACGACACGGGATGGGTGTGCGTCAGAAGCGCGCACCGCACGCCTTCATAAAAAGCCTCTTTCGGCCGGCCCGCGCAGAAGAGGCCGATGGGGCCGCTCCGGGCCAGGGCCTCGCTGTCCTGGGCATCGTTCACATGATTCTTCAGAGAGCCCCGCTCCGCATTGGAGAGCGCGGCGAGCGTCATCTCTCCGCCGCTCCGCCGGGTATGCATGAATTTCTCCCGCACGAGGCAGAAATCCCGCTCATGAGGCTGGCGGCGCAGCCACGTGCGCTGCCCCCGCCGGGGCTCCTCGCCGGTCTGGCTGTAGTACCAGCGCATGTATCCGCGGTAGATCCCTTCCGAGCAGTCCAGCGCCTTCGCGTCCGCCCAGAGGATGCCGTCCGCCGCGGCCAGCATGAGCTGCGTCCCCGCGGAGAACTGCGCCTCGAAGCGGTTCTTCCGGAGCCGCACCAGCGTCCGCAGCCCGTAAGGACCGTACTGCCGGACGATCTGCGCTACCGACAGCTTTTCCAGGGGAAACCCGAGCGCGTCCCCGCAGGCTTCCGCCAGAAACATACCGCGAAACCGATTTACCCCTGACATGATCAATCCCTCCCTGCAAGACATGGCGGTCAGCGTGGGCGGCCGTACTCCCGGCATGCCCTGCGGCAGGACGATGCCGTTCCTGTCTGATTTAAATGTCTTTCTCTCTGTTTTTTCAGTCTAATTATAGTATAGCATATCTGCACGCCAAAAAACGAAAGCTCTCTGCCTAAAACACGCAAAAAGACCCGCGCCGGGGCACCGGTACGGGTCTTTCTCACAGGCAGGCCGATCAGAAAGTGACCTTTCTGCCGTAGTAAGCGCATTCAAGGATCTTGCC
This sequence comes from uncultured Dialister sp., assembly GCA_900545365.1. Taxonomy (GTDB): domain Bacteria; phylum Bacillota; class Negativicutes; order Veillonellales; family Dialisteraceae; genus UBA1822. Next base: position 32,017 of record UQYL01000015.1, on the reverse strand, counting down.
CATGAGCTCATCATCCACTTCACGCGGATTTTCCGGGGTGCATGCGTCGAGCACCGCGTTGTGAGCGATGGCGTCCTTGTGTTCCAGATACATTTCTTCGGTCACGCCGTGTTCCTGGAAGGAATTGGCAATGCCCAGTTCCTTATTCATCGCCTGGATCGCCTTTTCATAATTTACGACGAGCTGCGCGTCCGTGCGGCCGGGGATGCCGGCGGCGCGGGCCAGATCGGCATAGCGCGCGAGGCAGACTTTCTTATTGAACTGGATGACATAGGGCAGCAGGATCGCGTTGCAGCAGCCGTGGGGAATGTGGAAGATCGCGCCGATCTTGTGAGCCAGGCTGTGGGTGATGCCGAGGAGCGCGTTGGAGAAGGCCATGCCGGCAAGGCACTGCGCGATGTGCATCTTCGCGCGGGCTTCCTTATCCCCGGCGCAGGATTCCGCGAGGCAGTCAAAGATATCGGAGACGGCCTGCTTCGCCAGCGGATCGGTGAAGCCGTTCGCAAATTTGGATACATACGCTTCCGTCGCGTGGGTGAGCGCGTCCATACCGGTGTGAGCGGCCAGCTTGTAAGGCATCGTTTCCGGCACGTTCGTATCGAGGACGGCGATATCCGGGGTCAGATTGAAATCGGCCAGCGGATACTTGATGCCCGTGGAATAATCGGTGATGACGGAGAAAGCCGTCACTTCGGAAGCGGTGCCGCTGGTGGACGGGATCGCCACGAAGATCGCCTTATTGCGGAGCTGCGGGATGGAGAAGGGATCTTTGATATCGTCGAAAGTCAGTTCCGGGTGTTCATAGAAGACCCACATCGCTTTTGCCGCGTCGATCGGAGAGCCGCCGCCGATGGCGATGATCACATCCGGTTCAAATTCGCGCATCATCTTCGCGCCGTCATACACGGATTCAATGGACGGATCCGGCTGGATGCCTTCAAAGACCTTCGTTTCAAGGCCCGCGTCCTGGCAGACTTTTTCCACATGCTGCAAGAAACCGCCGCGGCGCATGGAGCCGCCGCCGGTGCAGATGATCGCTCTCTTGCGGCCTTTCAGGACCTTCAATTCTTCAATCGCGTCCGGACCCGCATAAAGATCTCTCGGCAGAGTGAAACGGAAACTGTTCATATTGACACCTCCATTAAATCGGACGGCGGCGCGCCGGCACCCCGGCTGAAAATCCGTCCGCCGTCAATGAGCATACATTAATGCTGCGTTTTACCTATTATACGTGTATTCCAAAGATAAATAAAGAGCAGACTTATCGAAAAATTTAAATCAGCTATAAAAGGATTCATTTCTTCGCTCCATTCCCGAAACAAATCCTTTCATACCTTTCATATATAGTATATCATGGTTTTAAGGGTACCGAAAGAAACATCAGTTTCTGCCGCGCCATTCCATTGTTTGCCCGCGGGGAATTTTCTATCCCGCCGGGCCGCGCGCCGGAGAAAGGAGAAAGACCGATGGGACAGTTTTTCAGCGATGATGTGGAGACCGCTCTCCGCTGCATTTATTATGACCTCGCCGCCGGGCGCGGGCAGGAAGGTCTCGACATTCTTGAAGAGGCCGCCCGGAGAGGAGACGCCGACGCCTGCTGCGTCCTCGCGCGCTGCCTCTACGGCCCGGAATATACCTGGCTGGGCCACCAGTTCCCCGTCGATGCCGAGCGGGGCGACGCGCTGATGCGGCAGGCCGTGCTGGGCGGCAGCGCCATGGCCGCGCTCACCGCCATGCGCAGCGGCGTGATGGATGAAGATCTGGAGCGGGCCATGCCCTTTTCGGATCTCAGCGTGCCCTTCCGCATCGTCCTGGGCGGAGCGGAACAGGGCGATCCCTTCTGCCAGATGGTCATCGGCAATGTGTACTACTGGTGGGACTTCCTCCGCATCGAGCAGCGGGGAGCGGGCGATTTCCCCGATGACGACGCCTCCCGGCTCTACCTCCGGAGCCGCTTCCTCCAGTGCGAGTCATGGTATCTCTCTTCTTTCCGGGCAGGCTGCGCCGCGAGCGGCACCAATCTCATCCACCTCTACAGCGAAGGCGAGAAAGATCTCGTCCCGCCGCGCCCGGAAAAAGAGCTCGAACTCGACCGCCTCGGCGCGGAGCTGGGCTTTCCGAATTACCAGTATTTCTATGCCTGCGACCTGTGCGGCGACGGGCGTGAAGAAGAAGGGTACGCCCTCCACCGGACAGCGGCCGAACGGGGAGAGCCCCGCGCCTTCTACTGGGCGGGCTACGCCTGGGAATACGGCCTGGGCGGCCCGAAAGACGAAGCCCGCGCTGCGGAATACTACCGCCGCGGCATCCGCGCTTCTTATATCAAAAACGACGCCTGTTATATCCGGCTGGGCCAGCTGTACTACTTCGGCCAAGGCGTCCCGCAGGACTATGAAAAAGCGTTTCAGCTTTTCCAAAAAGCCGACGAACTGTCCGACCAGAATCAGGCCGCGTACTATCTCGGCTTCTGCTGCGCCTTCGGCTACGGCACGGAGCAGGACTACGCCGCCGCCCGGACGTACCTGGAGCGCGTCGACTGGGACTGCCCCGACGCGTTTTACCTCCTCGGCTGGATGTACTGCCACGGCAAAGGCGGCCCGGAAGACATCGACAAAGGCGTCGCCCTCCTTCAGAAAGCGGACGATCTCCCCGAAGCGAAAGAAGAGCTTTCCCACTACAGACAGACTCTCTTCACCCGCCGCTGGGTCCGCCGCTGAGCTCCGCCTGATGTTTTCCATGTAAAAAGGAGAGGTCCATGCCTCTCCTCTTTTTATTGCCTTTTTTCATTTTCGCCGCAGTCTGCGAAACATCCGGGACAAACAAAAAAGCGCCTCCGAAGAGACGCCTGCATGCGCTGGAGCGGATGAAGGGAATCGAACCCTCTACATTCAGCTTGGGAAGCTGACGTTCTACCGATGAACTACATCCGCATTGATCGATATCCGTTATTTTAACACATTTGCTTCTCTTTGCCAAATCCCCGCCGGCAGCGCAGGAGGAGGCGCGCCGCCGGCGCGGAGGCGCAGACGGTGAAGATCATGCCGGGCAGGGCCGCCGCCGCGAGGAGCCAGAAGGGCTGTCCTGTCACGGCGGCAAGGACGGCCCGCGCCGCGAGCGTCCCGCAGGGCCCGGCGGTAAGGAAATAGAGCCGCCCCGTGCCGAAGAGAGCCCATGCGCCGCCGGCGGCGAGGCGGAAGATCACGGCGGTGATCACATGGAGGATCGTCCCCGTGCCGGTGAGGAGGACGAGAAGGGAAGCCGCAAGGCCCGCCGCCAGATAGATACGGAATCCGAAGACCGCGCAGATCCCCACGGCAAGCGGGGCGGAGAGCTGAAATTCGCCGACTCCCGCCGGCGAGGGCAGTCGGAAGAGGCCCGCCGCAAAGAGCAGCGCCGCGAGGAGCGCCGTTTCCGTGATCGCCCGGTGCTTCACAGCGCGCGCCACCGCCGGATGAGGATGGCCGCCGCCCGGTCGATGTCTTCCGCCGTGTGCGCCGCGGTGACGGTGAGCCGGATACGGCTCGTCCCCCGCGGTACGGACGGCGGACGGATGGCGGAGAGAAGGAGCCCTTCTTCCCGGCATGCCCTGGCGAGGGACGCCGCCCGGTCTTCTTCGCCGCACATGATGGGCAGGATCGGCGTATCCCCCGGCAGGAGCGGAAGCCCCGCCGCGGTGAGCGCGTCACGGAGGCGGGCCGTATTCGCCCGGAGCATTTCCAGCCGCCGCGGCTCCGCTTCCAGCAGGCGGAGAGAGGCCAGCGCCGCCGCGGCCGTCGACGGACCTATGGCCGTGGAGAAGATGAAGGGCCGGGACCGGTTCCGCAGCCACCGGATGATGTCTTCCGACGCGCAGACGAATCCGCCTTCCGCGCCGAGCGCCTTGCTGAGCGTCCCCACCTGGATATCCACGGCTCCTTCCAGACCCCAGTATTCCGCCGTGCCCCGGCCGGTCTTCCCGATGACGCCCGTCGCGTGGGCATCGTCCACAAGGAGAGCCGCGCCGTACTTGTCACGGAGCGCGGCGAGCTCCGGCAGGCGGGCGATGTCTCCGTCCATGCTGAATACGCCGTCCGTCACGATATAGCGCTGTCCCGCGCAGGGCGTCTCCGCGAGGAGCCTCTCCAGCGCCGCCGTATCGCTGTGAGGATAGACGGCGATCTTCGCTCCGGACATGCGGCACCCGTCAATGATGCTGGCGTGGTTCAGGCTGTCGCTGAAAATGACGTCTTCTTTCCCGGCAAGCGCCCAGATCACGCCCAGATTCGTCATGTAGCCCGTATTGAAGACAAGGGCCGCTTCCTTCCCCTTGAAACGGGCCAGCTCCGCTTCCAGATCGGAAATCTCAAAGGACGCCCCCGATGTGAGGCGGGCCCCGCCGCTTCCCGCGCCGAAGCGCAGGGCTTCCCCCGCCGCGCGGGTCACCGCCGCTTCATGGGTCATGCCGAGATAATCATTGGAATTAAATACGAGCACTTTCCTCCCGTCCCGCGAAAGGCCGCGGGATGCGCTGATCATGCGGAGATCGCGGATCTCCCTGTACTGCCCCGCTTCCCTGACGCGGCGGAGCGCCGCCGGTATATCTGTCAGTTTCATGATTCCTCCTCCCCGGCGAGGACCGGCACATTTTCCATGTAATCCCGGTACGCCGCCATATCCGTTCCGTGGGCCGCGAAAAAGACGCGGCCGCCCACGGGATCGCCCCGGTCTTTCATCACGGGGATGCGCCGGTACCCATACCGGGGCGACGCGACATAGCCCGTGACATACTGCGGATCGTCGGACCAGCAGAGCTCCGCCACCGTTCCCGGCGCGGAAGCCACCTTGGAAGCGAGGACGAGGGCTTCCCGCGGATGACTGCCGCCGAGGCCGCGGCTCCTCATGCGGGCGTCATACTCCTTCGAGGTGGCGTCCATGTTCGTGCACCGCACGCCCCGCGCGCCGAGGCCGTCGAGCCGCTCTCCCGTCTCCGCGTCCAGCACCGCCGCGCCGCGCATGCTGTCCGTCAGCCCCGTCAGAAAAGCCATGCCCGCTTCCGCCGCTCTCCGGGAGACACCGGCGCGGACGAGCTCTTCCACCGCGCGGCGCCGTCCTTCCTCTTTTCCTCCCGCGGGGAGCTCCGAGACCGGCAGCAGGGCGCACCGCCGGATCTCCTCGGGCCGCACTTCTTCCACCCGGATCTGGATGAAATCCGCCCGGCCCCGCTCATGATCCCGCGCCCGCCGGAGCATGGCCGCCGCCTGACGCTCCACCTCTTCCTCCGGCACGATCCGCTCCGCGCCGGAAATATGGCGGCCCCCTTCGCCGCGCCGTCCGCCGCGGCTCGCTCTCATTTTCACACTGTACAGCATTTTCCCGCCTCTCTTTTGTAAACCAAAGCAATTTCATGTTGTTTACTATATGTTTAAAAAATAAGCACCCCGCTCCCGCAGGATGCTGTCCGCATTATAGTAAACCAATTTCCATATGTCAATTTGACAATTACAGAGCCAGGCATTTTTGGATGTTTTCATTCTTTCCGATGATGAGGATGGTCTCGCCCGCTTCCAGGCGCGTTGACGGCAGGATGCCCGCGTCCACAGCGCCGTCTTTCTTCACCGCCAGAACATTGATGTGCCATTTCCTGCGCACGTCCAGCTCGCCCACGGTCTTCCCGACCCACGCGGCGGGCACGGCGATCTCATAGACGGCATGCTCCCTGTCGATCTCGAAATAATCGAAGACCCGGTCGGAGCTGTACCGGATGGCCGTCCACACGGCGAGCTGCTTCTCCGGATACACCACCTGATCCGCGCCGTTCCGGAGGAGGAATTTCTCGTGGAGCCCTTTCGCCGCGCGGGCCACCACCATGCGCGCTCCCATGTCCTTCAGGAGCGATGTCGTCTCCAGGGAGCTCTGGAAATCGTCCCCGATGGCGACGATGCACAGATCGAAGCTCCGCACGCTGAGGGATTCGAGAAAAGAAAGCTTCGTGCTGTCCGCGATGAGCCCCCGCGTGAGCCAGGGAAGCGCCAGATCGACCTTCTCCTCATTTCTGTCCACGCCGAGCACTTCATGGCCCAGCTCATGCAGTTTCTTCGCGATATGACGGCCGTAACGGCCGAGCCCGATAAGAAGTATGGTTTTCATGATCCCTCCGTCAGCCCGCGGATACGCTTTCTTCCGGCATCCGGGCATACTGTTTCTTACGATCCTTATGCACCGCGTAGATCAGGGTGATCCCGCCGATGCGTCCGAAAAACATGAGCGCCATGAGCACGCACCGCGACGCGTCGCCCGAAGCGGCGGTGACGCCGATGGTGAGCCCCACCGTGCCGATGGCCGACGCCGCCTCAAAGAAGCAGTCCAGCACGGCCAGTCCCTCGCGGTAGCTGATGAAGAGGCCCCCCGCGAGGAGGAAGACCACATACATGAGAAAGACCGTGAGCGCCTGCCGGAGGGACGTTTCCGAGACCCGCCGCCCAAAGCACTCCACATCTTTTGAAAGGCGGAACGTGGACCACGCCGCGGCCAGAAGCATGAAGAAGGTCGTCGTCTTGAAGCCGCCCGCCGTGGAGCCGGGGCTCCCGCCGATCAGCATGAGGACGATGAGGATCGACCGGCCCGCCTCCGTCATCCCTGTGAGATCGACGGAATTGAATCCCGCCGTGCGCGCCGTCACGGACTGGAAGAGCGACGCCAGCACCCGCTCGCCGCCGGAGAGCCCGGCGAAATCCAGGAAATAGAAAATGAGCGCCGGCACGGTGATGAGCGCCGCCGTGGCGGTGAGGACCATCTTCGTCTGGAGGCGGTACGCCCGGAAATTTCTCCCGTTCATGAGCAGATCCGCCCACGTGATGAAGCCGATGCCTCCGGAAATGATGAGCCCCATGATGGTGAGATTGATCACCGGGTCGCCGGTATAGTATATCAGGGACGAACCCGGCGAGAGGATGCCCGTCAGGTCGAATCCGGCGTTGCAGAAGGCGGAAACGGAATGGAAGAGGGCGAACCAGATCCCCCGGGCCCAGCCGAAATCCGCGATGAACACCGGCGCCATGAGACACGCGCCGAGCCCTTCCAGGAGGAACGTCCACCGCACGATGAGCCGGAGGATGCGCACCAGTCCGCCCAGCTGCGGCGCGGAGACCGCCTCCTGGAGCGTGCTCCGCTGCATGAGGGTGATGTGCCGCCCGGAAAAAACGACGATCATCAGGGCCGCCGTGACGACGCCCATCCCGCCGGTCTGGATGAGGCAGAGGATGACGAGCTGGCCGAAGAACGTCCAGTACGTGCCCGTGTCCACCGTGACGAGGCCCGTCACGCACACCGCGGAGACCGCCGTGAAAAGCGCGTCCAGAAAAGGCGCACCGCCCCCGGCCGACGAGAAAGGCAGCATCAGGAGCGCCGTGCCCGTGAGGATCGCCGCGGCAAATCCGGCTATGATGATCTGGAAAGACGACATCCGCCGCAAAATCCCTGTCATGTTCCCTCCCCCAGCGGACGCTGGCCCGAAAATCCATGAAACACATATTTTATCTCAAATTATACAGGACGCGGGAAAAAAAGGAAGGCCTCCTCCCCGGCGCCCCCTGTCATTTTCCGCTTCCGTCTTTGACATAATTTTTAAATCGTGTATAGTTAGAAGATATAGATAAAAATTATACCGCCCCCGCGGTTTTACGGATCGCCCAGAAGCGAGGGATCATCATGACATTGCAGCAGCTCCGCTACATTTTGCAGATCGTGCAGTCCGGCTCCATCAGCATGGCCGCGCAGAAACTCTATATCACCCAGCCCAGCCTGTCCAAATCCGTGGCCGATCTGGAAAAGGAAATGGGCATCACCATCTTCAACCGGAATAACCGGGGCGTCTACCTCTCCGACGACGGAGCGCGCTTTCTCGCCTATGCCCGGCAGATCGTAGAACAGGCAGACCTTCTGGAGAACCAGTATAAATCCGGCCCGCCCATCCGGCGCGTCTTCGCCGTCTCCTCCCAGCACTACGCCTTCGCGGTGGACGCTTTCGCCGCGCTCATCCGCGACTACGGGGAAGAGCAGTACGAATTTGCCCTCCGCGAATCCCGCACCTACGACATCATCGAAGACGTGCGCACCCAGCGGAGCGAGCTGGGCATCCTCTACCTCTCGAAATTCAACCGCGATGTGCTCCAGCGCATCTTCCAGAACGCGGAGCTCCATTTCGTGCCCCTCTTCAAGGCGAAGCCCCACGTCTTCGTGAGCCGCCACCACCCGCTGGCCCGCCGGAAATCGGTGACCCTGAAAGACCTGAAGCCCTTCCCCCGCCTTACTTACGAGCAGGGGCTGGATCACGCCTTCCACTTCACGGAAGAGCTCCACTCCACGGAAGAAGCCCAGCAGAGCATCGTCGTCTCCGACAAATCCACCATGTTCCAGCTCATGGGCGACGTGCTCGGCTACAATATCGCCTCCGGCGCGCTCAATGCCGATCCGGACAGCGAAGAGATCGTGCCGGTGCTGCTCCGCTCGGCGGAAGTGATGGACATCGGCTACATCCATCCCACCGACCATCCCCTGTCGCCCCTTTCCGAGCAGTTCCTCCGCCATCTGCAGGTGTGCATCGAGCATTTCTGCCAGTCCGAAGCGGCGTCAAAAAACAAATAGACCGGAAAAGAAGCACGCAAAAAGACCGTACCCGTAAGGGCCGGTCTTTTTTTAATAGCCTTTTATATTCTTCTCTTCGGAGAGGTCGAACACCGGGCCGTAAGCGCCGTTGGCCATGGCCTCCACGGCGTAGACGCAGTTCTGCGACGCCGCGTAGAGATATTTGTCCGCCAGCGGGACGATGTGCCGGGCGGCGCGCATCTGCGCCACGGCGGGATTCGCCAGGAAATCGTCGCGGTACTGCTGCGCTCCGGTCTCATCGTTCTCCTTGTCGGCGGTGACGAAGAAGAGATCCGGGTCGGATTCCACTGCCGCTTCCAGCGAAAAGAGGCTGCCGTTCGACACGCCCATTTTCGTGATGGCGTTGTCGATGTGCGCCCGCGTGAGCAGGTCGTCGTACATGGAGCCCGCGCCGCCGTAGCTCGTCATCTGCGTGATGAGGAGCGCCGTGGGGCGGGACCTGCCGAGGGCGCGGATCTTCGCGTCCGCCCGGGCGAGGCGCTCTTCCATCTGCGCCACCACTTTCTCGCCGCGCTCCTTCTCACCCGCCGCCGCCGCGATGAGGCGCACCCCCGCTTCCGCTTCCGCCACGCTCTGCGGCCCCTTCACGACCACCACGGGGAGGCCCATGCTGCGCCACAGCTCAATGCGCTTTTTGTCGGAATAATCCGAACAGATAATGAGATCCGGCTCGATGGCCCCCACATCTTCCATGGAGAGACCCGCCATGAGGGGAATGGTCTTTTCAATGCCTTTCGTCTCTTCCGCAATGAAAGAAACGGCGGGATTCTTCGAGGAGATGCTGCACGCCGCGAGGCGCTCCGGCGGCACGACGGAAAGGAGCATCTCGTCGAGAAATTCCGAATCCGCGGCGATGCGCTCCGGCTTCGCGGGGATCGTCACTTCCGTGCCGAAAGCGTCCGTCACGGTATAGCTCTCCGCCGTGAGCTCAGGCTCCGCTTTTTTGATGCCGCACCCCGCCAGCCCCGCGCAGAGCGCGAGAACGAGCGAAGCGGCGAGCGCTTTTCTCCAGCTCATGGCTCCCTCCCCGGAAACATCCGCCTGTCAGGCAGACACTACCTCAGAATTCATAAGACACGCCGACGGTGAAGTTCCGTCCCGGTGCGGAATACCAGCCGAGACCGTCCGGCCCGGTGAAACTTGTTCCAATGTCCGTATAGAACTGATCGAAAATGTTGTTCACGCGGCCGAAGACAGTAATGCCGCTTCCTGCGACTTTATAGTCCGCCGCCAGATCCCATACCCAGTAGCTAGCGTAGTCCGCCATGACCGGATTAGACGCACCATGATACCGGTTCATGATGCCCGTACCGTCGAGATTGACCGTCAGGCCTGCATTATGATAATCTGCGCCTACAGTGAGGCGGTGTTTCGGCAGATTTGCAAATGCATTGGAATTGGCCGCGTCCGCATGAATATAGCTGTAGCCCAGATTCAGGTCAAAGTGTTCGCCCGCCTTCTTCTGGAGAGACAGGTTCACGCCGTCCTGATCGATCTCTCCGGTATTCGCATAACGAACGCCGATAAATCCAAACATATTCTTCGCATGCTGGTGGAAAAGGCTGATGGAGCCGGAGAGGGTGTCGCTGAACTGGCGGTTCGCGCCGATCTCCGCCGTCCATCCTTCCGCCGGGTCAAGATTCGGATCCCCATAGGCATTGTGATACAGCTGGTACAGGTTCGGAGCGATGAAGAATTCTTTCCAGCTCGCGTAGTAATGGGTGCGGTCATCCGCGTCGTACCCCACGGAGAGGCTCGGCGAGGTGTGCGTGCCGAACTGGGAATTGTGGTCTACCCGCACGCCCGGCGTGAGGCTCCACTTCTCATTGATGTCCCACTGATCCTGGATATAGAAAGCCGTCGTGGTGATGCTCTTTCCTTCCATCCCCTGTACGAATTTTTCATCTGATACCCACTCGCCGCCCGCGCCAGGGACATAATCAAAATACGTCCCCTGATAATGGGGCAATTCGTCTTTGTACCAGTCAAAGCCGCCGGTGATGGTCTGATTGTTCATAACATAGGTGAGCTGATCAGACACGCCGGTGGTGCGCATGGTCATATCCGTGCGACCGCTGGTCGTTTTATTCAGCGGATTATTATAATTGTCGTTGATCTTCGATTCATTTCTATATAAAGAAAGCTGATTGCTCAGGCGGTCGTTGATCTTCGCGCGGTACTGGAGGCTCATGCGCTCATTGTCTTTCTTGCCCTTATCTGCCAACGTATCGATCGTTCCCTGATCCGGGCGGGTGTAATCCGCTTTGTACCGGCTGTACTGGAAGACGAGAGACGAATCGTCGCCGAAGTCCTGCCCGGCCTTCACGTTCCACGATTCCGCGTTCAGATGATTGATGACATGGCGGCCCCAGCCGTCTTTGTAATCGCCCTGGAGCTCTTTCTGCGCGCCCACGGTCCAGAAGAAGCCGTCCTTCGTGCGGCCTTCGTTGTAGATGCGGTAATTCTCGCTGTCATAGCTGCCGCCGGAGAGGGTGAGCTTCGTCCGCACCGTGTCTTCTTCGGGCTTCTTCGTGAAGATCTGGATGACGCCGCCCATAGCTTCCGAGCCGTACAGATTCGACGCGGAGCCTTTCAGCACTTCGATACGGTCGACATTGTCCATATTGACGATCGAGCCAAGGTCAGCCGAATTGAATGTATTCCCGTTCGTATTGACGCGCATGCCGTCCACGAGGACGACCACTTTATCTGAACCATTAATGATGATCTTATCGGAAATAGAACTCTGCCCATTCCCGCTGTGTCCGGTAGCTACCACGCCGGGCACCCGCTTTACCGCTTCCGCCACATTGGCGTAGTGATTCTTTTCGATCTCATCCGCTGTGATGACCGACACGTCCGCGTCGGCGTCGCGGGCCAGCTCCGGCTCGCGGGACGCCGTGACGATCACCGCGTCCAGTCCGTATACCGGCCCCCCTATGGTGTCTGTTTCCGGCTGCGCCGCCAGCGCCGCGCCGCATCCGCAGAGCCACGCCGCGCAGAGAGCGGCCGCTCCTGTCATTTTTTTCATTTCTGTCTCCTCCTGCCTTCCCTGTTTCCCTGAAAGCACTAAAAAATCCCGCGAAAGCGCACGCCAGCAAAAGGCCTCAGCCTTCCGCGGCGCCCGTCTTCCGCAGGCGTTCCACACGATCTCCGAAGACCGGCGCCCTGGCTCGGCGTCATCATCCGGCGGTCTCCCTGCGAAGGACCCGCGGCCCCCGGACTCGGCGATACAGCTGCGTGACAGCTCCGGATTCCCACCGGATTCCCCGATCTTCTGCCTCATTATATCTGCCTCTTATCCCTGCGTCAACCAAAAATTAAAAAAACATGAGAATCCTTTCCCATGATGAATCGTTCCACGAAAAAAGCCGCGGCGCCCCGCAGCTTTCAGTCGGTGATCTTTTTCAGGAGACGGATGAGCTCTTCCTGCTCCCCGCCGGTGAGTTTCCCCATCATCTGCGACACGTGCTGGTAATGGAGAGGCATGAGTTCCTCCATGATCCGCCGCCCCTTCGCGGTGAGGCGGATGCTCTTCTGCCGCCGGTCTTTTTCATCGATAAATTCCTCCACCAGTCCGTCCCGCTTCATGCGGGTGAGCATCATGCTGATGGTGGCCCGCGTCACCCCGGCGATCTCCGCCAGCCGGGACGGCCGGACGGGCCCCTCCATCTGGAAGAGGATGATGAGCACGCTGAATTTCCCGCGGGATATGCCGAATTCCCGAAGCGGCCTGTCGAAGATCTCCGTCTCCACCGCTTCCCCCGCCCGGAGCACCCGAAGCATGGCCAGCACTTCCGCCGGGCGGATGAGGGGATTTTTCGCCGCATAGGCTTCCAGTTCTTCTCTGGCAGGGATGCTGATCTGCGCCATGGTCTGCTCCTTTCGTTAGTCAACTAATCAAAGTATAGGCCATTTTTCCCCATTGCGCAAGGAGGAAGCTCAGCCTCTCCGGGAAACGAAGAAATAACCCGCCGCGGCGAGGAGGAGAAGGAGCGACGCCAGCCGGCACGACGCCCAGGGACTGCTGTACTGATTCAGCGCAAACGCCGCCGCCGGTCCCGCCGCCGCGCCCACATCGGTGAGTACGGAGTAGGCGGTGATGACTTTGATCTTCGCGCCGGACCGCACCGCCGTATCGGCCGCCACCGCGTCGCCTGCCGTGGTGAGCGCCGTCGCCGTCACCTGCAGCAGGAGGAGCAGCAGGAGCCACGGCAGCAGGCCCATATCTGCCGGAAGGAAAGCAAAGAGCGCCGCGCCGATCAGGGAGGAAACGATGAACGTCTTCTTCCGCCCCGCCCGGGGATGATCGGAGAGCCAGCCGAAGAAAGGCGCGAGGAAAGGCTCCCAGCTCCACCGGACGGCCTGGAGGACGCCGCCGAGGGAAGCCGCGCCGACAAGCGCCCATCCCAGATCGAGCCCCGCGGGAATGCGGATCTTCACGAGATAGCTCAGCGTGGAGATGAGCATGCCCTGATAGACGAAGGCCACCGCCGTGCCGATGAGAAGCACGGAAAGCACTTTCCAGTGAGAGAAGAGGGAATAGCCGTCTTCTCCGGCGGCCGCTTCCTCCGCCATGCCTTTCGTGTTCCGCGGCACGGCGAACCAGATGAGCGGCACCGCCAGGACGGACACCGACGCGAAGAAGGCGCACGTCAGGCCGGTGCCCCACGTATCGGCGAGGACGCCGCCGAGGAGCATGCCGAAGAGGCTCCCCGTCCGCATGAGGCCGTTGTACATCCCCATGGCCCGGCCCTGACTGCTGTCATCCGCCGTGGTGAGCACCGTGAAGTACGCGCCCAGCCGGAGAAACGTCCAGGCCAGTCCCCACAGCGCGCGGAGAACGATGAGCGCCGCGAAGCTCCCGGCCAGACCGTATCCCGCCGTCGTCGCCGCCGCGAGGGCCGCCGCCAGCAGCATGCCGCTCCGCGCGGAGATCCGCCGGTAGAGGCGGCTCACGGCCGGATTGAGCGGCAGTCGAACGAGACGGTTCACCGAGAGGAGCGCCCCCGCCTGCCAGAGCGAAGTCAGGCCGAATTCTTCCCAGTGCACCGGCAGCGCCACATACAGCATGGAGTCGCCTACGAGGCAAAGCGCCGTCACCGCCGCCAGCAGCACGACGGGCCTCATTCTCTCATCCCTGATCATTTTTCTCCCCTCTTTTATAGATTTGCTGCTATTATTTTCTCTCATTATATATTCATTTCTATATTTCAGGGCTTCATTATAGCACCGGCCCGCCCCTCCCGCAACGGCGGCTGAACAGTCCCTTTGCAACGCGCCGTCGGTCAGCACGGAGAAAGCGGCCCGCGAAGGAACGGCTTCCCGCAGACAGTGTCTTTCCCGGCGGGGATCGGCTCTCTGTTTTTCCTTTTTATTCATTTATTTCATCTTTGCAGAAGCGGTACGCATTGACAGGCCCGACAGACCACATTATCATAGATAAAATTATTTCTTTTGCTCTGTTTCTCATGCCATCGGAGGTGAATCCCATGAACAAACAGAAAAACGCTTTTATTGCCATCGGGCTCATGCTCTTCGCCCTCTTCTTCGGCGCGGGCAATCTGATCTTCCCGCCGTATCTCGGCCAGCAGGCGGGAACGAACACCATCCCCGCCATGGTGGGATTCCTCATTACCGGCTGCGGGCTGCCCCTTCTGGGCGTCGTCTCCGTAGGCTGGTCCGGCAAGAATCTCCAGGGCATGGGGGCGCGCGTCGCGCCGTGGTACGGCATCTTCATGGTGGCGGCGATCTCCCTCACCATCGGACCGTTCTTCGCCATCCCCCGCACATGCTCCACGTCGTATGAAATGTCTGTCGTCCCCATTCTGGGCAGCTTCGGACAGGCCGGTCTTTTCGTCTATTCTCTCCTCTTCTTCGCTCTCACGTGGTGGCTCTCTGTCTCCCCGTCGAAACTGGTGGACCGGGTGGGCAAACTGCTGACGCCGATCATGCTGGTGCTGCTCTTCGCGCTCTTTGCCGCGTACATCACCGCGCCCATGGGTGAGTGGCAGGCTCCGGCGGCGGCAAAGTACGGCGACGCCGCTTCTGCTTTTTCCTCCGGCTTCATTGAAGGGTACAATACCATGGACGGTCTGGCGGGTCTGCTCTTCGGCATCCTCGTGGTGGACGCAGTGCGCCTCACCGGACGTACCGACCCGCACGCCATCGCCGGCGACACGCTCCGCAGCGGCGTGGTGGCCATGTTTTTCATGTGCATCATCTATGTCTTCCTCGGCTTCATCGGCGCGTCTTCCGTAGTGCCCCTGGGCATGCAGGAAAACGGCGCGCCCCTTCTGGTGGGCTCCATGAACTGGTATTTCGGCGCCGCCGGCCCGCTGCTCCTCTCGGTAATCGTCCTCCTGGCGTGCCTCACCACGAGCATCGGCCTCGTGGCGTCCGTATCCGCCCTCTTCCACGCCCTTGTACCGTCAGTCTCCACGAAGACATTCGTCACGGTCTTCTCGCTCCTCTCCTGCGGCATCGCGAATTTCGGCCTCACCACCATCATCAAGGCCGCCGTGCCCGTGCTGGTCTTCCTCTATCCGCTGACGGTGGCGCTCATCATCCTCACTTTCCTGAACGGCGCCTTCCGCGGCTCGCCCCTCGTGCACCGCACGGCGACGCTCTTCACCTTCTTCCCCGCGCTCTATGACGGACTGGCCGTGCTGGACGCCGTGCCGAAATCTGTCGTCTCCGTCATGAACGCCCTGCCTCTCGCGCAGTACGGCCTGGCATGGTTCCCCATCTTCGCGGCAGGCTTCCTGCTGGGCTGGCTCCTCTACCTGGCGTCCGGCAGAAAGCCTTCGGAAGAATACGCCGGAAAAGAATGACCGTCTTCCCGGCGCGGCCCGCTTCACGCGGGCTTTTTCTTTTGCCTGTCGTTGACATCCGGCTGGCGGGCCTTCATAATAGTTTTATCTGCGCTTTTGACGCGGAAATGACAAAATCGGGGGAATTTCATGAAAAGCAAAAACGCATTCATCGCCATAGGGCTCATGCTCTTCGCGCTCTTTTTCGGCGCGGGAAATATCATCTTCCCGCCCTTTCTCGGCCAGCACGCGGGAACGAACACCATTCCCGCCATCATCGGCTTCCTGATCACCGGCTGCGGACTGCCGCTTCTCGGCGTGGTCACGGTGTGCTTCTCCGGGAAAAATCTTCAGGACATCGCCGGGCGGGTCGCGCCGTGGTACGGCATTTTCATGGTGGCGGCGATCTCCCTCACCATCGGACCGTTCTTCGCCATTCCCCGTACGTGCTCCACGTCGTATGAAATGTCTGTCACGCCGCTCCTCGGCGTGAGCAGCCAGACGGGGCTTTTCGTATTCTCCATTCTCTTTTTCGCCCTTTCGTGGTGGCTCGCCGTGACGCCGTCGAAGCTGGTCGACCGGGTGGGCAAGGTGCTCACTCCGATCATGCTGGTGCTGCTCTTCGCGCTCTTCGCGGCGTATCTCTTCGCGCCCCTCGGCGAATGGCAGGCTCCGTCGGATATGAAAAAGTACGGCGACGGATTCACAGCCTTCTCTTCCGGCATCATGGAAGGCTACAACACCATGGACGGCCTGGCGGGCCTGCTCTTCGGCATCCTCGTGGTGAATGCCCTCCGCATGGCGGGGCTCACCCGGCAGCGGGACATCGCCTGGGACACGCTCCGCAGCGGCATCGTCGCCATGGGGTTCATGTCCATCATCTATGTCTTCCTCGGATTTATCGGCGCGTCCTCCGTGGTTCCCCTGGGCATGCAGGAGAACGGCGTACCCATCATCGTCGGCTCCATGCATTGGTATTTCGGCTCGGTGGGCCCCTTCCTCCTGGCGATCATCGTCCTGCTGGCATGCCTCACCACGAGCATCGGTCTCATCGCGGCGGTATCGGCGCTCTTCCATAATCTGGTGCCCGGCGTCTCCGCGCACCGCTTTGCCACGATCTTCGCCGTCCTCTCCTGCGGCATCGCGAATTTCGGTCTCACCACCATCATCTCCGCGGCGATCCCCGTGCTGGTCTTCCTGTACCCGCTCACCATCGCCCTCATCATCCTCACCTTCCTGAACGGCGCGTTCCACAGCTCGCCCATCGTGCACCGCACAGCGACCTTCTTCACCTTCTTCCCCGCCCTTTATGACGGGCTCCATGTGCTGGGCCTCACCCCCGCC
Organism: uncultured Dialister sp.; assembly: GCA_900545365.1. Taxonomy (GTDB): domain Bacteria; phylum Bacillota; class Negativicutes; order Veillonellales; family Dialisteraceae; genus UBA1822. The sequence continues at coordinate 15,218 of UQYL01000015.1, read as the reverse complement.
TCGGCGGACGCCCTCATGGCCTCCCTGCCGCTCGCCTCCTATGGTCTCGCATGGCTGCCGATCTTTTTCGCGGGCCTCGTCCTCGGCCTCGTCCTCTACGTCATCACGGGACGGAAACCGGGCAGAGAAGAGCTGGAAGAAACAGCGCCGCAGGACGCCTGAGCCATTCCATAAAAAAACACTGCGTACATCCATCACGCAGTGTTTTTCTTTTGCCTTTTAAAAATAACCGCCCGCCGTTTCCGCTTCCGCCGCGAACCACCCCGGATGGGCCGCGCGGAATGCCGCCGCTGCCTTTCCCCGCGCCGCCGGCGGGACAAAAAGGAAGAACGCCGAGCCGCTGCCGCTCATGAGCGCCGGCCGGCCAAGAGCGCGGACGGCTTCCGCCGCTTCCCGGAGACGCGGCTCCAGCGGGAAGAGAGCGTCCTCAAAATCATTGGACAGCGCCGCCGCGAGCGCCGGGAAGTCTCCCGCGCGGATGGCCGCCTCCGCCGCGTCGGACGTATTTTTCCCCGCGCCGCTCCGCCGGTCCAGCTCCGCGTAGGCCTTTTCCGTGCTGACGGAGATGTCCGGCCGCACGATGAGGAGAGGCAGCCCCGGCCACGGGGGGAGTCGCTTCAGCTTCTCCCCGATGCCGCCGCACCGGGCGCAGCCGCCGACGACGCAGAATGGAACGTCTGCGCCGAGCTCCGCGCCGAGAGACGCCAGCTCCGCCGGCGAAAGCCCCGCGCCGGTCATGCGGTTCAGCCCGCGGAGCACCGCCGCCGCGTCCGCCGAGCCCCCGCCGAGCCCCGCTTCTGACGGGACGCGCTTCATGAGGCGCATCGCCGCGCCCCCGCCTCCGGTCTCCCTGAAAAAGAGCGCCGCCGCGCGCCACATGAGATTCTCCGGCCCCCGCGGCGCGCTCCCCTCCACGGCGAGAGAAATTCCCGCCGCCGGGACGAGCTCCACCGTATCGGCGAGCGTCACGCTCATCATGATCGTATCCAACTCGTGATACCCGTCGGGCCGCTTTCCCAGGACGGGCAGGGTGAGATTGATCTTTGCCCGCGCCTCCTCTGTGATGCAGTTCATTCGCCGCGCTCCTTCGTGCTATAATACAGGTAATGACAAAGTTCCGGAAATATTTCCGGACTTTTCCCTTATTGTATCGCGTCCCCGTTCAGAAAGGAATGCAGAACATGAAACGGAACGATTTCCGCCTCAATTCGTATTTTTTCACCACTGTTGTCACCATCGTGGGCTGTTTCTTCTACGCCCTGGGCATCAATCTCTTCTTCGTGCCGCACCACTTCATCGCCGGCGGGTTCACGGGCATCGCGATGATCATCTACTACCTGACGGGGCTCCCCATCGGCATCATGAATATTCTCATGAACATCCCGATCCTGCTCCTGTCGCTCCGATACATGGGGCGGTTCTACACGGTCATCACCATCGTCGCCACGGCGGCGCTCTCCGTCATCATCGACATGACGTCCTTCCTCTCTTCGTGGGAGGGCGTGAAAGACCCGCTCATCGCTTCCATTTCCGGCGGCGTGCTCCTCGGCGCGGGCTGCGGCATCCTCTACCGCTACAATTCCAACAGCGGCGGCCTCGACGTGATCGGGGCGATCGTGAAGAAATACTACAATCTGGAGATCGGCTACGTGGTCTTCGCGCTGAACTGCCTCATCGTGGCGGTGTCGGGCCTCTTTTTCTCCATCGAGACCACCATCAGCACCCTCGTGGCCATGTACATCAACGCGAACGTCTCCGGGCGCATCGTCATCGGTTTCGCCCAGAGAAAAGCCGCCTTCATCGTCTCCGAGAAGCCCTATGAAATGGCCGACGCCATTCTCCGCAATATCCACCACGGCGCGACGCTTCTCTACGGGCAGGGCGCCTACACCGGCGGAGACAAGAAGATCCTTTTCGCCATCATCAATCTGACCCAGATCTCGCGGCTGAAATGGCTCATCCGCAAGGTCGATCCCCACGCGTTCCTTTTCATCATGAATACGACCGACGTCATCGGCCGGGGCTTCACGAGTCCCCTCGCCAAGGCGGGCACGCTCCCCACGGCGCGCTACACGACGGACGCGGAAGGGAAGCTCATCCCCACGGAAGAATGGCTCGCCGAGCTCGTCCGGGAAGGGGAGGGCAAATCCGGCGCGCTCCCGCCGGAAAAGGAGGCAAAACAATGAAAAAATGGCCGCTCATCCTCGCCGCGGCGCTCCTGACAGCGCCCGCTTCCGCCGCTCCCGCCGCGGAAAATATGTCTTTCATCTCCACCGCCGCGTGGCATTCCTCGTACGTATCGGCCGGCGGGCAGGAAGCCCGCGAGAGCCGGAGCTCGTCGTCCCTCCTCTACACAGACGGCGCGGGCCGCCTCACGGCCTTCTCCATGGACATGGAAGACGGCGTGATGACCATCACCATCCGGCAGGACGGCGCCGTGGTGTGCCGCCGGGCCTATCCCGTATCGAGCGCGGACTTCGCCGTGGAGCGCCGCGAGGGAAACGGCCGGGTATACTTCCTCATCACCGCGGGAGACCGCGCGCTCGCTGCCGAGCCTGACCGGACGGGCCGCTGGAACATCCGTCCCGCGGACGAAGACCCCGCCGCGCCGCTGCCGCTGTGACCTTCGGAAAGGACTCCCATGGAAGAAGACCTGCTGAAAATGATACGCATCCGCCCCATCGAGGCGGCGGACGATCCCCATATGGCCCGCCTCGTGCGGGAAAGCCTCCGGCGGCATGGCCTTGACATCCCCGGCACGGCCTATTTCGATCCCGAGCTGGATCACCTGAGCGTCCATTACGCCCTCCGCCCCGACCGTCGGGCCTACTTCATCGCGGAAGGCCCGGCGGGACGCGTCCTCGGCGGCGCGGGCATCGGAGAGCTCGGCGGATATCCGGACTGCGCGGAGCTCCAGAAGATCTACGTCGCTCCCGGCGCGCAGCGCCGCGGCCTCGGACGGGCGCTCATGGCGCGGGCGGAATCCCGGGCGAAAGAGCTCGGCTACCGCCGCCTCTACCTGGAAACGCACTCCGCCCTCGCCGCGGCCATCCGCATGTACGAGGCGCTGGGATACCGCCGTCTGGCGCATTCCCTCTCCTCCCTCCACGGCGCGATGGATCATTTCTATATCAAAGAACTCTGAACAGGGCCTGCCCCTGTTTTTTTATGCTTCCTGTTGTCCTTACGGCAATAATATAGTATACTATGTTATATTTCTCATGCGCACTGTGCGATAAAGGAGGCTTTCCCTGTGACCGACACCACGCTTCTCAAAGCGTCCGATTTCCTGGATTCCGACGAACCCCTTCTGTCTTTCATGATCGGGAATATATACAACGCCCTCTCCAACCGGGCGAACCATCTGGCCGGAGAATACGGCATCACCATCCGCCAGCTCCTCATCATTTCCTACCTTCTCCGCCACGAGAATGACGTGATCACCCAGAAGACGCTGGAAGACCACATGCACCTCTCCAATCCCACCATCAGCGTGCTCATCCAGAACATGATGAAGAAAGGCTACATCACGCGGGAGAAGATCCCCGAAGACGGCCGCAAGTACCGGCTCCGCCTGACGGAGACCGTCCGCGCCATCATCGAGCCGTGCTGCACGGCCCTCCTCGACGACGACGGAAAGATCTATTCCGTCTTCACGCCGGAAGAAAAGCAGCAGCTCATGGGCCTCCTCCAGAAACTGGAAAAGAGCCTGGGCTTTTCCTCGCTGGGCTGAAAGCAAAAGAAAAGACACCGTTCCTTCCGCGGAAACGGCGTCTTTTTTTATTTGCTGTAATCGTGATTGTACACGTCCCACGAAGGGAGCGTCCGGAGGTACGCGGCGCTCCTTTCGATATCGGCGAGAAGCGCCTCTTTCTCCCGGGGCAGCTCCGCCCGGAGGGGGATGTAATTGGAAATGTGATTGCTCCGGAAAAGGCACCGCTCTTCCGCGGGCAGCTCTATGTGCTCCACCATAAGGGCGAGCTCTTCCATGAGGCCCGCCGGGGAGAGGGGATGAAATTCGCCCCGCTCAAACTGCTCTTTCAGCTCGCTCCCCCGATAGAGCATGAGAGAGAGCGCCGACAGCATGGACGGGCGGATGGCGGAAACGGCCCGCGCCGTGGCGAGCGCGTGGCGGCGGCTCCCTTCCTTCCCCGCCAGGCCCAGAATGACCATGAGGGAGAGCTTCATCCCCGAAGCGATGACCCGCTGCCCGGCGGCGACGGATTCGTCGCCGGTGACCCCCTTCCGCACGGCGCGGAGCGTCTCCGTATCGCCGCTCTCCATGCCGTAATAGAGGAGCCGGATGCCCGCTTCCCGCAGCGCCGCCATCTCTTCCGGCGTCTTCCGCAGGATATCCCGCGGCGCGGCGTACGACGCGACCCGCTCCAAATGGGGAAAGGTCTCCCGGAGCTTCCCGAGAATGGCCAGGAGCCGCTCCGTGTCCAGCACGAAGGCGTCCCCGTCGGCGAGGAAGACCCGGCGCACGCTCTCCCTGCCGTAATGCGCGGCCAGCGCGATCTGACGCAGCACCGCCGCGTCGTCGAGCACCTCAAACCGCACGCCTCGGTACATATTGCAGTACGTGCACCGGTTGTGAGCGCAGCCCCTCGTCACGCGGAGAATGAAGCTCGCCGCCTCGCTGGGCGGCCGGAACACCGGCGTCTCCCATCCGTCAAAAAACATGCCTTCCATACGATCCCTCCTGCTGTATTTGTACGTCTTATTCTACAGGAAAATCCCGCGCCGTCAACAGGCATTAAAAAAACAGCTCCCGAAGGGGGAAAAGGAGCTGTTTCTTTTTCTATGCGCCGCGCGAAGCGGCTGGGAACGCGGGAGGGCCGAAGCCCGCCGCGGTATGTTCTGTATGGGCCGCCTATACGGCCTGAAGGCGTCACGTCTTTCCATCATTCTTCGGCGCGGCGAGGAGAAATACTTCCGTCACCGGAACCGCCTCCGGCCCCGTTATGAGATAGGCCGAACCGCCGGGCTCCGTCTCCCAGACGATGTCCGGCCCCTCCGCCGTAAAGGAGAGCGCTGCCGCCCGGTGCGCCGCGCCGCGCAGGCTCTGCGCGCTCCGAAGCGCCGCGTACACCGCCTGCTCCCGGGAGAAATCCACGGGCTCCGCGAAGACGAGGCCCTCAAGGCCCGTACGTCCGAGGAACCGGCGGAGCGCTTCCTTCGTGGCAAAGACCGCCGGCTCCGAAGGCAGAGCGCCTGCCGGCCCGCCGATCACATACCCCCGCCACACCGTGCGGAAAGGCTCCGCGCCTTCCGCCGCGCCGCCGGCAAGGACGGCCGCGAGAACGAGCGCCGCCAGCCGTGCGGCCCATCCGGGCCGTCTCATTTCTTTGCGCCTGCCCGGTCCTTTCCGGCGCTTTCTTTTCTCCGGCGGGGCACCGCGGGTCCGCCGATCCACCAGGGAATATCTTCGCTGCGGATGTCTTTCCGCAGAAGCGTATTTTCTTCATTTTCATTGATCTTCATCATGACCGCCTCATTTATTATATAGCTTACTATCTTTCTGTTGAGATACATCGTACACTATGAATCAAAATTTTGCAAGCCCTTTTTCAAACTTTTCTCAAACGCTCTCCTTGCGGGAGCGAAGCGGCCGTGCTATCCTCTTAAGATATGAAAACTAAAGGAGGCTCCCATGAAAAAATACATCCTTCTCGCAGCGCTCGCCGCCGCATCGCCTGCCGCCGCGGCCAATCCTTTTTCCGACGTGCCTGCCGGGCACTGGTCGCTCGAAGCGGTGGAAGCGCTTGCGGATAAAGGCATCCTCACGGGGTATCCCGACGGCGCGTTCCGCGGAGAAGAGCCGGTGACGCGGTACGAAATGGCCCAGGCCACAGCCCGTCTTCTTGCGAAGGAAGACCGTCTTTCCCCGGAGGACAGAAAGACCGCGGACCGTCTTGCCGCGGAATACGCGGAGGAGCTGGACGGCCTCGGCGTCCGCGTCTCCGCGCTGGAAGAACGGGCAGGCCGCTTCTCATGGAGCGGGGAAGCCCGGTCACGGTACCAGAAATTTACGGAAAACAAAGACAACGGAAAGAATGACTCCCGGAACGGCCTCATCCGCCTCTCCGCGCGGGCGGCGGTCAATGACCGCACGGAAGTGTTCGGCCGGCTCACATCGGGCGACATCGACTGGGATGAAGGCGGAGACAGCAGCCTCTCCATGGACCGCATGTACGCGCGCCATACCTTCGGCAGCGCGGCCCTGACCGTCGGCCGGTACGAGCTCGACATGGGAAAGGACAAATGGCTCTCGGGAAACGCTTTTGACGGCGCGGCGCTCCGCTGGCGGCCCGCGGACAGCCTCTCTCTCTCGGCGGGCTTCGGCCGCTTCAGCGACGCCGATTACGGCAGTCTCACAGAGGCCTATAAAAGCCGGTACGGCGCGGCGGAAGACGACGCCTTCGGCGACGCCGAATCATTCTGGGCCAAAGCGGAGACAGCGCTCCCCTTCGGCGCTCTCGATCTCGACTATATCCATGCCTCTTCCTTCACCCGGACAGACGGCAGCCGCGGCGGCGCGCAGATCACGGGCGGCACCCTCACCGTGCCGATGCCGGACGGCTTCCGCCTCTCCGGCAGCTATCATAAAGACACCGACGCGCCCGGCGATCCCCGCGTATGGTCTGTCGGCGCGGGCTTCGGCACGATGATCCCGGAGAAACGCTGGTCATTCCGCGCCGACGTGGGCTACTACAGCGTGGAAGAAGGACTCTATCACAGCGGCATGTCCGGCCTCGACATCGACGACCGGATCTTCCTTGAGAGCGGCCATTTCTGGCTCGCCTCCGGCGATATCGCCGTGGGGAAGAACATCTACATGCACGGCGAATACGCCTTCGCCCAGGATTCCGATGACGGTGAAAATACCGGCGACACGTGGAGCATTTCCACCTATTACCGATTCTGAGAGATCCCCCGGGAGGGGGATCTTTTCATGCCCCGAAAAAGGGCGCAAAAAAACGGATCCCGAAGGACCCGTTTTTCTTTTTTCAGATCTTGCCGGCGTACTGTTCCTCTTCCCACCGTTCTTCCGAGAAGCGGCCCATGCGGCCCAGCTCGATGTAATAGAAATAAATGGCGAAGAAAGCGATCGCCGCCGCCACGAGGTAGACCATGTCGAAGCCGTATTCCGGGACGAGGCTGCCCAGGATGAAGGGGCCGAAGCCGATGCCCAGATCAAGGAGCACGAAGTAAGCGGAGCGGAGGCTGCCCGCGCGTCCCGCGAAAGCGCACCGCAGCGACAGGGTGTGGCACGTGGTGATGAGGGTGCGGTAGCCCGCGCCGAAGAAGAAGCCCGAAATGAGGAGCATCCAGTTCGCCGAGGAAATGGAAAGGCCGATCATGGACGCGGTGATGAGAAGGAGCGCCGGATAGACGGCCATATCACGGCCGCACCGCTCCAGGAGGTACCCCGCCAGCGGACGGCACAGGAAGGTAGCAAAAGCGAAGCAGTAGAAGAAGTACACGCCGCCCGACGCGGAAAGCCCGCTCTCCATGGCGTACTCGCCGAGGAAGGTGATGACCACGGAATAGCACAGCCCGCCGAGGAAAGCGAGCACCGCAAGAGCCAGCGCCCGGCGGACGAAGAATTTCTCTTCCCGGTTCCGCGGTTTTTCATCGGTCTCCGCCCGGCGGAGCACCGTCGTTCTCGGCACGTGGACGAAGAGGGACAGCACCAGCGCCGCCAGCGCCATGCCGATCGCCGCGCCGCTGCCATTGGCCATCTGCTGCTCATCGATGAAGCGGAGCGCCAGGAAAGGCCCCGCCGCGGAAGCCGCCGCCACGCCCATGGTGTAGTACTTCGTGACGCGGTTCATGTGCTTCACCGGAGTCAGGGCCGCCGCCACGGTGCTCACCGCGGTGGTCGCCGCGCCGAACGCCACGCCGTGGAGGAAGCGAAGAAGCATGAAGAGGTAGATCCCCTTCGGCGCCAGGTACGGAATGGAGAGCAGGAAGAAGAGCCCCGTCGATACGATGAGCATCGTGCGGCGGCTCATCCGGCCGAGGATCTTATTGACCGGGCCGCGCGTGGAAAGCGCCCCCGCCATGAAGAGCCCCGAAGCCAGTCCGGCCATGCTGATGGACACGTCCCATCGGCTGACGGAATAGCTCACCGTCCAGAGCATCATCATAAAGTATACGGCGTAGATCAGGAAATTGATCCCCGCATTGCACACATAGGATCTTGTCCAGATTTTCTGCATAGTTCCTCCTTTTCGCCGGCGGTCCTTCCTGCCGCCTGCCTGTTCCGGCGCGCTTTCCGCCGTGGAGACACCTCGTCAATATTACTGTTTTTTATTATAGAGCAGGCTTTCCCGGCCCGTCTAATGCAGCCTGTTAATCATTTCCATGCACGGCGCACATTAATCTGTTTCTAATGATAAGGATTCTCGAAAATTCCGGGCTGCCCCGTCTTTTCCGGGAATTTCCCGTTTTTTCATCATGCATGAAAGTCATTTCATTTCCTCCGTTTTTCACGGAAAAACCGGCAGACCCTCTGTGGAAATCCCCCTGTTTACGCGCTATAATGGAGAAAACGCATCATGCGCAGGATGCATGTAAACTCTATGCAGACTGTGCATTTTACACCGGATGCATGAGAGTATCGGATAGAAAGGAGCCGCCATGGAGATCAATCAGCTGAAATACTTCTGTGTTCTCGCCAATATCCGCCATTTCACGAAAGCCGCGAAGGAGATCTCCATCTCCCAGTCGGCGCTGTCCCGCGCCATCGGAAAGCTGGAGCAGGAGCTGGGCGCGCCGCTCTTCCGCCGCGGCGGGCGGGATATCCTCCTCACGCCGCAGGGGCAGCGTTTCCTCGTCCACGCGGAAAAAGCGCTCCGCGAGCTGGAAAAGGGCCGTCTCGAGATGGAAGAGGGCCGCGATCCGGGACACGGCGTCATCAGCCTGTCCTTCATGCATTCCCTGGGCATCCACATCCTGCCGCAGCTGCTCTCCGAATTCAAGCAACTCTATCCCGACATCCAGTTCAATCTGAATCAGGACAATTCGTCCGTCCTCGCCCAGAGCCTTCTCGCGGGCCGGTCGGATGTGTGCCTCTGCTCGGTCATGGTCAATATGGAGCAGCTCGCGTGGCTGTACCTGTACACGGAAGAGCTCTTCGCCGTGCTCCCGGCGGATCACCCGCTGGCGTCCCGGAAGACGCTGGAGCTTCGGGAGCTGGAAGATGAACCCTTCATCACACTGAAGCCGAATTACAGCCTCCGCATCCTGACGGAGCAGTTCTGGGCCATTTCCGGCATCCGCCCGTCCATCATCTTCGAGGGAGATGACGTGAATACCGCCACCTCGCTCGTGGGGGCCCATCTCGGCGTGAGCCTGCTCCCGAAAACGACCGGCATGGATACGGCGGGGCTGGTCTTCCTCCCCATTTCCTTCCCCGTGTGCAAGCGGGAGATCGGCCTCGCGTGGAGCACCACCCGTCCGCTCTCCCCGGCGGCGCAGCTCTTCCAGCAGTTCGTCATCAACCGCTTCCGCCGGTGATCCATAACTTTTTCTTTATTATACTGCAAAATACTTATAACAAATGCCCCGGCTTTTTCAAACCGGGGCGTTTTATTTACAAAACTTTTTTATATGCCCTGCAAAAAAGACCCGCCCCGCAGAGGGAGACGGATCTTTTTTTCATTTACTGCAGCACGCTCGGGAGCCACGTGGCGATCTCCGGCACGAAGCAGAGGATGAGGATCTCCAGCGCCATCATCGCGCCGAAGGGAACGACGCCGCGGATGATATCGGTCATCTTGCTTTCGGGGCTCACGCCCTGGAGAACGAAGAGGTTCATGCCTACCGGCGGCGTGATGAGGGCCAGCTCCAGATTGATCAGCATGACTACGTTGAACCAGATGGGATCAAAGCCGAGCCGCACGATGAGCGGGAAGAGGATCGGCAGGGTGATGAAAATGATGGAAATGGATTCCAGGATGCACCCCAGGAAGAGGAGCAGGATATTGATGGCCACGAAGACCGCCCATTTCCCGATGTCCAGCCCCGCCACCCAGCTGGTGAGCGCCTGCGGCGCGTCGAGGATGGTGAGGACGAAGCCGAAGAGGCTCGCGCCGATCATGATGGCGAAGATCATGCAGCTGGTCTGCACGGTGTCATTCAGGATGCCCGGCAGGTCTTTCAGCTTCAGCGTCCTGTACACGCAGAAAGTGATGAAAAGGCTGTACACCGTGCCCACGCCGGCCGCTTCCGTCGGGGTGAACGCGCCGGTGTAGATGCCGCCCACGACGATGATCGGCAGAAGCAGTCCCCAGATGGACTGGCGGAGGGCCGCCATGCGTTCCGCCCACGGCGCCGCTTCATGGCGCTCCAGGTGGCGGGAAGAATAGACCACGACGGCGATGAAGAGCACCGTCAGCAGCACGCCCGGCACGACGCCGGACATGAAGAGCTTGCCCACCGATTCGTCGGTGATGGCCCCGTAGAGGATCATCGGGATGGACGGCGGGATGAGGATGCCGAGGGTCCCGCCCGCCGCGACGGTGCCCAGCACGAGCCGCCGGTCATAGCCGCGGGAGAGCATTTCCGGAATGGCAATGGAGCCGATGGTGACGGCGCACGCCACGGACGAGCCGGTGATGGCCGCGAAGATGGCGCAGGCGATGACCGTCGCCACGCCGAGGCCTCCCGGCAGATGGCAGAGCCATTTATTGGCCAGCTCAAAGAGGTCGTTCCCCACTTTGCCGGTGAGCAGGATCTGGCTCATCAGGATGTAGAGCGGCACGGAGACGAGGACGAAATCATCGAGCGATTTGTAGCCGATGATGGGAAGCTGCGCCAGCGCCCCTTCGCCGCCGAGGAAGAGCACCATCCCCGCGACGCCGCCCAGGCCGAGGGAGAAGGCCACGGGCAGCCCCGAGAAGAGGAGCACCAGAAGGAGTATGGTAAATCCTACGAGCATTTATTTCCCCTCCTCTTCTTCATACACGCCGGAAGCGATCTTCCGCATATCGTGGAATACCGTGCCCGCAAGCTGGAGACAGAGGATCGCCAGCCCTATGGGCATGGAGATCTGCGGGATCCACAGCGGCGTGGAGAGCGTCGTCGGCGCGCGGTTGTCAAATTCGATGGACAGCATGGTCATGCCCCAGCCTTCCACGACGAAGACATAGCTGTAGTAGATCGCCAGGAGGCAGGTCACCAGCTCGATCCAGCAGCGCACCTTCGGGGACAGATGCATGATGACGATATCCACCTGGATATGCTTCTTCCCCGCGTAGGCCACGCCCATGCCGAGGAAGCCCGCGATGATGATGCAGTACGTGGAAACTTCCGTCACCCACTCCGTGGGGGAATTGAAGACGCCGCGGACGATGATCTCATAGACGATCATGAAGCCCGTCGCCAGGACGAGCGCCCCGGCGATGACTCCGGCCAGTTTCGTCACAGCGCCGACGATCCGGTCATAGATACGGATAAAAGAATTCAAAATCACACCTCACAGACTTTCCGGGATCACTGCTTCGTGCAGATATCGATGAGCTCCTTGCCCAGATCGCCCGTCTCTTCGATGAACTGATCCCATACCGGACGGGTCGCGTCACGCCATGCCGGGAGCTCTTCTTCCGGAACGATGTAGACTTCCATGCCCTTCGCCTTCAGGTCGTCCAGCGCTTTCAGGTCTTCCGCCTTCGCGTTGGCCCGGATAGAATCCTGCACTTCTTTGCACGCTTCATTCAAAGCTTTCTTCTGATTGTCGGAGAGCTTGTCGTACGATTTCTGGCTCATGGCGACGATAAATTCAGGGGAAGCGTGATTCGTGATGGTGAGATACTTCATGACTTCGTACATCTTGCGGTCGCGCATGGCTGTGGTGCCGGAAGTCTGGCCGTCGATGGTGCCGCGCTGGATGCCCATGTAGACTTCGCTCGCCCCCATGGTGACGGAGGAAGCGCCGAGCGCCTTGATCGTCTCAGAAGAGAATTTGCTGTAGCCGCGGATCTTCATGCCGTCGAAGTCCGCCGGCTTCGTGATGAGCTTGCCGTTATTGGAGAACTGCACGAAGCCGTAATCCGCCCAGATGAGGGGGCGCACGCCCTTCTTCTCCAGCTCCGCGCCGAGCTTTTCGCCGAGGCCGTTGTCGATGGCCTGATCGACCTTCTCATAGCCCGGGAAGAGGAAAGGCACATCGAATACGTCCATCGCCGGAACGATTGACGCCCAGCGGCCCACCGTATTCAGGCCCATGTCGATGCCGCCGGAAATGAGGGCGTCATTCATATTCTTATCATTGAAAAGCTGGCCTGCGGGATAAATGCTGATATTGACAGTGCCGCCGGATTTCTCCGCGGTCTTCGTCTTCAGCTGTTCCATGGCCTGCACCAGCGGATGGCTCGTGGGGAGCGCCGCCGCCAGCTTCAGCTCCACCTTCTGATCCGCGCCGCCCGCCGCGGGCTTCGCCTTGTCTCCGCTGCCGCCGCAGCCTGCCATTGCCGTCACCATTGCCGCAGCCATCATGGCCGCCGCCATCATCTTCCTCTTTTTCATGGTCCTCTGTCCTTTCTTATTTGTACTTCTTATCCAGCTCATTATAGTCATCGAGCCCTATGAAGTGATTGAAATCGCTGAAATGCATCATATGGCTCTCATAATTTTTCGTCGTGCCGTCCTTCCGGAGCGCCCGCATGCAGTCGCCGAAAGCTTTCGTGATCGTGTACAGCGCCGTGCACGGCCAGAAAACGATGGAAAAGCCCATCTCTTCCAGATCCTTCGCCGTGAGATTCGGCGTCCTGCCGCCTTCGATCATATTGGCCACGAGGATCTTGCCGGGGAAACTCTTCCCGATCTTTTCCAGCTCCTCCACGCTCTGCGGCGCTTCGATGAAAAGCGCGTCCGCGCCGCTGTCGAAATAAAGCTTTCCCCGCTCGATGGCCGCGTCAATGCCGTATACGGCCCGGGAATCGGTCCGCGCGATGAGGATGGTCGAATCATGGAGCTTCCCGTCCGCCGCCGCGCGGAGCTTCTTCGCGTGCTCCTCCGCGGGGATGACCTGCTTGCCCGCCATGTGCCCGCACCGCTTCGGCCAGACCTGATCTTCCAGGAGGATCGCCGCCGCGCCGGCCCGCTCATATTCACGGAACGTGCGCCGCGCGCTCATGGCGTTTCCGTAGCCCGTATCGCCGTCCGCCACCACGGGGACATCTACGGCGCTGCAGATCATGCGGAGCGATTCCGCCATCTCCGTCATGGAGAGGTACCCCACATCGGGCTGTCCCAGACGGGACGCCGACACGGCGTAGCCGCCCATGACCAATCCGTCAAAGCCCGCGTCTACGGCGATCTTCGCCGTCAGCGCATCATAGATCCCCGGAAGGACTAAAATGTCCTTTTTCGATAGTCGCTCCCTCAGTCTTTCTCCTGCTTCCATGCTTCTTCCTCCCTCTCTGCGGAGGGCCACGGCGCGCCGTGCTCTCCCGGTAAAAACAAAAGCGCCCCTGCCGGTCAAAACCGGCAGGGGCGCACATACGCGGTACCACCCTGCATTATACTCAAAGCCTGTAACGCAGGCCTGCGCTCTCCCCTACTCCGTTCGGGAAAAGGGCTCCCGGGCGAGTACGCGCAAATCCGCTCTGCTGCTTCTCACCGCCCAGCAGCTCTCTGAAACACATCTTTGCACGGCTCCCGATCCTTGTCATACGGGTATGTTCTTCAAAATAATTGTGTTCAGTATAGCAATAACAAAAACACATGTCAATATTCATTTTCTGAAAAAATTTCATGAATTTCCGCATTCCCGCAAAAATATACGGCCCGCCTGCCGGCAGGACGCAAAAATTCATTCTCAAATAGCTCCGCTTTTTGATATTCCCACCTGTTTGCGCTATAATAATGGCATAATAAAAACAAATGCGCAGCGCGGCCGGGGATTCCTGTCCGCGCTTCTGAGCAAAAAGAAGAGAGGATCTGCCATGACATCCGGGAAAGAAGACTATCTGAAAGCGCTCTACGCGCTGGGATACGACGGCCATACCGTCTCCAACAAGGAGATCGCCGACATGCTCCGCGTCTCCCCGCCGTCGGTCTCCGAAATGATCGTGAAGCTCCAGAAAGAGGGCTACATCGACTACACCGCCTACAAGGGGAGCCGTCTCACGGAAAAAGGGCGCATCGCCGCGTCCCGCCTGCTCCGCTACTACGGCCTGTGGGAAGTCTTCCTCGTGCGCTGTCTCGGATTCCGCTGGAGCGAAGCCCACACCGAAGCGCACGCCCTGGAACACCACATTTCGGAAAAAGCGGCGGACGCCCTCGACGATTTCCTCGGCTGTCCCGCCTACTGCCCCCACGGCATGCCCATTCCCCGCCGGGACGGCACCCGCGCTCCCGACTCCTCGAGGACGCTCCTCTCCCTCGAGCCGGGCAGTTCCGCCTGCATCTGCCGCTGCGAAGACGACATCGACCTGATGGACTACCTTCAGGATTCGGGCATCCGCATGGGCATGGACATCGTCATGAAAGAAAAAGCGCCCTATGAAGGCCCGGTGATCTTTCTCTCCGACGGGAAGGAATACACCCTCTCCTACAAGGCGGCGTCGCAGGTCTACATCCGCTGAAAAGCACGGGCATCCCCGTGTTTTTTTATACACTGCAAAGGAGGCACATCATGCTCGAACCGATCATCAGAGAAAACGCCAACGGCGGCCGGGGCCGCCTCATCATCCAGCCCATCCTCACGGAAGAGGAAATGGGCGGGAAATGCCGTCTCTACGCGCGGGTCACCATTCCCGCGGGCGCGTCCATGGGCTATCATGCCCACGAAGGCGACGGCGAATCCTATTACATCCTCGAAGGAAAGGGCCGCTACACCGGCGACGGGAAAACATGGGACGTCGGGCCGGGAGATTCTACATTCTGCCCGTCCGGCCACAGCCACGCCATAGAGAACATCGGGGACACCGATCTCGTGATGATGGCGCTCATCATTTACAAGTAAAAAAAGCCCGAAAGGGCTCTTTTTTATGCCCTGCGGGGCATTTTATTTTTCCATTCTCTCCACGGCCCGGTATTCCCGCACGAAGCGGGCGCAGGCCCATGCTGTCCTGCCGGAAGCTGTCGGCACGGGCCCGCATTCTTCGCTGCCGCAGGAGCTACATTTTTCTATGATTCATTCTGCAGCTCTGAGCTGCATTTGAGGCTTCATTTCTCTTTTTGGCCAGCCAAAATAGAGAAACGAA
>UQYL01000014.1 GCA_900545365.1 uncultured Dialister sp. | reverse complement strand
CCCTTCCGGAGAGCCGGAAGGGGATTTTTGGTTGTCGGAGGGGCGAACCGGGTTGCAAAGACGCAGGAGCCGGGTGTTCGGAGACACGGAAAGTACGGGGCGGTCGGAAAGACCGGAATGCGGAAAGTCCGGGCCGCGACGGACCCGGACTTTCGCCGTGTGTACTGTGTTTGCGTCCGGCTGTTTATTCGAATGCGACCGCCTGACCGTTGATCTTCACATTGCTGAAGACGGCTTCCGAGGCCTTCTTGCTGTCGCCGCTGTTGGCCGCCAGGCCGATCAGCAGTTTGTCGGGCAATCCGCTGATGGAGACGGACTTTTCCGCGCCGAACGTTGCGCCTCCGTCGAGCGAATAGGACGCCGTGAATTTGTCGCCTGCGCGTTCGAGCCGCACGATGGGCTTTGCCCCCTCGGTTGTGGCTGCCGGTGCGCCTAATGCGCCCTTGTTGCCCTTTCCGGCGGCTTCGGTCCGGTTGGAGTAGTAGAATCCCGTGAGGCTCCGGGCGGCCATCGCGTGGATGAAATCGCCGGTCGAGATCGTTCCTGCGTCAGGAGTGACCAGCAGCCCGGCCAACGCCTGGTTGGTGTCTTTCAGGGCGGAGAAGGAGTCGACCTGCGCGGTAGCCACGAAGTTGCCCGTGACCTCCCGGTAGACGAACCCGAGGGTCTGCGTGCCGCTTTCGAATTTGCCGCATGCCGTGAGCGCCAACTGGCCCCCGTTGCAGACGGCCGTTGCGGCGGTGGTGCCGTTGGAGAGCAGTGTCCAGCCGTTGCCCAGGTCGCTGCCGCCGGGTGTGGGATCGGTTCCCGGGTCGGGGTCCGGGGTCGTTCCGCCGCCCGTGATGCCGCCGTTGTCCAGGGTCACGCCGTTGACGGAATTCTTATCCGCATCGTCCCATTTGACCGTCGCATCATCGAGAGTGCCGAGGTTTGCCGCCACTTCGTCCAGATCAGCGCCGCTGTCGGTCTTCACTGCGCCCGCGGTGAGCGTGCCGTCTGCCGTGACGTCGCCGCTGCCGTATACGTGGAACTTATTGCCCGCCGCACGGAACGCGCCGGTCTCGCCGTTTACAACGAAGTTGTCGTCTGCCGCGATAATGCCGCCAGTCATCGTCACGCCGCCGATGGTGCCGGTCTCTGCGGTTACGCT
Organism: uncultured Dialister sp.; assembly: GCA_900545365.1. GTDB lineage: Bacteria > Bacillota > Negativicutes > Veillonellales > Dialisteraceae > UBA1822. Next base: position 36,016 of record UQYL01000014.1, on the reverse strand, counting down.
GCCGGAGAAGTCACCGTCCTGCGCTGTGACTTTCCCGTCATTCAGCGTGACATCGCCGATCACGCCCCGGTCGGCTGTTACCTTGCCTCCGATATTTACATTGCCGTTTTTATCGACCGTGAAGGCGCCGTCCGCCGCGGGGATGCGGCCTTCGTTCAAATGGACGCCGCCCACAGCGCTCTGGCCTTCCGCTCTGACGCCGCCGTTGTCATCGACGTAAAATTTGCCGCCTGCCGCCGCGATGCGCCCTTCATTCAGCGTCACGCCGCCGATGGTGCTCGGGCCGTCCGCCTTGAACGCGCCGTCAATGGTGAGATTGCCGTCTTCATCGACTTCAAATTTCCCATCCGCCGCGCTGAGGCCGCCCTTGGAAGTGATGCTTCCCTGGGTCTCCACATCGCCGTTCTGGTGTACCGCAAAATTGCTGTATCCCGCGGTGAAGCTGCCGTTCTCGTTCACGTGGAAGGCGTTGTTGTCGCCCACGCTGAGCTGGCCTTCCGCGGTCACGCTGCCGTCGTTGCCGACTTTGAACGCGCCGCCCGCCGTGGAGAAGGTCTCCGCTTCCACATTGCCTTTCACTTCCGTATCGCCGGTGTCATAGACGAGGAAGTTTCCGTTTGCCGCATTGATGCCGCTCGCGGTCTGAATGAGGCCGGTATCGTAAACGAGGAAATTGCCGTTCGCCGCGTTGATGCCGTTCCGGGTCTCGATGAGACCGTCGGAATGAACGGCGAAGTTGCCGCCGCCCGCGGTGAGCGTGCCTGCCACATCCAGATTTCCCGTGGCGGTGGCGTCATTCATCTTTACGTTGCCGTCGCCGTCGGCCATGAAGCTGCCGTCAGTGTTTTTAATAAATCCCGCGTCGAGGGTGCCGTCTACGGAAGCATCGCCATTGACTTTCAGATCGCCCGTCGCTGTGGCGTCATTCATCTTCACGTTGCCGTCGCCGTCAGCCATGAAGCTGCCGTTTTTATTCTGGATGAAATCGGCGGAGAGCTTGCCGTCAGCCATCCAGACGCCGCCCACGTCGCCCTTCGATGCGGTGACCTTTCCGGTCTCATCCACGGTGAACTGGCCGCCTGCCGCGCTGATCGTCCCGTCTTTCAGGTAGACGTTTCCGATATCGCCTTTCTCCGCCGTGATCGTCCCGTCCTTCAGGTAGACGTCCCCGATGTCGCCTTTCTCAGCCGTGATCTTGTCCACGTTCGACACGTTCCGGTCAGCCATCCACACGCCGCCGATATCACCTTTTCCCGCCGTCACCTTGCCGGTCTCGACAGCGTTCCCTTTGATGGAGGTCTTTCCGTCAGGCGTTTCAAAAACAGCGCCGTCTTCGGTCACCTGCACGCGGCTCGCGCCGGAAGCGATCGTCGCCGTTCCGTCGGTCACGCCCATGTAGGTCGTATTGGACTGGAGGTACGCTCCGGCTTCATCCAGATCGATGCGGGCGTTTTCATTTTTCGCGTGAAGATTGCCTTTTCATCGACGGTGAATTTGTCATTCGACGCGCTCAGCGTACCGTCAATATCCGCATTGCCCGTAGTCGCGACGTTTCCGTCATTGTCCACGCGGAAGCCCGTGTCGTCGCCGTCACCGTCGACCCAGAGGCCTTTTTCCGTCAGGGAGTTCCACGTGCCGTGGCCGGTCTCGTCCTCCTGCTTGACAAAAAAGCCTTCTTCATTGTGCACCGTGCTGGGCCCGTCATACGCTTCGCCGGGTCCTTCCGGATCGGCCGGCGCTTCTTCGTCTCCGCCGGGCGCGGAAAGCTGCACCGGGTTTTTCGCCGCCGGATCGGCCTGGCTGTGCTCGCCGCTGCCGCCTGTCAGCCACCACAGTTCGTCTTCCTGCTGCGGGCCCGCCGCGGAAACCGCGCCGGTCAGTCCCGCCGCGGCCGCCGCCGCGAGGAGAGCCGCCGTCCAGCGCCGCGAGACGGCGCTTTTTTTAGAATCATGGATCGTCATTGTATTTCCTCCTTTGGTTATAACGACTCTGATAGTTTTTTTGATTCTAAATAACGGATTCCCCGCGCATAACCTCATTTTTCATAGGCCGGTCGGTTCCCGCATGCTTCCACCTGCGACGGATATGACGGAATCGTCAGTATACCGCTTCCGCAAAAGGGCACAAAAAAACCGGCCTGAAAGCCGGTTTACAGGCCGCGGCGCTGTCACACCCCCCCCGCCATCTTCGGGGAGAAGCTCCCGCTCCGCCGCCACGACGAGCTGTGCCCGGTTCTTCACATGAAATTTCCGGCACAGTTCCGTCACATAGTAGCGCACGGTGCTGGGCGCGATCTGGAGCGTCTCCGCGATGTCTCCATATTTTTCTCCCCGCACCAGCAGGTAGAGCACCCGGCTCTGCCGCTCGGCGAGGATCATGCCGCTTTTTTCGCCCGTGCGGAGCTCATACCGCGCGAAGATCAGGCACGTCGTGGGAGTGAGGGGCTGGAAATAGTACTGTTCTTTCCCGAAATACAGCCGCTCCGGTATATCCTGCATGTGCTCCATGCGGTCTTCCTTTTCTTCTTTGTTTTTGCCGGGCAGGTATTCCGTCTCATTGCAGCCGATCCAGGAAAAGCGGTCCGTGTCGACGACTTTCATCAGCGTCGGCAGTCCCATCGTTTTCTCGTACCATCCCCGGACGCATTCCCGCACGAGCGCTTTTGCCCTTCTGCAAAATGTCAGTTCGTCCATGGTCACTTCTCCTCTCCCTGTTCCGCCCTGTACGCGGCGGCAATGAGCTGGGTCTTATTCTCCACGCGGTACCGGTAGATGAGGGTGCTCACGTAGTATCTCACAGTGCGCTCGCTGATGTTCATCACTTCGCCGATCTCTTTATAGGTCAGTCCACGGCCGAGGCAGTCGATGACGCGGCGCTGCCGCGCGGTGAGCTCCGGCCGGGCGCGCGCTCTCTCCAGTTCTCTGGCCCGCCGGACCGACTCGTAATTGGCGCGCCACTCGATGACGGGGAAATTTTCATTCCGCTTCGGCAGCTCCCACGGCCCGGAGAAATGGGCGTGAGCAAGAAGGATCTTCCCTTCTTTTCTCACGTAGACCAGCGTGGCCCGGCGCACCTGCGGACGGCCCGCTTTTTTATCCAGAGCGTACTGCGCCGTCACGACGGCAAGGTCTTCCTCGATGGGGAATACACTCATCTCGAGGCGGCGCACCGCGCAGACCGGCCGTTTCCCTTTTTTCAACACGCTCCTGTCATACTTCAGGACTTCATCCTGAGAATCGAAAAATTCCCGTCCCCGCGGCCCGATCCAGCTGAGGTACGGTTCGTCTCCGTGAGGATATCTTCCATGGGCGCGCCTTCCGTATAGATCCGGCGGAGCAGGGCCCTTGCCTTTTCCAGCAGCACAGCTTCTTCCATCGTGTTCTCCTTTCCTCGCATGTTCCGCTCTTTTCTGTGCTATTTATTCTATCTGCAAAATCTTTTTTTCGTCACGTCGTTTTTGATAGGGTTCACAATGTCATTTCTGACAGGATTTCCGGCAGAGAGCGCCCGCTTCCGGACACAAAAAAAGAGGCTTCCGCCTCTCTTTTATTTGCCTTCCGCAGCGCGGTACGCCGCCAGTTTCCCGTCTCTGTCGACGAATGCCGCCACTGCAGCGGCGAGCTTTTCGCCGTACGTGCCCGGCGTGATGGCCATGCTGCTCGCCAGATTCTTCATCTCCCGGACTTTCTTATTCTTGTAGAGCCACCCTTTTTCGCCCATGCGGGCCCGTCCGGCGGCGAAATCAATGGTGTACGTGGTCACATAGGTCTCTTTCAGATTTTCCGTATCCGTGCGCATCCACACCACGGCGGTGTCTGTCGCCGGGTCGTAGGTGCAGCGGGACGAGTCAAAATAGAGCGTATCCATGTCCGCTTTGGAAATTTCCTGCCACACGCCGGGGACTTCCGGCGGGACGTATCCTTCCGCCATGGCCGCGCCGCTCAGAAGAAACGCCGCCATCACCGTCATCAGAAATTTTTTCATCACAATCCCTCCCTGTTCATTACCGCCGCGCCGCGCGGAGCCGCTTCAGGAGCACCGAGAAGAGCTCCATGCTGAGATAGGTGTAGCACACGCCGTCCAGGAGAAGGAGCAGCGCCAGCGACAGCCCCGCGCAGGCCGTAAAGATGAGCTCGCCTTCCGCCATGGTGACGCCGAAATGCGCCACGATCGCTTCCGTGACCCAGTGAAGAAATTCCGTGTACCGCTCCTGCGCGCCGCCGGTCAGCACCGGCAGCCCCAGCACCTGCACGGAAAAAATGATCTTGTACGTCATTTCCACAAGGTACGCCGCCAGCGTCAGGCCCATCGTCTTCCGGTAGGAAAAGCCCCGGCGGAAGCCGTACCCCATGGCCAGGCCGAGGGCCCCCGCGTAGACCGCCGTGGTGAGGCCGATCTCCGGCCCGCCGGTCATCATCACGAGGAGAATGACCGCTGCCGATGTGCCGAGAGCCCACCGCATCCCGCTGAAACAGGCCACCGCCGCGATGGGCGCCGGAGACACGATCATGGTCACCACCACGAGAAACGGCGCGGCCAGCTTCAGCAGCACGAACATCGCCGCGATCGCCGCCGCGGCCGCCGCCTCCGTGAGGCGCTTCGTCTTCACCACCGATTCATGCATGTTCTTCTGTGAAAGAGCGCGCCAGCTCTTCCTTCTCCTCCTTCTTCCACCGTTTGATGCGGGCCTCCATGGAGCGGGCGTCGTGAGCATTGTCCCATTCCTTCCACCACACGAGGACGACCGGCCGCCGGGAACGGGTATACTTCGCGCCGCGGCCCGCATTGTGCGCCGCCGCCCGCGCCTCCGCGCTGTCCGCCGTATACCCCGTGTACAGCGAACCGTCGCTGCACCGCACCATGTATGTATACCACCGCCGCGCTTCCATGTTCCGCCTCCCGCTGAAACAGATATTCTTCATTATACCCATTCCCGCGGCAAAAGAAAAACCCTCCCCGGAGGGAGGGACGGTCAATACCACTCGCTGATCCAGCAGCGCCGCGCCGGAAAAGCTTCCCGGAGGAAATGGAGCGTTTCTTTCCGCTCCTGCCCGCCGTCCGTGAGCCACTCCGCTTCGCCGAAGCGGAACAGGTCTTCCGCGGGCAGCGCCCCGAAGAGAAGGTGCGCCGCGCCCGCCGCGGTGAGGCGGAAGGCCGGGACGTCTCCGCTCTTTCTCATTTCCAGCCGGCCGCGGTCCGCGCGGAAGGCATAGACACCGCCGGCTTCGGGGAGCGTCCCGTCTTCATAGAGGAAGGAGACTGTCCCTTCCGTTTCTGCCGGAAGGCCTGTAAAAGCCGCCGCCGGGTCGGTCACGCGGGCCATCATGTAAGGAAAGGTGCGGTTTCGGATATAGGTGTGCTCCGCGCCGTCCGCCCAGAAGAGATACGACCGGTCGTCGAGGGGCTCGTACCACCGGCAGAGATCGACGGAGCCCCTGTGATCCGCCATGAACCGGTACAGTCCCCGCCGGCCCGCTTCCGACGCGCAGGCCATTTCCGAGACGGTGAGCGTCCTGTCTCCGATGGAATAGAAAAGATAGCCCGCCGGGCCCGCTTCGTCTTCCACGACGGCGATGCGTCCTTCCCGCAGCTGTCCTTCCACGAGCCGCCGCCACGACGCCTCATCCCGCAGGGCGAAACCGCTGCGCCCCGCCGTATGGGCCTCATACACCGCGGCAAGGGGCCGCCATTCGTCAGGCGACGCGGTCAGCCCGGCCCGGACGGCCCGCGCTCCCTCCCGGGCGAGACGCTCCGGCGAAGCTTCCCGCTCCCACTGGTGCGCGTAGAAAGCAAATCCGAGGGGGTAGTAAAAAGAAGCGTCCGACGGCATGAGGATATCCACGGACTTTCCCGCTTCCCGGGACGCGCGGAACGCCGCCCGCAGGAGCTCTCCCGCGCGGCCCCGGCCCCGCGCCGCGGGATGGGTCGATACGCCCACGATATAGTCCGCGGCAAACGCCTTTCCCCGCACCGAGAGGGTATAGGGCCGCAGGTGGAGGCTCGCCGCCGCCTGTCTGTTTTCGGCGCCGAGGAGCACGTCCTCCGGCCGGCAGACGCGGCCGAAATACCATTCAAAAAAAGGATCCCCTTCCCGTTCAAAGCAGTACGCCCACAGGGCCTTTACCGCGGCCATGTCCGCCGCTTCCGCCCGCCTGATCTCCATGTGCCCTCCTTATTCCGCCAGAAGCACGTCGTATTTTTCCGCGAAATGATCGGGATTGTACTCCATCTTCGCTTGCCGCAGGCCGGGGATCCCCAGATCCTCCTCGCGGTTCACAAATTCCGTCTCCGCGAATTCCCGCATCAGGAAATCCCTGTTGATCGCCTGATAGAGCCCGCGGATCGCCGGATCGGCCTTCTCGAAATGAACGTGAGCCACCCTCTCATTGAGGAAATTCCCCATGGTGACCGCTTTGATCTTCCCGTAAATGCGGATGACGCCGCCCTTCGTGCCGAGCGCATCCCAATATCTGAAATTGAGCTCCATGGCCCGCTCTTCTTCCTCGATATCGCCGCGCCGGGAAAACCATTCCCGCACGGCCGCTCTCGCCTCGTCCATATTGTCCGCCGAGATCGGCTCATACACATAGTCGCCGTATTGGCGGAGGAAGCCGTTGAGATGATTTTTCTTCATGCGGAATTTCTTCCCCGGAAGCGCGATGAGATCCGCCGTGCGGTAGATATATTCCCAGTTATTCCGGTCCTCGACGAAGCGGTACTTTCCGGGCTGAAATTCGCGGATCTTCTCCACCGCCCACGGGGAGGCCGACTTGATGAAAAAAGGCTTTCCCAGCGCCGCCAGCTCTTCCCGGATGATCTCCAGCCCGTCCATGAAGGACGCTCCGTCTCCCGCGAAGGGCGGCATGAAAAAGGTCTCCTCCCCCGCGCCGGCGCGGATGAAGAGCACCCCGTCCTGCACAGCCCATTTCGTGCCGTAGGTCTGCTGCCACAGGAAGAGCGTATCAAAAGAGCAGTCTGCCCGCTCGTAATGATGCTCTCCGAAAAAGCTGTTGATGTAATCCTTGTCTTCTATGCGGAATGGCCTGAACTCTATGATGTCCACTCTCCTTCTAAATTTTTCAATCTACCTGTATTGTACCACAGGGCGGAAGCGGGACGGACAGCAGAAGGGAAAATGCCCCTCTCTTTCCCTAGCCTCAGGTGTACACCGGGCACGCACACGAAGATCCCCACTTTCCCCTGTAAATATCGGGGTTCTCCCGGTATGCCTCTGTAAAATTTCCGTAAAAATCCATGAAAAATTGGGACGCTCTGTTTATTCACAAAAAGGATTCACACGATTTCACACCAGCCGCGGCGGGAAAAGCCCCGCTCTTCCGTGAAAAACACGCCCTCTTTTTTCTCTCTTCCCCGAGTTATGAACAGTTATTCACATTTTTCTGTGTACATCTCCAGTGCACACGGGGATTTCTCCCCAATTTTACGCATTCTTTTCCATGACCGAACAAATTTGTTCATAACTCTGTGCATAAGTGTGAATAACTTTGCGAAAAACCGGGGAAATTCACGGCGGCGCCGCATTTTTCCGCTGCCGAACTGCCGTTCTTTTTCACAGAAGCGGAAATTTTTCACCGCTCCTCACTGAAAAGCGCTCATTCAGCGGCGGATCTTCCGAAAGCGCCGGAAATTTTCCGGTCATTTGTGAATATCCGCTTCCCGCGGAAAGCCGGCTGCTGCCGGACGGGCGCAAAAAAATACCGCTCCTTTCGGAGCGGTACCGCTGTCAGTCCAGCAGTGCTGGCTGGTATTCTTCTTCTTCGATGTCGTCTTTCGGCGTGACGGCGATGGACGAGACCTTATCGCCTTCCTGCAGTTTCACGAGGCGGACGCCCTGGACGTTCTTGGATTTCTTCACCGATACGGAGGACACGGGCACGCGGATGACCTGCCCGCCTTCGGTGATGGTGATGATTTCATCGTCTTCCCGCACGGCGATGAGGCCGACGGCTTTCTTGTTCTTCCCGAAATTGCGGGAGCCCATACCGCCGCGTTTCTGGATGGTATACGCTTCGGCGAGATTCCGCTTGGCGAAGCCGTCTTCCGACACGGTGAGGACTTCGTCGTCTCCGGCCACCACGGTACCGCCCACGACTTCGTCGCCGGCCTGTTTCAGACGGATGCCGATGACGCCCTGCGCCTGCCGGCCCTGGGGCTTCACTTCCGCTTCATCGAAACGGATGGCCATGCCGAGGCGCGTGGCGATGACCACATTGTCATGGTCATTTGTGCGGCGCACGGCGATCAGCTCGTCGCCGTCGCGGAGATTGATGGCGATGATGCCGCTCTTGCGGACGTTCGTATATTCCGAGAAGGCGGTCTTCTTCACGTAGCCCCGGCGGGTGATCATGAAGAGGTACTGCGCTTCGTCCTTCCGGTCGATGTCAAAGAGCTCCGTCACCTTTTCGCCGGACGTGAGGCCCGGCAGGAAATTGATGATCGGCGTGCCCTTGGCGGCCCGTGTGGACGACGGCAGGATATCCGCCGCGGTGAGCATGAAGACACGGCCCTTATTGGTGAAGAAGAGCAGGCGGTGATGGGTGGACGTGGTGAGGATCTTCGCCACGTAGTCGCCTTCCTTCGTCTTCATGCCGGCCACGCCGACGCCGCCCTTGCCCTGCTTGCGGTAGGTGTCGGTGGACATGCGCTTCACGTAGTTTTCATTGGTGAGCGTCACCACCATCGGCTCGTCGGGGATGAGATCGGCGGCATTGAAATCGGACGCGCCGAGGGTGATCTCCGTGCGGCGCGCGTCGCCGAAGCGGGCTTTCACATCCAGCAGTTCTTCCTTCACGACGCCCATGATCTTCTCCCGGCTGGAGAGCAGGTCTTCCAGGTAGGCGATCTGCTCTTTCACATCTTTATAATCCGCTTCGATCTTGTCCCGTTCAAGGCCGGTCAGGCGGCGGAGGCGCATATCGAGAATGGCGATGGCCTGCTTCTCGGAGAGGCCGAATTTTTCCATGAGGGCGCTCTTCGCGGTCTCGTCGGTGCGGGATTCTCGGATGGTGCGGATCACTTCGTCGATATGGTCGAGGGCAATGAGGAGGCCTTCCAGGATATGGGCCTTCGCCTTCGCCTTGTCCAGCTCGAAGATGCTCCGGCGGGTGATGACTTCTTCCTGATGTTTCAGGTAATAATAGAGGATCTGCTTCAGATTCAGGATGCGCGGATGGCCGTCTACAAGGGCCAGCAGGATCGCCCCGAAGGTGATCTGCATCTGGGTGTGCTTGTAGAGATTGTTCAGCATGATCTGGGGATTCACATCCGCTCGGAGCTCGATGGCGATGCGCATGCCGTTGCGGTCCGATTCATCGCGGAGCGCCGTGATGCCGTCCACCACCTTCTGCCGCTGCAGGTCGGCGATCGTCTCGATGAGGCGGGCCTTATTGACCTGGTAGGGCAGCTCCGTCACGACGATGCGGCTCTTGCCGCGGTCCATTTCTTCCACCGCCGTGCGGGCGCGCACCGTGATGCCGCCGCGGCCGGTGCGGTACATCGCTTCGATGCCGCTCCGCCCCATGATGAGGCCCGCCGTGGGGAAATCCGGGCCCTTGATATCCTTCATGAGCTCATCCACGGTGATGTCCGGCTGGTCGATCATATGGCACAGCCCGTCGATGACCTCGCACATATTGTGCGGCGGGATATTGGTCGCCATGCCCACGGCGATGCCGTAGGAACCGTTCACCAGAAGATTGGGGATGCGCGACGGAAGCACCAGCGGCTCCTGAAGGGAACCGTCGTAGTTCGGCATGAAATCGACGGTGTTCTTATCCAGATCGCGGAGCATTTCCGAAGCGATCTTCGCCATGCGCATTTCCGTATAACGCATGGCCGCCGGGGAGTCGCCGTCGACGGAGCCGAAATTGCCGTGCCCGTCCACCAGCGGATACCGGGTGGAAAAATCCTGCGCCATGCGCACTGCCGATTCATAGACGGCGGTGTCGCCGTGGGGGTGGTACTTGCCCAGCACGTCGCCGACGATGCGGGCGGATTTCTTATAGGGCTTGCCCGGCAGCATGCCCGCTTCCTGCATGGCGTACAGAATGCGGCGGTGCACCGGCTTCATCCCGTCCCGCACATCGGGAAGCGCGCGGGTGACGATGACGGACATCGCGTAATCGATGTAGGATGTCTTCATCTGCCCTTCCAGCGCGGTGGGGACGACTTTGCCTTCCTGCCAATCCATAAAATTCTCCTTTTCACTGACTGCGGGAAGGGCCGGCATGCGGCGCTTCCCATGCCGCGCCCCGCGCGGCAAGAAAGATCATACGGCTTTATTATACCATAAAATCCCCTATACCCCTCTTTTCCGCCGTTCTCAGCGCATCTTTCCTCTTTTCCCTCATGAAAGCATACATATTTCCCGCTTTGTATAAAAATTTCTGAAAACAGCGAGAAACGCCATCTCCTTCCCTCCGGCGCGGCGCCGTTCCCAGGAGACGGCGCTTGTTGTATAATGAAGAATAAAACGTTCTTTCCACTCCACAGTTCATGCAAAAACGGGAGGTCCCGATGAAAAAATCCCTGCGTTCCATCCTTTTCGCCGCGGCCGCCGCGGCAGGCATCCTCGCCGCCGGATGCGGCAGCCTTTCCCTTTTCAGCGATCCCTGGGAAGGCACCTGGTGGGGCGTGCAGGACGCCGGCGTCAATTGGTCCGGCGATGAGATCCGCAATCTGGAAACATTCACCTTCACGCCCGACGGAGACAACATCATCGTAGAACACCGGACGCAGCGCGGCGCGAAAGAGATCGAAGGCCCGCTCTCCGGTACGGCCGTGACCGACGGCGGCCGTCTCGTCATCACGCCGAAAGACGGCGGCAGAGAGACGGAATTTTCCTACAGCCGCACCAGCGGAGAGATCGAAACGTCTCTCACCAACGCTGACGGCTCGCCGGTCATGCTGAAGGAGCTCACGGAAGACAACAACAGCGAGATGGAAAAGATCCGCAGCGACATCGTCCATATTTTTTCCAAACCGGAAAACCAGGTGAATACCACCCTCTCCGGCAGAAGATAAAGGCAAAGCAAAAGGCTCTCCTCAGGGAGAGCTTTTTTTGCGCACGCAAAAAGGCCCGCCGCGAAGCGGGCCCTTCTGCTGAAAGGGGATGGTATAAATGGAAAACTCAGCAAACAATCGGGCTGATACAATCAGCGGTCAGCCGATCTGGATATGGTACGGCGATTTTTCGATCTCCTGCTCCACTTTCGGCAGGCTGATCGTGAGGATGCCGTCCTTCAGATCCGCCTTGATATCTTCTTTCTTCACGCCTTTGACAGCGAACTGACGGCGGAACGCCGAGGAAACTCTTTCTTTTCTCAGGAAATGCCGTTCCTCATCCTTCGTTTCTTTGGACTCGTCTTTTTTCGCTTCGATGGTCATGACATCATCGGCGAAGGTGATGCTGATCTCGTCCTTCTGGAAACCGGGGAGATCCGCCTTGATCTCATAATGATCTTTCATTTCCTCAATATCTACTTTCGGGACTCTCATTCCGCCAGCCGGAGCCGCAAAGTCGTCAAAGAACTGATCCAGCGCGCTGCCGCCAAAGAAATCATCATTAAACATCGGAAGATAACTACGCATATGGAAGACTCCTTTCCCGTCTGTATTTTTTATTTCCGCCGGGGCGTTCCCTTTCGGTCCCTCCTTCCGGCTACATCTGTATTTTACCACTATTAGCACTCATGTCAAGTGAGTGCTAATAAAAAATCGTGATTTTTTCAAAATTTTTTTCAACAAAAAAGACGGGTCTGTGAAAGGCCCGTCTTTTGCTGTTCCCAAGGTCAGCGCTCTTCCGCCGCTTCCCGGATGAGGCGGTACGCGTCGGCGAGCGGCAGCCCGCCTTCCTCCGCGATGCGCCGCGCCGATTCATATTCGGGATAGTACTTCGTCACATCCCCGGCGGCGCAGCATTTCACCTGCGCCTCGCCCCACGGAGTAGCGACCGTTTTTTCCTCCCGCGGCAGGATGGTGCGCCGCACCGTCATTTCCCGGATGCCGATGGTGGTGGTCTCCCGGAAGATGATCTCCTCCAGCGCTTCCGCTCTGTCTTTGTCGCAGATCACCGAAAGTTCCCACGCGGGGCGGTTCTTCTTCATGAATACCGGACTGTAGTGGGCGTCCCGCGCGCCGGAAGCCATGAGCTTTTCCAGCACATAGCCCAGAACTTCTCCGGTGGAATCGTCGATATCCGACTGGAGGAGCATCACTTCATCCCGCGTGCCGTCTTCTTCCGGCGTGATGAGCATGGCCCGGAGGATGCCGGGGCGCTCCGTGTAGGCCCGCTTCCCCGCGCCCATGCCGGTCTTCTCAATGCGGAAATGGGCGGGCAGCGCCGCGGACGTGCGGATGGCCGCCGCGATAGCCGCGCCGGTGGGCGTCACAAATTCTCCCGCCGCCGGCATGATGGACAGATCGAGGCCGTAGCGGCGGACGATATTCGCCACCGCCGGCACCGGCACGGGAAGCACGCCGTGCTGGCACCGCACGGTGCCCGTTCCCTCCGAAAGCGACGGTATGATGACATCGGTAATGCCCAGATCATCGAAGCACACCGCCGCGGCAATGATATCCACGATGGAATCCACCGCGCCTACTTCGTGGAAATGCACTTCTTCCAGCGGCATGCGGTGGGCGACGGCCTCCGCCTCCGCCACGATCCGGAAGATGCGCTTCGCCAGTTTCCGCGCGCTGTCCGTCATGTCCGTGCCGTCGATGACGGCTTCCACATCGGCCAGATTCCGATGCTCATGATGGTGGTGATGGTGCCCGCAGCAGTGACCTTCCTCCTCGTGATGATGTCCGCAGCAGCGGCCTTCTTCCTCGTGGTGATGTCCGCAGCAGTGACCTTCTTCCTCGTGATGGTGCCCGCAGCAGTGGCCTTCTTCCTCGTGGTGATGTCCGCAGCAGTGACCTTCTTCCTCGTGGTGGTGCCCGCAGCAGTGGCTTTCTTCCTCATGGTGGTGTCCGCAACAGCAGCCTTCCTCCTCGTGATGATGCCCGCAGCAGCAGCCTTCTTCCTCTTCTTCCGCGCTCACCGCCGGGCCGTAGAGCCAGGCCATATCGTGGTCGTGATTTTCATGGTCTTTATCAAGGATGACATCGAAATCCACGCAGTCGATGCCGTTCTTTTTCACCCGAGCCACATCCACGGAAAATCCTTCCGCCGGTATGGAGTCAAAAACGGCGGCCAGTTTTTCCAGATCCGCGCCGAGATCGATCATGGCGCCCACGAACATGTCTCCGCTGATGCCGGACGTCCCTTCAATATATAAAACTTTTTTCTTTCCCATCAGATATGTCCCCTTTCCGCGAGCCGGTTGATCTGCGTCGCCACATAGCCCGCGCCGAATCCGTTGTCGATATTGACCGTCGTGATGCCGTTGGCGCAGGAATTCAGCATAGTGAGCAGCGCCGAGAGGCCGTGGAAACTCGCTCCGTACCCCACGGACGTCGGCACGGCGATGACCGGATTCCGCACCAGCCCGCCGATGACGCTGGCCAGCGCCCCTTCCATGCCGGCCACCGCGATGACACAGTTCGCCGCCGTGATGATTCCTTCTTTCGAGAGCAGACGGTGCAGGCCCGCCACGCCCACATCGTAGACGCGGTCCACACGGGTGCCGAAAAATTCCGCCGTCTGCGCCGCTTCCTCCGCCACGGGAATGTCCGACGTGCCCGCCGTGCACACCGCCACGCGGCCGATGCGTTCTTTGTCCTTCTTTTCGATTTTAAGAATGCGGGAGATCGGATCGTATGTCACATCGGGAAGGACTTCCCGCACCAGCTCGTACTGATGCTCCGTCGCCCGCGTGCCGAAGACCTCGCCGTCCGTTTCGTACAGTTTTTTATAGATAGCCGCCAGGTAGGCATCGGGCTTTCCGCCGCAGAAAACGACCTCCGCGAAGCCGGACCGCGCCTTTCGGCCCGTATCGAGCTTCGCGTAGCCCATCTCCCGGTACGTCTTCTCTTCTTTTTTCTCCAGAAACCACGCCTCGCCCTCCTCCACGGAGAGCGTGCCCTGACGGATCCCTTCCAATATGTCCCTGATTTCCATAATGCCTCCCTTACCGGGCCCGCGCCTCATCCATGCTTCCCATGCGGTATCCCATGAGATCCATGGCCACATAGGTAAATCCGATGCGCCGGAGCGCTTCCGCCGTTTTTTTCCGCATCGCGAAGAGACGGGGCAGATCGTCCTCCGGCACTTCGATCCGCGCCAGATCCCCGTGCATGCGCACCCGCGACTGGATGAACCCCTCTTTCCAGAGGAAATCTTCCGCCGCTTCCGCCATGCGGAGCTTTTCCTCCGTGATGCGTTCGCCGTAAGGGAAACGCGTCGCCAGACACGCAAAAGCGGGTTTGCTCCACACAGAGAGCCCTGCCCGCTTCGCCAGCGCCCGGATATCGGCCTTCGTCATGCCCGCCTCCCGGAGAGGGCTCCGCACGCCGAGCTCCTCAATCGCCCGCAGGCCCGGCCGGTACGAGCCGGCATCGTCCAGATTCGTGCCGTCCATGACCGCCGCGAGGCCTTCCTTTTCCGCATAGGCTTTCAGCGCGAGAAAAAGACGGCGCTTGCACAGATAGCAGCGGTCCGGCGGATTCTCCGCAAAGCCCGGCACGCGAAACTGGTCGAGGGCGATCACCGTCTGCGGAATGCCCCGCTCCCGGCAGAACGCCGCCGCGCCGTCAAGCTCTCTCTCCGGCACGGACGCAAGCCTGATGGTGACCGCCGCCGCCCTGCTTCCCAGCACCTTCCTCGCCTCATGGAGAAGATACGCCGAATCCACGCCGCCGGAAAAAGCGAGCGCCCCGCTGCCCAGTCCGCGGAGAATCTCTTCCAGTTTCTCTTCTTTTTTCAGGAGCTCATCCACAGCGCCCCCTCCTTTCCGTTTCCGTTATATCCATTCAAGCGCGCTTCAAGTCAAGCCTTCCCGTCGAGGAACGCCGCCGCCGCAGGATCCCGGCGGAGCTCTTCCAGGTCCTTTTCCGTCGGATAGGACGGCTTGTCCCGGTCCGCGTTGACGAGGCAGAAAAATCCCAGCGCCCCGCCTGCGTCCGCTCTGAACTGATGCCAGCTCCACGGCGGGATCGTCATGAGGTCGCCTTCCTCCACAGGGCGCACCGCGCCGCCGAGGAGCGCATGGCCGCGGCCGCGGAAGATCACTACCATGTGCATGTGCTCATGGCGCTCGAGCGACGACCAGCCGCCGGGCTCCACCTGAAAATAGCGGAACTGCACCGGCAGATCCCCCTCCCGCTCAAAGAGCACCTGTTTCGTGACGTCCCGGAAGACCGCGCTGTCCGCCTTGTAGATCTTCGGCTCCACGCCGTCCCAGCGGTACGTCGTTTTATCAAATTTTCTGAACATACATCCTCCCGGATCCATATAAAAATTTCTTATTTTCCTATTATACCGTGTCCGCCCCGGCCCGGCGAGTCCTGAAGAAGGCACGCAAAAACCGCAGCCCCGAAAGACTGCGGTCTGTGAGCACCATTATTTATTTAACGAGCTGCTGTCCCACTTCTGCGGTGATGTCTACGCCGCCGTCGATGACGACAGCCTGATCTACGACGATGTCAAGGCCTTTTGCCTGGCGGATCTGCTGGATCGCTTTCTGGATATCCTTTACGATCGGGCCCATGAGGGACGCGTTCTTTTCGCTCAGGCCTTTCTGCAGTTCAGCGGCGATCTGCTGTTTTTCCTGATCGGACTTGCCGGCGGATTTGCTTTCAAAATCCTGTTCCGCTTTCTGCGCGGCCGTTCTCATTTCGAGGCGGGCCTTTTCCATTTTCGGATGCGCCTGCATGAGAGCGTTCGTATTGACATAGCCGATCCCGGCCGCGGATGCGCCGAATGCGGCGCCGAATGTAAGCATACCGGCAGCGGCTGCGGCTGCCATGATCTGTTTCATTTTCATTGGTTTTTCCTCCTTGTGCGGATACGGAGCCATAGGCTCGTTATGTATTATTAATTATAATAAGCCCGTCCCCGGCTGTCAATCGGCAATTACCGGCTTTCCTCCGTTTTCTCCGCGGTCTCTGCCGCGCCTTCCGCAGGCTCTGCCGCGCTTTCCGCCGGCTTTTCTTCTTTCTTCCTGCGGAAATGGGAGACCACTTCCGGCACCATATTCAGCACGCGGTCCACGGTGGTCGCAGCGGCGGCATTCTTGATGGAAAAGAGCTCCACCCGCTCGCCTTTCAGGATGAGCACGGCGGTAGGCGTCATTTTTCCGCCGCCCGCTTCCCCGACGGACTTTCCTTCCGCGCCGGTCTGGCCGCTGCCGAAGCCAAAGCTCACGTCCACGAAAGGGACGATCGTGGCGTCGCCCAGGTAGATCGGTTCGCCCACGACGGATTCCGTGGTGATCATTTCCTTGAATTCTTCAAATAATTTTTTCCTTTCTGCGCCGTCCATCTGACTGCCTCCCGTTACTGCCCGCGTCCATTCCGGTACGCCATCGTCCTGCGCACGGGCTCAGACGCCAGCACGCGGATCAGAATATACAAAATATAGAGCGGGATCACCGATCCTTCCGCCTTCGCGGAGAGATCAAAGCATCTTTCTGTATAGACCCATTCGACGCGGCAGCATCCCGGAGCCGCCGCATAGCAGAGGCCCGCCGCGACCCCCGTTTTCATGGGGTCGCCCAGTCCCGCCCGGCCGCAGACGAGGAATGTCTTCGGACGGCTGTGGCGGTACAGTTTTCCCGCCGCGCGGAGAAGGAGCCTTATTGTCCCATTATCCCACGCGAAAGAAAGAACGTCCAGTGCGCCCGGCTGAGCGGAGCCTTCTTCTTCCTCCCGGTCTTTTTTATTCTCCTTCGTTTCTTCCGCCGTTTCCGAGGGAAGGCGGCCTTCTTCATCCAGAATGAGGGGCGCTTCTTTTTTCATTTTTTCCGCCGCATCCCCGGCCTCCTCCGGCAGGGCCTCTTCCGTCCCGAAGGTCTTCCGCTTTCTGTACAGGCCACCGAAAAGACGGATCTCCGCGTATCCGCCGTCACGCCCCGCTTCGCACCGGTACCGCACCGGCGTGAGGAGGACTGCTGCCAGAAGGAGCAGGCACGCTCCCGCGATCAGCCATCCCATCAGCTGCCTCCATAGACGGCGGCAAGGGCCGCGGCCTTTTCTTTCATTGCCCGGACGAGCCGCGGCGGTCCGGTCACTTTCACCCGGCCTCCCTGGCGGAGCGCCCACGCTTCCACCGCGGGCAGACTCGCCGTCACTTCCATCTGCACGGCGCTCATCGTCGCGGAAAGGACGCGCGCCCGCTTTCCGAATGTCTCCATGAGCTCCGTCAGCGCTTCCGGCGCGGCGTCAAGGGTGCATATCTCCGGAGGCCCGCAGAAAACGCCTTCTGTCACGTCGATCCATTCTCCCGGCGTGACGCCGCTTTCTAGCGCCGCCAGAGAACGCTCCGGCCGGGCCGGTTCTTCCAATATTTCCGCTTCGCTCATGCGCTCCGCCGGCCAGATAGAGACCGCTTCCCCGCCGTCGTCATTGCCGAGAAGAAAGTACCGGTGCCCTGCGGCAATGACCGCGTAGGGATTGACTTTGCGCTTTTTTTCTTCCCCCTGCGGATCCCTGTCCCGGTGGTACTTCCCGTCCGCTTCATAATGGCCGCAGTAGAAGCTCACTTTTCTCTTTCCGCTCACGGCGGCCGCCAGCAGACGGACCGTCTCCCGCTGCCGCTCTTCCCCTTCCTGCACATCCGGCCGGGGCAGATTCCGCACATCCATCCCGGCGGCATGGCGGCTGGTAAAGGAACACACCGTATCCGCGAGCTGCCGCGCCCGCTGCGCCGGAAGGGGCGAGAAAGCGAGAAGCGCCCGGAGCTGCTCCGCATCGGCTGCGGAAAGGGCATGCGCCCAATACCAGCCGAGGGTGACGGAAGCATCTTTCCCGCGGATTGTCCGGCGCACTTCCCCGCTCTCTTTCACGGGGAACCCCGCTTCCCGCAGGCAGAGAAGATTCCGGCGCACCGATTTCCTGTCCACCGTCATGCCGTACCGTTCTTCCAGCAGCTCCAGGATCCGCTGCTGCGAGAGAGGGTGAGCGCTGTCCGATTCGCGGCGCAGGATCTGGAGGATATAAATGATGAGGAGCTTCTTTCCCGTTTCTTTCTTCATAACGGTCACCGCAGGGAACGGAGCCTGCCCGCCAGCCGCAGGACGCGCTCCGCCGCGCCCCACGCCGCCGCCAGAAAAGCCGCGCACCGCTTCACGGAGGCTGCCCGGAGGATCGTCCGCTCCGTCAGAAGCGCGATCGCCGCGCCGCCCAGAAGGTCGGTGGGATAGTGGATGCCCGCGAAGACCCGCGACGCGCCGAGAAGCGCCGAGAGTCCCGCCAGCAGGTACCGGCCGGGCATCTTCGCCCGCATCATGACCGCCGCCACGACGGCGCTGTTCATGGTGTGATTGCTCGGGAAGGCGGCGTTCGCCTTATGACCGGTGAAATTCCGTATCCTCCCGTCCCGCGCGAAAGGCCGGGGCCGCGCCCAGACCTTCCCGATGCAGAAAGAAAGGAGCGAGCACGCGCACACGCCGAAAAAGGCGGTCGCCGCCGCCTGCCGCCGCGACGCGCGGTCTCTTTCGCTTCCGCCGAACCAGAGCCACAGCCCGTAGAGGACAAAGGCCAGATGGCCGTACCGGGCCGTCAGCTTCATGAAGCGGTCCGCGCCGGGATGCTTCCCCGCGAGACCATTGATCTTTCTCACGATTTCCAGTTCCATAGCGCCTCCGTCAGCGGCCCTTCTTCTTTTCCTCCGCCGCCCGTTCCGCTTCTTCCCGTTTCTCCCGGATGATCTTACCGTAAGAGGAGCGGCGGATGAGCGACGCCGCGCAGAGGATGCCGAAGCAGAGCAGCAGGAAAATATTTGTCGCCGTAAATCCGTCTACCCAGCCGATCTTGTACACCGTATAGCCCGCCGCGATGGCGAGGAGCAGATTCATCATCATATGCCTCCGGAAAAATTTCTCTCTTCTGATATTTCCTTCTATTGTATCATACGGCGCGCCCCGGACAGGCGCAAAAAAAAGAGCGGTGCTTCCGCTCTTTCCTTTTATTTTCTCAGCTTCTGCCAAGCCCAGCCGCCGGCTGCCGTCAGCACGGTCATGCCGATCTTGAGGGCCAGTGCGTACGAGTCGGGCACCGCCAGGTATTCATCGGTGGCGATCATGCCGCCCGCCGCCCAGCCGATGACCAGGCTCCCCGCGAAAATGATCCACGGGAACCGCTCCATGACCTTCACGACGACGGCGCTTCCCACGATGATGATCGGCACGGAGATGAGCATGCCGATGACAAGGAGGAGAAGATTTCCGTCTGTCGCCGCCACGATGGCCAGCACATTGTCAAGGCTCATGATGACGTCCGCCACGACCACCGTCTGCACCGCGCCCCAGAGCGTTCCTTTCGCTTCCACGGCCATTTCTTCTTTTCCCTGATGGCCGATGAGCTTCATCCCGATATACACCAGGATGATCCCGCCGATCGTCTTGAGATAGGGGATCGCCAGCAGCCACACGAGAAGCGCCGCCAGGATGAACCGGGCGAGAATTGCTCCGGCCGTGCCGAAAAAGATGACCTGTTTCTGCTGCTTCGCCGGCAGGCCCTTCGCCGCCATGCCGATGACGATCGAATTATCTCCGCCCAGCGCCAGGTCAAGCAGAATAATCTGTGCGAACACCCATGCGCCGCCCAGAATGTCCATGATTCGTATCCCGTCCTTTCCCAAAAAATCTTTGTAAAAATCCGCCCGCGCGCCTCAGGCGCGGTTCATGCCGTTTTTCTCGCGTTCATCCGCTGCCAGATGAAACCGCCCAGCGCGACGAGGACCGTCACGCCGATCTTAAGATACAGCGCGTATTCCGCAGGCATGCCCACATATTCGTCGGTAGCGATCATGCCGCCCGCCGCCCAGCCGATGACCAGGCTCCCGATCCAGATGATCTGCGGGAAGCGGTCCATGATCTTCACGATGACCGTGCTGCCGAGGATGATGATCGGCACGGAAATAAGCATGCCGATGACGAGGAGCAGCAGGTCTCCGTGGGTCGCCGCCACGATGGCCAGCACGTTGTCGAGACTCATGATGGCATCGGCGATGATGACCGTCTGGATCGCGCCCCAGAAGGTATTCTGCGCCGAGATATGCACTTCTTCGCCCTGTCCCTGATGACCGATGAGCTTCATCCCGATATACAGGAGAACGAGTCCGCCGATCGTCTTGAGATAGGGGATCGCCAGCAGCCATACGAGGAGCGCCGCCAGAATGAAGCGCACCAGAATGGCCCCGGCAGAGCCAAAAAAGATGACTTTTTTCTGCAAGTCATGGGGCAGTCCCTTTGCCGCCATGCCGATAACGATCGAATTATCTCCGCCCAGTGCCAGATCGAGCAGTATGACCTGGAAAAACATCCAGGCGCCTTCCATGATTCCCATGCCCGTCCCTCCTCCTGCATGGAATAATATCTGTAATGTTATACGTAATTTGATACATTTCTATTATGACATAAAATGACGGTCAGAAGAAGTTTATAAAATACATTTTATGTATCTTATCTCTTCCGGCCGTTTTTTACAGCAATTCTAAAGTTTTTCTCCGTCTTTCACGCAGCGGCGTTCTTTTTATTTGCGTTCTTATTGGCGATCTTCTGCCAGATGAAGCCGCCCACCGCGACGAGGACCGTCACGCCGATCTTGATGTAAAGGCCCCACTCCGGCGGCAGTCCCAGGTGCTTGTCGGTGACGATCATGCCGCCTGCCGCCCAGCCGATGACGATGCTGCCGACATAGATGATCCACGGGAATTTATCCATGATCTTCACGACGATGGTGCTGCCCAGCAGGATGACCGGCACGGAAATGAGCATGCCCGCCACGAGGAGCTCCAGATTTTCATTCGTCGCCGCCACGATGGCGAGGACATTGTCCAGACTCATGATGAAGTCCGCCAGCACGATGGTCTCCACCGCGCCCCAGAAGGTGGTCTTCGCCTCCACATGCACGTCTTCGTCGCCGCCCGTGTCTTCCTCGCCGATGAGCTTCATGCCGATGTAAGTCAGGATGAGCCCGCCGATCGTCTTGAGGTACGGCACGGTGAGGAGCCAAACGATGATGGCCGCCAGCAGGAACCGCGCCATGACAGCGCCGGCCGCGCCGAACATGATGACTTTTTTCTGATGATGCTCCGGCAGGCCTTTCGCGGCCATGCCGATGACGATGGCGTTGTCGCCGCCGAGGGAAATATCCAGAAGAATTACCTGAAGGATCGCCCAAATGTCTCCGACCAGATCCATTCTGAATCACCTGATTCTGTATTACATATAAAACAAATGGAACACAACTTTTTATAAACTCATTTTACACCGCTTCCGACGGAGAGAGTTCACACAAAAATTCTTCAAATGTATATGAAAAACTTATATAGCGGTCATTTTCTCTGATGCTCCCCCACATTTCCGGGCATGCGCGCCGCCAGGCCCCGGGATCCTGCTGAGGGATGCTGCGCCGCCCGCCGAAAGCGCAAGCAAAAAGCCCCCCGTCAGGGAGAGCTTTCCGCCGCCAATATCTATTCAAGAAACGCGCTGACTGCGGACCATTCCGCGGCCTGCTTTTTCATGAATCCTATGGTTTCCTCCGCTTCGCGCTGCTGACGCTCGGCCTGCGTCCAGCCGGTGCCGCCGTAGCTCGTGCGGTTCTTCACACAGTTCTCTATATCGATCGCGTCATAGATGTCTTCATCGAAGAGGGGGCTCATCGCCCGGAATTCATCAAGCGTCAGGTCTTTCAGCACTTTATGCCGCGCGATGCACTGCGCCACGGCCTGTCCCACCACGGCGTGGGCCTGCCGGAAAGGAAGTCCTTTCTTCGCGAGGTAGTCCGCCATGTCGGTGGCGTTGGAAAAATCGCTTTCCAGCACCGCCCGGGTATGTTCGCCGTTCACGGTCATGGTGCGGATCATGCCGGCATAGAGATCCAGAGCAAAGCCCAGCGTATCGATAGCGTCAAATACGCCTTCCTTGTCTTCCTGCATGTCCTTGTCATAGGCGAGAGGCAGCCCCTTCATCATCGTGAGGAGCGCCATAAGGTGGCCGATGACGCGGCCCGTCTTGCCGCGGACGAGCTCGCACATGTCGGGATTCTTCTTCTGCGGCATGATGGAGCTGCCCGTGCAGTAGCCGTCGTCCAGTTCGATGAAGTGAAATTCGCTGGTGCTCCACAGGATGAATTCTTCCGACAGGCGGGAGAGATGCACCATGCAGATGGACGCGAAGGACAGGAATTCCATGAGGTAGTCACGGTCGGACACGGCATCCAGACTGTTGCCGTAGCACTTCGAGAAGCGCAGTGCCTTCGCCGTCTCCTGCGGATCGGTGGGATAGGTCGTCCCCGCGAGGGCGCACGCGCCCAGGGGCGACGTATCCGCCATGTAGAAGCAGTCTTCCAGCCGCCGGAAATCCCGGGCCAGCATGGCGAAGTACGCCATCATATGGTGAGAGAAGAGCACCGGCTGCGCCCGCTGGAGATGAGTATATCCCGGCAGGATCACATCGTGATATTTCCGCGAGATCTCCAGCAGCGCTTCTTCCACGGCGATGATCTTTTCCGCGAGGCGCGCGATGTGGCGGCGCACGTACATGTGCGTATCCACCGCGGTCTGGTCATTGCGGCTCCGCGCCGTGTGGAGGCGGGCGCCGGCGTCGCCGATCGCTTCGGTGAGGCGCTTCTCGATATTCATGTGGATATCTTCCAGAGCGACGGAAAATTCAAAATGTCCTTCGTCGATCTGTTTCCGGATCTCTTTCAGCCCGGCGGTGATGTCTTCCAGGTCTTTTTCCGAAATGATGTGATGGGCCGCCAGCATCTGGGCGTGAGCGAGAGAACCCGCTATGTCTTCGCGGTACATGCGGCAGTCGAAGGAGATGGACGCGTTAAAATCCTGCGCCGTTTTCTCCTCGGCTTTCGCGAAGCGTCCGCCCCACATGGTGTCGCTCATTTTTTGTTCTTTTCCATCATCAGCGCGCGGATCGTGAGGGGCAGGCCGAAGAGGTTGATGAAGCCCTGCGCGTCGGCCTGGTTGTATACGTCGTCTTCGCCGAAGGTGACGAATTCTTCATTGTACAAGGAATAGGGGCTCTCCGCGCCGTGGGACATGATGTTGCCCTTGTAGAGGCGGAGCGTCACTTTGCCGGTGACGGTCTTCGACGTTTCTTCCGCGAAGACCTGCAGCGCTTCGCGGAGGGGCGCGAACCACATGCCGTCATAAACGAGCTCGCTGTACTTCACAGCCGCCACTTCCTTGAAATGGAGCGTCGCCCGGTCGAGGCAGAGATGTTCCAGTTCCTGATGCGCGTAGAAGAGGATCGATCCTGCCGGATTTTCATAGACGCCGCGGGACTTCATGCCCACCAGACGGTTCTCGACGATGTCGTCAATGCCGATGCCGTTGCGCGCGCCGATGGCATTCAGTTCATTGATCATGTCGATGCCGCCGAGCTTTTTGCCGTTCAGCGCCGTAGGAATGCCCTTTTCAAATTCGATGGTCACCAGCTCCGGTTTGTCCGGCGCGTCTTCCGGATCGCAAGTCACGAGGAACATATCTTTGTGCGGCGCGTTGGCCGGATCTTCCAGATCGTCCCCTTCGTGGGAGAGGTGCCACATGTTCCAGTCCATGGAATAGGGATATTTCTGTGCCTTTTTCTCTTCGTCGCTCTGCTTTTCATCGTACAGATTGATCGGCACATTGTGAGCCGCCGCGTAGGCCATCGCGTCTTCGCGGGATTTGATCGTCCAGAGACGCCAGGGAGCGATGATCTTCAGGTGCGGATTCAGGGCCTTCACAGCCAGCTCGAAGCGGACCTGGTCATTGCCTTTGCCCGTCGCGCCGTGGCAGATCGCGTCGGCGCCGTACTGCTCCGCCGTATCCACGAGGATCTTGCCGATGAGGGGCCGCGCGAAGGATGTGCCCAGAAGGTACTTGCCTTCGTATTTCCCGTCGGCCTGGAGGACTTTGTATGCGTAATCTTCGATAAATTCTTTCCGCGCGTCTACGGTGACCGCCACTTCCGCGCCGGAATCGAGCGCCTTCTGGTGGATGGCGTCGAAATCTTCTGGCTGGCCCAGATTGACCGTGCACGCGATGACTTCGCAGTCATAATTTTCTTTCAGCCACGGAATGATGCAGGACGTATCCAGTCCGCCGGAATATGCGAGAACTACTTTTTTGATTTCACCCATGATAAAGCCGCCTTTCTTTTTCAATAGACATTGGCATGTCGCTGAATATGGGGTAATTATACAACGGACTGTATAAATATTGCAATAGTGAATTTTAAATTTTCTCCGCATCTTTTGAAAATTGCAGAAAACATCGGCTCTTTTTTGCCCATTTCAGGAGGTCCTGTGATTCCCTCTGCATAAAAAGGATGAATTTCCTGCATATCCTTCAAAAGGGCGCAAAAAAAGCAGGCCGAAGCCTGCTCTCCGCTCAGAAGCTCATTTTTCCTTCGAGAAGACATTCCTTATAGAAATTGGGAAGCACGAAGGCGCTCTTCTGGATCTTTTCATTGTAGTACTTCATGGGCTGCGGCGCCGGACGGCTGATCTCCGCGGTGAGCGGGTCGTACACTTTCGACGCGAGCATGAAGCTGTGCATGCATGCCGGATAGATCGGCACATGGGAATAGTAAGACCGCACGATGGGAAATACGTCTTTCATAGCGCAGTAGATGTCATGGACGAGATGCTGCTGCACGATGGGGGATTCGCTCTGCTGAACGATGAGCCCGTCTTCCCGAAGCGCTTCATGGGCGCTTCTGTAAAATTCCCGCGTGAAGAGCCCTTCGCCCGGGCCGATCGGGTCGGAGCAGTCAATGATGATGACGTCGTAAAAATTCTTCACGCTCTTCGCGAAGGCGATGCCGTCGCCCACATGGACATGCAGCTTCGCCGGCGGATCGAGGAGAACTTTCGCGATCTCCGGGAAATATTCTTTGGAGAGGTCGATGACGCGCCCGTCGATATCGCAGAGGTCCACCTGAGTGACACATTCGTGGCGGCACACTTCTCTCGCCACGCCGCCGTCGCCGCCGCCGATGATGAGGACGCGCTCCGGATGGGGATGGAGCATGAGCGGCACGTGGCTGATCATTTCATGATAGGTCCATTCGTCTTTTTCCGACGTCTGGAATACGCCGTCCAGCACGAGCATGCGGCCGTACTGGAGGGATTCGGCGATCTGGATATGCTGGTAAGGCGTCGTTTCTTCGTGGAGCATCTTCGTGATCTTCACCGTCTGGCCCAGATTGGGCGTGCTCCATTCGGTGATCGTCATTTCTTCGCTCATTCTTTCGTCTCTTCTTTTTCTTCTGCCGGTACGTCTTCCGCCGGTTCATCCCCGGTCTCTTCCGGCGCTTCCTGCGCTTCTTCCTCCGCAATTTCCGGAGCCGTCTCTTCTTCTGCCGGCGCTTCCTGCGGAGCCGGAGCGGGCGCCGCGTCTTCCACGACGGCCGGCGCCTGATGAGCCTTCATGGTCTCCACCATGGCCATGGCCGCTTTCAGATCGGAGAGGATCTTTTCAATGTAGATCTTCATGTCCCCTTCCGTCTTCACCACGGCGGCGTTCGTGCGGCGGCGGGAAGCTTCCGCGTTCGCCACGATCTGCTTCGCTTCATTCTGCGCTTCCCAGATGATGAGCTCCGCCTCTTTCTGGGCGTTCTTCTTTACATTCTCCGCCGTTTCCTGCGCCATGACGAGAGTGGAAGACATGGTGGATTCCATTTTTTCATAATTGGCCAGCTTCGTTTTCAGCGTGTCCATCTCTTCTTCCATCTCCCGGTGTTCCCGGTAGATGCGCTCGTAATCGCTCACGACTTCTTCGAGGAAGCTGTTCACTTCCTCCTCCGCATAACCGCGGAGCTTGCGGGAGAACGTCTTATTGTGGATATCCATCGGTGTGATCATGATAAATCCTCTCCTTTATTATTTATACTTCTCTATCAGGACGCCGATCCGGCCTTTGCGGCTCGTACCGGTGAGTTCTTTGATTTCCAGCCGGCCCCGCCCGCGGAAGCTCACCACATCGCCGGGCTTCACCGCCTGCGACGGCCCTTTGGCGGTCTGCCAATTCACCTGCACCCGCTCGCCGTCGATGGCGGCGGTCATCTTGGAGCGGGAAATCCCGAATCCCGCCGCGCCGACCGCGTCCAACCGGAGAGAAGCCACCGTCGCGCGGACGATCTTCGCTTCCTGCTTCGGCGGCGTCACTTCAGAGAGCGGGATCTCCTTCACCGTGACCGGCACCATGGCGACTTTCGTAAAATTCTCAATGAGCCATTCCGCCATCTTCGCGTCGGCCAGCACCTGCGCGCCGGCCCCCTGCATGATGATGTCCCCCAGGACATCCCGCTCGATGCCGAGGCCCATGAGAGAGCCCAGCACATCCCGGTGCCCGATGAGCCGGTACCGGCCGTCCCATGTCACGGAGAGGGCCGCCACGCCGAAATCGACAGGCCCGTCGTAGTCGCCCCGGCAGAAGGCGATGCGCACACGTTCCGCCTCATGGTAGCCGCCCCAGCACCGGCATTCGATGGTCTTCATGTGCGCCGCGACGGTCATGCCGATCTGCACGGCGAAAGGGGACATGAAGGGGCTTACCGCGAAAGGCCGCCCCCGGTCCACGCTCTCCGCCATATCGAGGAGGCGCGCCGCCATCTCTCCCGCTTCTTCACTGGCAGCGGAGAAATAATTCAATATTTTTTCTCTGTCTTTCATAAAAGGCAGGTCATCCTTTCTTTGCCATGGCGTCGGATTTCTTCATGCACGCCTCCACGCCGTCGATGAGCGCCGCCCGCAGGCCCCGCCGCTCCATCATCTGGATGCCGGCGATGGTCGTGCCGCCGGGGCTCGTCACCTGATCGCGGAGCGCCGCGGGGTGCGTTCCCGTCTCCAGCGCCATTTTCGCCGCGCCGAAGAGCGTCTGCGCTGCCGCTTCGATGGCGACCGCCCTCGGCAGGCCTATATTCACGCCGGCATCAGCCAGCGCGTCGATGATCACGAAGGCATAACCCGGCCCCGCGCCGGAGAGAGCGCCCAGCTCGTCCAGCTGCCGTTCCGTGACGGCCGCCGTCCGCCCCAGCGCGCCGAAGATCGCCTCCGCCTTCCGCACATCTTCCTCGGAAGCGCAGGGCCCGCCCGCGATGGCGGTGAATCCCGCTCCCACGGAGACCGGCGTATTCGGCATGACCCGCACGATCCGCGTCCCTTCCGGGAAGTATGATGCCAGCTCGCCGAGCGTCACCGCGGCGGCGATGGAGATCACCGTCCCTTTCGGGGCAAAAGCGGCCAGCGCCCGCGCCGCGGAAGGGATCACATTCGGCTTCACCGCGAGGATCACCGCATCCGCGTCCGCCGCTTCCCGTCCGTCTTCCGTCCAGGAAACACCATAGGCGGCAGCCTTCTTCTCCGCCGACGCGGCGGTGCTTTCTTTCAGAAACACCTCTTCCCGCCGCCACAGGCCTTTGGCAAGGCATCCCGAGAGAATGGCCCCGCCCATGGCGCCGCAGCCGGCGATCACGATCTTATTCATGAATCCAGCCCCCTGAATACGGGTATCCCCGCACTGAAATCATAATCATCCTTCTCGATCCGCACAGCTTCAGGCGCGCAGATCACCACATTCCCCGCAAAAAGCTGCATGGAAGCGCCCAGCAGGTACACCGCGCCGCTCACGAAATCAAGGATGCGCTGCGCGTCGGCAGCATCCATCTCCCCCAGGAGCAGGACGACCACCTTTCCCTCTTTGATCTTCTTCACGGCATGGCGCGCGTCATCATAGCTGCCGGGCGTGAAAAGGACGAATTCCAGCGGCCGCACCGTCCGGGCCGGGATGGCGGAAGCGCGCTCCTCTTCGCGGAACTCTTCTTCCTCCTCTTCCGGCGCTTCGCGCCACGCCGCCAGCCAGTCCGCCAGCCACTCCCGCAGCCGGCTCCAGAGCTTCATGATCAGCTCCGCGGGAAATCCCACTGCGGCCCTTCAGGCATTTCCGGGGCCGCGCCGTATCCGGCGAAATTCTCCCGCGATACGGACATATTATGGGGCGCGCAGAGATAAATGCTGTCGCTCACCTTCTCGATCCGTCCGTCCAGCGCGTACACCACGCCCTGCACGAAATCGACGATGCGCTCCGCCGTATCCTGCTCGGTCTTCTC
This sequence comes from uncultured Dialister sp., assembly GCA_900545365.1. Lineage (GTDB taxonomy): Bacteria > Bacillota > Negativicutes > Veillonellales > Dialisteraceae > UBA1822. Next base: position 7,778 of record UQYL01000014.1, on the reverse strand, counting down.
GATATTCATGACCACGGGACGGCCTGACTTGATATGATCGGCGATCTTCTCCGCGTCCTTGTATCCGCCGGGATTGATGACGATCATCGTATAGGGCTTCGCCTGGCTCGGCCGCGCCGCGCTCCTCACCGCCGCAGAGCGGGTGGGGACAGCAGCCGCCGGATTGGCGGGAGCCTGCATTTCCTCCTCTTCTTCCTCATACTCCTCGTCTTCGTCATCCCGGTCGATAAACTGCTGCTTCAGTTTCTTAAAATCCATCTCGCACCTCTCGTTATCTATAAATTCTCTCGCCGAAGATCGCCGTGCCGATGCGCACCATCGTGGCGCCCTCTTCCACAGCGACCTCGAAGTCATTGGACATGCCCATGGACAGCACAGAGATCTGCCCGTCCGGGAAATGGTTCTTCATTTCCTCCCACAATCCGCGGGCCCTGCGGAATACAGGCCGCGTCAGCTCCGGCTCCTCATGCGGGGCCATGCACATCAGGCCGATCACGCGGATATGGGGGAGCGCTCTGGCCGCTTCGGCGGCTTCCGCCAGCGCTTCCGGCGGGAATCCGTATTTCGACGCCTCTCCTGAAATATTAAATTCCAGAAGCACATCCTGGCATTTCCCGATCTCTCCCGCTCTCCGGCTGATCTCCGCGAGGATCTCCGCCGAATCGCAGGACTGGATCAGATCCGCCATGGCGACGGCCTTCTTCACCTTGTTTTTCTGCAAATGCCCCTGCAGGTGCCACCGCACGGGAAGCGCCCCCTCACGGCGTTTCTCTTCCATCTCCTGAACGCGGTTCTCTCCCACGTCCGTCACGCCGCACCGCGCGGCTTCCTCCATATCGGAAAAGGGATGGAATTTTGTCACCGCCACGAGCGTCACCGCCTGATGATACGGCGACCTTTCGCGGGCCGCGCTGATCCGCGCGCGCACAGCGGCAAGATTCTTTTCAATATCCCCCATCGGAATCCGCTTCCCTTCGGAATCTGTAAAAATTTTCCGCCCCTCCGGCGGAAGTCCTTCTCAGGCCCGCTTTCCCTGTTGATCATGCAGAAGAAAAGCTAGACCTTGAAATATTATAACATAAAAGGCAGGTTTTCCCCATGAATCACAGAGAAAAACCGCGCCCCGCGGCAGCGCCCCCGCGAAAAGACAGCCGCCTTTTCTCCCGCATTTCCCGAAGCGCGGAAAAGCCCGGCGCGATGCCCCGCAAAGAGAGGCCGCCGCAAAAGCGTGCCGTCTCCCCGGAGGGGGTAGACACACCATGATATAATGAATTTTGGATAGATGTTTTTCGATTTTATTTCGTTTTGCAAAGAGATGCTCTTCCAGAAAGGAGGTCCCATGCCTTTCCGTTCTCCGGGAATCCGCCGGATCAGCGCGGCGTTTCTCTACTTCTTCCGGCAGGAATCCGCCGGCGGCGCCGTGCTTCTGTTCTGCGCGGCCATCGCCGTCATCCTTGCCAATTCTCCCTTTGCCGACACATATGAACACATCCTCCACATGGAGCTCACCATCGCCGGAGGCCTGTCCATGTCGCTCCTTCACTGGATCAATGACGCCCTCATGGCGGTCTTCTTCTTCGTGGTGGGCATGGAGATCAAGCGGGAATTTCTTTTCGGCGAGCTGAAATCGCTCTCCGCGACAATGCTTCCCATCGCGGCCGCCATCGGCGGCATGGCCGTGCCGGCGCTCATTTATTTCGCCTTCAACGGCGGCCTGCCCTCGGTCAGCGGCTGGGCCATCCCCATGTCTACGGACATCGCCTTTTCTCTCGGCGTGCTCGCCTTCGCCGCGAAAGGCGTACCGAAGAGCGTGGCGGTCTTCCTCACGGCTCTGGCCATCGTGGATGACCTCGGCGGCATCGCGGTGATCGCCCTCTTCTACAGCGCGTCTCCGGAAATCACCGCCCTTGCCACGGGCCTCGCGGTGATCGTCCTTCTCGCCTTCCTCACGAAGTACGGCGTCACATCGCCGGTGCCGTACCTTCTGGGCGGTATCGTCTCGTGGTACGCCTTCCTGCAGGCCGGCGTCCATCCCACCGTGGCGGGCGTCCTCGTGGGATTCACCGTGCCCGCCGGCACGGAAGAGACCCAGGAAGATTTTCCTCTCTTCCGCTGGGAGCATGCCCTCGCACCGTGGAGCGCCTTCCTCGTCATGCCCGTCTTCGCGCTGGGCAACGCGGGTATTCCCCTTTCTCTCGACAGTTTCGCCACGCTCCTTTCCCCGATCGGCCTCGGCGTCATCGGCGGCCTCTTCATCGGGAAGCCCCTCGGCATCTGCCTCATGGTCTTCCTCCTCATCCGGCTTGGATTCGCCAGGATGCCCGACAATGTGCGGTGGAGCCATTTCCTCGGCGCGGGCGTCCTCGCGGGCATCGGCTTCACCATGTCCATCTTCCTGGCGTCCCTCTCCTTTACCGACCCCGCCGACCTGGTTACGGCAAAGGCGTCCATCGTCACCGCGTCGATCCTCTCCGGACTCCTGGGCTCCCTCATCTTCCGTTTCCGCTGATCCTTCATTTCTCCGCGCAGGCCCGCAGGCCTGCGTTTTTTTGCGCCAATATAAAGAGCGGCAGAGCTTCTTCCCTGCCGCCTTTTTCATTTTTCACAGGCCTCCACCAGCGCTTTCGCCCAGTCACGGCCGATCTCCCGGAATCCCGCTTCCCTGTCCGCCGCGAGCGCCGCGCCGTAAATCCCGCGCAGCTCTGCCAGCCGCGCCTCAGTAAGCGCGTCTTTCCCCATGGCGTATCCCCTGCCGGCGATCTCCATGGGGAGCAGGATCTCCGGCCCTTCTTCTCCCATATGAAAAACGGTCATGCCCATGACGCTTCCCGCGGGGAGCGCCGCGCGGATCTTCCGGTAGAGCAGATACTCCGCGACGGCGATGAGCCGGTCATCGACAGGCGACTCGAGAGCGCGCACCTTATCCGCCAGGTCCTCCCCGTCGCGCACGAGACGGAGCGCCCGCCACGTCCCGGCCGTCACGGGCGGCGCCGCCATCTTCACATCCGGCTGAAGCGCCACCAGGAAACCTCTCTCCCGGTCCGAATAGAGCAGATTCATGAGAAAATCTCCCTCCGTGCCGCAGCCGGAGCAGCGCACGCGGAAATAAGTCTCATCCTTTATGGCCTGCGCGTTCTTCCGGTCCTTATCCGCCTCAAGAATCGACGGGCGCATGACCATTTCTTCTTTCCCGCAGTGCGGGCATTTCCATTTGAATATCGTAGGTGTGCTCATACTCTGTTTTCTCCCTTCCCGCAGGAAGGCTCCGCCTCCGCTGCCCGTGTTTTCCTCATTATGAGTATTTCTCATTGCCGCGTCAACAGGTCATACGCAGAAAAGATAGCTCCCATAGGGAGAACGAATAACCATATTCGATAACCCCGTTTGTATATAGTTTCAGGTTATATCCCCATATCCGCAGTTCATGGCGGAAAAAGAGGCCTTTAATGTTATATATAATAAAGCGTCCATACTTCCGGTTCCTCCGGCGTCTCTATTTTCAGCACGGTGAAGAGACAAAGGATCTCCGTATTTCCGCGGTTTTCCGGTGATCCGGGCGTATTGACGGCTCCGGGACCGGGTGATACAATGCGGGCATTCCAGGACAAATCCATACGGCATGATGAAGTGTACCGGCCAGAAGGCCTTCGGTACACTTTTTCTTTTTATTTTTGACCGTATGGCGGAAAGGGGGTATGTACATGAAACTCAGCTGCAGAGCCGCGCTCCTTTCGGCAGCCGCCGCTTCCGCGGCCGTCCTTGCCGGGTGCGGAGCCGCCGGATCGGCCAGGACGTCAGATCTTATTACGATCGGCGCCAATCTGGAAATGACCGGTTCCAACGCTTCTTTCGGCACATCTTCGCTGAACGGCATCCACATGGCAGCAGAGGACGCGAATATCGCCGGCGGCGTGCTGGGGAAAAAGATCCAGGTCATCGGCGTGGATAATCGGAGCGAAGTGGCCGGCGCGGCGGACGCGCTCACCAAGCTCGTGGAAAACGGTGTCTCCGTCATCATCGGGCCGGATACCAGCTCGAATGTGATCGCTCTCGCGCCGCAGGCCGCGGCCGACAAGATCCCGATCATTTCTCCGAGCGGCACCAATCCGGCGGTCACGGTCGATCCGAATACGGGAAAGACCAGGGAATATCTTTTCCGGGCCTGCTTCACGGATCCTTACCAGGGCCGGGTCATGGCGGATTTCGCCGCCAACAGGCTGAAAGCGCGGACAGCGGTCGTGCTGGTGGATAATTCCAGCGACTACTCGAAAGGACTGGCGAAGTTCTTCGCCGGGAGATTTCAGGACAAGGGCGGCCAAATCGCCGCGCAGGAAGCCTACATGGCCCGCGATGTGGATTTCAAGCCCATCCTGACAAAAGCAGCCGCACTCAAGCCGGACATTCTCTTTGTTCCGGGCTATTACCAGGAAGTCGGGCTCATCATCCGGCAGGCCCGTGAAATGGGCCTCACCCTGCCGATCCTGGGCGGCGACGGTTGGGACAGCGACAAGCTGGCGGAGATCGCCGGGGCCGGCAATCTCCGCTCCGCCTATTTCTGCAATCACTATTCACCGCAGGACAGTGATCCGAAGCTTCAGGATTTCGTCCGCCGGTATGAAGCGAGGTACGGCGCGGCCCCCGATTCCTTCGCCGTCACGGCGTATGACGCGGCCGCCCTCGCCATTCAGGCCATCCGGGCCAGCGGCTCGTCCCGGCCCGAAGACATCGCCAAAGCCCTCACCAAAATCAAGGATTTCGAAGGCGTGAGCGGCCGGATCACCATTGACGAGCAGCACAATACCGTATCATCGGGCATTATCATGAGTTTTGAAAACGGAAAACGCAATTTCATAGAACGCATTGATCCGGAATAAGTCACGGAACATACAGGAGGCTCATCATGAAACACTTGAAAAAAATCCTCTTCACATCGGCCGCAGCAGTCCTTGCCGCTTCGGCGCTCGCCGGCTGCGGCGGCGGCAGCGGCTCCAAATCCGACGGAGACACCATCAAGATCGGCACCGATCTCGAAATGACGGGCAACCAGGCCGCCTACGGGCAGGACGCCATGCGCGGCGCCAAGCTCGCCGTAGAGGAGATCAACAAGAACGGCGGCGTCCTCGGCAAGAAGCTCGAGCTCGTCTCCCTGGACAATAAATCGGAGCCGTCTGAAGCGGCTTCCGCCGCACAGAAGCTCGTCGACGAAGGCGTGGTCGCCGTAGTCGCTCCGAACATGAGCTCCAACACGCTCGCCGCCGTACCGATCCTGGACGGCGCGAAGATCCCCTCCATTTCCCCTGGCGGCACGAACCCGAAGATCACCGTAGACGATTCCGGCAAAGTCCGTCCGTACTCCTACCGGGCCTGCTTCATCGATCCCTATCAGGGCCAGGTCATGGCGAACTTCGTCTATAACAAGCTGGGCAAGAAGAAAGTGGCCATCCTCATCGACAATTCCTCCGACTACGCGAAAGGCCTGGCGAAATTCTTCACTGAGAGCTTCACCAAGTCCGGCGGCGAGATCGTAGGCACCGAAGCATACCTCCAGAAAGACACCGACTTCAACGCCGTTCTCACGAAGATCAAAGACCTCAATCCGGATTTCATCTACGTCCCCGGCTATTATCAGGAAGTGGGCCTCATCCTGAAACAGGCCCGCGCCATGGGCATCACCGTACCGTTCGGCGGCGGTGACGGCTGGGATTCCCCGACCCTCGCGGAGATCGCCGGCGCGGATGCTCTCAATGGCACCTACTACTCCAACCACTACGCCATCCAGGAAGACAACAAGAAAGTCATGGACTTCGTCAATGCCTACAAAGCGGCCAACAACGAAGATCCCGGCGTATTCGGCGCCCTCACCTACGACACCATCTACCTCCTCGCGCAGGTCATCAAAGACGCGGGCTCCGCAGAACCGCAGAAGATCACCGACGGCCTGGCAGCTCTCAAATCCTTCAGCGGCGTCACCGGCGACATGTCCTTCACCGACACCCACGACGCGAAGAAAGCGGCCTTCATCCTCACCTTCAAGGACGGCAAGCCCGCCTTCGCCGACAAGATCAGCGCCGACTGATCCCTTCCCCATCCCGTGAAGCCCCGGCTTCCGTTTTCACACATTTCGACACAGAAAGGGTCTGTGCCCTCTCCGTGTGATTTCTTTTACAGAAAGGGGGAAATGTCTTGGACAGCGGCATTATCACACAGTTCATCCAGCAGATCATCAACGGCGTATCTCTCGGCAGCATCTACGCGCTCATCGCCCTCGGCTACACCATGGTGTACGGCATCATGCGCCTCATCAATTTCGCTCACGGTGATATCTACATGCTCGGCGCCTACGTGGGATTCTTCGTCACCACCCAGCTCGGCCTCGGCTTCTTCCCGGCGCTCCTCTGCGCCATGGCAGCCATCGGCATCCTGGGCGTCCTCGTCGAGCGGCTCGCATACAAGCCCCTCCGGCAGAGCTCGAAGATCTCCCTCCTCATCACCGCCATCGGGATCTCGCTCCTCATCGAATACACCACCATGTACTTCCTGACGCCGCAGCCCCGCACCTTCCCGCCCGTGCTGCCCAACACGGTCTTCCACATGGGAGGCCTCATCATCTCCTTCCAGCAGCTCGTCATCCTCGGCTCCACCGTGGTGCTCATGCTGCTCCTCTGGTACATCGTGCAGCACACGAAGATGGGCAAGGCCATGCGCGCCGTCTCCTATGACAACGACGCCGCCCTCCTCATGGGCATCAACGTCGACCACGTCATCTCCTTCACCTTCGCCCTCGGCTCGGCTCTCGCCGGCGCGGCGGGCGTCCTCGTAGGCATCTACTACAATACCATCGACCCGCTCATGGGCATCATGCCCGGACTCAAGGCCTTCATCGCGGCCGTCCTGGGCGGCATCGGCATCATCCCCGGCGCCATGGCCGGCGGCCTCATACTGGGCGTCGTGGAGGCGCTCGTATCCGGCTTCATCTCCTCCACCTTCCGCGATGCGGCGGCCTTCGGCATCCTCATCGTCATCCTGCTCATCAAACCCGCCGGGCTCCTGGGCAAAAACGAAACAGAGAAGGTGTGAGCCATGTCCATCATCAAGAAACTCCGGAAACAGGATCTGGCCCTCCTCCTCGGCGCCATCGTCCTCTATGCCGTGCTCTATTTCCTCATGGAAAACAGGATCATCCCCTCCTTCTGGAGACTGCAGATCATCCTCATCGGCATCAACATCATCCTCGCGGCCAGTCTGAACCTCATCAACGGCATCACCGGCCAGTTCTCCCTGGGCCACGCCGGATTCATGGCCGTCGGCGCCTACGTCTCCGCCATCATGACCATGTGGTTCGGCCTCCCCTTCGGAGCCGCCCTCATCATCGGGGGCCTCGCCGCCTGCCTCATCGGCATCCTCATCGGCATACCGACGCTCCGCCTCGACGGCGACTACCTCGCCATCGCCACCCTCGGCATGGGCGAGATCATCCGCATCTGCATCCTCAATATCCCCGCCGTGGGCGGCGCCTCCGGCCTCACCGGCATCCCGCGCCTCACCACCTTCACCTGGGTATTCTGGGTCATGATCATCACCCTCTTCTTCCTGAAGAACCTCATCAACTCCACCTACGGCAGAAGCTGCATCTCCGTCCGGGAGAACGCCATCGCAGCGGCCGCCATGGGCATCAACACCACCTTTGCAAAAGTGCTCGCCTTCGCGGTGGGCGCCCTCTTCGCAGGACTGGCGGGCGGACTCTTCTCCCACTACTTCTCCATCGCCCACCCGTCGTC
>UQYL01000013.1 GCA_900545365.1 uncultured Dialister sp. | reverse complement strand
GGACAGGGGTTTGCCCGCAATGGTCAGGATCTCGAAGTCCACCTGATAGATCTGCGACAGGTTCTCTTTCGTCATCACCTCCTCCACAGTGCCGAACTTGGCGATTTTTCCGTCCTTGAAGGCACAGATATAGTCGGAATAGAATGCCGCATAGTTGATCTCATGCAGCACCAAAATCACCGTCTTCCCCAGCTCGTCGCAGAGGCGGCGGACGATTTTCATCATGTTGGTGGCGTGATAGATATCCAGGTTGTTGGTGGGCTCATCCAGCAGCACATACTCCGTGTCCTGGGCGATGACCATGGCGATCATGGCCCGCTGCCGCTGGCCGCCGGAGAAGCCGCCCGCCTGGATGCGGCGGCGGTCAGTGAGGTCCATCAGGGCAAGGGCTTCCTCGATTTTTTCTTCCCGGCGCGCGCCGGAGAGGCCGTAGAGAGAAGCATAGAAGCGGAGATTCTCTTCCGCCGTGAGATCGAGGTAGAGGCTGAATTTCTGCGACATGTAGCCGAGGCGCTGCCGCACTTTTTCCGGCTCTTTCCCCGTGTCGCAGCCGAGCACTTCCGCCCGGCCTTCGCTGGGCCGGAGAAGACCGCAGATCATGCGGATCGCTGTGGATTTGCCGCTGCCGTTGGAGCCGATGAATCCGTATACCGCGCCGCGGGGCACGGAGAGAGACAGATGATCGACGGCGGTGAAATTTCCGAAGCGGCATGTGAGGCCCTGTGTGAGGATGACGGGATCGGCGCTGTTCATGGGAAGATCACATCCGCAGGCATGCCCGGCTTCATGAGGCCGTCTTCATTGGGAACGGCCACTTTCACCGCGAAGACCAGATTTTCCCGCTCCCGGCGGGTGATGCTCTGGCGGGGCGTGTATTCCGCCGACTCGCTGATCTCTTTGATGTACCCCTCCCAGGTCCGGCCCGGCGCGCCGTCGATGGAAACGCGGGCTTTCTGGCCGATCCGGAGCCGGCCCAGCTCTTCGGAGGAGACATACACTTTCACCCAGCAGTCGGAGAGATCGGCCACGGTGGCGATGGGCGCTCCCGCCTGCACGTATTCTCCTTCTTCATAATTTTTCGTGAGGATGACGCCGCTCACGGGGACGCGCACCGTGAGATCGGCCACGGCTTCCCGGGCGATATCTCGGGCCGCCCGGTTCTGCTCTGCCGTGCGGCGGGCATATTCGATATCTTCCGCCCGCGCGCCGCTCTCCATGAGCGCCTGGTATTCCTCGGCGGCGGCAAGACGGGCGGCGGCGGAGTCCCGCGCTTCTTTCGCCGCGTCATAGTCCTGCCGGGAGACGGCATCCGCTTCGAGGAGGGCTTTCATGCGGGCATAGTCCCGTCCGGCGCGGTCGCTCTCCGCGCGGGCGGCGGCAGTCTCGCTGGCGGCTTTCCGTATTTCTTCCGGCCTGTTTCCGTTCTCCGCCTTTTCCAGCGCCGCGAGGGATGCCCGGTACGCCGCTTCATCCCGGAGGAGCGCCGCTTCCAGATCTTTCCGGGATAGGAGGGCCGCGGTCTCTCCGGCCGTCACGGCGTCGCTCTCCTTGACGAAGAGTTTTTCAATGTACCCGCTCTGCTTCGGCGTAATGTCCGCTTTCGTCGCTTCCACCGTGCCCGTGAGCACCGCCGCTTCCGCCTGCTGTTTCCTGTATTCATACACGGCTCCGGCGGCGAGCGCCGCGAGGAGACAGAAAAGAGCGGCGAAAAGGAATTTCTTTTTCATGAGTCGTCTCTCCTTTCGATGCCTCGGAAGAAAATATCCAGCGTCTGCCGGATGTACGCCCGCTCTTCGGGGAATGAAGCCGCGGCGCCCATGCGGCGTCGGATGTCGGCGCTGAGGAAATGGAAATTGACGGCTCCCGCGAAGAGGAGGACCATGGACGGCGCGTCCAGTTCCGGGCGGAAAAGCCCTTCGGCCATTCCCTTTTCCGCAGCGCGGAGGAGGACGCGGTAGACAGGGAAGACCGCTTTGGCAAAGGGCAGGGGCGCGCTGCCGGAAGCGGCGATGAATTCCCGGTAAATGTATTGCAGCAGGTAAGGATTTTGCTCGTGAATGGCGCAGGCCGCTTCCGCGTACCGGCGGAACACCGCCCGCGGATCGAGAGCCTCCGCGTCGAGGGAAAGAAAATCGCGAAGCTCTTCCAGCTGGGCGATGAGCGCCGCGCTGTAGAGACCGCGCTTGCCGCCGAAATAGTAAGAGATCATGGCGCTGTTCACTCCGGCGGCTTCGCTGATCTCCCGGATGCTTACGCCGTCGTAGCCGTTCCGGGCGAAAAGTTCTGTCGCCGCCCGGAGCAGCTTTTCTTTTTTCTCGCTGTCCATACCTGCCTCCTGCCTCATTAATTAATTGATTGATTAATTACAGTATAAAGAAAATTGGAAAGGAGGGAAAGGTGCGAAAGACAGGGAAAGAAGGAAGAAAAAGGCCGAAAGGCCGGAATCAGAGCAATAAAAAATCCCCTCTCCCGGAGGAAGAAGGGATTTCCTGGTCTGTCAGCAGTGCCAGCCGCCGTGATGACCGTCTCTGTGATGGCGGCCGTGATGGGGCACGCAGTAGCCGTTTTCATCGTACGCTTCGCTGTCATACGCACAGTCTCTGTCCGCGTCCCAGCAGCGGCGGTGCGTGTCATGCCAGCCGTCGGGGCAGCGGCCCTCATAGCGGCAGGGGGAGGGCCCGCTGTAGGACGGCGCGTCGGCAAATGCGGCGGCTCCGGAAAAGACTGTGAGAGAAACGAGCAGTGCGGCAGTGAGTTTTTTCATCGGTGCAGATCCTTTCTGTGCGCTTGATTACCAGCCTCTGTGATGGCGGCCGTGATGAGCGATGCAGTAGCCGTTTTCATCGTATTCTTCATCATAGTACGGGCAGTCATCCCGGTGATGACGCGGGCCGTCCCAGCGGCCGTCGCGGCGGTGGCGAAACGCAGGGGGCGCTTTTCTTTCCGGCGTGTCGCCGCGGACACGCTGCGGGCCTCGCGGACCGGGAGCGGATTCCCTGACGGCATTTTCCTGCGGCGGGACAGGCGCTTCCGTCCGGACCGGCCGCGGTCCCTTCCTGTTTTCAGAGACCGGCGGCATGGCCGGGCCGCGGCGGTGGCGGAATGCGGGCGGCGCTTTTCTTTCCGGCGCGTCGCCGCGGATACGCTGCGGGCCGCGCGGGCCGGGCATGGACGGACGCTGCGCTCTTTCCGCCCGGACAAGGCTGTCCATATAGGTGCGGGAGACCGGTACGGCGTTTACCGCCGGAGCTTCAGACGGAGCGGGCGGCGCAGCGGAAGCGGCAGGGCCGAAAGCGGCGCACGCCGCGATGAAAGCAAGGCAGAGAATGGACTTTTTCATGATAAAACCTCCTTTATGAAAAAGTTGTATGAAAGATCACGGAGCCGGAGCGGCAGGCGCTGCGGGCTCCGGAGAAGACGGTGCGGCGTCAGCGGGGGCTTCTGGAGCCGCAGGAGCGGTCCGCTCCTGCTTCGGCGGCGGGACGGGAGCCCGTTTTTCCGACCGCCCTTCCGAATGGTGGCCCCTTTCACGGGGCGGTACCGGCCGGGGATCGCAGCCGAAGCGGCCGTCCAGCCGGTCAGCGGCCCGAGACACCTGCCGCCAGGCCGCGCGGCCGTAATTGGCGGAATCGGTGATGAGGAAGGAGCCGACGGCTCCTACGAGACAGAGGAAGGAGAGGGCCATGCAGAGAATGATCTTTTTCATGGGAGTCACGTCCTTTCTTCCGGTTCGGAATCATCCGGGGGATCGGTCTCTTCAGGCTCGGCGGGGGCGAAGCGGCTGCGGATCTCACTCCCCGCGAAAATGAGGGCCAGTCCGGCGAAGAGCCCCGCGCCGGACATAAAGAGGAGCGTCGCCGCGGAGAGCGCCGGGAAGAAGGCGCCGGAGAAGAGGTAGGCGATGAAAAGGGTGAGCACGATGACGAGGAAGCCCGCCGCGTAGCAAGCGGAGAAGAGGAGCTTCACGAAGAGGCCGGAAGCGGCGCCGACCGCGCCGGAGAATTCTCCGCTGCCGGAGCGGGACCACGCGTCCTGCGCCTTATTGACGGCGCTTCCTGCGAGGCGGCCTGCCGTGCCGGCGATCTTTCCGGCGGCGTCGGCGAGCTGCGCGGCGTCAGGAAGCGGGACGCCTTCCTTCTCGTGGATCATCCCTTCGTGGAGATACATCTCATAGACCGCTTTCGGGCTGCCCAGCTCGCGGCAGATCTCCTCTTCCGTGAGGCCCCGGGCTTTGCCTTCCTTGAAATGCGATTCGTAATCAGACAGGATATCCTGAAGCTCCGCTTCGCTGATCCGGCGGAAATAGTAGCGGAGCAGATCCATGAATTCAGTTTGATTCATTCGTATTTCCTCCTTCCAGAAGCAGCTGATCCACTGCTTTCGTAAATTGGTTCCATTCGCGGACGGATTCTTCATATTCATCCCGTCCTGCCGGGGTGATGCGGTAATATTTCCGCGGCGGCCCATTGTGGGATTCGGCAAGATAGGTCTCGACGAGCCCGTCTTTTTTGAACCGGCTGAGCAGGGGATAGATGGTGCCTTCCGACATCTCGATGTACCGGGAGATGTCCGTGACCAGCTCGTATCCGTAGTACTCTTTCCGGCGGAGCATGGAGAGAACCACGATCTCCATGACCCCTTTCTTCAGCTGTACGTTCATGGCGGTGCCTTTCTTCCCTGTGTCTTCCTGCGGGAAATCCATACGGAAACTATCAGTGGTCTCTGGCAATAATATATCACACGGTACTATACAATACAAGGTACCAAATAAAATACAAATGCTGAAGATAGAAGAAAAAGGAATATTTTGATGAGAATTTCTTGACAGGGGAAATATTCTCCTGTAGAATACGCTCAATACTGATACAAGCGATGAGCGGGACGGAAGCTGTTTATGAGAGCTGCAGAGAGCCGGTGGGCGGTGAAAACCGGCGCGGATGAACAGCGGACAATCACCCGGGAGCTTCCTGGCCGAAAGGAGTAGGCCGGGCCGGCAGTCCCCGTTACGGACGGAACATGGGATATCCGTGTCGCTGAGCATAATGCAGAGTGGTACCGCGTGCGCGCCTCTGTCCGATCTTTCGGACGGGGGCTTTTCTTTTGGAGCAAGGATCCGGCTCCGGAGCGCGGTCCCGGCGGCGGGAGATCTTCGTTCTTGAGTATAGTACAGAGTGGTACCGCGCATGTCGCCTCTGTCTGCCATTGGGCAGGCGGGGGCTTTTTTGTACCCCTCTTTTGGGATAGGGATCAATTTTCAAAAGGAGGATTTCATCATGAACTGGAAGAAAAATTGGAAAGTACTCGGCGCGGCGCTGCTCGTGACCGCCGCCTGCGCGGCCTTCGCCGGATGCGGCGGCGGGGAGAAGGCGGCTTCTGCGGAGAATGAGGTGAAGCTCGGATTTATCAATGGGACGTCGGGCGGCGTGGCGGCGTACGGCCTCTCGGAGAAAAAAGGCTTCGACATGGCCATTGCGGAGCTGAACGCAAAGGGGCCGTACCATTTTTCCGTGGAGGAAGCGGATACGAAGGGCGTCGTGGCGCAGGCCGTGGCTGTGGCGCAGAAAATGACGGCCGATAAGAAACTGCTTGTCGTGGGGCCGCTGATCTCCGGCGAATATAAGGCGGTCGCCCCCATTTTCGAGGCGGCCCGCATCCCGCTTCTCGGCGCGGCGACTACGGCGGAGGGGCTGACCGACGGCGGGCGCTATCTCTTCCGCAACTGCGTGCCGGAGTCGCAGAATATTCCGCAGACCGTGGCGAAGACGAAGAAGCTTCTCGGCTACCGCACAGCGGCGCTGCTTTATTCGCACAATAATGAACACCAGGTGTCGGCGTACAACATCTTCAAAAAAGCGCTCACTGAAGCGGGCGTCACCATCGTGGCCGACGAGACGTTCGCCGATAAGGACAGCGATTTCTCCGCGCAGCTCACGAAGATCCAGCATGCCGATCCCGACGTGGTCGTCGTAGCGGGATACTATCAGGAAGGCGGGCTCATCCTGAAGAAGATGCGCGAGATGGGCATGGATCAGCCCGTGCTGGGGGACAACGGATTCGTTTCGCCGGAGCTGATCAAGATCGCCGGCAGCGCCGCGGACGGCGTGTATGTATCCTGCATGTGGTCGGCTGACAGGGACAGCGAGCGGACGAAGGAATTCGTGAAGAATTTCACGGAGAAATACGGCCATGAGCCGGATAATTTCGCGGCCTGCGCCTATGATTCGGCGTATCTCGCGGCGGCTGCCGTAGAGAAAGCGCAGGCGGTGTCGGATACGGGAAAAGTCCGGGACGCTCTCGCTTCCATGGAGAATTTCGACGGCGTCTGCGGGAAGATGACTTTCGACGAGAGCGGTGACCCGAAGGTGGATCTGGTGCTGCTGAAAGTGGAGAACGGCCGGTATACGGCGGTCTCCGGCGTGTAAGTGCGGCGCTCTGCTGTCTGTGATATACTTTGGATAAAGCGGCGGGAGCCTGAGTAAAAGAACGGAGGGAAATGTATGAAAAAAACATTGGCGGCGGCATTCCTCGCGGCGGCTCTTCTCTGCGGCGGCGCGTCGGCCCGGCAGCCCGGCCTGTCCGATGCGGCGGCAGGCGTTTCCACTTCTGCGGCAGGCAGCGCGGAGCGTTTCGATCTGCGCGCGCCCGTATGGGAAGGCGGCACGGCTTTGCAGCGGGCCCGCGTGAACAGCGCGGTGGAAGCGGAAGTGAGGCGCTTTGAGAATCATCTGGCCGAGCTGGGGCAGCAGAGCGCGGTGAGCGGCGCGGTCCGCTGGGACGCAGGCCGCGCGGACGGGGAGACGGTGAGTCTTGTCGTGTATGAATCGACCTATTTTGACAGAGCGGCTCACCCTACGACGCGGGCCGTGGGCATGACCTTCGACGCGCTCGGTCACCGGGTGACGCGGGCGGATGTGCTGGCGATGATCCCGCAGAGGACGGTAGAGGAGATCAACGGGGAGATCGAAAAACAGGCGGCGGAGAGAGGCATTCCGCTCTTCCCGGCGAAATGGCGCACCGTGGAAGACTGGCCGCAGGAATTTTATGTGGGAGCGGATAATAAGATCTATTTTATCTTCCAGCAGTATGAAGTCGCGCCCTATGCGTCGGGATTCGTCGTCGTGGAAGCGGGTGAATACAAAGCGCAATAAAAAAGAGACTGTCTTCGGACAGTCTTTTTTGATGGAAAAATCTTATAAAAAGAGGAGCCCCGCGGCGATGGCGGCGAGGAGCGTCCCTTCGACGCGGTTCATGATGAGAGAGAAATTTTTGAGTCCCAGGATGCGGTCGCGGATCTTTCCGGCGCAGAGAGCGACCAGCGAGAAGCACAGGAAGGCCTGCACGGAAAAAGTCGCGCCCAGCACGGCGAGCTGCGCCGCCGCGGGAAGGCTGCCGTCGGGATCGACGAACTGCGGGAAAAGCGCCAGGAAGAAGAGGAGCACTTTCGGATTGAGCACATTCATGAGGAGACCCCGCCGGTAGAGGGAGCCGCCGGCGGGCGCTTCCGCCTCCGCGGAGAGAGCGAGCGGCGCAGCAGGCGCGCGGAAAGCGCCCCACGAAAGCCAGAGCAGGTATGCCGCTCCGGCAAAAGTGAGCGTCCGGAAAGCGGCGGGCGAATGCTGGACGAAGGCGGCCACACCGAGCGCGACGAGGGCCGTGTGGAAGACGGGCCCCGAGGCGAGCCCCGCCGCGAGGGTGATGCCCTGTCTCGCGCCGGAGCGGAGGCTCTTTGTGAGGAGGTACATGATATCCGGCCCCGGCATGAATGTGAGGAGCACCGCAGCGGCGGTGAAAGAGAGCCAGTTCAGCGGATCCATATTAGGCTTCCCAGTTCTTGCACACGTCGACCCAGCCGAGGGCCTTCGCGGAAGATTCCAGTTCGGGAAGGGTGAGCCGCACCGCGCTGTGGTCGTTCCCCGCCGCGGGATAGACGATGTCGAAGCGCTTCAGCGAGACGTCCAGCCAGACCGGCACGCCTTCCGGCAGGCAGAAGGGACACACGCCGCCCGGGTGGTGGCCGATGTATTTCTCGCAGTCCGCGCCGGGGATCATCTTTGCTTTCGTGTGGAAAGTTTCTTTGAATTTGTGATTGTCTACCTTCGCGTCGCCTGCGGTGACTACGATGAGCGGCTCTTCCCCGATGAGGAAGGACATCGTCTTGGCGATGCGCGCTTCTTCACAGCCGAGGGCTTCCGCGGCGAGCGCTACCGTGGCGGAAGAGTCGGCGAGGCTGATCACGCGGTCTTCCAGGCCGAGGGAAGCAAAATAGAATTTGACAGATTCAAAAGACATGAGAAGACCTCCTTATTTTTATGATAATAAATGTAGTATATATTTTCTTTACATGAGACGCAAGACGGATAAATATACAAAAGCGCCGCGCTGTGATATGGTAAAGACAGCAGATTTCGCAGTTGTAAAAAGGAGGAGATCTTATGGAGATCATTCATTCTGACAGAGTCCCGGCCGCGATCGGTCCGTATTCCCAGGCGATCCGCGCGGGCGGTCTCGTCTTCTGCTCCGGTCAGCTCGGCATTGATCCGGCCACGGGGAAACTGGCCGGTGAATCCGTGGAAGCGCAGGCGGAGCAGGCCGCGAGAAACGCGGAAGCCATCCTCATCGCGGCGGGCCTTTCCCTGCGCGACGTGGTGAAGACCACGTGTTTCCTCACGGACATGGCGGATTTCGCGGCGTTTAATGAAGTGTACGCGAAATATTTCGTGAGCCTCCCCGCGCGGAGCTGCTTCGCCGTGAAAGCGCTGCCTGCCGGCGGCCGGTGCGAGATCGAAGTGGTGGCTGCCGTCCCGGCTGACGAAGAATAAGGAGGAACCATGACGCTTGCGGAATTATCCCTTGCGTGCCGCACGTACCGCCGCTTTACGCAGGAGGCGGTGCCGCAGGAACTCATCGCCATGATGCTGGAGAACGCCCGCATTTCCAACAGCGCGAGAAACGCCCAGCCCCTGCGCTATGCCGCGGTGTGCGCGCCGGAGACCGTGGCGGCCATGCAGCCGCTCGTGCACTGGGCGGCGAGCCTGCCCAGGGAGATCGGCACGCCGAAAGAAGGCGAGCAGCCCACGGCCTTCATCGTCGCCTGCACCGAAGGCAGGGATACGCCGTGGACGGGCATCGATCTGGGCATCGCCGTGCGGACCATGACGCTCACCGCCTGCGAAGGCGGCGTGGGGAGCTGCATCATGGGCGCGGTGGAATTTGACCGGGTGAAAGAGCTGCTCGCACTGCCTGAGACGTGGACGCCTCGGCTGGTGATCGCTCTGGGATATCCCGATCACGCCAGCTGCATCGTGCCGCTCCCGGAAGACGGAAGTACGTCGTACTATGTAAATGAAGACAGAGATTATTTCGTTCCGAAGAGGAGCGCGGAAGACGTGATCCTCTGGAGATGAGCGGAGGCGGTGCGGAAGCGCCGCTTTTTCGCGCCTTTTTCAGGAGGGAAAGCGCGGCGTCCGGGTTTTAATAAAAAAATAATACCGCAGAGAAATAAAGCGCTTGCCAAAGAAAGGTATTTCTGCTATCATTATTTACGTCCTGTTCCTGAATAGCTCAGTTGGTAGAGCAATCGGCTGTTAACCGATCGGTCGTAGGTTCGAGTCCTACTTCAGGAGCCAATGGCCTGTTCGTCAAGTGGTTAAGACACCGCCCTTTCACGGCGGGTTCGGGGGTTCGAATCCCCCACAGGTCACCAATTTCTATGGGCGATTAGCTCAGCTGGGAGAGCGCCTGCCTTACAAGCAGGATGTCAGCAGTTCGATCCTGTTATCGCCCACCAATGGAAGAAAGCAGTCTGCCGCAGAAATGCCGGACTGCTTTTTTCGTGCGGAAAACCCGCTTCCTTTTCGAGGCGGGCTTTTATTTTGCCTTTCCTTTCTGCAGGGATGCGAGGCCGCCCAGCTTGAAGCGGAAGATCAGGTCCTGCATGGCGTACCATCGGTCGTTCTGCTCCCATCCGAGAGCGGTATTCACGGCGAAGCTCCCCTGCAGGAGGAAGCGGAAAAGAATCTCCGCTTCGGGCCGGGACAGGGAGGCGGTGCGCATGATGACGGGCACCATGGAGTCCTTCGCCATGTCGTACAGGAAGGACAGGATGGGGCCGGGGAGGTCCGGGTCGAGGAGGAGCGCCCGGTATTTCGGCGACTCCGCCGCGCGCTGGCAGAGGGGGAGAAAGCTGTCCTCCGTGAGGCGGCCCGCCTCGGCGGTCTGCCGCAGCCGGGCGAAGAAATGCGCGCTCGTCTCCTCCTGAATCTGGAACGCGTCTATCAGCACGTCGGTGAGCACTTCGTCCAGATTGGCGTAGTGCAGGTAGAAGGTGGCGCGGGCGATGTCCGCCTTCCGGCACAGGAGCGTCACCGACAGGCGGCGCCAGCCGCCCTTGGCGACGAGATCGAGGAAGGCGTCTTTGATGGCGGCGCGTGTGTACTGCGTCCGCCGGCTGCTGCGTTCGGTCATGGAGAGCTCCTTTCGTGGACAGAAATGAAAAGCTGTATGAAAAATAGACAGATTCCGCGGGCTGTACTTGGCCCCGGCCGGCATTTCTCTATAATGATTATAGACAAGGTGTCCAGAAAAAGGAAAGAAAGGAGACTCTCATGACGGAAAAGAAACGGACCGGCCTCATGTACAGCGAGGAATTCAACGAGCACAATCCCTGCGCGGGGGCGCTGCTTTTCCCCGCGGCGTACAACAAATGGCTCGAGCAGGACGATTACTACGACAATCCGAAGCGCCTGCGCCCTACGTACCGCCTTCTCGTGCGGAGCGGCCTTGCGGCGCGGCTCGCGCCCATCGCGCCGCGCATGGCCTCGGAGGAGGAGCTGCTCTATTTCCATACGCCGGCCTATCTGGAGAAATTGAAAACGCTCAGCGAAAGGGCGGGCGGCTCCGCCGGTCCCTGCGCGTGGGTGGGCCACGGCTCGTACGACGTCATCCGCCTCGCCGTGGGCGGCGACCTCGAAGCGGTGGACGCGGTCATGCGGGGCGACGTGCGGAACGCGTTCTGCCTCCAGCGGCCGCCGGGCGCGCACGCCTGCCGGGACAAAGGCTTCGGCTTCTGCATCGTGAACTGCTTCAACATCATGGCGGAGTACGCCCGCCGGAAGTACGGCCTCCGGCGCATCCTCATCGTGGATTTCGACAACCATTACAAGATGGGCGTGCAGCAGGCGTGGTACGACAGTCCGGAGGTGCTCTACGCGGAAATCCATCAGACGGGGCTCTCGGTCATCAATTCGCCCCACGACGTAGACGCGCTCCATGTGGGCGAAGGGGCGGGCCGCGGGTACAACGTGCCCATCCCCATGACCGCCGGCGCGGGGGACAAGGCGTATCTCAAAGCTTTCCGGGAAATCATCGAGCCCATCGCCGACTGGTACCGGCCCGAGCTGGTGCTCCTCGTGGCGGGCTACGCGTCGAACATCTGCGACCCGCTCTGCCGGCAGCAGCTCACCGCCGAAGGCTACCGGGCGCTCACGGGCATCGTCATGGGCATCGCCGAGCGCCACTGCAAAGGCCGCCTCGTGGCCGTCATGGAAGGCGGGCAGGGCGTGTACATGCCCTTCTGCGTGCTCCGCACTCTCGAGGCGCTCTCCGGCAAGACCACGGAGGTGGACGACCCCATCGAGGCGTTCATCGATCCCGTGCACGGCAACGACGTCACCGTCGATCAGGAGCGCCGCATCGCAGAGGCGAAGCGCATCCAGAGCGCGTTCTGGAAATTGTGACATACAGGAGGTCTGTCTATGAAGATTCAGCTCATTCGCAATGCAATGATCAAAATCATCTGCGGAGGCGTCACCTTCCTCGTGGACCCGTGGCTCGCGGAAAAAGGGAGCATGGGCACCTTCCGCCAGCTCCGGGCAGCGGGCATGGATTTCAGCCCCGTCGTCGAAGAGCAGTGGGACATCCCCATGCCCATGTGCGCCCTGCCGTTCCAGCGGGAGACCGTCCTCGCCGGCGTGGACGCGTACATCGTGACGCACCTTCACCCGGACCATGTGGACATGCTGCTTGACGGCACCGTGGGCGCGCCCCTCGACCACAGCGTGCCGCTCTTCGTGCAGAGCGCGGACGACGGCGCGGTCTTCACACGGTCCGGCTTCACCGACGTGCGTGTCCTCTCGGAGGAAGGAACCGATTTCGGCGGCGTGCGCCTCACGAAGACGCCCGGCCGCCACGGCACGGAGACGCCCTGCGGCCCGTCGTGCGGCTTCCTCCTCGAAGCGCCGGGCGAGCCCGTCCTCTACGCCGCGGGCGATACTATCTGGTACGACGGCGTGGCGGAGACCCTCGCGGCGCATCAGCCCGGCGTGATCGTCCTCAACGCGTGCGCCGCGCGGCTGGAAGGGTACGGCCGCCTCATCATGGACGGACGCGACGTGGGCGAAGTGCGCCGCGCCGCTCCGGACGCGGACATCGCGGTGGTGCACATGGACACGGTGGCCCACGCGTGCCTCACCCGCCAGTCCCTGCGGCTCTATCTCGACGCGCACGGCCTCGGCGATGTGCGCATGCCCGCCGACGGGGAGACGCTCGCCTTCACGAAGTGAGAGCGCGGATGCCAGAGCGTTTCATTTGACGGGGCGCCGCAATTCCGCTATAATCGGAATGTAAAATTTGAGTGGACTTTTCCGGATTTCCCGTCATCTTTTTGCCACACAGCGATGTGAACGCTGTGTGGCTTTTTTTGTACCCCCGATGCGGAAAGGCCGGAGGAAGGAGACTATCCATGAAAGACAGGAAAGGGGCGGGCCGCCCCGTGCGAAAGGAAGAAGGGAGAGGGGACGCATGACCTCTGCCAATAAGATGGCGGCTGCGCCCATGGGCCGCCTCCTCTGCGGGATGTCCGCGCCGCCGCTGCTGTCCATGGGCCTGCAGTATTCCTACAATCTGGTGGACAGCGCCTTCGTGGCGCAGCTCGGGGAGAACGCGCTCGCGGCGGTGTCCCTGTCCTTTCCCATCACGACGCTCATGAACGCGGCGTCCATCTGGATCGGCGTGGGCGTGAACGTCGTGATTGCCGGGTATCTCGGCCGGAGGGAGCCGGAGCGGGCCGATGCGGCGGTCACGCACGGGCTGATTCTGGCGCTTCTCGTGGGCGCGCTCCTCAATGCGCTTTCTCTCTGGATCATGGAGCCGTATTTCCGCGCTTTCACCGGCAATGCGGACATCTGCGCGCTGGGCGTGGCCTACATGGGAATCTGCTCCTTCATGCAGATCCCGAACATGGTGCATATCGCCATCCAGAAAATGATCCAGGCCACGGGAAATATGGTGGGCCCCATGTGGTTCCAGCTCGCGGGCGTGGCGGTCAATTTCGTGCTGAACCCGCTCCTGATCTTCGGGCTGTGCGGATTCCCCGCCATGGGCATCTGCGGCTCGGCCGTGGCGACGGTGACAGGTTACGCGGTGTCCACGGTCTTCGCGCTGGCCATGCTCCTCGGGACGAGGCAGGACGTGCGCGTGAAGGTCCGGGGCTTCCGCGTGGAGCCGCAGATGATCAGGCGCATCTTCGCGCTGGGCCTGCCGTCCTTCCTCATGAACGCCCTCAGCTCGTTCATGGTGACCCTGACGAACGGCTTCCTCGTCTCTTACTCCGATACGGCGGTGGCCTTCTTCGGCGCGTATTTCAAAGTGCAGCAGCTCATCGTCATGACGGTGAACGGCCTGATCCAGGGCGTCCTGCCGGTGATGAGCTTCAACCACGGCGCGGGGGACCGGGCGCGCCTCCGCAGCGCCTTCTGCTGGGGCACCGCGCTGGTCACGGCCATGATGGCGCTGGGGACGGCGGCGGTGGAGCTCTTCCCGGCGGAAATCCTCCGCGCCTTCGACGCGTCGGATGCGATGCTTGCCTTCGGGGTGCCCGCCATGCGGATCATGGCGGCGAGCTACCTCTTCTGCGGCTTTTCCACGATGATCGCCACCTATTTCCAGGCGGTGGGCCGGGTGGGGGCCAGCATGGGCATCCAGCTGTGCCGGCAGCTGCTCTTCCTCGCGCCCGTCATGTGGGGACTGGAGCGGTGGATCCATCTGGACGGCGTCTGGCTTGCTTTCCCCGCGGCGGAAGCCGCCGCCCTGGCTGCGGCCCTTGCCCTGATGGCGCGGCGTCATGAAAACGTCCCGGTCTGCACGGGCCGGAAGGAGGAACGATGAAAAACGATACCTTTATGAAAGAAAAGCCGGTGCTGCCGCTCCTTCTCTCGATGTCGCTTCCCATGGTCCTGTCCATGATGGTCAACTCCCTCTACAACATCGTGGACAGCTTCTTCGTGGCGCAGATCAGCGAGGACGCCATGACCGCGCTGTCGCTGGTCTTCCCCGTGCAGAATTTCATCAACGCCGCGGCGATCGGCTTCGGCGTGGGGATCAATGCGGTCACTGCCTTTTATCTGGGCGCGGGGGAGGAAGACAAGGCGGACCGCGCGGCCTCGCAGGGGCTCCTCCTGTCCTTACTCCACAGCGCGGTGCTGACCGTCGTCTGCATCGCCGTCATGCCCACATTCCTGCGTCTCTTCACCTCCTCGGAGAATGTGGCGGCGCTCGGCTTCCGCTACTCGGTCGTCGCTTTCGCCTTCACGGGCATCATCATCACGGGTCTGACCTTCGAGAAACTCTTTCAGGCGGTGGGGCGCATGAAACTCACCATGGCGAGCCTCATGTGCGGTTGCGCGGCGAATATCGTCCTTGACCCCGTGCTCATCTTCGGCTGGGGCCCCTTCCCGGCCATGGGCATCGAAGGGGCGGCGCTGGCCACGGGCATCGGGCAGGTCCTGACGCTTGCCATTTACCTTTTCGTCTACCGGACGCAGCCCATCCGCGTGCACATCCGCCGGAGTTACATGGCTCTCGACCAGCCGATGGCGCTCAAACTGTACTCCATCGGCATCCCCGCCACGCTGAACCTCGCCCTGCCGTCGCTCCTCGTGTCCGCGCTCAACGCGCTCCTTTCGGCCTACTCCGAAGTGTATGTTCTGGTGCTCGGCATCTATTACAAACTGCAGACCTTCATCTATCTCCCGGCGAACGGCATCGTGCAGGGCATGCGCCCCCTCATCGGCTACAACTACGGCGCGGGCGAATCCCGGCGGGTCGATCAGATCTACCGCATCGCCCTCTGCATGAGCGGCGCCATCATGGCCGTGGGCACCGTGCTCTGCCTGATTTTCCCGGAGACGCTGATGGGACTTTTCACCCATACGGACAAGGCCATCCGGGCCGGGGAGACCGCCCTCCGGATCATCAGCGCAGGCTTCCTCGTCTCCGCCGTCTCCGTCACCGCCTCCGGTGCGCTGGAAGGGCTGGGCAAAGGCGGACCCTCCCTCCTCATCTCGCTCTGCCGGTACGTGCTCGTCATCCTCCCCGCGGCGGTCCTGCTGAGCCGCCTCTTCGGCGCCGCCGGCGTCTGGCACGCCTTCTGGGTCTCCGAAGCCGTCACCGCCGTCCTCGCCGCCCTCATCTACCGCCGCGCCTCCGCCCGGCATCCTGACTCTGTCCGCGCCCTCCGCCCCGCCCTGCGGCAGCGCTGAAGCCAAACGGATGCAGGCCCGCTTCCTCACGAGAAAGAACAATCCCATAAGGGAGCCGCGAAGCGGCGACACAAAAATTTCCCGCGCCGCCTGCACAGAAAGTTTTTCCACGTATGTGGGTCCCCCTTTCATGAGCACGTACGCCGCCATAAGGGAGCGCACTTGCGCGCGACACCAAACTTCCCCGGGCATGAAGAAACAGGAAAAAATTTTTATGTGGGTCCGCCTCATCTGCATCAAAAAATTTTTCAACGTATGTGGGTCCGCACCCCTATGAGAAAGTTCATTGGCCTCGCAGATGCGCCCGCACCGACAGCTCCGGGCGCGCGGAGCCATCTCCTGCGCCCTCGAAGAGAGCGCAAAAAAATCCCGCAGGAAAGGATGAATTCCTTCCCGCGGGATTTTTTCATGCGATCTCGTAGGTGACAGAGACGGTCGCCGTGATCTCCTGCTTATCCGGCGAGAGCGTCGTGCCCGGCACGGCGTCGGCGGCCATGTTCATGACGGACCGGCCGTAGGGCGCGGCGGAGACGGTCTGGGTGGAGACGTCGAGCACGCCCGTCACGGTGCAGCCGATGCGGCCCGCGATGGCGTCCGCCTTGGCCCGCGCGTCTCCCGCGGCGGCGCGGAGCGCTCTGTCTTTGTACGCTTCTTCATCGGAGAGGGAGAAGACGACCGAACCGATGCGGCTCGCTCCCGCGTGGAGCGCCGCGTCCGACACCTGCCCCGTGCGGGCGAGGTCCTTCACTTCCACTTTCATGGAGTTCTGCGCGTGGTAGGCGGCGGGCTTCAGCTCCCCTTTCGGGTCGTACTCGGGGTAGAGCGTGTAGTTCGCCGTGGAGAATCCGTCGCTGGACGCGCCGGCGGCGATGACCGCGTTGCGCACGCGCGCGGCGGTGTCCGCATTGTCCCGCGCGGCCTGGGCGGCGGTATCCGATTTCGTTTCAATCACCACGTAGAGCGTGGCCGTGTCTGCGGCGGCGGTGACGCTCCCCGTACCGGTCACGGTGAGGGTGCGCGGGTCCGCCGCGTATCCCGCGAGGCTGCCCGCCAGGACAAGTCCCGCGGTCAGAAGAGCGATGGCTGTGCGTTTCATGATGGCCTCCTCAGAGCAATGCATAGGTGATATTGAGCTGGGCGGTGACGGTCTGCGCGCCCGCTTCCACAGGGGTGACGGCGGAGCCGGCGTTGGCGGCCTTTGCGAGGAAGACCATCTCCCGGCGCATGACCGGCGGCGTATAGCCCGTCTCGCAGACGGTGAGCGCCGGACCGAGCGTGAGGCCGAGCGTGTCCGCGAGGGCCTGGGCCTGGCGGCGCGCGTCGTCCGCCGCGGCGGCGTAGGCCTGCAGGCGGTACGGCGCGCCGTCCGCCGTCTGGAACTGGAGCGAGTCGACGCGGTCCGCGCCGTTTTCCGCGGCGGCGTCGATGAGGAATCCCATGAGCGACAGGTAGGGCACGCGCACATTCATCTGGTTCACCGCGCGGTAGCCCCGGAGGGTGGAGGTGCCTTTTTTCTGGTCGTACACGTAGATGGGATTGACGGTGTAATTTTCCGTCGTGAGCTGGTCCATGCGGGCCCCCGTGGCGAGGAGCGCTTCCCGGAGGGCGCGGGTGCGGCGGGCGTTCTCCGCGGCCGCTTCCTGCTGAGTGTCCGCGGTGGTCTCCACGTAGGCGGAGAAGGAGGCGGAGGACGCTTCGGCGGCGATGCGGCCCGTGCCGGTGACGGTCACCGTGCGCGTCGAGGCGGAGGCTGTGAAGCCTGCGCCCGCGGCGAGCGCCGCCGCCAGAAGCAGCGTGGCGATGTGTTTCATGATACTTTCCTTTCTGCGCTTGGCAAATCGGCGGATGCCGTTTTCTTCATTGTATGATTAGTAATAAGAAACTGTCAACGGGCGCGCCGTTCCGGTTTGGCATGGATGGAGCGCGGCGGGCGTTCCGCGCATGGAAAGGGCGCGTTTTTCCCTGGCCGGCGGGCGCGGCGTGCCTTTTTGCCCTGCGATGTGATAAGATATAGCTGTATAAGCATGGCATCGGTTCAGTGCAGAGAGGGAGGAGTGTTTCCTGTGTCCGATATCAGACGTGTATATGTACGGAAAAAAGAAGGCTTCCGGCAGGAAGAGGAGCGCCTCGCGGCGGAGCTCGCGGAAATTCTGGGCGGCCGCATCCGCGGCGCGGCCATTTATCACCGCTACGACGTGGAGGGGCTCGACGCGGAGGAATACGAGAAGGCGCGCATCACCGTCTTCTCCGAGCCGCCGGTGGACGCGACGGCAGAGGCGCTGCCGGAAGGCGATATGGTGCTGGCGGTGGAATTCCTGCCCGGGCAGTACGATCAGCGGGCGGACTCCGCGGAGCAGTGCCTGGCGATCCTCACCGGCAAGGACGGCATTCATGTGCGGTGCGCTCTCGTGTATGTCCTCTCCGGACAGTTCGCGGAAGGCGACCGGGAAGCGGTGCTGAAATTCCTCGTGAATCCCGTGGAATCGAGGGAAGCGTCTCTCGCTCCGGCGGATACGCTCGATCTTCCCTATGAAGAGCCGAAGGCGGTGCCCACAGTGGAAGGCTTCCGCGGCATGGACGCGGCGGCGCTGGACGGCCTGATGAAAGAAATGGGCCTCGCCATGAGCCATGACGACCTGGCGTTCATTCAGAAATATTATCAGGACGAGGAAAAGCGGGATCCCACTGTGACGGAGATCCGCGTATTCGATACGTACTGGTCCGACCACTGCCGCCACACCACGTTCGGCACGGCCCTTTCCGGCGTGTCCGTCGAGAAAGGCCGCTATACGGCTCCCGTGGAAGCGGCGCTTGCCGATTACCGCGCTGTCCGCACGGCGCTCTACGGGGAACACACATCCCGCCCCGTGACGCTCATGGACATGGCGACAGCCGCCGTGAAAGCGCTCCGCAGGGAAGGGCGGCTCCAGGAGATGGACGAATCGGAAGAGATCAATGCCTGCACCATCAAAGTGACCGTCGATACGGAAGCGGGGCCGGAAGAGTGGCTCCTGCTCTTCAAAAATGAAACTCACAATCATCCCACGGAGATCGAGCCTTTCGGCGGCGCGGCGACCTGCCTCGGCGGCTGCATCCGCGATCCCCTCTCCGGACGGGCCTATGTCTATCAGGCGATGCGCGTCACCGGCGCGGGCGATCCGAAAACGCCGCTCTCGGAGACACTTCCCGGCAAGCTGCCGCAGCGTTCCCTCACGGTGACGGCGGCGAAGGGCTACAGCTCCTACGGCAACCAGATCGGCCTGGCGACGGGCGAAGTCACGGAATATTATCATCCCGGCTTCGTGGCGAAGCGCATGGAGATCGGCGCGGTGGTCGCGGCGGCTCCCCGTGAAAATGTGATCCGCCTCGTGCCGCAGCCCGGCGACGTGGTCATCATGGTCGGCGGCCGGACGGGCCGTGACGGCATGGGCGGCGCCACGGGCTCTTCCAAAGAACTGAATACGGAATCCATCGAGACCTGCGGCGCGGAAGTGCAGAAGGGCAATCCTCTCACGGAGCGCAAGATCCAGTGCCTCTTCCGCCGTGGCGAAGTGACGCGCCTCATCAAGCGGTGTAATGACTTCGGCGCGGGCGGCGTATCCGTCGCGGTGGGTGAACTCACCGACGGTGTGGACATCTGCCTCGACAGCCTGCCGAAGAAATACGAAGGCCTCGACGGCACGGAACTGGCCATTTCCGAATCGCAGGAGCGCATGGCCGTCGTCGTGGCGGCGAAAGACGCCGACGATTTCATCCGCTATGCGGTGGAAGAAAACCTCGAAGCCACCGTCGTGGCGGACGTGACGGACAAAGGCCGCCTCACCATGCGGTGGAGAGGCGATGTCATCGTCGATATCAGCCGCGCCTTCCTCGATACGAACGGCGTCATGCAGACGAAAGAAGCGGAGATTGCCGCGCCGGAAGAGAGAGACCCCTTCGCGCTGCCGGCGATCGCGTCCGTCCGGGAAAGCTGGCTCCGCGCGGCGGGCGAGCTGAACAACGCCTCCGAACAGGGGCTGGGCGAACGCTTTGACGGCACCATCGGCGCGGGGACGGTCCTCATGCCTTACGGCGGCCGTTACCAGAAAACGCCTGCCGACGGTATGGTGGCGAAGATCCCTGTGCGCCGCGGCGAGACCGATACGGCGAGCTTCATGGCCCACGGCTACGATCCGGAACTGGCCGTATGGAGCCCCTTCCACGGCGCGGCCTGCGCGGTGCTCCTCTCGTGCGCGCGCATCGCGGCGCTCGGCGCGGACTGGCGGAAGACCTACCTGACCCTTCAGGAATATTTTGAGAAACTGACCGATAAAAAGAGCTGGGGCAAACCGGCATCCGCTCTGCTCGGCGCGTACCTCATGCAGCGCCGTCTCGGCCTCGGCGCGATCGGCGGCAAAGACTCCATGAGCGGCACCTTCAATGACCTCCATGTGCCGCCGACGCTCGTTTCCTTCGCCGTCGCTCCCGGCAGGGCATCCGAAGCGGTGAGCCAGGACTGGAAGAAAGAAGGAAATGCCCTCGTCCTCTTCGACGTGCCTTACGACGAAGCGGGCATGCCCGATACGGACGTCTTCGCGGCGCACGCCGATTTCCTCTATAAAGAAGTGCAGGCCGGGCACATCGCTTCCATGAAAGCCGTCGGCCGCGGCGGCATCGCCGTCACCGCGGCAAAGATGGCCTTCGGCAGCGGCATCGGCGCGGCGTTCAATGACGCTCTCGCCCCGGCGGAATACTTCCGCCTCCGCTACGGCGCGATCCTCGCGGAGACCTCTCCCGAACTGGCGGCGGACTACGCGAAGCGCGGCCATGTGACGGTCCTCGGCACCCTCGGCGGCGCGGATATGACCCTCGGCGGAGAGAACGTCTCCGTGGCGGAACTTCTCGCGGCGTCGGAAAAGACCCTCGACCCGGTCTTCCCGCTCCGCGCGCAGGATCTCCCCGGCACGGTAGAAGCGCTTCCGGCGTACACCGGCGCGCCCACTGTCCGCACGTCTTTGGCAGTGGCGAAGCCCCGCGTATTCATTCCCGTCATGCCCGGCACGAACTGCGAAGTGGACAGCGCGAGAGCCTTTGAACGGGCCGGCGCGGAAACGGATATCTTCATCGTGCGGAACCGCGATCAGAGCGAATTGAAAGCCTCCGTCGAAGACATGGCGGCCTGCATCCGTCAGGCGCAGATCGTCATGTTCCCGGGCGGCTTCTCCGCAGGGGACGAACCGGACGGCAGCGGCAAATTCATCGCTGCCCTCTTCCGGAACCCGCTTCTTGAGAGCGCTCTCGGCGACCTGCTGAATAACCGGGACGGCCTGGCCCTGGGCATCTGCAACGGATTCCAGGCCCTCATCAAGCTCGGCCTCGTGCCTTACGGCGAGTTCAAGCCCCTCACGGCGGACGCGCCGACCCTCACTTTCAATACCATCGGACGCCACCTGTCCCGCTACGTGACGACCCGCGTCGTTTCCGCCAAATCCCCGTGGCTCTCCCTCTGCAAAGAAGGCGAGCTCCACAGCATCGCCATCAGCCACGGTGAAGGACGCTTTATCGCCTCGGACGAACAGATCCGGGAATGGGCGGCCAACGGCCAGATCGCGACGCAGTACACCGATCCGGAAGGGCGGCCCTCCTATGACAGCCGCTTCAATCCGAACGGCTCCGCCTGGGCCATCGAAGGCATCACCAGCCCGGACGGCCGCGTTCTGGGCAAGATGGGCCACAGCGAGCGCTGCGGCACGAATATCGCGAAAAATATCAGCGGCAATAAATACCAGCCCCTCTTCGCGGCGGGCGTCCGGTATTTCACGGGAGAATGATCATGAAGACCATCGACTACACCACTCACGGCACCTGCTCCAGAAGCATCCACATCGAGCTGGACGGGCATACGGTGCATAACGTATCCTTCCTCGGCGGCTGCCCCGGCAATACGGTCGGCGTGGCGCGCCTTGCCGAAGGCAGGGAAGCGGAAGAACTGATCCGCCTGCTGAAAGGCGTTCCCTGCAGAGGCAAAGACACCTCCTGCCCGGATCAGCTGGCGCGGGCGCTGGAAGAAGCGATCGCCGAAGAATAAAAGAAAAAGGAAGGCAGGAAACTGCCTTCTTTTGCTGTACGAAAGGAGAGCTTATGCTCAAAAATAAAAAGTACGTCATCTGCGACATGGACGGCACCCTCATCGACTCCCTCGGCGTGTGGGACTCCGTGGACACCGCGCTCATCGAACAGCTCGGCGGCGGCGCGGCGGAGACCGCCGAAGTGGGACCCCAGCGGGAGCGCCTCCTCCGGGAGCTCCGGGAAGAAAAAAATCCCTACCTCGCCTACTGCGGCGCGCTGGGAAAACTCTGCGGCTCTGCCATGGCGGCGGAAGACATCCTCGCCCTCCGCGACATCATCGCCAAAGAAAAGCTCACGAAAGAAGTGCGCTACAAAAAAGGCGCGGCGGAGACCGTGAAATACCTGGCCGGCAGAGGATTCACCGTGGGCATCGCCACGACGACGCGCCGGAAAAATATGGAGATCTACCGGGAAAAGAACGAAAACATCCTCGCCGAAGCGCCTATCGACAGCTGGGCCGCCTTCATCTATACGAGAGAAGATGTGTCGGCCATCAAGCCCGATCCTGAAGTTCATCAGAAAGTCATGGCCGGGCTCGGCGCCGCGCCGGAAGACTGCTTCATCGTGGAAGATTCCCTCTCCGGCGTCATGGCGGCAAAAAACGCCGGCATCGAAGCGGCGGCTCTCTACGACAGCTACTCCGAAAAAGACTGGCCGGAGATCATCAGGACCGCGCCGTACCATTTCCGGGGCTGGGACGATTTCCTCGCCGCGGCGAAAGAAGAGCTTGAAAAATAACAGACACGCAAAAAAATCCGTGAGGAATTGTTCCTTCACGGATTTTTTCATGCCCGCCGCGCTTCAACGGAGCGGAAAATTTCCGGCGGAAAAACAAATTCCGGCGGACAATGAAAAGCGACGTTTCGCAGAGCGGAGAAAAATGAGAATCTTTTTACGGCAGCTGGCTTCACTATAGAGACTGTGATAAAATGAAAAAGAAATCAAAAATAGGGTGAGAGAAAGGAAAAGCAAAAAAATAAGACCCCGACGGGTCTTATATCCACAACACTGTGGGGTCACGCAGGTGACGGTTTGAATAAATTTTTATTTGAACTTGTGATGTGTTCGATAGTGGTATTTCCGAACACCTACAGAATACATGGAAACAGAATTTTTGTCAAGGATGGACGGAAATTTGAAATAAGAAAGGATGAAGAGCATGCCGGGAAAAGCAATGAATAAGGAATGGTACCTGGGACTGGATATGGGGACAAATTCGCTGGGCTGGGCGGTGACAGATACGGCGTATCAGGTCATCAAAAAGAACGGGAAAGCGCTCTGGGGCATACGGCTTTTTGACGAGGGGCACACCGCGGAGGAGCGGAGGCTTTTCCGGACGGCCCGGAGAAGGACACAGCGCCGTTCCCGGCGGATTGACCTGCTGCAGGAACTCTTTGCGGAAGCCGTCGCGGAGAAAGACCCGGGATTTTTTCAGCGGATGAACGACAGCCGGTATCTTCCGGAGGATAAGCATGTGCAGCAGCGGAACGCTCTTTTCTGTGATTCCGGCTTTACGGATAAGGACTACTATAAGGCATATCCTACGATCTACCATCTGCGGCAGGCGCTCATGACAAAAGACGGGCCTTTCGATGTGCGCCTTGTCTACCTGGCGGTGCACCACATCATCAAGCACAGAGGCCATTTTCTTTTTGATTCTTTTGCCGCCGGGCCGGACGGTCTGCCGGGCAGCGGAGAAGCTTTCGCGGTGCTTCGCGATGCCTGCATGGACATCATGGGACTGGAGATCCCCGATACGGAAGAAGCTGCTGTGGCCGCCATACTCACAGACCGCCGCATGGGCGTCAACGGAAAGAGCCGGGCCCTTCTGGAACATCTGCCGCAGCCGAAGGAGAAGCCCGTAAAGGAACTGGCAAAACTGCTTGCCGGCGGCAAAGCCGGGCTGGACGCGCTCTTTGGCGATGAAACGCTGAAAGATTTTGATAAAAACAAACTGTCTCTCGGCGACAGCGATTATGACGATAAGATCGACGAGATCGCCGCGGCAGTGGGCGAAGACCGCTTCGAACTCATCGCGGCGGCGAAACGGCTCTACGACTGGGCGCTGCTGGCGGAGCTCATGGGCGGAAGCCGGACGCTATCGGAAGCGAAGGTGAAAGTCTATGAAACACACCGTGCCGATCTGGCGCTTCTGAAGCGGCTGCTCCGGCCGAATAAAAAGGCGTATGACGAAATTTTCCGCGGCGCCGGGGAAAAGAGCTACGGCGCTTATATCGGCATGTGCATGAAGAACGGGAAGAAACTGGTTATTGAGAAAAAAGCGTCAGAAGAAGATTTCTTTAAGAATCTGGCGAAACTCCTCCCCGACACAGAAGAAGGACGCGCAGTGAAGGAGAAAATTAATGCGGGCCAGTTTCTGCCGAAAGCCGTCTCGAAGATCAACGGCGTCATCCCGCACCAGTTACAGGAGCAGGAGCTGCGGGCGATCCTCGCAAAAGCGGAGACCTACCTGCCCTTCCTGAAAAAGACCGACCGGTACGGCACCGTTTCCGACAAGATCGTGAGCCTTCTCACCTTCCGCATCCCTTATTATGTGGGGCCGCTCAATACGGCGCATCAGAAGGAAAACGGTACGGAAGGATTCGCGTGGGCGGTGAGAAAAGAAGAGGGACGCATCCTGCCGTGGAATTTTGAAGAAAAAATCGATACGGAAAAGAGCGCGGAAAAATTCATCCGCCGCATGACCAACAAATGCACCTATCTCCTCGGCGAAGACGTGCTGCCGAAAAATTCCCTCCTTTATACGGAATTCACGGTGCTGAACGAGCTGAACAATGTCCGCGTCGGGGAGAACGGGGCGCGCCTCACCGAAGCGCAGCGGGAGACTGTATGGAATGAGCTCTTTCTCCGCCATAAAAAAGTGACGGGGAAGCGGTTTGCGGAGTTTCTCATACAGGAAGGCTGGATGGAAAAGAAGGAAAAGGAAAACATCCGCGGCATTGACGGGGATTTCAAATCGTCTCTCGGCCCGTGGATCGACATGGACATCATCTTTCGGGGCGGGGAGAAACCGGCCCGCGCCGTACTGGAACGGCTCATTCTGGACATCACGCTCTTCGGCGAGGACAGAAAGATGCTGGAGCGGGTGCTCCGGGAAGACGCGCCGGAGCTCACAAAAGACCAGCTGCGGCAGCTGACAAAGCTCAGATACAGCGGATGGGGACGACTCTCGGCAAAACTTCTCGCCGGGCTCCCCGCGGTTGACAAAGAAACCGGCGCCGTGCAGACCATCATCGAAGCGATGCGCGCGGAAGGGCTGAATCTCATGGAGCTCCTTACCGACCGCTTCGGCTACGCTGAGGAGATCAGCGGAGAAAATGAAAAAGAAATCCAGGACGGGCCGCTGTCTTATGAAATGCTGGAACAGATGCGCATTCCTCCGGCGGTGCGCCGCTCTCTCTGGCAGACCCTTTCCGTGGTGAAAGAACTGCGGAAGATCACCGGTTCCGACCCGAAACGCATTTTCATCGAAATGGCCCGCGGCGGCGACGCGGTGAAGCAGCGCACGAAGAGCCGGAAGCAGCAGCTCATGGAGCTCTATAAAGCGTGCGGCAAAGACTGCCGCCAGTGGAGCGAGACGCTGAAAAAAACGCCGGAAGACGCGCTGCGCCGGGATAAACTCTATCTGTACTACACCCAGATGGGGCGGTGCATGTACACCGGAGAAGTGATCCGTCTGGAAGACCTGGAGAAAAAAGACCTTTATGACATCGATCATATCTATCCCCAGTCTCTCACGGCGGATGACAGCCTGGATAACCGGGTGCTCGTGAAAAAGCAGGTCAATTCCGTGAAATCTGACCGCTATCCGCTCTCGGAAGAGGTGCGGCACAGACAGGCTGCTTTCTGGAAGATGCTTCTGGACAGAGGCCTTATCAGCAGGACCAAGTACGCCCGCCTTGTACGCTCGACGCCGCTCACGGCAGACGAGCTGGCCTCCTTCATCGGCCGCCAGCTTGTGGAAACCCGACAGAGCACAAAAGCCGCCGCGGAGATCCTGGGGAAAGTCTTCCCGAATACGACGATCGTCTACGCCAAGGCGGGAAATACCTCCCGCTTCCGTCAGCAGTTCGGCTTTCTCAAAGTGCGCGATGTGAACGATTTCCATCACGCCAAAGACGCCTACCTCAATATTGTCGTGGGGAATGTGTACTACACCAAATTTACGGCGAACCCGGCGAATTTCCTGAAAGAGAAAGACGCCCGGTACACCCTGAACGACAAGATGTACAACTATCCGGTGGCACGGGGCGGCATCACCGCATGGATGCCCGGAGAAGACGGCACCATCGCCGCGGTGCGGAAATGGATGAAGAAAAACAACATCCTCTTCACCCGGTATGCCTACAAACAGCAGGGCGGCCTTTTCGATCAGCAGATCATGAAAAAAAGGAAAGGCCAGGTGCCGATCAAGAACGACGGCTCGCCCATCGGGAATATTGACAAATACGGCGGCTACAATAAGGCGGCAGTCTCCTATTTCATGTACGTGCAGGCGGAAGAAAAAGGGAAGCCGGTATACCTCTTCGTGCCGGTTCTCCTCTACCGGGCGGCGCAGCTGAAGACCGACGAAGACCGGAGAGCGTACTGCCTCGAAGAATGGCAGCGGGAAGGGAAGAAGTATACCCGTCCGGAGATTCTGCTGAAAGAGATCAAGTACAATGCCATGTTGGAGTTGAACGGATTCCGTATGCATATTTCCGCCAGAAGTAATACGAAACTTGTAATGAAAAATGCAGTGGAATTGTGCCTATCTGATGAAGAAGCAGCGCTGGTAAAAAGAATGGGAAAATTCCTTGAACGGCGGCGCGTGGAAAAAGAGGCGAAAATTACTGAGTACAGTAAGATTACGCCGGAACAGACGGAAGAGCTGTATGATATTTTTTTGCAAAAATTAAAAAATAGTGTGTATACGGTGAAGTTGTCTGCACAGGCGGAGACGCTGACAAAGTATCGGGGAAATTTCATTCATCTTGCTGTAGAAGACCGCTGTGCTGTACTGATGCAAATACTGGCGTTCTTCCAATGTAATCCTGTACTTTCCGATTTGCGGATGATTGGGGGCGTTGGACAGGCAGGGAGATTCACAATTCCATTCAATGCGACAAAGCAAAGCGGACTCACTCTGGTCAATCAGTCAATTACGGGCTTCTTTGAAAAGGAAATCTGCCTCGTTCCTTTTGAAAAATCATGAGCTGGCGCACGGTCATTATCGCCGACCGGGCAAAGATCGACTATGCTATGGGCTACATGGCCGTCCGCGGGCGGGATGTGAGGAAAGTCTTCATGGATGAGATCGGGACGGTCGTCATCGAGTCTACCGCGGTCTCCCTCACCGCGGCCTGGGTGAGTGAATGCCTCCGCCGGAAGATTAAAATCATCTTCTGCGACGGGAAGCATGACCCAGCGGGAGAAGTGATCCCTTATTACGGCAGCGGCGACACAAGCAGGAAAGTGCGGGAGCAGGCGAAATGGACAGCGGAGCGGAAAGCGGAAGCGTGGCAGTGCGTCATCCGGGAAAAAATCCGCCAGCAGGCGGCAGTGCTCCGGGAATTCGGCTTTGATGAGGACGCGGGGCAGCTCGATGAATATCGGGAAGGCGTGCAGCCGGGCGACAGGGATAACCGGGAAGGGCAGGCGGCAAAAGTCTATTTCCATGCGCTCTGCGGACGGGGTTTTTCCCGCCGCGACGCGGACGTGCGGAATGCGGCCCTCAATTACGGCTATGCCGTGCTCCTTGCGGCATGCAACCGGGAGATCGCTTCGTCGGGATATCTCACCCAGTTCGGTCTTTTTCACGACAATACGTACAATCCCTTCAATCTGGGGAGCGATCTCATGGAACCTTTCCGCCCGGTCATTGACCGGCATGTCCTCTCCGCAGGCTTTCCCGATTTCAGGACGGAAGAAAAGCGGCAGATTGTGAGCCTGATGAATCGGGAAGTCCGAATCGGCGGTAAGCGGGCCCTTCTCACGCAGGCTGTGGGCATCTGCTGCCGCCGGGTGCTGGACGCCATGGAAAGCGGGGACATGGAAGAACTGCGGGAGCCCTGGTATGAGGTGTAGATTTATGAGAGTGATGGTGCTTTTCGATCTGCCTGTGGGCACCGCGGCAGAGCGGAAGGAATACGCGCGGTTTCGAAAATTTCTGGTGCGGAGCGGCTTTGTGATGATGCAGGAATCGGTGTACACAAAAATCGTGCTCACGCCTGCCGCGGCGGCAGCAGCCATCCGTCACATCCGGGACGCCAGCCCTGCGGAAGGGCTCATTCAGGTGCTCACCGTGACGGAGAAACAATTTGCCGGAATGGAGCTCATCATCGGGAGCCCGCAGAGGGAAATTGTTGACAGCGACGAAAGGCTGGTGGTCCTGTGAAGCTGGTCTATCCTGAATGGGAGAAACAGATCGTCTGGGAAAACGGACGGTATCCTGTGGTGGCATTGGAAAACAGGGCCTGCCATTTCCGCATCGTGCAGGAGCTCAGTGAGGCGGCGGCCGGCGGGGACACCCGCTTTGTCCTGTCCGAAGGGGAACATCTGCTGGACATGGGGCGGAAAGCGGCCTTTGTCCCCAGCCCGTGGAGCATGGACTTCTCCGGGCGCGCCGTGATAACCGCATTCTACAGCCGGATTAAAAAAGAAACGCAGCGTCCGGAGTGGGCAGCCGCGCAGGAGACCTCCGCCGCGGTATCCCGGATGGCGGAACTTCTCGAAGAATCGTTTCCCTTCCCGCTCGCTTATGATGCGGAGCCGGATCTTTCCGCGCTGATGAAAGCGATCCACCTGCAGCCGGAAAAAGAAGAGGGGGCGCTGGCGGAGCGGATGCTTGCCTGGATGGAGCTCTGCACGGAACTGCTCGGAACGGCGTGCTTCTTCTTCTGCGGCTTCCGCGGCTTCATGCCGGAGGAAGAACTGCGCGGACTGTACCATACGGCATTTTTGAAAGAATATCATTTTGTGTTGATTGAGAATACCTGTCCTGCTATATTACAGGAAGAGGACGTATTTACCATAGACGAAGACCTCTGTCAGATCTTCTGACAGAGCCGTCCTGTCAGGGACTGCGGCGCCGGTGATGGGCGTACCGCTCGGAGAGAACCGAAAATCCATTCGATTTTGACGTTTGAGAGTGATGTAGTTCCTGATAGTGGTAAAACCTCTCATATTCCAGTTCTTGATTGCTTCCTGTTTGAGAGTGATGTAGTTCCTGATAGTGGTAAAACATCAGAAATGATCAACAAGACCAGGCACGCGTTTGAGAGTGATGTAGTTCCTGATAGTGGTAAAACGAAAAGGGATTCACGGTCAAGGTCGGGGCAGTTTGAGAGTGATGTAGTTCCTGATAGTGGTAAAACCCGTTACCGTGCCGCTGTCTGTCTCCGCCGGTTTGAGAGTGATGTAGTTCCTGATAGTGGTAAAACTGCCATGCTGCGTTGCCCGCTGCCCCTCCCGTTTGAGAGTGATGTAGTTCCTGATAGTGGTAAAACGCGCGGGTGGCTGGATAGTGGTACTTGCACGTTTGAGAGTGATGTAGTTCCTGATAGTGGTAAAACTTCTATCTCTCCCTTCTCAGCTTTCTGCTGGTTTGAGAGTGATGTAGTTCCTGATAGTGGTAAAACTGAGAAATGACGCGGTAGAACATCCGGCGCGTTTGAGAGTGATGTAGTTCCTGATAGTGGTAAAACTATTCAGCCGCACGGGACAGCGCCCGTTGGGTTTGAGAGTGATGTAGTTCCTGATAGTGGTAAAACCCAGAATCCCGGTATCCGCCAGTTGAGACAGTTTGAGAGTGATGTAGTTCCTGATAGTGGTAAAACTGGCCCCGCACTTCGTACACATAACCACGCGTTTGAGAGTGATGTAGTTCCTGATAGTGGTAAAACGACTGGTCGAGCAGATGAAAGAGCAGGGGAGTTTGAGAGTGATGTAGTTCCTGATAGTGGTAAAACATTGCTCCTATCATGGATGCGATCTATATTGTTTGAGAGTGATGTAGTTCCTGATAGTGGTAAAACCATGAACCTGCATAACATTGTAAGAGGACTGTTTGAGAGTGATGTAGTTCCTGATAGTGGTAAAACCAGCAAGGGCGGTTACATCGGCGGGGATCTGTTTGAGAGTGATGTAGTTCCTGATAGTGGTAAAACAAAGATCATCCCGGATGACAGTCCGAAATAGTTTGAGAGTGATGTAGTTCCTGATAGTGGTAAAACGCTGCCCTCCGTGGGGGCGTTTTGCCCTCAGTTTGAGAGTGATGTAGTTCCTGATAGTGGTAAAACTCCGCTATCTCTCTATCTGTTAATCCGTCCGTTTGAGAGTGATGTAGTTCCTGATAGTGGTAAAACAGGATTTCTGCGAGCTGGCCAGATTGTTTTGTTTGAGAGTGATGTAGTTTCTGATGGCGGAAAAATAAAAGCGGGGCAAGATGGTATTCTTCGCATTGCTGCGGAAGATACTGATCTTGCCCCGGTTTGTTCGGGATTCGCGATGTGGATCTGTACGATATGTACAAAGTAGGAGAGGCCAACGTCCGGGAACCCGGAACACCCCATAGTGGGGATATTGTGACCTCTCCTGATACCATCAGTGTAGCATGAGTATTTAAAGACGTCAAGAAGAGAAGCGAGAACTCGCTCGGCCATGATGCCGGTTTTCTGAATGATGATGAAAGAATCAGCAAATTCCGATTTGGACACACCGCTGAATGGGCAGACGCGGATGAGGATGGCGTGACCCGGTATTTCAAGGACAGCGCGCCTTTTTTTAAAAGGAAAGTTTTTTTGCTTGACAGGAAACGAAAAATCCGGTATTGTACTGTTAATTCAGTACAGTAAATGCAGAGAACGGGTACAAGTGATTTCCGGAGCGCCTCAGAGAGTCGGCGGGCGGTGGAAGCCGATGCGCAGGAAGTGACGAATCTCTCCCGCGAGCAGCCTTTCTGAAATCATAAGTAGGAAGGGACGGCCGGTCCGCGTTAAGGACAGTCCTGTAAGTAAAATATAGGGTGGTACCGCGCATGGCGCCCCTGTCGTTGTGACAGGGGATTTTTTATTGGGCCGCCCGCAGGACGCGAGCGATAAAAAGGGTGGTACCGCGCAGACAGCGCCCCTGCTTTTCCGAAAGGAGAGCGGGGCGCTCTTTTTTATGGAAGCCTGCTGTACAGTGGATGGAAAGGAGATACTCATGAACAATCAGAAATGGATGAAACGGATCGCGGCGGTCTTCGCTGCCGCTGTGCTGGCAGGCGCTTTTGCGGGCTGCGGCGGGGAAAAGAAGGCGGACGCTTCCGCGGAGGCCCGCGCGAAGATTGGCTTTATCACGGCGTGCACCGGCCCCGGCGCGGCGTACGGCACGTCCCAGAAGGAAGGCATCGATATGGCGCTGGAGGAGATCAACGCCGACCCGGCGACGAAGACGAAGATCGATCTCATCACGTATGATACGAAGCTGGTGAAAACGGAGGCGATCAATGCCATGAAGCGCGCTGTCACGCAGGATAAGGTGCTGGCTGTGATCGGCCCCATGACGACGGGCGAATTTTTCGCCGCCGGGCCCATCGCGCAGCAGGCGGGCGTGACGGTCTTCGGTATTTCTCTCACGGCGGACGGCGTGACTGATGTGGGCGACTATATTTTCCGCAACGCCGTTTCCGGCCGGCTGGCCATCCCGATCACCGTGAAGAAGGCTCACGATAAGCTGGGATTCCAGACGGCGGCGGTCATGTATTCCCACAATAACGACATGCTGGTGAGCGAGAATAAGATCTATCAGAAGCTGCTCCCGGAAATGGGCGTGGACATCGTGGCGACGGAGTCCTTCGCCGACAAGGATACGGATTTTTCCGCGCAGCTCACGAAGATCCACGCGGCGAACCCCGATGTGATCGTCATCGCCGGGTTCTACCAGGAAGGGGCGCTCATCGCGAAGAAGGCCCGCGAAATGGGCATGGATCAGCCCATTATCGGCAATAACGGATTCAACAGTCCGGAATACATCCGGCAGGCGGGGGCCGCCGCGGACGGCACGCTCGTCGCCACGCCGTGGAATCCCGACAGCCAGAGCGAAAAAGCGCAGGCTTTCCGGGCGAAATTCAAGGAGAAATACGGCCATGAGCCGGATCAGTTCGCGGCGCAGGCCTATGACGGTCTCTACACCATCCACACGGCGCTGGATCAGTCCGGCACCACGACGGACCGGAAGAAATTCCGCGATACCCTGGCGCAGGTGAAGGGCTTCGAAGGCGTGACGGGGAAATTTGAATTTGACGAGCACCGTGACCCGAAGATGGATCTGACGGTGCTGGAGGTGAAGGACGGACAGTGGGTCCCCTTCGCGTAAAATGGGAAAGGGCGCGGCGGCAGCCGCGCTTTTCTCATGGCCGTGATATAATGAGGGGAAATGACCGCGAGGAGGACGCCCATGGAAAGACAGAAGAGAATTGCCGTCGTCAATGACATCACCGGTTTCGGCCGGTGTTCCGTCACGGTGGAGCTGCCGCTCATTTCCGCGCTGAAAGTACAGGCCTGCCCTTTCCCGACGGCGATCCTCTCGGTGCACACTCAGTTTCCTTCGTACTTTATCGACGACTACACCGACCGGATGCGCCCCTACATGGAGAGCTGGAAGGCGAACGGCCTCACTTTCGACGGGATCCTCACGGGATTCATCGGCTCGGCGGCGCAGATCGGCATCGTGTCGGATTTTATTGAAATGTTCCGCACCGGGGAGACGATGGTCATGGTCGATCCCGCCATGGGAGACGACGGCGCGCTCTATCCGTCGTATACCGATGAAATGCGCCGCGCTATGAGACGCCTCCTGCGGTATGCCGATGTGGTGACGCCGAATCTGACGGAAGCCTGCGGGCTGCTGGACATGCCCTACCCGGAAGGCGGGGCGGTTTCCGATGAGGCGCTTTTCCGCATGGCGGAGGCGCTCTCGGAGCAGGGCCCGCCGCAGGTGGTCATCACCGGGCTCTGCCGGGGAGAGGAAATGGCCAATTTCATCTACGAGAGGGGCAAAGAGCCGGAGTTCCTCCGGGTGAAGCGGATCGGCGCGGACCGGCCCGGGACGGGGGACGCGTTCGCGGCCATCGCCGCGGCGGCGCTCGTCCGGGGAGAACCTCTTCCGCAGGCGGTGAAGAAGGCCGCCGATTTCATCAGCCGCGTGCTGACGCATATGGAGGGGCAGGACGTGCCCTGGCCGTGGGGGCTGGCTTTCGAGGAATTTCTGACGGAGCTGAAATAGAAAAGGAAGCGCTGCTTTTTACGGGGCGGCGCTTTTTCTATTCCCGGAATTTTTGATACAATGAAAATAAAAAAGTCCGCGGACGCGGAGGAAAGGGAACGCATATGCCTCATATTGATTCGGATATACTGACTATCGTCGGCCTTGTGGCGCTGGCGGTGTATATTTTCTGCTCTTACACGGAGAAGAGCCGCACCGGCGAGCCGTCGGAAAATGAGAGGAAGATCATGGCTCTCGCCGCTATTCTGGAAGAGATCTGCCGCGGCGCGGGAACGGTGACTGCCCCCACGGAGGTGCACGTCTTCATCGATGAGGAGCGGATGGCTTTCCGCTGGTCTCTCAATGAGTACCGTCTGGACGGGGAGCGGGAGATCTGCTCCATCGAGGAACGGGGGCTGGAAAATCTCCGCGCCTGTCTGGCGGGGAGCGGCACCATGATCGGCATGGCGGAGAAGATCCTCGCGGCGTACGCGAAGAACCGCCGGAAGGAAGGACGCCGGGGCGCGCATCATGGATGAGGAACGGCTGAAGCGGCAGTTCGATTTCATCCGGGAGATCGACAAGGAAAAGCGCATCGTCCGGGAGACGTACCTCACGGGCGCGGTGCGGAAGGAGACCGACGCGGAGCATGCCTGGCATATGGCGGTGATGACGGTGCTTCTCGCGGAGTATGCGGAAGAGAAGATCGACGTGCTGAAAACGGTGACCATGCTCCTCATCCACGATCTGGTGGAGATCGACGCGGGCGACACGTACGCCTATGCGGGCGTATCGCACGAAGACCAGCACCGGCGGGAAGCGGCCTGCGCGGACAGGCTCTTCGCCATGCTCCCCGGCGATCAGGGGCGGAAATTCCGCGCTCTGTGGGAGGAATTTGAAGAGGGCGAGACGGCGGAAGCGCGCTTCGCCCACACCATGGACAATATCCAGCCCATGATGCTCAATGACGCCACCGGCGGCAGGGCGTGGCGGGAGCACGGCATCCGGCTTTCGCAGGTGCTCCGGAGGAACGCGCGAACGAAAGACGGCTCGGCGGCGCTCTGGGAATATGCTTTTTCCCGCTTCATCGCGCCCCACATCGGCAGGGAGCTCGCTGACGACAGGGAGATATAGCCTGCGGCGATAGGGGCTATGAGAATTCTTTATGTTTCTTGTGATTCCCGCCGCTGTATGCTACTATTCATA
The DNA here is from genome assembly GCA_900545365.1 of uncultured Dialister sp. Lineage (GTDB taxonomy): Bacteria > Bacillota > Negativicutes > Veillonellales > Dialisteraceae > UBA1822. Next base: position 5,964 of record UQYL01000013.1, on the reverse strand, counting down.
TATAAAATTTTCCATACAGACCCGATGAAGGGCGAACGATGCAATGGATGACACTGCCGGGAGAGAGCCGAAAGGACACCGAAGGGGATGAAACTCTCAGGTAAAAGGACCGGCAGCCGACATTCCTCTGGAGAGTCCGGGCAAGAGGGGACACCGAAGAAGCAGAGCCGGGACGGTGATTCCGGCCTATCTTTCAGGTCAAAGGACAGAGGCGCACTGTTATTTTTCAGTGCGCCTTTTTTGTTTTCCCAGAAACAAAAAGGCGCGGGATGGAAAAGGTTTCTGAGAAAGGAGAGACATATATGGACAAGAAAACGCCTCTTTATGACAGGCACGTGGCGCTGGGAGGGAAGATGGTCCCCTTCGGAGGCTACATCATGCCGGTGCAGTACGGAAAGGGCATCATTGCCGAGCACATGGCGGTGCGGGAAAAGGCAGGCCTTTTTGACGTGTCGCACATGGGGGAAGTGATCTTTGAGGGACCGGGGGCTTTGGCTTCGCTCAATCATCTGATCACCAATGATTACACGAATCTCGCCGTGGGGCGCGTGCGCTACGGCGTGATGTGCCGGGAAGACGGGGGATGCCTGGACGATCTTATCGTATACCGCCTGGGCGAAGAAAAATACCTCGTCGTGGTGAATGCCGCCAATCACGACCGCGACGCGGCGCACATGAGAGAGAATCTTCTCGCGGATACGGAATTTACGGATATTTCCGAAGAGACGGGGCTGCTGGCTCTCCAGGGCCCGGCGAGCCGCGTGATCCTTGAGAAGATCGCCGAAGGGACGCTGCCGGAGAAATATTACAGCTTCACGGAGCATGTCATGATCTGCGGCGCGGACTGCATGGTCTCCCGCACGGGCTACACCGGCGAATTCGGCTATGAGATTTTCTGCCCCGCCGATAAGGCCGGCGAGATCTGGGACGCCATCCTCGCCGCCGGTGAAGGGGAGGGACTCCTGCCGTGCGGTCTCGGCGCGAGGGACACGCTCCGCCTGGAAGCGGCCATGCCCCTCTACGGCCATGAAATGGACGAGACCGTAAATCCCCTGGAGACGGGGCTCGACTTCGGCGTGAAGATGAATAAGCCCGAATTTATCGGCAAGGCGGGCATTGAGGCGCATCCTGTCACCCGCGAGCGCATCGGCCTGAAAGTGACGGGCCGGGGCATTATCCGCGAAGGGGAAGACGTGTATCTCGGCGGCGAAAAGATCGGCCGCACCACGTCGGGCACCTTCTGCCCCTACCTGAAGGGCGCTTACGCCATGGCCCTCGTGGAGAAGGGAAAAGCCGCGCCGGGCGCGCATGTGTCCGCCGATGTGCGGGGCCGCATGATCGAAGCGGAAGTGGTGCCGCTGCCTTTTTATAAGAGATAAAAGAAAATATATATTTTTATTCCGCGGAAGCGGGGAAACAGGGAGGAATCATCATGGAATTTCCGAAGACATTACAGTACGCAAAGACTCACGAATGGGTAAAGAAAGACGGAGACACTGTCCTCATCGGGCTCACGGATTACGCGCAGGATCAGCTGGGAGACATCGTATTTGTCAATCTTCCCGAAGCGGGCGATGAAGTGGCCATGGGAGAATCTTTCGCCGATGTGGAATCCGTCAAGGCCGTGTCCGATATTTACAGCCCCGTGACGGGCGTCGTTGAAGAGGTGAATGAAGAGCTCCTCGACGCGCCGGAAACGGTCAACGGCGCGCCCTATGACGCATGGCTCATCAAAGTAAAAGACGTATCCGAAGAGGAGGAACTTCTCGACGCGGACGCGTATGAAGCTTTCTGCAAAGAAGGCGGGGAGGCCTGATATGGGCAGCTATGTTCCCTCTTCCGAAGAAGAAAGGAAGAGTATGCTTGCCGCGGTGGGCGCAGAGACTCTCGACGATCTCTACGAATCCGTACCGCGGGAAGTCTATCTGAAAGAACCGGTCATCCCGGCGGGGCTCTCTGAACTGGAAGTCCTGCGGGACATGTCCGCCATGGCGGAGAAGGACACCGTTTATAAGACGGTCTTCCGCGGGGCCGGCGCGTACCGCCACTACATCCCGTCCATCGTGAAGACGGTCATCGGGAAAGAAGCGTTCCGCACGACCTACACGCCCTATCAGGCCGAGATCAGCCAGGGCATTCTTCAGTCGATCTTTGAATATCAGACCATGATCTGCGAGCTCACCGGCATGGACGTGTCGAACGCTTCTGTCTATGACGGCGCGTCCGCCGCGGCGGAATCGGTCTTCATGTGCCTCGCCCGGAAAAAGACGAAAGCCGTCGTCGCCGGTACGGCCCATCCCCAGGTGATCGAGACCATCCGCACGTACTGCGCGAGCCGCGGCGTGGAAGTGGCCGTGGTGCCGGAGAAAGACGGCGCCGTCGATCCGGAGGCCCTCGCGGAAGCGCTCACCGACGATGCGGCGTGCCTCTATTTCCAGCAGCCCAATTATTACGGCGTCATGGAAGACAGCGAAGCCCTCATCGCGGCGGCCCATGAAAAGAAGGCCTTCGCCGTGATGGGCGTGAATCCCATTGCCCTCGGTCTGATGAAGACGCCGGGCGAACTCGGCGCGGATATCGCCGTCGGCGAAGGGCAGCCTCTCGGGCTCCCGCTCTCCTTCGGCGGCCCTTACCTGGGCTTTATGGCGTGCACGGAGAAGCTCATGAGAAAGCTGCCGGGGCGCATCGTCGGCGAGACGGCGGACGCGAAGGGCGGCCGCTGCTTCGTCCTGACGCTTCAGGCGAGAGAGCAGCACATCCGCCGGGAGAAAGCATCCTCCAATATCTGCTCCAATGAAGCTCTCTGCGCCATGACGGCGGGGGCGTACCTTACCGCCATGGGCCCGGACGGTCTCCGGGAAGCCGCGTCCCAGTGCTGCTCGAAAGCGCATTATCTCGCAGCGGAGCTCGCGAAGATCGGCTATACCCGCGTCTACGACCGGCCCTTCTTCCATGAATTTGTGACCGTTTCCCCGGAAGACCCGAAGACGGTGGAAAAGAAGCTCGCCGAGAAAGGCATCCTCGGCGGGCTGCCGATGGGGGACAAGATCCTCTGGTGCGCCACGGAAATGAATACGAAAGCCGAGATCGACGGACTGATCGCGGCGCTGAAAGGAGATGAGTAAGATGAAGCTCATATTTGAAAGAAGCCGCGCCGGACACCGCATGGCGCTCCTTCCGGCATGCGACGTGCCGGAGACGGCTCCCGATTTCCCGCTCCGTGAGAAAGCGCCCCGCCTTCCCGAAGTGAGCGAAGTGGAGATGAGCCGTCATTACTCTGTCCTCGAACAGAACGCTTTCGGCGTGAACGACGGATTCTACCCCCTCGGCTCGTGCACCATGAAGTACAATCCCGCCGTGAATGAGACCGCGGCAGGGCTGCCGGGATTCACGGATATCCATCCGCTCCAGCCGGAAGAGACCGTGCAGGGCGCGCTGGAAGCGATGTACCGCGCGCAGCGGCTCCTCTCGGACATCACCGGCATGGACGAAGTGACTCTCCAGCCGGCGGCGGGGGCGCACGGCGAATACACAGGGCTGCTCCTCATCCGCGCCTATCACGAAGCGCGGGGAGACAGCGCCCGCACGAAGATCATCGTTCCCGACTCGGCGCACGGCACCAATCCGGCGTCCGCGGCGATGGCGGGATTCTCCGTGCTCTCCGTGAAATCCAATGAAGCGGGCGGCGTCGATCTGGACGCGCTCCGCGCGGCGGTCGGCCCCGACACAGCGGGCCTCATGCTGACCAATCCGAATACCCTCGGCATCTTCGACCCGAATATCCTCGAGATCACGAAGATCATTCATGAAGCGGGCGGCCTCTGCTACTACGACGGGGCGAATCTGAACGCCGTTGTCGGCCGGGCCCGTCCCGGAGACATGGGCTTCGACTGTGTCCATCTGAATCTGCATAAGACCTTCTCCACGCCTCACGGCGGCGGCGGCCCCGGCTCCGGCCCGGTGGGGTGCAAGGCGTTCCTCCGGGACTACCTGCCTCATCCCATTGTGGAAAAGGACGGGGAGACCTATCATTTCGCCGCGCCGGAGAAGAGCTGCGGCCGGGTGCGCATGTTCTACGGCAATTTCCTCGTCGCCGTGCGGGCCCTTACGTACATCCTCACTCTCGGCGGGGAAGGACTGGCGGAAGCGTCGGGCATGGCCGTGCTCAATGCGAATTACCTCATGACGCGTCTGAAAGACGCCATCGACATCGCCTATCCGGGACGGTGCATGCACGAATTTGTCATGACCCTTGCCCGGTATAAAGAAGAGACCGGCGTGTCCGCACTGGACGCGGCGAAGCGCCTTCTCGACTACGGCATGCACCCGCCGACCATGTACTTCCCGCTCATCGTTCACGAAGCGCTCATGGCGGAACCCACGGAAACGGAGAGCAAGGAAACGCTGGATCAGGCGGCGGACATTTTCCTCAAGGTCTTCACGGAAGGCCGGGAAGATCCGGAACTGCTCCACGGCGCGCCGCACAACGCGCCCATCGGCCGGCCTGACGAAGTCACGGCGGCGCGTCATCCGAAGCTCCGCTACGTGTGGGAAAAATAAATGCGCCTTTTCGTGTACGACGGGCGGCGCTCGTGGGATCCCTTCCTGAATCTGGCCGTGGAAGCACACCTCATGGAGCGGGTGCCCGACGATGCGGCCGTGCTCTACCTCTGGCAGAACGATAAGACTGTCGTCATCGGACGGAACCAGAACGCCTGGCGGGAATGCCGCGCGGAAGAACTGGAAGCGGCGGGCGGCCATCTGGCACGGCGGCTCACCGGCGGCGGCGCGGTCTATCACGACGAAGGGAACCTGAATTTCACCTTCTGCGCGCCGGAGGCGCTCTACGATGTGGAAAAGCAGACCGCCGTCATCGCGGCGGCGGCCCGCGCCTTCGGCATCGCCGCGGAGAGGACCGGACGAAATGACCTCACTGCGGAAGGCCGGAAATTTTCCGGCAACGCTTTCCGCCGCAGCGGCGGGAAACGCCTCCACCACGGCACGGTGCTCATCGACGGCGATATGACGGCCATGACGCGCTGGCTTGACGCGGAAGGCTCCAAGCTCCGCGCGAAAGGGGTGCGTTCCGTTCCTTCCCGGGTGATCAATCTCCGGGAGCTCGCGCCGGAGCTTACCGTGGACGCTTTCGCGGAAGCGATGAAGCGGAGCTTTTCCGCCGTGTACGGCGCGCCCTCCTCGGCGATTAAGGAAGCGGCGCTGGACAGGGAGGACATTGAAAGAAAACGGCGCTTCTTCGCCTCCTGGGAATGGCGCTTCGGACAGCGGCTGCCCTTTGCCGATGAATGGCGGGGCGTTTTCCCCTGGGGAACGCTGCGCCTCTCCGTCCGCGCGGAAGGGGGCGTCATTCAGGAAGCGTCCGCCGAATCGGACGGCATGACGTCGGAGATCATCGCGGCCATTCCCGGCGCGCTCCGCGGCGTGCGGTACGGCCGCGATGCCATGGCGGCGGCGATCCTCGCTCTCCCCGCGGCGGGTGCGGAAGAAAGAGCTGTCCTTGCGGACGCGGCGGATATGATAAGAAAAGACAGATACGGCGCGGAAACGCGCGGAGGACAGAATGAAATATGATGTGATCGTGATCGGCGGCGGCCCCGGCGGCGCGAAAACCGCTAAGATCCTCGCTGCCGCGGGCAGATCCGTGGCCCTGGTGGAAGACGCCCACTGGGGCGGCGTCTGCCTCAACTGCGGCTGCATTCCCACCAAGATGCTGTTAGGCGCTGTGGCCCCTAAAGGGCTGCTGCGCGGCCTGGAGCGCCAGCGTATAGCCAAGGGAACCGTCGAAGTGGATTACGCGGCTCTGCAGAAAAGAGTGCAGCGTTATACCAAGGCCTCCAGCCAGACTTTGGCCAAAGGGCTGGCTGACGCGGGCGTGACCCTGTTCAACGGGCGCGGGGTCTGCGCCGGAGAGCACGAGGTGCGGGTCGTGGCCGCCGACGGCGGCGA
>UQYL01000012.1 GCA_900545365.1 uncultured Dialister sp. | reverse complement strand
GGCCTCAAGGAGTGCGGTCTCTGCTGCGAGATCATGAATCCCGACGGTACGATGGCGAGAAAAGAGGACCTTTTCCGGATCGCCAGAGAAAAGAATTTAAAGATCGGCAATATTCAGGATCTGATCGCTTACCGGAAAAAGCATGAAAAGCTGGTCGAGAGGATCGCGGATGCACGCATGCCGACCCGGTACGGAGAATTCCGTATCGTCGGATATATCAACCGTCTGAATGGAGAGCATCATGTAGCGCTGGTCATGGGCGATGTGGCGGACGGCAGGCCGGTACTCTGCCGGGTGCATTCCGAATGCCTTACGGGAGACTGTTTCGGTTCGCTCCGCTGCGACTGCGGGCAGCAGTTCGACGCGGCAATGAAACGGATCGCGGAAGAAGGCCGCGGCGTAATGGTCTACCTTCGGCAGGAAGGGCGGGGCATCGGGCTCATCAATAAGATCCGCGCGTATGCGCTGCAGGATCAGGGCTACGATACGGTGGAAGCCAACCTGAAACTGGGATTCGCTGCTGATCTGAGGGATTACATGGTGGGCGCGCAGATGCTTCGCGATCTTGGCGTCAGCCAGATCCGGCTTCTCACCAATAATCCGGAAAAAATTGAAGAAGTTTCAGATTATGGCATTGAAGTGACGGAACGTGTGCCGATTCAGATGGAAGCGGGAAAAGAAGATGAATTTTATCTGAAGACCAAACAGAAAAAAATGGGACATCTGCTGCATTTTGATAAGGAGGAAGAATGATGAATATTATTTCCGGCTCGTTTGAAGCATCTCACATCCGGGTAGGGATACTGGCTTCCCGGTTTAATGAAGTGATCGTATCAAAATTGATCGACGGAGCGGCAGATGCGCTGGCCCGTCATGGCGTCGATTTGAATACGGTGGATCTGGCGTGGGTGCCCGGCGCTTTTGAAATTCCTTCCGCCGCGGCGAAAATGGCGGCATCCGGGAAATATGACGCGCTGATCTGTCTCGGCGCTGTCATCCGCGGAGAGACAGACCATTATGAGCATGTGGCGACGGAAGTGACGAAGGGCATTGCGCAGATATCTCTGAATGCAGGCATTCCCGTTCTTTACGGCGTCTTGACGACGGATACCGTGGAGCAGGCGCTGAACCGCGCCGGGCTCAAAGCGGGAAATAAAGGCTTTGAATGCGCTATGGACGCGCTGGAAATGGTGAGCCTTTTCAGGAAACTCGGAAAATAAACAGAAAAGCTTTTCTGTCGGAATGAAACCGGCGGAAAGGCTTTTTTCGTGCGGCGGAAAGAGACGGCCATGATAAAATAAGACAAAGAAAATAATTGGGAGGAATCATGAACGGGAAAGAAGAACGTTTTTTTGAGAATTTGTGTGCGGGAATGAATCAATGCAGGGATGCAGGCGGTCTGCTGCGCCAAGTCATGACAGGTGAGCAGACGGCGGAAGCAGGCTATGAAGAGATATGCCGGCTGGAAAAGGAATACCGGAAACAGCTGCCGATTCTGCATGAGAAGCTGGAAAAAGCATTTTCTGACAGGCAGAGGCGTGAAGCGGCGCGCCAGCTGACAGGAAATCTCGCGGAAATGATGAGAGAAATCCAAAAAATTACGCAGAATCTTTATATCGGTTACTCAGAGGCGCCGGAAGCGATAAATATCATGGCGGAACTCGCCGCATGCGCGCTGCTGGAGCTTTCCCGCATGACGGCGTACAGCCGGACGATCCGTACGGACTATATGAAAGTCGAGGCGCGCGCGCAGCGGGTGCGGAACTATGAAGAACGGGGCAGCCGGTGCTTCTGCGAAGGAATGCGGGCGCTGCTGGCGCAGGAATCGCGGCCGGTTTATGTTATGGAATGGAAAGAGATGTATGAGCGGACAGAAAAAATTCTGGACTTGGCGGAGGAAAGCACGGAATTTTTCCAGAAACTGATGCAGGAATGCGTGTGAGCAGAAAAGGGAGTCGGTTTTTGCGGCTTGACTTCCTTTTTGTATTTCGTATAATGTAAGTATATGGAGGAAATGCCATAACGGAGAGCTTGTCTTTCCGGGCTCAATTGATAATTATTTCCCTGATTATCAATTCGGCTGCTGTATGATTACACTCCTCAATAATCATATGGCCAAAAGAGCGGCGCAGGCCGCTTTTTTTGTGCGCTTTTTAGACGAACAGCTGTCAGGGCTGTTATAATACAAAAATGCGATCATCTTGAAAAATCGGGAAAGGTGGGTATGAAATGCGGAGAGAATATCAGTGGGATGACGGGAAGACGCTTTTGCTGGGGGCGCGGACGCTTGTCATGGGCGTGCTCAATGTGACGCCGGATTCTTTTTCTGACGGCGGGCAGTGGAATACAGCGGAAGCCGCTGTGCGTCATGCGGCGGAAATGATCTGTGACGGTGCGGACATCATTGATGTCGGCGCGGAGTCGACCCGGCCGGGAAGCAGAGCGCTTTCAGCGGCAGAGGAAAAGGAGAGGCTTTTCCAGTTTCTTCCGGGCGTCCTGCGGTGCTCGTCCGTGCCTGTTTCTGTAGATACGTATCATTGGGAAACTGCGGAAGCGGCGGTGCAGGCCGGAGCGCATATCCTGAATGATATATGGGGATTTCAGAAAGACCGCGGGGAGATGGCAGAGGTCGCGGCGGAGGCCGGGGTTCCCGTCATATTAATGCATAATCAGGACGGAACGGAATATGCGGGAGATATCATTGAGGCAATAAAATCTTTCTTCGGCCGATCGATAGAGATCGCGCTTGCCCATGGAGTCAAAGAAGAGAATATTATCCTGGATCCCGGGATCGGTTTTGGGAAAGATGGAAAACAGAATCTGGAAGTCATCCGCCGGATTTCTGAATTGACAGCCCTGCCGTATCCGATGCTCCTGGCTCCGAGCCGGAAGCGTTTCATCGGGGAAGTGCTGGATCTTCCGGCGGAGGAACGGGATGAGGGAACCGGAGCAGTCTGCGTATGGGGGCAGAGCCGCGGATGCGCCATGGTGAGAGTGCACAATGTAAAAATGACGGCGCGTATGATAAAGATGACAGATGCGCTTCTGGCAGAATAAAGGAGCGGGCGATGGATGCGATTTGTCTGAAAGGAATGGCATTTTTCGGCAGGCACGGCGCTCTTCCGGAAGAAAATGCGCTGGGGCAGCGGTTTTATATCGATGTGAAGCTCTTCCTTCCGCTGGCTGAGGCCGGACGCAGCGACTGCCTTTCTGATACGGTCAATTATGCCGTGGTTTATGAGATTGTCCGGGCGGTTGCAGAAGAAGAAAGATACAGTCTGATTGAGCGGCTTGCCGGAGAGATCAATCAGAGAGTCCTGTCGGCATTTCCTGCGGTTTTAGAAATAGAGACGACCGTGCATAAACCGTCGGCTCCGGTGTCGGGGGTGCTGGAAGATGTATCGGTGACTCTGCGCATGGGGCGTAACAATGAGTAAATATTATATTTCCATGGGATCAAATATGGGAGACCGTGTTTCTTTCCTGCGAAACGCGGCGGCATCCATGGAAGCGCAGGGTATCCGCATCGAAAAAAAGTCTTCCCTGTATGAGACCGCACCGTGGGGTATGACGGATCAGGCTGATTTTTTGAATGCCGTCATTCAGGCGGAATGGAACGGAGAACCGGAAGAGCTGATGCGGCGGCTTCTGCGGATCGAGCAGGAACAGGGGAGAACCCGTCTGGTACATTGGGGACCGAGAACGCTCGACCTGGATGTGATCTGGGGAGAACATATTATATCAGACAGCGCGCTGCTGCGCCTGCCTCACCCTTTCTTCTGGGAGAGGGCTTTTGTGCTGGTCCCGATGGCAGAGATCGCACCGGGATTTTCTTATCACGGGCAGACGATCGAGGCGCGGATTTCGGAGCTGGATTCGGAAAAGATGGTGCGGCGGACAGAATGGGATTGGGAGGATGACCATGGAGCCGGGAAAGAGCACTCCTGAGGCTGAAGGACTGCGGGCCGGAAACTGGTGTGCGGAGGAACTGCGCCGCACTGACGTGTTAAGACCGGCTGCCGAGATGCTGGCGGAAGGCCGGACAGCGATGATCTGCGGGGCGGAAGATGCGCAGAAAGCGTGGATACTGAAAGCGCTGCAGGAGAAGCCGCAGCCCGTCGTGATCATTACGCCGGATCAGAAGTCGGCTCTCCGCTGGGAAGAGGATATGCAGTTTTTTTCGCCGAATACGGAAATCCTCTCGTTTCCTGTTGTGGAGAACGCAGACTTTGCGGTGACATTTACAGGGACAGAAGCACTGCGGGGAAGGATGAGGGCACTTTCCGTTCTTCTGGAAGGGAAAGCAGCTGTGGTGCTGGCAACAGCATCAGAAGCGGCGCAGCTGCTTCCGGCTCCGGAGAAACTGCTGGCAGAAAAACTGTCTGTCCGTCTGGGAGATGTGCTGGAACGGGAAACCCTTCTGGCACAGCTGACAGAACGCGGATATGAACGGGTCGATCAGGTGGAACGGTGCGGCCATTTTGCGGTGCGCGGGGATATCATTGATATCTTTCCGATCAATGAATCTCATCCCTATCGAGTGGAATTTTTCGACGATGAAGTCGACGGCATACGACAGTTTGATGAAGATACCCAGAGATCGATCGCGTCGGCAGAGGCATTTTTTGTGTTCCCTCTCCATGCGGATACGGTTGAAAAGGACAGCCTCATTTCCTATGCGGGGAAAGGCCTTGTTGTTTTCGACGAACCGCAGCGCGGCGAAGAAGAACTGAAAAAATATTTTCGGGAAGAAAAAGAAAACAGGAAGAACAGCGCGGACTGGCAGCAGCTGGCGGGGAGCCGGCGAGGAAAAACACTTGTTTTTTCTCTGTTGAACCGAAAACTGCCGGATATCCATATCCATGGCGAGTGGACGTGGAAAGGACGAGCAGTGACAAATTTCCAGCGTCAGCTTCCGCTTTTCTGCGATGAGCTGAGTTATCATCTGGATCAGGGCTGGCGGATCGGCATTGTCTGCGCAAATCCATCGGAAAAGGAAGAGATCGCTTCCGCGCTGCGGGAGAGAAATCTTTTTATTTCGGACGGGCCGAAAGAAGGCGGCGTATGGCTGACGGAGGGCGTTGTCAGCAAAGGCTTTGAATTCCCAGCGCTGAAGCTGGCGCTCTATGCATCCGGCGATGTTCTGGGGGCGCCCAAGCTCAGACGGCGCGTCAGGAGCGCCGGGAAGGGGCAGCAGATCCGCTTCTTTTCCGATCTGGAACAAGGAGACTATGTGGTACAGCGTGTCCACGGCATCGGGCGGTACCTGGGCCTCAGAACGATTGAAGTGGACGGGCTTCGCAGGGATTACGTCACTATCCAGTACGCCGGAGGAGATAAGCTGTACCTTCCGATGGAACAAATCGCGACGCTGGAAAAATACATCGGCCCGGAGGGGCAGTCTCCGGTTCTTTCAAAAATGGGCGGCGTGCAGTGGGAGAAGATCCGCAGCCGGGCAAAAGCATCCATCCAGGAGCTGGCGGAAAGACTGATTGCGATCTATGCGAAGCGGGAAATCACGCCGGGCATTGCTTTTGACAGAGATACCCGGGAACAGAGGGAGTTTGAAGAATCATTTCCCTATGTGGAGACGCCGGATCAGCTCTCTGCCATTGAGGCGATCAAGAGAGCCATGGAAAAGCCGGAGCCCATGGATATGCTGCTCTGCGGGGACGTTGGCTTCGGAAAAACGGAAGTCGCTATGCGGGCCGTATTCAAGTGCGTCATGAGCGGATACCAGGCTGTTGTCCTGGTTCCGACGACCGTTCTCTCCCAGCAGCATTACCAGACATTCTGCGAGAGGATGGAGAACTTTGGTATACAGATCGCGGTGCTGAATCGGTTTTGTACGCCGAAAGAAAAGAAAGAGATTCTGAAGAAAACGGCGGAGGGGACGATTGATGTACTGATCGGTACGCATGCGATCCTGTCGAAAAAGATCCAGTGCCGGCGTCTGGGGCTTCTCGTCGTTGATGAAGAACAGCGCTTCGGCGTTGTGCAGAAAGAAAAATGGAAAGCTCGGGACAGCGGCATAGATGTGCTGACGCTGTCCGCAACGCCGATCCCGCGGACGCTGCACATGAGCCTGACCGGCGTGAGAGATATGGTCACTATCACGCAGGCTCCTTCAAACCGGCATGCCATACAGACCTACGTGACGGAGTATGATGACCAGATCGTGCGGGAAGCGATCCTGCGGGAAAAGGCAAGAGGCGGGCAGGTATACTTTGTCTATAATCGTATTGACTCCATTGACGCCATGGCGGCGCATCTGCGAAGCATTCTGCCTGAAGGGGTCACCATAAGGATCGCGCACGGCCGCATGAACGGCGATCTGCTGGAACAGATCATGTTTGATTTTTTCAGCCGGGAATACGATATTCTGCTCTGCACGACGCTGATCGAGAACGGTGTGGATCAGCCGAATGCCAATACGATGATCGTATATGACGCGGATCGGATGGGACTGTCTCAGCTGTATCAAATGCGGGGGCGCGTCGGCCGTTCCGACAGAATCGCGCGGGCCTATTTTTTCTACCGCAAGGGAAAGACTCTTTCGGAAGTCGCGGAAAAGCGGCTGGAATCCATCCGGGAATTTACAGAACTCGGTTCCGGATTCAAAATTGCCATGCGGGATCTGGAGATTCGCGGCGCGGGGAATCTTCTCGGTGCCGCGCAGCACGGAAATATCGCGGCTGTCGGGTTTGCGTCGTACTGCACCATGCTGGATGACGCGATCCGCCGTCTGAAAGCGGAGAAAGAACACCGGCCGGCACCGAAGAAGTTGCCGAATACGGTGATCGAATTTATGCAGGACGCATATATCGATGAAAGTTATATCGAAAAGCCGGAACAGAAGATCGATATTTACCGCCGATTGGCGGCTGCCGTATCGGAACAGGAGCTGGAAGATCTCATCGATGAGGTGATTGACCGTTTCGGCACGCCCACAGAGTCAGCGGAAAAACTGTTTGAAGCGGCACGGCTCCGCATTCTCGCGCAGACGCTGGGGATCGGCAGCATTGTGACGGAAGGGGGCGCTTACCTGCTGACTTGGGCAGATCTGGACTTTATGAAGGATTTTAATATCATGAAGCTTCCGAAACCCTACTTCAGTAAGCTGCGCGTTTTGCCACGGGCTCCCATGCGTGTTAAAATACAAAAGTCAGCAATTCCGGGAGAACCTGTGAAATGGCTCACCAGATTCCTGAAAGAAATCCATAAGGAAATCAGAGACAATGTGTCTCAGGGAGAACAACGTGCGTAAAAATACTTTTGTTCAAGGCGCGCTGATTCTGACAGCGGCCGGGATTATTGTAAAATTTATCGGCGCGATCAGCAGGATCTATCTGTCCCGCCTGCTCGGCGGCGAAGGAATCGGCCTGTATCAGATGGCGTATCCGATCTATCTCCTGTGCCTGGCGGTATCTTCCGCCGGACTTCCGGTAGCGATCTCTATCATGGTGGCGGAAAAGAATGCCATCCATGATTATCTTGGCGGCCAGCGCGTCTTTCGTATTTCGCTTATGGCGCTGACGGCGACGGGACTTTTTTTCAGTGCTCTTTTGTATTTCGGTGCGCACTGGCTGATCAACAGCGGTATTGTCCGTGATCCGCGAGCCTATTGGTCGCTTCTGGCGCTGTCTCCGGCGATCCTCATGGCGACCGTGCTGGCGACGCTCCGCGGATATTTTCAGGGGCTCCAGAGTATGACGCCTACCGCCGTTTCTCAGATCATTGAACAGCTTTTCAGAGTCGTGATCATGATCGGTCTGGCGGTGGTTCTTCTTCCGTACGGACTGGAATACGGCGCGGCCGGCGCGACATTCGGCGCGGCGCCCGGCGCTTTTGTGGGAATCCTTGTGCTGCTCTATTTTTATTACAGGAACAGAGGCTGGCGGAAAGAGATGCTGGAGAGCCGGGACAAATCCATCGTTCCGGATTCCACCTGGAAAATCATCAAGCGGCTCCTCGTACTGGCACTTCCTGTATCGCTGGCGAATATCATGCTTCCGATCGTGTCGAATATCGATCTTTTCATCGTTCCCCGCCGTCTGGAAGTCGCCGGCTTTTCTGTGGAAACATCCACGACGCTTTTCGGATATCTGACCGGCATGGCTACGGCTCTTGTCAATATGCCGACGATCATGACGGCGTCCCTGGCGGCTAGCTTGGTGCCTGTCATTTCCGAGGCTGTGGCCAGAGGAAATAGAGAGATCATCTCTCAGCGAACGGGCCTGGCCATGCGGATGGCCAATCTGATCACCGTACCATCTTTTATCGGGATGTGTGTCATCGCGACACCGATTTCTTCCATGCTGTATGCGACGCCCGATGCGGGTCCGTGTATTGCGGTCATGAGCTTCGGCGTTTTTTTGCTGGGGGTGCAGCAGGTGACGACGGGCGTCCTTCAGGGAATGGGAAAGACGGCGATTCCTTTTATCAATATGGTCGTCAGCGCCTGCGTTAAAATCATCCTGTCGTGGAATCTGACGGCGATTCCGAGCTTGGGTGTACTGGGTGCCGCATGGGCGACAAATGCCGATTTCGGCGTCGCCGCTCTTTTGAATCTGTATTTCCTGCATAAATATATGAATTACCGGCTGGATATCGCGCATACTGTCCGCTGCTTCGTTTCTGCCGGAGCGATGGGTGCGGCTGTCGTCGGGACATATGCGGCGGCCTATCCGGCGCTGCACAGCAATACACCGGCGACGATACTGGCGATTCTTGTGGGGGTTGTGGTATACGGCCTTGCCGTAGTGCTGACGCATACTGTCCGTGCGGAAGATGTGGAAAGCATTCCGAAGATCGGAAAGCGCGCGGCCGGTGTCATCCGCAAATTGGATATTTTCGGGAAAAGGTAAGAATATGGACTTCAGCTTTTTACATATGACGGAAGCTGATGAAGAGCGAGGGGTCTGGATTTGTCCGGCCTCTTCTTTTCATGCAGTGCCGGCTTCGCTGGCGCAGACAATTTTTGTGACCGGAATCAAAAATGAAGAAATGATGCGGCATGTAAAAAAGACGCTGCTTCGTTGTTTTCAGGAAGCATCACCGATGCTTCTGATTGATGAAGAGAGCGGTAGCGCGGAAAAGACTGCGGTTGGCGTCCTGCGGTTTTCACACCCGGGACAGCGGCTGTGCGTGAAAGCCGTCCCGGAAAAATGTATCCGGGCGGAAGCGATGCCTTTCGACATGGAACGGCTGATCGGCATTATGCGTGCGCTCCGGGATCCGTCCGGCTGTCCTTGGGATCGGGCGCAGAATCATGAAACGCTGCGGACCTATCTGATTCAGGAAGCATACGAGGTCGCAGATGCGATTGACCATCACGATATGGTAAATCTGAAGGAAGAACTGGGAGACGTGCTGTATCAGATCGTTTTTCATGCGAGAATCGCAGAAGAAAACGGCTGTTTTACCATGCAGGATGTCATAGACGGCATTTCGGACAAAATGGTGCGGCGTCATCCTCATGTTTTCGGGGAAACGACCGCGGAAGAAGCGGCGGAAATTCTGCGCGGCTGGGAGCTCCGGAAGATGAAGGAAAAGAAGCGGAAGCACCTGCTGGCAGGGCTGTCTGTCAGCTTGCCAAGTCTACTCTTTGCGTGTATAATGCAAAAGAAAGTCAGTTCTATATGCATGAAGAATGTTGAAAAAGCAGAAGATATCAAGCGCTGCTTTGAAGTTTCCTGGGAAAAGGCAGTCAAGGCGGCGGAAGCGGGGAGCACCTCAGCGGAGAAGGAGCTTTGTTTTGGACAGGCTCTTTTTGCAGCGGTTCATCTGATTCGCTTGTTTGAGGTTGACCCGGAATTATCCCTGCACCGGTTTAATCGTCTTTATGCGGAACAGCTCGGCAAATTGGAAGACTGCATCCAAGAGGATGGCAGGTCGATAACGGAGGCGGCGCCGGAACTGCGGGAAAAGCTGGAGGAATGGCTGAAGGCCCGCGGAGCGTATTAGGATTTGCTGATGTTCATAGGATCAGGCAGGAATATCCTGAAAATGTTGAAGGAGGATGTTTTAGTATGAACAAAACAGAATTAATTACTGCGGTAGCGCAGGAAGCTGAGGTCACTAAAAAAGACGCGGAAAAAACTGTAAAGGCCGTCATTGATGTGATCAGCTCGGCTCTTGAAAAAGGTGAAAAAGTCCAGATCATCGGTTTCGGTACGTTTGAAGTGCGTCAGCGCAAAGCAAGAGAAGGCCACAATCCTTCCAGCGGAAAAGTAATTAATATTCCGGCATCTAAAACTCCGGCGTTCAAAGTCAGCAAACAGCTGAAAGACAGAGTCAATCAGTAATCATAAAAAGCACGGTTATCCGTGCTTTTTTTGTGTCTTGAAGGAAAAGGTTATCTTTCTGAGAATTGCGTTATTTATGATATAATCAGTAAACAGGCGATGAATCTTATACGGCCGCAGGCTGTTTTCTGAACTTCAGCAGGGAGTTTCCCCATGAAAAATCATAAAAAATTTTTCGTCATGTCAGCTTCGATCGGAAGCGGACATTCTCAGGCGGCGCGCGCCATTGCAGAGGAGATCAAGCGGACTCATCCGGAGGACAGCGCACGGGTGCTTGATTTCTTATCAGGAGATTCTTTTTCACTCGATCAGATGATCAAGCGGAGCTATCTTAAGATGCTGGACGTGTTTCCCATCATTTACAACCGGCTTTACAGCAATTCTCAGAACCGGTATTTGGGAAGCGGGGTGCAGAGTCTTTTGTCCTGGAGCTTTCGCAGAAAGATGAAGCGGCTCAATGCAGCACTCAGACCGGACGCGCTGATCTTTACGCATCCTTTTCCGGCCTGTGCGGCGAATCTGCTGAAAAAAGAAGGAGCGCTTCCCATTCCGCTGCTCGGCGTGATTACGGATTTTGACATTCATCAGCTGTGGATCTACAAACATCTGGACGGATACTGCGTTCCGACGGAGGCGCTGGCTGATAAACTGGCGGAGCACGGCGTGCCGCGCAGCGTGATTCATACGACGGGGATCCCTGTGCGCCGGTCTTTTTATGAGGAGATAAGAAAACAGCCGGAGAGACGGCAGGGGACCGTGCTTATCATGGGCGGCGGCCTCGGGCTGGGATATATTACCGATACATTAAAGCGGCTGGATAAAGTCGCGGAGATCCGTGATTTTATTGTGATCACGGGGCAGAATATTTCCGCCTATGAAGAGGTGGCGTCTCTTCGGGATAAGCTGAATCATCCGGTAGAGCTCCACAGCTATACAAATAAAGTGGCGCATCTGATGGGGATCAGTGATATTCTTGTGACGAAGCCCGGCGCTCTGACATGTACGGAGGCGCTGACAATGAATCTGCCCATGGTGCTTGTCAATGCGCTGCCCGGACAGGAGCAGGCAAACGCCGCGCATCTGCAGGAGAAAGGCTGCGCGGCCTGGGTGAGGCGGGGGCAGCTGGCTGAGACCGTCAGGGATATCCTGATTCATCCGGAGAAAAGGGCGGAGATGGCGGAAAAATGCGGCCCTGTGACAGAGGACAGCAGTGAAAAAATCGTAAAAATTTTATATGGAATGCTGGGGAACGGCAAATGAAGAGGCAGAACGGAGAAGGGCTGCCTTTTTCTTTTTGGGGCGCTTTTTAGGGGCACGTCCATGAATCGACGGGATATAGTATAATGATGTAGTATAATTTTCGGAGCTTGCAGAGATGGAAAATACAAAGAGGTCTGTATGGGCAGTCGTTTGATGATCATACTGGGAGGCCTGCACAGAGGCGTGCTGATTCTGGCGGGCTTTGCCATTTTTATGCTGATCGGCGCATTCCTGCTGATGCTTCCCGCCGCGCAGTCGGGAGCCAGGGAAATCGGCTTTCTTGACGCGCTGTTCACTTCTGTCAGCGCCGTCAGTGTGACGGGGATGAGCCTGATTGATGCGAAACGGGATTTGTCATTGTTCGGACAGCTGATTATGATTGTCATGATCCAGGTCGGGGGACTTGGGATCATGACGATCATGGCGATCATGGCGATCTATGCAGGCCGGAGGATCCGGCTGCAGGAACGGCTCCTGATCCGCGATTCATTCAATCTGGAAACGCCGTCGGGCATGGTGAATCTGGTAAGGAAGATCGTATTGATGACATTCCTTGTGGAATTTGTGTCAGGAACGCTCCTGTCTTTCCATTTTGTCCCGGATATGGGGGCAGAGGGGATTTATTACGGATACTGGCACGCGGTATCCGCTTTCTGCAACTGCGGGCTTGATCTCTTCGGCGGAAGCGGTTTCTCGCCTTTTGCGCAGGATCCTTTCGTGTGCAGTGTGGTTATTGTGACAATGACTCTCGGCGGGATCGGCTTTGTGGTCATTGATGATGTGCTGACGAAGCGGTCCTGGTCGCACCTGTCGCTGAACAGCAAGATGGTCCTGACTGCGGAGCTGGCATTTACTCTTTTCGGCGCTGTCGTATTCTTCATCATGGACAGGAATAATCCCCGAACCATGGGAGAGATGAATATATTTATGGAAATATTGAATTCTCTCTTTATGTCGGTTTCCTCCCGAATGGCGGGATTCACGACATTTGACATTGCAGATGTGAGCATCAGTACGCAGCTGATCGTCATGTTTCTCATGTTTACAGGGGCTGCGCCGGTATCGACCGGCGGCGGCGTGAGGACGACGACGGTCATGGTCATGATTCTTTCCGTGCTGTCATGGATCAGAGGCAAAGAACATGTCGTCATTTTTCATAAGCGGATCAGCGAACAGACGATTTCCAAGGCATTTCATGTATTTTCGCTGTCGTTCGCGCTGACTTTTCTCACAGTATTTCTTCTTCTGGTATTCGATACGAGCGGATTCCGGTTGGAGGAAGTGCTTTTTGAGGGCGTTTCCGCGTTCAGTACAGTCGGCTTCAGCGTTGGGCTGACTGCTGGGTGGAATGATATCTGCAAGGTGATCCTGATCCTGGCCATGTTCGTCGGGCGCATCGGGGTCATGGCGCTTGTTTTGACATTTGCGGAACGGCAGCAGGGCCGGATCAGATATCCTACAGAAAAAGTAGTCATCGGGTAAGGAGAGAATCATGGAAAAGAAATTGCAGTTCTTTGTGGCCGGTCTCGGCCGCTTTGGAAAAAGCGTGGCGGTGACTCTTGATAAAATGGGATATGACGTCATGGCGATGGATATCGATGAAGGCGTGGTTCAGGATCTCTCCGATGAATTGGGGTACATCGTTTGCGCGGACGCATCGGAAGAAAAGAATCTTCTAGCCATCGGCGCGGGGAATGCGGATGTGGCCGTGGTGGGCATCGGTGATCTGGCGGCCAGCCTGATGACGACGCTGCTCCTGAAAGAATTGGGCGTCGGGCGGATCGTAGTGAAGGCGCTGGATGAACTGCATGGGAAAATGCTGCGGAAGATCGGCGCGGATAAAGTGATTTACTCTGAGAAAGAAATGGGCATTCGTGTCGCGCATAATCTGACATCCGAAGGGATTGTCGATTATATCGAGCTGAGCGACGATATTACGGTGGTGAGTATTCATGTGCCGGAAGACTGGATCGGAAAGAACCTGATCCAGGCGGATGTCCGAAAAAAATATAATATTACGGTCGTGGCGATCCGCCGCGGAGAAGAGACTTTCATCAATCCGCGGCCGGATCAGGTGATGAATGCGGAGGATACGCTGATTATTTTGGGTGAGGCCGGAGATATCAAGGAAGTAACGAAACAGTTGGACTGAGCCGTATTGGTGGACCGGAATCAATTGTGATATGATAAAATGAACAAATGAAAAAATCTGCGCAGGCAGAAGGCGTTTGGCGCTGACTGAAGCAGACTGCGTATGGAATAAAGAACAGAGAATTTATCAGATAATGGAGTGAGCATATTTGGAAAAGCTTATCATCAAAGGAGGAACTCCTCTTCACGGATCCGTCCGTATTTCAAGTGCAAAAAATGCAGTGCTTCCGATCATCGTGGCGGCGTTGCTGCCGGAAAATCCCGCGACGATTACCGATGTGCCGGAGCTGGCCGACGTAACGACTATCTGCAGCGTGTTGGATTCACTCGGGGTGAAGATTGAGCGGAAGGGCCGGGATATGGTCTTTGACGCATCGGATATCCGGAACACAGAGGCGTCATATGAATTGATGAGCCGCATGCGTGCGTCATTCCTTATCATGGGGCCGCTGCTTGCGAAAAAAGGACATGCGAAGATCGCGCTTCCCGGCGGATGCATGATCGGAAGCCGTCCAATCGACCTGCATCTCAAAGCGTTCGAAGCGATGGGCGCGGAAATCGAAATCTGCAACGGCTATGTGGAGGCGAGAGCGCCGAAAGGGCTGCACGGCGCGGAGATTTATTTGGATTTTCCCAGCGTCGGCGCGACAGAGAACGTGCTCATGGCCGCGGCGCTTACAGAAGGGCGGACGGTCATTGAAAATGCGGCGGAGGAACCGGAGATCGTCGATCTTGTCACATTCCTTTCCGGCATGGGCGCAAATATCAAAGGCGCCGGGACGAATGTGATCCGCGTAGAAGGTGTAAAAAAGCTGACGGGCATCACACATACCGTCATTCCCGACCGCATTGAAGCGGGCACTTTTATGATTGCTGCGGCCATGGCCGGAGGAAATGTGCTCGTAGAAAATGTGTTGGCCGATCATCTGAAGCCGCTTCTGGCCAAACTCGGCGAAGCAGGTGTGGATGTCGTCAAAGAAGACATTGACAGGGTGCGCATCATCAGCAGCGGAAAAATCTGTTCCACCGATATCAAGACGCTTCCTTATCCGGGGTTCCCCACGGATCTGCAGGCGCAGTTTATGGCGCTGATGACTGTGGGAAACGGCGTCAGCCGGATTACGGAAACGGTTTTTGAAAACCGGTTCATGCATGCAGGAGAACTGCAGCGGATGGGCGCGTCCATTCAGATTGAAGGAAGGACAGCCGTGGTGACGGGCGTGCCTTTCCTCCGCGGCGCATTTGTTCGTGCGACGGATCTTCGTGCCGGCGCTGCGCTGACGCTGGCCGGGCTGGCAGCTCACGGCACGACGGAAGTGGGAGAACTGCAGTATATCGACCGCGGATATGATCATCTGGTGGAAAAACTGCAAGGATTAGGAGCTAATATTTCCCGTGTCAAAGAAAATTGCTGAGAAAAACCGCAATGCCTATATGAAGCCGGGATTCAGCTTCATGGAATGGCTGGGAGCGTTCGGCGCAGAAGATATCGGCATTGATTTGGGGACATCCAATACTGTTGTTTATGTGAAGCGGAAAGACCTGGTCTATTCAGAAGCGTCTGCTGTTGTTGTCCGGGAAAAAGATGGAAAGATGCTCGCTTACGGGACACGCGCGGAAGAGATGGAAGGGAAAACGCCTCGGGGCCTTCTTTTGGTAAGACCGCTGCGGAACAGTGAGATCGTCGATTATGAGGCAGCGACTTATCTGCTTAACTCTATCGTAAACCGCTCCTATCTCAGAAGCCTGTTTCTTCATTCCCGGCTGATCATGTGCGTACCCGCTGAAGTGACTGGCGTGCAGCGCCGTGCGCTGCTGGAGGCAGCTGCCGCTCTGGGAGTGCGGAAAGCGGTGCTGATCGATCAGCCTGTAGCGGCGCTGATGGGGATGGGGCTGAATACAGATAAAATGAACAGCGCCATGCTGGTGGACATCGGCGGCGGGTCAGCCAGTGTGTCTGTCGTTTCCAGACGGGGCATTGTGGTGAGCGCTTCCCTAAAGGAAGCAGGAATATCCATGGATCAGGCACTTATGCTCCGCGTGCAGGAAAAATATCGGGTACAGATCGGCCGGCGCGCGGCGGAAGCCGTCAAGGAGCAGCTCGGGATCCGATGGGATCTGACCAATGAAATGGAAGCGGCTGACGCTTCAGGGAAATCCATGGTAACGGGGCTTCCTGTGAAGATCGGCATAACGGGAGAAGATGTGGCGGAGGCGCTTCGGCCTGTGCTTCACCGCATTTACAAGATCATTTTGGAAGTGCTGCAGAAAACGCCGCCGGCGCTGCTGGCGAATATTCGGGAGCAGGGGATTATGCTCTGCGGCGGGTGCGCGCAGCTGAAAGGGCTGGACGCTGCAGTCACGCAGGTGACGGGGATCCCCGCTTATGTTACAAAAAATCCCATGCACATCCATGCGATGGGCGCGGGAGCGGCCCTGGCCTACATGGATTACATGAAGGATGCGCTGAAAGATCTCTGACAGAAAACGGGGGAATTTTTCCCCTGTTTTTTGATGCAATGGAAAATGAAAACTCCGTTCCGGCTTGTGATACAATAGAAAAAATCAAACCCAAAATAAGAGAGAAAAATGGAGGCAGTTATGAAACGGAAAATCTGTGCCTTGGCAGCGGCTTTCCTGCTGATGACGGCCTGTTCCGGCGCGGTGTCGGCAGCGGGAGAGCTGATCATGGAACGGGCGGTCTTAGGCGGAACGATCCTGTCTGTTGTGGCGGCGGGGACGAAAGTACAGGAAGGCGAGATGCTGGCGGCAGTCGATACTCTGGCGGGACCTGTACCGGCGGCTAAGGCGACGGCTGACGGGACGGTCAGGGAAGTCCGCGCGGAGCCCGGGCAGAAAGTCGAAAGAGCGGAAATCATTGCCGTTCTGGAAAAAGAATGAACGTTGCTGTCCGTAAGCAGGGACGGTGACAGAGGGTATAATAGGAGTTTTTTATGCTGAATCTTTGGAAACGAAAAGCGAAGCTGCTTGCCGCAGCGATCTGCATTTCTCTGGCGGGTGCTGCCGGAGCGCCGGCATTGGCGGAAGACAGCGGATTCCTGCCGCTTTCAGAAGTCAGAGAAGGCATGCGGGGCTATGCGAAAACGGTGGTTCACGGGCAGGATATCTCTTCTTTTGATGTGGAAGTCCTTGGCGTTCTGAAAGGCCGCGGCGCTTCCGGCGGAGATCTCGTGCTTGTTCGGGTGTCCGGCCCGGTCATTGATGAGACCAATGGGATCGCGCAGGGAATGAGCGGGAGCCCTGTCTATATCGACGGGCGCCTTCTCGGCGCGATCGCGTACGGTTTCCCGCAGTCCGGCGGACGGATCGGAATGGTGACGCCGATCTCGGATATGCTGAAGCTGTGGCTTGTCGATGATGGGAAGAAATCGCTGATCCCGGAGCCGTCTCCGGATCTGATTCCGCTGGAAACGCCTCTTATGGCATCGGGGTACACACAAAACGCTATGGAGTATCTCTCCGGGAAGATGAAAGATTTTCACATGACGCCGTATTCCGCCGCTGCCGCAGACGGGGAAGAGAAGCCGGTCCCTCTGGAAGCAGGCGGGTCTGTCGCAGCCTCCCTTGTGACGGGCGATCTGAAACTCGGCGCGGTGGGCACGGTGACCTATGTGGATGGAGACCGCATGATTGCTTTTGGTCATCCGTTTATGGAAAAGGGAAACAGCGGTTATTTCATGCACAATTCTTATATATTTACTGTCATTCCCAGTCAGAATACACCGTTTAAACTCGGTTCGGTCGGCGCGGAGATCGGAGAAGTCAATCAGGATCGCGGCGCAGGCATCAGCGGTATCAGCGGAGAGACGCCGGATTTTGTGGCGCTTCACGCGGCGGTCTCCGACCGGGATCAGAAGACCAGGAAAGACCTGAGCGTGCGCATGATCCGGGATGAGGAGCTGCTGCCGACGCTGGCGGCGACTTCCGTGTACAACGCGGTGAGCCGCGTAATTGACCGCAGAGGCGCGGGCAGCGTAGAGCTGACCTATACGCTCTATCCGGATAATGAAACGCAGAGACCTTTTACAAGAAAGAATCTATACTGGTCGCAGACAGATGTAGCGGAGCGCAGTGTGGATGAGCTGTATAATGTGCTTAAAATATTGGAGCAGAATCGGTTTGAGAAATATCCGCTTCGTCGGATCCAGGTAGATATGGATGTGACGGAAGAGCGAAGAACGGCGCAGCTTCTGGACGCGACGGCGTCGCCCATTATCGTGAGCCCCGGAGATCAGGTCTTTATCCGTGCGCGGCTGGAACCGTACAGAGGAGAGATCTTTTATAAAGATCTGACGTTTACGGTGCCGAAAGATCAGCCTTACGGAGAAATGATTCTTGAAATCCGCGGGGGAGGCGTCGTGCCGCTGCCTTACCTGATTCAGCAGCAGAAATATAATCTGACAGACGAGATACTGGAACGCCTGCGCACATACAAAGATTTTGAAGATCTTCAGGGAAAATTGATGCGGGAGGATCAGAACAATCAGCTCGTGGCGGAAATTCTCGATCCGGAAGTCAGCATGATTTCAAAAGACGGAGACGGAGCGAAGAAGGCGCAGATTCAGAACAAGAAACCGTCCGAAAAACCATCGTATCTGAAAAATGAAAAGAAAGATAAAGACGGGGCCAAAGGACAGGAGAATGCTGTCAGCCGCGTGGAGACGGATTATGTCATTTACGGAGACGGCCAATTTACGTTCCGCGTGCTTCCTCAGGAGGAACGGGACGAAGCGCTGAAAAAGCTGAAAGAAGATCGTGAGAGCCGGAATCAGATGATGCTCAAAATGAAAAATCAGGAAAAGGAAGAGATGGAGAAAAAAGGGGAGAATACGAAATCCGGGGATGAGCAGGAAGCCAAATGAGAGAGGCAGCGGAAGCTGCTTCTTTTTTTACGTGGTTTATGCTGGGAGAGCACTGCGTCTGCTGATACAGAAAGAGCGAAGACCGGCTTAAATTTTCGGAAGTCTAAAAATTTCCCGGGAGAAAATGCGGAAAGTGTTCCGTATGAACAGTGTTTGAATTTTACTTACCTTTGATGTATTATAATAATAATCATGATAGGAGGGAGGGGTAGGCCTTGGCGGATTTCCTGGAATCACTGGGAAGGAATACGATCGGACTGTTTCACCAGTTGGGCGCGGTAGTCCTTCTGTTTTTTTCCGCACTCCGCCAGCTGCATAAGATCAGCGGGCATGAGACGGCAAGACAGTGTCTCGCACTCGGCGTGAAGTCGCTGCCCATCGTCGGGCTGACCCTCCTTTTTACGGGGATGGTGCTGTCCATACAGATTTCAAGCGAGCTGATCAAGTACGGCGCGGAATTTTCCATAGGCGGCATCGTAGCGATCGGCATGGGCCGGGAGTTGGGTCCCGTATTGTGCGGTGTCGTTCTGGCGGGCCGTGTCGGCGCGGCTATCACGGCGGAGCTCGGCACCATGCGGGTGACAGAACAGATCGATGCGCTTCGGTGTATGGCGGTAAATCCGGTCGCCTACCTGGTGGTGCCCCGTTTTGTAGCCTGCCTGACAATGCTTCCCATACTGAATGTATTCGGCGTGACGATCGGCATTGCGGGAGGCATGATTGTGGCTTCTCTGGCGGACAATGTATCGGCTTATACGTTCCTGCATTCTATCGATGTCTTCTGCGGGCCTTCTGATATTTATATCGGAATGATCAAATCGGTGATTTTCGGCATGATCGTAGCGCTCGTCGGCTGTGACAGAGGGATGACCTGCACCGCCGGTGCGGAAGGAGTCGGACGGGCGACGACACAGTCTGTGGTGTATTCCATTATTATGCTTTTTGCAGCAAATTATCTGCTGTCTTCGATTCTTTTCTGAGGAAGACATATGATTGAACTGATGCATGTATACAAGGCTTTCGGCGGCAGGCAGGTACTGAGAGATGTCAATCTTACAGTGGAAGACGGGGAGACTATGGTGATCCTGGGAGCGTCAGGTTCCGGGAAATCTACGATCCTCAAGCTGATCATCGGCCTGCTGAAACCGGATGAGGGAGAAGTCCTGGTCAATGGCTGCAATGTGGCGGACATGGAGGAGGACGCGCTGAATGAGGAGCGGAGGCATATGGGCATGGTCTTTCAGTATTCAGCGCTCTTTGATTCGATGAATATAAAGGAGAATGTGGCTTTTGGTCTCCGACAGCATGAAAAGCTGACAGAAGAGGAGATTGATGCTGTTGTGAAGCGGAAACTTCACATGGTGGGACTGGACGGGATTGAAGAAATGATGCCTGCCAATTTGTCGGGGGGCATGAAAAAGCGGGTCAGTCTGGCGCGGGCTACGGCGCTGGATCCGCAGATTATCCTGTATGACGAGCCGACAGCCGGGCTGGATCCGATCCGATCAACGGCAATCAGTCATCTGATCCGGCGGACGCAGGCGGAAATGCGCGCGACAAGCGTCGTAGTTACGCATGATATGAAATCAGCTGAAGCAATTGCGGACCGCATGGCGTTTTTATATGAAGGTTCATTTTTGGAGATTGGTACGAAAGAAAGCCTGTATCGGTCAAAAGACAGAAGAGTACAGCAGTTTATTCACGGCTGGGAATCGCCGGAAGGTCCTGGGGGTGAGAGGGAATGAAATGGTCTGCGGAAGCCAAGGTCGGAGCTTTTACTCTCGCAGGTCTTCTGATCTTCGGGGCAATTATTTTTCAGCTGTCCCATTTTGTCCTTTTCGGGAAGGACGGTTTTCATGTAACCGGTTATTTTCAGGAAGCGGAAGGAATTGAGCCGGGGAATCCCATCCGGTATGCCGGCGTGGAAGTCGGCAGGGTGGACGGGATATCCGTGGTCAATGGGGAAGCGGTCCTGGTCCTGAGATTTTATGACGGCTCGGAGGTTCCGAAAGACGCGGGATTCTCCATACAGTCGAGCAGCGTCATGGGCGGCATGTATGTCCGTGCGGCAGGAGGTCATCTGGAGAACGGCTTGCTGGAAGAAGGCATGTCAGTGCACGGCGCGGCGGCGCCTGGTTTTGAATCGGCGATGGGGAAAGTCGATCAGCTGGCGGATTCCGCGCAGAAACTGCTGGACGGTCTGAATACGGTCGTGGCTGACCGGGAATCACAAGAACATATGAAGAATATGATCGCCAATATGAATACGCTGACGCAAAATCTGGCGGTGCTCACTGCGCAGGGCGTGCAGATCGCAGGGAATGTGGATCAGATGTCAAAACAGATGAACATGATTCTTGCCGATATCAATCACGACGGGCAGGCAGGCTCACAGGTGCGGGTCATTCTGGATAATATGGCGGTGACCTCAGAAAATGCGAAGGAGCTTTCTTTCAAGGCGAGAGATTTGTCGGGACAGCTGGATACTTTCATGTCAGGATTCAGTTTGTCCGGGGAAGGCGAATTGTTATATAATACGACAGATCGGGAATTTTCTCCGAATTTTTCATTTAAATTCGGGCAGGAAAAGTTCCTTCGGCTCGGCGTTGAATCTGTAGGTGACGATTCACTGGTCAATGCGCAGTATGGCGTGCATCAAAATGACTGGGACATCTACGGCGGCCTGGTTCGGGGAGAAGTCGGAGCAGGCGCGGCCTATGAGTCTGATAAATGGCGAATCGGCGCGGATGTATATGACCCCAATGATCTGACCCTTCGACTGAAAGGCGGTTATGAGATCTATCCCAGTATCTGGGCTGTGGTGCAAACGATTCAGCCGCAGAAAAGAGAGGGCGGCGGCAATTATGTCGGCGTCAGTTATATGTATTGAGGCAGCGCGGAAAGGACAAAGAGTATGAAAAACAATAAATACAGACTGTTCAGAACAGCAGCGGCGGCAGTACTGGCGGTCAGCGCCGCGGTTCCTGCGGCAGCGGCGGATATGAAAAAGGCGGAAATGCCTGCAGCGGCGGCACAGACAGTACAGGCTGCACTGGAATCGCCTGCGAAGCAGGTAAATTTCAGCAACATGCTCCTTGCGGATAAGCTCCCCGTCGTGGAAGGGCAGCCGGAAGCGGAAACGATCAGTATCGATCTCCGGGGCGCTGTGGCAACGGCGATCGAAAACAATCGGGATATCCGTATTTCCGAATATTCGCTGACGGAAGCGGAAGCGGCTGTCAGTGAAGCGGCAGCAGCTAAAAATCCAAGCCTGGGCTACACTTTCACAGGGAGCCGGGGGCGGAGCGCCGGTGTGAATTCGTCCGGGCAGAAAGCCGTCGTTGCTGAATCGTACAGCAACGGTGTGAATGTGACCTGGCCGCTCTGGACGGGCGGAAGGGTGGAAGGCCTGATCAGTGCAGCACGATATCAGAAAGACGCGGCGGAAGAAGCGGTATATCTGGCTGAAGCGGAAACTAAACTGAACGCGACCAGTGCATATTATCAGTATCTGGAAGCCATCAATCTGGAAGATGTGAGCCGGGAATCTGTGGAAAACCTGAGCAGCCACCTGACCAACGTTCAGCAGCAGTATGATGCGGGGATCGTGGCAAAGCTTGACGTGCTGTCGTCCAATGTGTCTCTGGCCAATGCGAAGCAGGCCTACATCACAGCTAAAAATGCAAAAGATATTGCGGAAGCAAATCTGAATAATATCATGCGGATTCCGATGTCGACAAAACTCGTGCCGACCGATACGAATTTTCCTGAACCGGAATTCAGCATTACCATGGATCAGGCACTGGCCGTTGCCGATTCGAACCGGTGGGAGATTCTGCAGGCGAAATATGCGTATATGGCGGCCAAAGCGCAGGAACGTGTGGCCAAATCCGGCTATCTGCCGACCATCTCCGTCAGCGGCGGTTATAACTGGACAGATGATGATTTCCCCGGATTTGAACATGACGGATGGAACGTCAGCGGCGGACTGAGCTGGTCGCTGTGGGACGGCGGCGCTACGGATGCGCAGATCAAATCAGCCAATGCGGCGGTAAAGGCTGCGGAGGAAATGCTGGCACAGACACGGGAAAGCGTGGAGCTCGAAGTGCGGCAGGATTATCTGAACATCCTCTCCGCAAAGGAAAAGATCCGGGCGACAGAAGCAGCGGTCGCCGAGGCGGAAGAAGCCTATAAGATCGCGACGGTCCGGTATAAATCCGGTGTGGGGATCAATCTGGATGTACTCGATGCACAGTACAATCTGAACTCCGCAAGGACTAACTACATTACCGCCATGTATGACTACAATGTGGGCCTGGCGACGTTGGAAAAAGCGCTCGGCATCCCGGCGGTCATCCGTGATGAAAAGAAATAAATGATCTAAAGGCAGGAACTGATTCGACCGGCCCTGAAAAGAGCTGATCGGATCGGTCTTTCTGTATGCGGTACTTTTCAGTTTAAAAATTTTTTCATGGACAGCAGTCATACAAAAAGATTACACTGTAATTGAATGAATAGATGTCATTTTTATTTTTTGAAACGATAAGGCCAAACAAGTGTATTCTGCTGCATGAGGTACGTGTATGACGCATACGCGGAGAAGGCTCTTTCTTGCCGCGCTTTTCTTTGTGATACTGGCGGCGGTCTCCTGTCTGCTGATTCGTCCGGCGGCGGTGCAGAAACTGGAACCTCTTCTTCGGGAGGCCGGAAAAGAGCAGATTAATGGGACGATTTCCTGGAATACATTAGATATTGACCCGCTCTATAACCTGAAATTTACTGATGTGGAATTGAAAGACAGCAGGGGGCGGGCTGTTTTAAAATCGCCCTCTGTTGAGGTCAGCTGGACGATCGCCGGCGCTGTTTCCGCATGGATTCATGATGAGGGAGCGGCCGGGATCATTCGGGACGTGATGGTCGCTTCTCCGTCGCTTTCTTTTTATGAAGAAGCTGATGGAACGTGGAATATTCAGAATCTGATCAAAAAGCAGGAGAATGAGCCGCCCTCTGTTTTCCGCGGACGGGTCCTCTTGAAAGACGGGGAGGCGGAGGCCGTTCTGCCGTCGGGCGAGCGTTATCGGATTAGCCGTGCGGAAGGGCAATTTTCATGGCTGAACCAGGGACGGATCGAAGCGGCGCTGAACGGGGTCTGCGAAAGCGCGGCGTTTTCTGCCAAAGCGAATTATATTGATGAGAAAAATTTTGCTGCGGAGATCCGTACGGAGGATGTTCCACTGATGGCGCTTCGGCCTCTTCTGTCGAAGCTTCCGGAATCTGCCGGTACGGTGGACATTCGGGGCGGTACGGTTCGAGTGACAAAAGCGGAAGTACACCAGTCCGGCGGCGCGCTGCGCTGGAAGGCGGACGGAGAAGTGAAAAACGCTTCTTTTGGTGCGTTCGGCTATGATTTTACCGATGGGGCTTTTACGCTGGCGTCGGAAGAAGATGCAGTGAGTCTGAAAGATCTGCGCATCAAAATCAATGGGCAGAATGCCGGCGGACATGGTGAAATTTTCCTGAAAGAGGATCCCGAAATCAGAGGCACGGTGCGTATCGACGATGCGGATGCGGGGCAGCTGTTTCGGGATAGCGGCGTGGCCGGCAGGCTCAGCGGCGTCCTGCATTTCAGCGGACCGCTTTCGGATATGACTGCCGACGGGACGGCGTCGCTTTCCGACGGCAACGTGAAAGGCATGCCTGTGAAAAAAGCGAGCCTGTCCGCGCTGCTGAAAGATAAAATGATTGAGGTCACTGCGGCGGAAGTTATGACAGACAACGGCCTCATGCAGGGTCTGGGAACCTATGACCTGAATACGGGCGAATTTCGTATGGAACTTACTGCCGATCATATGGCGCTGGATCCGCTTGCGGACGAGTTGGGCGTATCCGGGACAGTGGCAGGAACCGTATCGGCATCCGGCGTCTGGAAGGACGGGGACTTCCATCTGCGGAGTCTGAACGGCGCGGCAGAAGGTGAGAATGTGTCCTTTGATGAATATCGGGCTGATGAAGTATCGGCGGATTTCAGCGGGCAGGAAGATAAGATACGTGTAAGATTTGCCGGAAAAGGGCTGGAAGGCCGCGGGATCCGTCTGGATTCGGCAGCGGGAGAAGCGCAGGGAAGCGGAATGACCTGGGAGATCCCATATCTGAACGGAACAGTCGGGGACGGCGCTTTTTCTCTCCGCGGCTCCTATGATAATGGGAACATGAATTTTTCCGCAGAAGCGGGAGATGTAGAGTCCGAAGCTCTGTCGGCGGCTGCGGGACTTGATGCAGGCGGCAGGATATCGCTGCGGGGACATATATCCGGTACGGTGGAACGTCCTGTGTTTGATGCGGATATCCGTGTGCAAAACGGCCATCTGCAGGGAGCAGAGTTTACGGAGCTTGAAGGAAGTCTCTTTTCCGACGGCGAGTGGGTGACCGTGCGAAATCTGGAAATGCAGACGGAGAACGGGCGCCATACGCTGGAAGGACGGATTGGCCTGTCCGGCGATCATGCGTTGGCGGTGCATGAAAAGAGCGAACATACCCGGCTGGAGAATCTGCTGAAACTGGCGGGGCTGGATTATCCGCTGACCGGCTGGTTTGAAAATGAGACCTTCATCGGCGGGACGCTGAGCGCGCCGGAAATCAGCGGCCATTTCATGGCGTGGGACGGCTCCGCTGCGGGAGAGCTGTTTCAGAGTGCTTCCGCCGATTATCGCGTCGACGGAAATCAGCTGAAGATATCCAACGGGCTTGCCTATATTTATGACGGTGCGGCTGTTGTCAATGGTACGGTATCGGCGGATTCTCTGGATCTGGACGCCGCAATGGTGGACGTGAATATCGAGCGGATTTTCAGAGGGCTTCCCGTGGCCGGAAAAGTGACGTCCCGCGGGCATCTGGCCGGTTCTGCCGCATCCCCGGTTTTCTCCGGAAATGCGTCGAGCCGCCGGATCACGATCCTTGGTCAGGATATTGAAAGAGCCTCGGCGGCCGTTTCTTATGAGAATCAGGTATTCAGCATCACAGACGGGCGTTTCCGGCAGAAAAACGGCAGATTCCGCTGGAGCGGCCTTGTCAATGCGGAGACTGGCGCGCTGAGAGGCCGCATGGATTTTACCGGCTGGAATATGCAGGATGCGTTCCAGGTCTTCGGGCTCCCGGCGAAAAATATAGACAGCGCCATGAATGGCGGAATGATGATCCGCGGGACCGTCGATGATCCGCGCGTTTCCTTTAATGTAACGCTGGACGGCGGGCATCTCGGCAGCGTGCCGCTGGGGGCGGGCCGTCTGGACATGTCGTACGCCAATGAGCGGCTGACGGTGCGGGAATGCTATCTGCCAGTGGGCAACGGTATATTGGCAGCCAGAGGCTTTGCGGAAAGAAACGGCGCGGTCGACTTGACAGTGGCGGCAAACGGCGTGGATATTTCCTGGCTTCCGGAGACTGCTGGACTGGACAGCCTGAGCCTGGCCGGCCAGATGACAGCAGGAATCAATCTGTCAGGTAGCCTGGAAAATCCGCAGGCTGATATTTCCGTGACTGTAAAGGATCCCCGGTATAACGGGATTCGCTTTGATGAATTTTCCCTGATGGGGAATGTTTCGGAAGGCACAGTGCATATAGAACAGCTTCTCGCAGTGAAAGACCCGTATAAAGCGGCTGTGCGCGGGACGATGCCCGTCAGCGCGCTGACTCGGGTGCCGGACGGCAGAAATATTCCTTTTGACCTGGATGTGGAATTTGATAATGCCGATCTGAATGCGCTGGCTGTCATGCTCGATTCTGTTACGTCTGCGGAAGGGCCGCTGAAAGGTCGGCTGAAGATTGCCGGACAATGGGATGATCCAGAGATTTACGGCGGGGTATCCGTGCAGGACGGTCAAATCACGGCGGAGACGCTTTCTGAGCCGATTTCGAATATCGCAGGTTCTCTGGTATTCAGCGGCCACCGGGCGGATTTCAGTGCGGAAGCCGGTATCGGCGGAGGCACTGCGTCTGCGCTGACAAGAGCCTCATGGGATCATATGAAGCTGATCGGCTATACCGGTGAGGCGCACCTGCATGCGCCGCGGCTGAACTGTGTCTATTACAAAGGCGCTCTGGATGCGGATCTGCTGTTGACGGAAGAACGGGGATATCCTAAGGTGTCCGGAACAGTCAATGTGCAGAATACCGTGGCTGATATCCCGATGAGCTTCGCGGAAGGCGGCAGCGCTCCGGATGTTCTCATGGATGTAAATGTCAATGTAGGCGACGGTGTGCGGCTGTATAACAGCCTGCTCTATGATATGACCCTGCGCGGCAATATCCATGCCATGGGCCTGATGTCGAAGCCGGCCATGTCCGGCCGTGTCAATGTGGAAAAAGGAACGATCCGGTATTTGTCGAATGAATTTACCGTAACAAATGGGAATGCCGTATGGGGCGGTGTTCCGGATTCGTTCCTGCCGGTCGTCAATATCAGCGCCAACACAACTGTGGGGCATTATAAGGTCAGCATGGACCTGAAAGGACCGCCGGGAGGTTTTGTCTTTGACATGCACAGCGAGCCGGCGCTGAATGATACGCAGATCATGACCCTGCTGACTCTTCGGCAGGCGCCGGGCAGTGAAACGGGTGATGAGATGACGGGAGCGCTCTTTAATGCGGGACTGCAGATGCTCTTTTCCGGCGGTGTGCAGGATATCCTGCAGAATACGTTCGGTTTGGATCTGATCTCCGTCACGTCGTCCCTTGGCGGGTATTATGACAGCGGCAGCGTGGACGGCAATGACGATAATTACTATGTAAAAATAGGGAAGTATCTGTTTGACGGGTTTATGCTGACCGCGACAATGGGCGTTAACAATGATGAAGAAAATTTTGGATTCCGTTATGATCTGAAATCACGTTTCGGCTTATCCGCGTGGTATAATAATGACCATGATAGTTATGCCGGCATTGATTATCAGTTTCAGTTCTGACAGCGGCGTCTGCGGCGTAAAGCCGCGGACGTTCTGTTATAGTAGTCGGTATTGCTGAAGTCAGGAGATTTCATGCTGAAGGAATATATGCAGTCGCTTGCAGAGATAAAAAAGCTGACACGCGATGAAGAAGCGGCGCTCTGGCGGCAATATAAAGGAGAAGGCCGGCTGGATGCGCGGCAGAAGCTGATCGAAAACTATCAACTTCTGGTATGCCGGGAAGCCGTCAGGTACCCGGTGCAGGAAACGCTCGTGCTCGATCTGATCCAGGAAGGCATGGTCGGGTTGATGGAGGCGGCGGAACGGTTCTCTCCGCAGCAAGGAGTGGCATTTTCTCTTTTTGCCGTACATCGTGTGCGGGGAAGAATGCTGGATTTTCTGAAAAAGAACAGCCGGGAACTTCCGTTCGAAACGTCCGAGGAAGGAAACAGCTCCGCATTTTCATCTTTGATTGAGCCGGATCTGGCGTTTGAATGGACAGACAGAACGCTGGTGCGAAGCAAAGTCAGCTGCGCCATGGAACGCCTGCCGGAAAAAGAGCGTCGCATCCTGCAAAACGTATTTCTGGAGGAACAAAGTGCGGCAGAAACCGCGGATCAAATGGCCGTTTCCACCACCTATGTATACCGCTTGGAAAAACGGGGAATACGGCGGCTGAGAGGGATGCTTTCGCACTGGCTGAAGGAAAAGAAATAAAAAAGGCTGAAAGCGGGAGAATATTCAAAAAAAATAAAGGAAATATTTAAAAATCCTTCCAGATGAGGGAAAATCTCTGTTTCAAAATTCAGATGAAAATGGGATTATATCCTTAAAGGAAGGAGGGCAGGACTGTGACGGGAGACAAACTGAAACGTGTCCGGGCCATTCGAAAATGGCTGGAAAAAGCGGAACAATCGTATATGAGTCACAAGGAAATTTCCGGTGAGCTGAATCTGATCATGGCACAGGCAGAGATGCAGCGCCTGAAAGAAACAGACCGATCTGCTGAAAAAAGGCGTTCCTGGGGAATCCGGCTGGCGTCGGCTGCAGCTGCGGCGGGGATCGTTTTCGGCGCATTTCTCTTTACAGGGCCGGTACAGCATCGGACAGAGTCTCCGGCGAGTAAAGAAAGCGTTTCTCTTCCGTCGCCTGCGATAAGGGGCAGAGAAAGTCAGCCCGATCTTCCAAAAGCAGAAATATCTACAGCCATGCCGATCCTCGATGCGGGAAAGGCAGAAAAGGAAGTATCTGTACAGCCGCAGCCCGCTCCGGCACCGGTGCTGTCAGAGAAAGAAATTCAGAGTGTCGTCGGGGAAGCCGGGCGGGCGCTCAGAGGAAAGTCATGAAAAGGATCATTCCTTATCATATATAACAGGTAACAGGATATCGCACTCATAGAGGGATTGGCCGAAAGGCGTCCGTCACATTGAGGTCGTGAATCAGAGGAGGTTTTTATGAATCGTTCACAGCGCAGGAAGATCGTTCTTTCTTCCGTTATTGCCGTGTCTTTGATGGGTATCTCCGCATATGCGGAATCGCCGGAGAATGAAAATATCCCGGTCAGCGCGGCGCTGATGAAAGCTGCTTCGTCTGACGCATCGTTTGGTGTATCGGAAAGCAGTATGTTTGACGTGAGCCGGGAACCGAAACTGGCAGGCGCTCCCGGGCAGATAGAAAATGATACGGGAGAACAGAAAACGGAAGTGGAGCCGTCTGCGGAGGAAACCGGTGAGGAGGCAAAAAAAGGAGACAAGGCTGACGCTGCGGAACCTGTCGCTATGGGTAAACCGGCAGAAGACGCTTCGCTTTATCTGTCGACCAATGATGAGACGATGATAAAGGGCTACGAAGGCCGGACGGTGTCGGCGGTAGATATCGCCAATGTCCCCGATGAAGTCAAATCTTCACTGATTCCCCTGATTAAAACAAAACCGGGAGACGCGCTGACTCTGGACGGCGTGCGCGCCGATGTATCTTCTCTCGGCAGCACCGGCGTGTTTTCTCAGATCGTGCCGTCCATCGAAGCGGTGCCGGAAGGCGTAAAGCTGAGCTATATTACCAAAGCCAATCCGGTCATTCATTCCGTGGAATTTTCCGGGAACACCGTATTTACCGGGGACTATCTTACGGAACTGCTGGGGATCACCCCGAACAGCGTGCTGAACACGACGCTGCTTGATCAGAAACTTCAGGAGATTGAAAAATTATACCTTCAGCAGGGATATCTTCTGTATGCGGTGCAGGATGTAAAAGTTACGCAGGAAGGCGTGCTGAAGATCGATCTGGCAGAAGGCGTCATTGAAGACATTACCATTGAAGGCAATGATAAAACGAAAGATTACGTCATTCTCCGTGAACTGCGTTATAAAAAAGGTCAGCCTTTCAACAAATTTACTGCCAGCCGGAGTATGGAGCGTCTGTACAACCTGGGATTTTTTGAAGATGTCAATATGAAGCTTCTGCCCGGTACGAAAGCGCATTCCGTCATTACGGAGATCGATGTGGTCGAGCAGAAGACCGGCGTCGTATCCATCGGTGCGGGCTATTCCGAATCGGACGGCATGGTCGGCATTCTGGAGCTGGGTGAGAATAATTTCCGCGGCACCGGCGACAAGATTCAGTTCCACTGGGAATTCGGCGGCTCTTCTGAAGGGAAAAACTACCAGATCTCCTATACCCGCCCATGGATCAATGATAACGGCGATTCCCTGGGATTCTCCATTTTTGACCGCCGGTATGATTACGATGACTACAATGCTGACGGCGATACGGTGGCAAGCTATGACCGCAGACGGAAGGGATTCAACCTGACCTGGGGACACGTGAGCAGCGAGTACCGGAAGAATTTCTTTACGCTGGAGACAGCGCGGGAATCCTATGACGATCATGACGGATTTGATTGGGGCAGTGCGGCGCCGGCGCCTGATGATCAAACTACGCGTAATAAATGGTATAACGCCATTATGGACAATATGGGCCGCACCAACAGCTTTACTTTTACTCATGTGTTCGATAACCGCGACAATTATTTCAATGCCAGCAAGGGACGCCGTTTGTCCGCTTCCTTCCAGTACGGCGGCAACGGCCTCGGCGGCGATTATGACTTCTATAAATTCACAACAGAAGGCCGGTTCTATAAGGGGCTGAGCAACGGCCACGTCCTGGCGCTGCGTGTGATGGCCGGGTACATTTCCGGCGATACATCGTATAATCAGCTCTTCAATCTGGGCGGCTCCAATAACCTCCGCGGCTATGAAGACGATCAGTTCAAGGGCGAAAAGATGTATGCGGCGACGCTGGAATATCGTGTGCCGATCGCGAAGAAAGTGGAAGGCGTCCTCTTTACTGATGTGGGTAATGCCTGGAGCATTGATGAAGGCAAGATCCCGTGGTATCAGGATGATGACGCGCTGAACTGGTCTGTCGGCGTCGGTCTCCGGCTTCAGACGCCGATCGGACCGGTCCGCCTGGATTACGGCCACGGCGACAAAAATAAGTTCCATTTCAGCTTCGGCGCGCAGTTCTGATGCTGCGCTGTACAGACGAAAAGGAGGGTGAATGAAATTTTCTCCTTTCCGCCGTATCCATTTCCCGGCGGGGAAACGGGTGCGGGCGATAGCCCTGCTGGGAATCTCGGCGTTCGTCCTGGCTTCCGGTGAAGCGGCCGATGCGGCGGAGATACGTTCTGTCCGTGCTGATGTTTCCTGCGTCGGAGGAGAAATTCCGCCGTCGGTCTCACGAAGAATACGGGCCAGTATTGAGGCGATCGGCGGACGAGTCTTAACCGGAAAAGAAGACAGGCCCTTCCTGCTTGATCCGGGAGTCTATGACAAGGTCCTTGCGGATATCGTAAATCGTGTAGTCGTCGGTTATATCGTATCTGATATACAGGTATCTTACGGAGAAGACACGCGTATCCATGTCACGCTTCAGCCGATAGGGCGGATCATTCAGTCTGTCGATACGGAAATAGAGTACGGAAATCTCACGCCGGAGGCGGCAGCGCTCATCAGAAAGGATTTGTCCGGAGTCGGCGAGAGAATGCAGGAGCTTCTGATCGGGCTCCCGGTAGATTCGGTCGGATGGGCAGAAAGCGTGTCTCAGTCAGCGGGACGGGATTTTCTGGCGTCGGTGCTTCCTGAATTTCAAACGAATCTTGAAGTGGAGTCGGGGGAGCATACCAGAGTGCGGATCTATTTGATCCCGCAGGGAAAAATCATCCGCACAGGGGCGCTGGACTTTCGGGAAACTTCCGTGCCCCGTGTGCTGATGTACCGGGCGGCGGAAAAAACAGAACGCACGCTTCAGGGGCTGGAAGGCCTGCCGGTTGCCTTTGTGCAGCGGCATCAGGCAGAGATCGAAGAAGCGCTGAAAAAGGAACTTCTGGAAGATTCTTTTATACGCCGGTATGAAATAGAAATCCGAACCGCATTGGAGCCGGGAGAAGCGACGTCACTGAAAGTTGACGCGCTGACGGATCACTGGTATATCAGGACGGAAGCATGGCTGGACGCGGGACGGGACGGAAACCGCTCCACCGCACTGGACGGCATCCTCGGGCACTATGCAGGCCGGAACGATCTCCTTTTCGGCGAGGCGCGGCTCTATCCGGGACCGATGGACTGGAATATCTATGCCGGATGGATGCACCGTTTCGGGAAAGATTACTCTCTCGGCGCGAAATATGATTTCACGGAAGACAGCGGTCATATTCTTGGGCGAAAGATTTTCGGCAACCGCTGGGCGGTCAGGTATGAAAGAGATCTGAAAGAAAAAATCAATGAATATGGCGTTTCTTACCGGATCCACAATTATATGACTCTGGAATATGTGTATAATGATGAAGAAGGCAAATGGCTCCGGCTGATTGCCAATTTATAACAAGGAGTGAATTTCTATTATGATGACGTCTCTGGGAAATAAGAAAAATGTAAAGATTTTTTCCTTTGCGCTGGCCGGTGTATTTATTGTGTCGATTGCCGGGATGGCGCTGATGTCCATGGGAGATACCGCGGGCGCCGCACCGTCTTCGAATATCGGCGTCGTTGATCAGCAGCAGATCGTGACGGCAAATCCGGCTCTGGCTGCTGAATATCAACAGAAAATGAAATCGACTGCGGATGAAATGCAGAAAGATTTTGATGAAAAATCAAAAGATATGAGCGATGAAGAAAAAGAAAAACTTTTCGCGGACATGCAGAAGCAGTTCAATGAAAAACGGGTAGCCATTGAAAAGGAAATGCAGGATAAAGTCAATGCGGCAGTGGAATCCGTCGCTTCGAAAAAAGGTCTGTCGCTGGTCGTGGAGAAGAATGCTGTCATTTACGGCGGGACGGACATCACGAAAGACGTTGCTTCCGCGCTGACGAAGAGTACGGAAACGACGGCAGATCAGTCTGCTGAAAAAACTGCTGAAAAATCCAAGTAAGGAAAAGTCTTATGATCGGGCGCAGAATATTCGGATTGCTGGCGGTTCTGTTCCTGTCGGCAGCGTTGATGACAGGCGGCTGCGGAAGGAAGCAGGAAACAGCGCAGGTCTCATACGGTGTTGCGGATCTGGAGACGCTGGTCAAGGCGCATCCGCTGTATCCCCGGTATTTCCGGCTTCAATCTGAGTATGAATCTCTTGCGGCGCAGTACCGGGTACAGCAGAAGCAGCTGCTTCATTTGTCGGAAACCCAGGAGAAAATGAGGGCGGTTATTCTGTCCGAAAACGGGCGGAAAGCGGCGGAAGAAGAGTATAAAGCGCGCGTAAAGATCAAAGAGGATTCGCTCAATGCGCAGCTTCGCAATCTGTATAATGAGATCACCCTCCGGCACAAAGCGGAAGGCGGCCGCGCGGTCCTTTCCGGCGGCGCAGCCGGCGCGAATACGGAGATCGCAAATCTGCAGATGAAACTCAGAATACTGGGGGTCAGCGGGGAAGAAAAACAGAAAGCCTCGGCGGAGCTGAAAGATCTTCTGAATGGGCGGCATGCGGAGATCGATCAGACCGGCTGGACTGCCGAAGAAAAAAAAGAAATGGATGACAAAAGGACGGCGGCTCAGTCGGAACTGAAAGCGTATGCGGAACAGGTGGCCGAAGAGATCCGACAGAGGCAGGCCGCTGCGCAAAACACGCTCGCATCTCCGAAGCTTCCGGATCCGGAGACCTGGAACGGCGAGTGGAGAAAGCGCATGCAGACAAAACAGAAAGAAATGGCCGATGTAAAGGCGCAGATTATGGATGATATCCGGGACAGGGCGGCTGAGATCGGAAGGAAGAAGAATCTGGCAATGATTTTTTCTTCGTATCGGACGAATATCAGCGCTGCTGATGTGACAGGAGAAATCGCTGACGAATTAGTGCAGCTCAAAATCAATGAGGAGGAAAAGAATTGATATCCCGATGGAAAATGGCAGCCTGTGCAGGGCTGCTGGCGGTATCCGCCGTATTTGCAGGATGCGGCAGTGAAGATAAGGTCGCTGTCGTAGATTATCAGCAGTTGGAAATAAGATCGGAAAAGATCAAAGGAATTCAGGAAGAGATCGTTGCGAAGAACAAAGAGATCTCAGATCGTCTTGCCAAGGCGGAAGGTACTGTTTCCGCAGAAGAAATGCAGAAAAAAGCAGCCGATGCAAGACAGGAGCGGGCGATTTTCATTCAGAGCAAGCAGCGTCAGATCCAGTCGCTGGTCGAATCGCAGTGCGCGGCGATCGCAAAGGAGAAGAACATAGGCATCGTCATGCATAAGATGGCAGTTCCTGCCGGAGCTGAAGATATTACGGAAGAAGTTTTGGCAAGAATTGAAGGCGGCAAAGCGGACGCTGCCAAATAAAAAGAGAAAACAGCAGTTGACATAAGACAGGGGCATGGTGCGTCTGTCTTTTGTGCGCAGGGACAGCATGCTGCGCGGAAACCCGGAGGGAACGTTATGAAAAAGACAGTGGCGGAGCTGGCGGAATTTGTAGGCGGCACCGTGTATGGAGACGGCAGTATCGTGATTGATGATGTATGCAGCGCGGAAAGCGCCGGCCCGCATCACGCGACTTTTGCCAGGGGTATTTATGCCGAGCACATAGAAGAAATGCAGGCAGGCGTGATCCTTGTGGATGAACTGCCGCCGCAGTATACGAAAAATTTGATTGTCGTCAGCGACTGCAGACGCGCGTTCGGTCAGCTCATCGATCTGTTTCATCCGGAAATTAAGTTTCCCGCGGGGATCCATCCGACGGCCATCGTGAGCGAAAAGGCCGTGATTGGCAAAAACGTCTGCATTATGGCGTATGCGGTCGTGGAAGAGGGAGCGGAGATCGGCGACGGTTCGGTCATTTATCCGTACTGCTACATCGGCCACAATGCGAAACTCGGCAAAAACTGCGAACTGAATCCGGGGGCGGTCGTTCATGAAAACAGCATCCTCGGTGACCGGGTGGTGCTGCGCGCTCATGCGGTGATCGGCGGTCAGGGCTTTGGCTTCTCTACGGACGAACAGGGACATCATACCCACATTCGCCAGCTGGGCAACGTCATTCTGGAAGATGATGTGGAGATCGGCGCGGGAAGCGCAGTGGATAACGGCGCCATGAACAGCACAATCGTGCGGAGAGGAACAAAGATCGATAATCTTGTTCATCTCGGCCACAATGTGGAAGTCGGAGAAGACTGCTTTATCATTGCGCAGGTCGGCGTGGCAGGAAGCACGAAGATCGGAAATCACTGCATCCTCGCCGGACAGGCGGGCATTACCGGCCATATCAATATCTGTGATAATGTGACGCTCGGCGGCAAAGCGGGCGTTGTGGGCAATATTACAAAACCCGGCGTGTATGTGGGGTATCCGGCCCGGCCGCATATCGAATGGGGCAGGCTGGAAGCGCTTATCGGACACCTGCCGGATCTTTTCCGGCGCGTGAAAAAATTGGAACGGGAAAATAAAAAATAAAAAGAAGACTGCGGAGAAAAGCTCCGCGGTCTTTTTTTGTGCGAAAATGAATGGAGCGGCAGGTCTTCCGGCGCAGGTTGGCGGGCGAGGAAGTTTTTTACGAGCATTGGCACGGCAGACGGGATAGTTTATAATTTTAAAATAACTTATCCTGTTAAGGAATCATACGGCGATCATGGAAGAAATGCGGGGAATACGATGAAAGGTACATATGCACTGTTGAAATTTTTGAGCCGCTGGTGCTGCGGCATGTCTCCTGCCGGGGCAGAGCGGATGGGGAATGCGCTGGGAAAATTTTTCTGGCTCTGTGTGCCGCCGCGGAGGAAAAGGCTGGCTGTGGATAACATTCTGCGGTCGGGGGTCGCGGAGAATGAAGAAGCGGCATGGCGGATCGCGAAAGCGTCTTCGCTCCGCTTCGGGCCTCTCGGCGTGGCCATGTTTCGCTTCCCTTTGCTGACGAAAGAGAATATCCGGGATCATGTGACGATCATCGGCGCAGAGAAGCTGGACGCCATCAAAGCGAGCGGAAAGGGATGTATCCTTGCGGCGACACACTGCGGCAATTGGGAAGTGGAAGGCGCGGCGCTCGCTCTCTACGGCTATCCGCTGCTGGCGGTGGCGATGAAGCAGAAAAATGAAGAGTTTGACCGCTTTATCACAGAATACCGCTCCATGCCGGGGCAGACTGTAGAGTATAAAACCGGCGTGCGCGATATGCTGCGC
This sequence comes from uncultured Dialister sp., assembly GCA_900545365.1. Lineage (GTDB taxonomy): Bacteria > Bacillota > Negativicutes > Veillonellales > Dialisteraceae > UBA1822. Next base: position 5,662 of record UQYL01000012.1, on the reverse strand, counting down.
CGGTTGAAACAGGGCTATTTCGTGGGTCTTTTGTGCGACCAGGATCCGGGAGAGACCGGCATTCTCTCGCCGTTCCTCGGGCAGCGGACGCTCACTGCGACAGGGCCGGCGCATTTTTCCGTCGCCTGCGGGCTTCCGGTCATGACGGCGCTCATTCATCAGACGGGAAGAGAAAAATATACGATCATCATTGATGATCCCATTACGGCGGATGAAGGAGCCGATAAGAAGGAAGCCATTCAGCAGATCACGGATCGGATCAATGCGCGCCTGGAGGCATGGATCCGGAAGTATCCGGAAGAATGGTTCTGGCTGCATAACCGTTGGAAATGGACGGATAAGCTGTATCCGGAGGAACGGAAATGATCCAGTTTCACACAGAAAAAATCCGCATCGGTGAGATCCCGGTGCAGATTGTCCATCCGATACGGGAAGACAAAAGAGCTGTCGCTGTTTTTTATCACGGATGGAGCAGCAGCGGGAGCGGGCAGATGACCCGGGCGCTGATTCTTGCGGCGCACGGATATACGGTATTTCTGCCGGATGCTGTCAATCATGGAGAGCGGGGAAAACTGAGCGATTATTATTCCGCAGAGGTCTATGCTCTCTTTTGGGAGACGATATTCAGAAATGAAGCGGAATTTCCGTGCCTGTCTGCGTATTTCCATGATGCCGGATGGGGACGGCCATGGGTGCTGGGGCATTCCATGGGCGGCATGACCGTTCTCGGACTGGCGGCAAAATATCCGGAAGCCCTTCGGGGCGCGGTGAGTTTCAACGGATCGGGAGACTGGCTGCTGACGAATCTTTTCATACAGGCTCGTTTCGGTGTGCCCATGGAAAGGGAATGGCCGCTTTATGATGTGATCGCGGAGGAAACGCCGATGGCGCATCTGGATGCGGTGAAAAAAGTTCCGATCTTTATGACGAACGGAGAAGTCGATCTGTCCATCGATCCGCGGGCGCAGGCCCGCTTTGCGGAAGCGCTGGCAGCGCATGGGGGGCAGGGCGTGCGGGTCACCTATCCTGGGCTGGCGCATTTTGTAACGACCAATATGATGGATGACGCCATTGCGTGGATGCAGAGAGGGGCGGCAGAAGTCTGATGACCTGCCCTGATCTGAAAGGAACAGAAGAGTGAACCGGAAAAATATCTATACGCTGATTACGACTATGTTTTTCATCTCGGCGGCCTACACGATGCTGGTTCCGTTCCTGCCGCTGTACTTGATGGAGCTCGGCGTGGAAGGTCGGAATGTCAATTTCTGGACGGGCATGGTGTTTTCCGTCTGCTTTCTCGTGGCCGGCATTATGGGCCCCATCTGGGGAAAACTGGCGGATACAAAGGGAAAAAAGAGGATGGTCATCCGTGCGGCCGTCCTGATCGGGCTGTCGTATTTCCTTTGCGGCCTGGTGCAGAATGAATGGCAGCTCCTGGCAGTGCGGGCTTTTCAGGGCTTTGCCAACGGCTTCGTGGCGGCGGCGCTGGCGATCATTTCTCAGAGTACGGAGAAGCGGAATTTGGGAACGATGCTCGGTTTTGCGCAGACATCGCTCGTGGTGGGCGGTATCTGCGGCCCCCTCATCGGAGGCGTCATTTCCCATATGTTCGGGATGCGGGCCTCTTTTTTTATCGGAGCGGCCATCCTGTGGCTCGCCGGGCTTGCCGTGTGGCGCCTGGTGGAGGAAAAGCCGGTGAAAGCAACAGCAAAGGAAACCAGTTCCATCACAGACGATCTGAAATATGCTTTTCAGAACCGCCACCTGCGGGAACTGCTCATTTTCTTTTTCCTTTTCCAGAGCGCCGTGCTCATGATTCAGCCGATTACGGCGCTGTACATCGGCGAGCTGCAGGGCACGATGGAAAATGTGGCAGTCACAGCGGGGACGATCCTGTCGTGCGGCGGGATCGCCGGCGCGGTCACGACGGCTTTCTGGGGTCGGGTCGGTCAGGTAAAAGGCTATTTTTTCGCTATGTCCATCACCTTTTCCAGCGCCGGTGTACTCATGATCCTGCAGTCTGTTCCGGATACGGTATTCGGATTCGGCGTATTCCAGTTCCTCGTGGGGGCGTTCCTGATCGGGACGAATCCGGCGATCAATGCGGCGTTCGTCAAGTATACACCGGAGAATTTCCGGGGCCGTGTATTCGGCCTGGCGAGCACGGCGCAGCAGTTCGGAAATATGGCCGGGCCGATGTTGTCAGCGGCTTTTACGATGGTCTTTCCCATTTATACGGTATTTATACTTGCGGGGCTGGTGCAGCTGACCGTAGGGCTGTACATCCTGCGCAGCCATGTCCTCGCGGGAGAAAGGTGATCCCATGAAGAGTCTGGAGGAGAAGATAGAGAAAGAAGGGCTGGTGCTGCCCGGCAATGTGCTGAAAGTCGATTCTTTTCTGAATCATCAGATTGATCCGGTCATGACGATGGCAATGGGCCGCGAGCTGATCCGGCTCTTTTCCGGGGTGAAAATCGACAGGGTGCTCACGGTGGAAGCCTCCGGCATAGCCATCGGGCTGGCCGCTGCGTATTATGCAGGAGCGCCGCTCGTTTTCGCAAAGAAGAAAAAGTCTGTTCTCATGACGGAAGAAGCGTATACGGCGGATGTGTATTCCTATACGAAGAAGGAAACGAATACGATCGCGGTGCTGAAAAAGTTCCTGCCCAGGGGAGAGCAGGTGCTCATCGTTGACGATTTTCTGGCCAATGGGGAAGCGTCTCTCGGCATGGCGGAGCTGGTGCGCAAGGCGGGTTCTCAGGTCGCGGGGATCGGCATCGCTGTGGACAAGGCGTTTCAGCGCGGACATGACCGTCTCATCGAGGCGGGATACCGCTTGGAATCACTGGCGGTGATCGATTCGCTGGACGGAGGAAAAGTGCACTTCCGCCGCGGCGGAAAGGACGGAGAGGAGGAAGCGCATGAAGTATGATGTGTGCGGACTGGGCACGCTTGCCGCAGACTGCATCATGATGGTGGATGATCTGCCGGGGAAAGACAGTTTCCGCATGGTGCAGCACATGGAGATGCAGCCGGGAGGCAGCGGCACGAATACGATCGTGCAGGCGGCCCGCCTCGGCAGCCGGTGCGCTTATCTCGGCGTGACAGGCGACGATCCCGCCGGGCATACGGTTATCGCGGCGTTGCGGGAAGAAGGCGTGGATGCGTCTCATGTGTATGTGCGTCCGGGAGAGACCACTACACGGACAGAGATCGTCGTAGGAAAAAACGGGGAAAAATTTATTCTTCTCATTATGGGCGACGCATTCTTCAAACTCCGCCTCAGCAGAGAAGACCGCAGCCTGATTCATGACGCGAAAGTGTTTTTTACTGATCTTCTTCCGGGGTGGGCGGCCATGTCGGGGCTCAAGGAAGCCTTCTGCGGGGATTCCAAAATTGCGGTTTCGCTGGAAGTGAGCGTGTCCCTTTTCGAGGAAATGGGCGTGACCCGGTCGCAGATCAGGGAATCCATGGCTTATGCCGATCTTCTCATGCCCTGTCGGGAAGCGGCGCGGGAACTGACCGGCACCGACGATCCGCTGGAACAGGGAAAAACGCTGCGGGATGACTGCCGGAAAGGGACGATCGTCCTGACGCGGGGAGGTGACGGCTCCTATGCCTTTACACCAGACGGAGGCGTATATCAGACGCCGGCATATCCGGTCAAAGCCGTAGATACGACAGGGGCAGGCGATTCTTTCGCCGGGGCGATGATCCACGCGTATCTTGTCAAAGAAAAACCGGTCGAACAGGCGCTGCAGTTTGCTTCTGCCTGCGCCGCGCTGACCTGCACGGGGATCGGCGCGCGGTTCCGGCCGGAAGAGGGATATCCAAAGATATAAGATATAAGAGGCGGCTGCGGCCGTCTTTTTTGATGTGCCGAATGAGGAAGCGCCATTTTTTCGGCGGGATGATATAATATCGAAAAGAAAATCGATACAGGAGGGAAATGTTTTGACATACCGCGAAAAATATGAAGAATGGCTGCGGCAGGCGGACCCGGAAACGGCGGAAGAGCTGCGGGCGCTGACAGACGAAAAAGAGATCGAAGACCGTTTTTACAAAGACCTGGAGTTCGGCACAGCCGGGCTGCGGGGCATCATGGGCGCCGGGTCGAACCGGATGAATTCCCGCACGGTAGGCCGGGCGACGCAGGGGCTGGCGGATTATTTGAAGAATAAATATCCCGGAGAAACGGAGAGAGGCGTCGTGATCGCCTATGATTCCAGAAACCATTCCCGGGAATTCGCGCTGGAAGCGGCCCATGTCCTCTGCGCGGCAGGGATCCCGGTCCGCGTTTTTCTGGAGTTGGAGCCCATCCCGGTGCTGTCCTTTGCGGTGCGGAAATTTCATGCTCTCGGCGGGATTGTGATCACGGCGAGCCACAATCCGAAAGAATACAACGGATATAAAGTCTACGATGAAAACGGATGCCAGCTCGTGCCGCGCGATGCGGATGAACTGACGGAATTCGTGAACCGGGCCGGCGATGCGGCGGGCAGGGAAAGCCGCGGGCAGGAAGAAAAAATGACATTCATCGGCGATGAGGCCGTGTCCGCTTTTATTTCCGCGATTATGAAAGAGACGGTCTGGCAGGGAAAGCCGCCGGCGCTGCGCATCGTCTATACGCCGCTGCACGGAGCGGGGAATAAGCCGGTCCGCGCGGCGCTGGCCAGAGCCGGATTCCGTGATGTGCGCGTGGTGGCGGAGCAGGAAGCGCCGGACGGCGATTTTCCCACCGTGAAGTCTCCGAATCCGGAAGAGAGCGGTGCGCTTCAAATGGGGATCGGGGAAGCGGAGAAGATCGGCGCGGATATCGTGATCGGCACTGATCCGGACAGCGACCGCATCGGCGTGGCAGTCCGTACAGACGGAGGATTTCGCCTCATCACGGGAAATCAAATGGGGGCTCTTCTGACGGATTTTGTCCTGACCATGCGGAAAGACAGACTGACGCCGGCTTCCCTCATCATCAAGACGATCGTCACCGGAGAGCTCGGCGCGGATATCGCCCGGGCGAAAGGCGTGCAGGTAGAAGAAACGCTGACCGGATTTAAATACATCGGGGAAAAGATCACGGCCTATGAAAACGATCCGGCGAAGGATTTTATCATGGGATACGAAGAAAGCTACGGCTACCTGATCGGCATGCACGCCAGGGATAAGGATGCCGTAGGAACAGCCGTACTGATCTGCGAGATGGCGGCTTGGTACAGGACGAAGGGCATGACGCTGATCGACGCTCTGGACAGGCTCTATGAACAGTACGGATACCGCCTGGACCGGACGATCTCCTATACGCTTCCGGGGAAAGACGGGATGGAAAAGATCGCCCGCATTATGGAAGCGCTCCGCACGGGGACGGCCGGAGAATGGATGCCGGGCATACGGGAAGTGCTGGATTACAGGAAGGGGATCGGCAGCCTTCCAAAGGAAAACGTGCTGAAGTTTCTACTGGAAGACGGTTCCTGGGCGGCGGTGCGCCCGTCCGGCACAGAACCGAAGATCAAATTTTACTGCTCTCTGAGAGCGGCGTCGGAGGCGGAAGGAGAGCTCCGCCTGGCGGACATGAAAAAAAGATGGGAAGATATATTCTGCCTGAAATGACGGCGGGCCGGGATGAAACGTCCCGGCTTTTTTCTTGGAGTTTAAAATATTAAAA
>UQYL01000011.1 GCA_900545365.1 uncultured Dialister sp. | reverse complement strand
TCGCGAATGCGGCACACGCCGTCCAGGAGGCTATATTCCGTATGGAGATGGAGGTGGACAAAGGACATGGGGAGGCTCCTTTCTTTGGAATCATTTCATGACGGCCATGGAGTAGAAGTAGTACATCAGCACGGCGGCGAGAAGAAAATGGCCCGCACGGAGGAGGCGGAATTCGCCTGCCGCTAGCCGGATGATGACATAGGCAATGAAGGCGGCGGCGATGCCGTTGCCCACGTTGAATGTAAAAATGGCGAGGGCGATGCAGAGGAAGGCGGGAATGCATTCGGACATGGTGTCGTAGTCCAGATTGCGGAGGCCTTTCATCATGCTGATGCCCACGTAGATGAGGATGGGGGCCGTGGCGGCAGAGGGGATCATGAGGGCGAGGGGCGTCACGGCGAGGACCGCCAGGAAGAGCGCTGCCGAAGTGAGCGCCGTGAGGCCCGTGCGGCCGCCCGCTTCCACGCCCGCGCTGGATTCGAGATAGGTGATCAGCACGGGAACGGTCGCGAAGGAGCCCAGCGTGGCCGCCAGGGAATCGACGAGGAAGACCTTGTGGAGACCCGGCAGGTCGCCGTTCTCATCGAGGAATCCCGCCCGGCCGCCCACGCCGAGGGCGGTGCCGAAGCTGGAGAAGAAATCCGGCAGAAAGAAGGCGAAAAGGTAGGGGATGTATTTCAGATCCAGCGCGGAAGCCAGGTCGAACCGGAAGAGGAGGTCCCCGATGCCTTCCGGGGAAGAAAAGACGGAAGACGGCAGGTGGGTCACGCCGAGGGGGAGACCGGCAAGCGTGGCGGCGGCGATGGCGATGAGCGCGCTTCCCTTCACGCGGCGGCTCTCCAGGATGAGGAGGATGACCATGCCGATGACGGCCACGATGACCGCAGGCTGGGTGAGATCGGCGAAGGACAGGGCGGTCTTTTTGGCGTTCGCCGCGATGAGGTGGGCGTTGCGCATGCCGATGACGGCGATGAAAAGCCCACCCCCCGCGCTGATGGAGATCTTGATGCCTTTCGGAATGAGAGGGCGACGATGGCGTCGCGGATGCCGAAGACCGTGACGATGATGAAAAGGATGCCCGACAGGAAGACGAGCCCTGCCGCCGTCTCCACGGGGATCTTCTGGAGCTGCACCATGGTGATGGAGAAAATGGCCACGCTGCCCAGGCCCGGCGCGAGGACGAAGGGCCGGTTCGTGTAGAACGCCATGCCCAGCGTGGTGATGACGATCATGAGGACCATCGCGGTGAGCATGGCTCCCGCGGGAAGGCCCGCTCCGGCCATCATGCCCGGCACGACGGCGAGGACATAGGCCATGGTGGCGAATGTGGTGGCCCCGGCGATGATCTCTGTGGAGACCGACGTATGCCATCGGGCTAGCTCAAATTGATTTTCCAGCCATTGTTTCATGATAAGCGCTCCTTTCACGGCGCTGACGCCGTGCAGTGATTTGAAATGATAATACCATTATAATAAATTCCTGCGAAAATTTTTGGAAATTTTACAGCGGAAAGAAAATTTTTTCTATATAATAGGCGATAACCAATCAACGGTCATGAGAGATAAGGAGCGGCGGAAAAGATGATCCGTTTTTTCTGGAAATGGGCGAAGCGGTTCGCCGCGGTGTTTCTGGTGCTGTGCCTTGCCGCGGGGATGTACGCGGGAAACAGAATGTACGAAGGCCTCCTGGAGTCGCCGTGGGATCAGATACTGGGCATAAAAAATCAGACGGGGCAGCTCGCCCGCATCCATGAGATCGAGCGGAGAGCGGGATGGGAACCGGCGGAGGTCACGGCCGGGGACGGCACGGTGCTGGCGGGAACGTATGTGCCTCGGGAGAGGCCGTCGCATTATACGGTGGTGCTTGTGCACGGCCTGTATTCCAACCGCGCCATGTGTGAGAGCCTCGTGCCGCTGTATCAGGCCCTTGATTATAATGTGCTCCTCATCGATCTCCGGGGACACGGGGAAAGCGGAGGCCGTCACACCCTGTGGGGCATGAAGGAGACCGGCGACTTCGCGGCGTGGAAAGCATGGCTTCTCGCGAAAGACCCGGAGATGCGGATCGGCGTGCACGGCGTGTCGCTCGGCGCGGCGATGGCCATTCTCTGGAGCGGCTCGGAAAGCGGGCAGGATCTCCGCTTCTGCATCGCCGACAGTTCCTATGCCGATCTCTTCTCGCTCGGCCGGGAGAAACTCTTCCGCTGGACGGGCGACGAACGGCTGCTCCTTGCCATGGACGCGCTGAATCCTTTCTTCCAGGCGGCGATGTTTCTCCATTCGGGGTGCGTCCTGTCTGACATCGATCCCCTGTCCGCGGCAGGCCGCATGCGCGCGCCGGCGCTTTTCCTTCATGGCGCGGACGATACGCTCATCCCGCCGGACTCGGCGGAGAAGCTGGGCGGAGCCTGCGCGTCGCGGCGGAAAGCGGTGCGGATCTTTGAGGGCGCGGGGCACGCGCGGGAATTTGCGGAGAATCCGGAAGCGTATACGCGGATCGTGCAGGATTTCATCCGCGGGGAATGATTGAAAAAGAGAAAAATAATTTCAACTGATTGATAAAATCTATAAAGTAACACTATCGAATATTGCGTAATAATACGTTATTAAGTATGATACATACTAAGAACTGAGAAATCAGGAAACATTTTCAGATGCGCGACAGCGCGGACAGCAGAGACGCTGGTAAGGCCCGTACAGCAGGACGGCCTTTCAGTGCTCTGCATTTTTTGTTTTTACGGCAGGATATGCCGCGAAATGGGGGGGAATTTGTATGGAAGACAAGGAAAACAAGAAAAAATCGCCGCCGGAAGAAAAAATCAAGATCGGCGTAAAAGCGTACATCGCTCTCGCTGTGGCGGTTCTATATTTCTGCGGAGCGCTGTCCGATGTACCCGGGTATAAATGGCTTGCCGCTTTTGACTTCACCACGCTTTCCGGCTCTTTCGGAAAGATCAAGGAGGGAGGCAACTTCCTCGGCACGGCGGGCATAGGCGCGCGGCAGGGCTTCCTCTTCGCGCTGTCCCTTACGCCGGCGGTCATGCTGGCGCTGGGCTGCCTGGAGATCCTCGCCCACTACGGCGCGCTGAAAGCGGCGCAGAAGCTGCTCACTCCGCTCCTCCGTCCGCTCATGGGCATTCCCGGCGCGACGGGGCTGGCGCTCATCACCGATCTTCAGAGCACGGACGCCGGCGCGGCGCTCACCCGCGAGCTCTATGACGACGGGGTCGTTACGAAGAAAGAGCTCATCATCATGAGCGCATGGCAGTATTCCGGCGCGGGTATGGTCAACAATTACTTCACCATCGGGTCGGGGGCCTTCGCTTTCCTGATCTGCCCGCTTTTCATTCCGTTCGTACTGATCTTCGTTTTCAAATTCGTGGGAGCGATTTTTGTCCGCTTCATGCTGAATACCGTGTACAAGGGGGACTTCAAAGATGAATAATACAGCTGAGAGAGCAATCAGCAATCCCTGCGATATTTTCGTCCGCGGGGCGAAAAAAGGATTCAATCTGGCCATCGGCAGCCTGATGCCGAATATCCTCATGGCCTATGTGCTGACGGATATCCTGACGCGCCTCGGCGTGATGGCTTTCCTGAGCCAGGTGTGCGGCCCGGTCATGGCTGTTTTCGGACTGCCCGGCGAGGCGATCATCATCCTGCTCACGACATGGCTGTCGTCGTCTTCGGCGATCGGCATCACCGCGGGCATGGTGGCTTCCGGCTCGATCTCGCCCCATGACGTGACGGTCATGATGCCGGCGTACTTTCTGCTGAACGCGCAGATTCAGTACATGGGCCGTCTGCTCGGCACGGCGGGCGTACCGGCACGGTACTGGCCGCTCCTCATGCTGGCCAGCGTGATCAACGCGTCCTGCGCGATGCTCATCATGAATTGGATCGTTCTTGCGTAATCGCATGTGAAAATAAAGGAGAAGCAATATGAGTCAGCTCATGGATCATTACAACTATCTGCACACCATTCCGGAAAGAGGCATGGAAGAATTTAAAACGTCGGAGTATCTCGCGGACTGCCTGGAAAAAGCGGGTTACGAAGTGGAGCGCCATGTCGGCGGGAAGACCGGCGTCGTCGGCGTGTGGGACAGCGGCGTCCCCGGGCCGGTGCTGGGGCTCCGCGCGGATATGGACGCGCTCACCCATGTGATCGACGGGGTGCGCTGCGCCCGCCACACCTGCGGCCACGACGGGCATTCCTCTATGGTGCTCACCGCGGCGGAAGAAGCGAAGGCGCAGGGCCTCGTGAAGAAAGGAAAGCTGAAGATCCTGTTCCAGCCGGCGGAAGAACTCGCCTCGGGAGCGCTCTCCATGATCGAAGGCGGCGCGATCGACGATGTGGACATCCTCATCGGCGCGCACATCCAGCCCGCGGCGAATGTGCCCACCGGCTCCATCACGCCGGCCATGTACCATTCCGCGCAGTACATGATGACCGCTCATTTCCATGGCGTGCAGGCGCACGGCTCCCGTCCGCATCTCGGCGTGAACGCCATTGAAGCGGGGGCGATGGCCGTGACGGGCGTATCCATGGTGCACATTGACCCGAATCTTTCTTTCAGCGTGAAGCCGACGCGCTTTGTCTGCGACAACGGCGCGCTGAACGCCATCCCGCCGGAAGCGGTGGTCTCCTGGGATATGCGGTGTGAAGAAAACGCCGCCATGGATGAAATGAAGGAAAAGACGAAGCGCGCCATCCTCGCGGCGGCGGAAGCGGTGGGAGCATCCGTCGATCTGTCCTGCGACGGGGAAGTGCCCGCTGCGGAATACAGCGAAGACGCCATCCGTCTCATCAGCGAAGCCGTGACGGACGTGCTCGGCGCGGAGCGGCTCTACCGGCCCATCCGTCTCACCGGCGGGGAAGATTTCCATTACTATATCCGCCATAAGCCGTCCCTGAAAGCGGGGTATTTCGGCGTGGGCTGCGACGCGTTTCCGGGGCTCCATCATCCGGACATGCATTTCAAGACGGAATATCTGGAAGGCGGCAAGGACGTATTCGTAGACATCGTGAAGAAAGTGCTCGGATAAAGACCGTATAAAAACGGCGGCAGGATCATTCCTGCCGCCGTTTTGGCGTTCATTTTTCCGTGGTTACCTTCCGGGAAGCGGCCTGTTCCATGCCGGGGAAGGCCATCATATCAAGAAGGAGCCGCCCTTCTTCCTCTTCGCTCTCTTCCTCCAGGAGGATACGGTAGACCGTGCGCCCCGGGGCGGCGCGCTCCGATTCGAAAGACACCGGACGGAATTCATTTTGCCGCAGATAGAGGCGGAACCGTTCCAGCGGGAAATGCTGCGCCTCCACCGTCAGGGTGAGCTCCAGGAAATGGTGGGGCCGGGTGCGGGAGAGCATGCGGTCGATGCGGCGGAGCGCCCGAAGGGTGATAAGGATCAGAAGCGCCGTGAGCCCTGCCATGAAGAGGAGGCCCGCGCCCGCCGCGAGACCGACTGCCGCCACGGCCCAGATGCTCGCCGCCGTCGTGAGACCGATGATCTTTCTCGTGCCCTGCGCGGCGAGGATCGTCCCCGCGCCGAGAAAGCCGATGCCGCTCACGACCTGCGCCGCGATGCGGCCGCCGTCGGAAGACATGCCGTAGGCGGCCTGCATTTCCGCGGGAATAGAGAGCGAGACCATCATATAGAGGCAGGCGCCCATGGAAACGAGGATGTGCGTGCGGAGCCCCGCGGCCTTGCTGCGGACCTGCCGTTCATAACCGATGATGCCGCCGAGCACCAGCGCCGCCAGCAGGCGGATGACTATATCGCAGACCGTCATGAAGACCGCCTCCTTTCTGTGAGATGTCCTTTTCTGTTCTCATTTTACCAAATTTTTACGAACTATGCGGCAGATGCATGAAATCATCTCTTTTCCTCAAAAAATCTCTTGACATCTCCTTTCGATGACCGTATAATACAGCCATTCAATACAGCAAGTACGATGAACGAGATTTTCCAGAGTATTTCAGAGATGACTGCAGAGAGTCAGCGGATGGTGAGAGCTGATGCATGCTGAAGTGCGATATGTCCCTCGCGAGTATTTCTTCCGAAGCGAGTAGGGAGAAACGGCCGGTCCCCGTTACGGACACACCTCTAAGTATAATGTAGGGTGGTACCGCGGAACATCGCCCCTATCTCGGGATGAGATAGGGGTTTTTCTTTTGGCAGCGCCGCCGCATTGACTTGCAGGCAGAGTGAAACCACAGGGTGGTACCGCGCACGGCGCCCCTGTCTCCGGGAAAGCATGACTTCCGGAGACAGGGGCGTTTTCTTTTTACCGGGCCGTATTGAAGAGAATTTTTGCGGAAAGACAAAAGGAGGAACTTCCCATGATGAACAGCAGATGGATGAAGAGACTGGCCGCCGCAGGAGCGGCGCTGATGATCGCAGGCGCATTCGCGGGGTGCGGCGGGGAGAAGAAGAGCGAAACGGCGCCTTCCGGCGGCGCGGCGTCCGCAAAGATCGGCGTCCTCGAAGCGGTGACCGGACCCGGCGCGGCGTACGGCATTGCCATGAAAGAAGGCGTGGATCTGGCGGTGGAGGAGATCAATGCGAACCCCGCCACGAAGACGAAACTGGATATCGTCTTCTACGATACGAAGGGCAGCAAGACAGAGGCCATCAACGCGATGAAAAAGCTCATCGAGCAGGATAAGGTCCTCGCCGTTGAAGGGCCGACCTTCTCCGGAGAAATGTTCGCCGCCGGCCCGATCGCGCAGCAGTCGAAAGTCGTGGCGTTCGGCACGGGGACGACAGCGCCCGGCATCACCGATATCGGCGACTATATTTTCAGAAACGCCATCCCCGGCAAGATGGCCATCCCGCAGACGGTAAAGAAAGCCCACGACAAGCTGGGATTCAAGACGGCGGCGATCATTTACTGCAATAATAATGACCAGATGGTCGGCGAAAACGGCATCTATCAGGATCTCTTCAAGGAAATGGGCATCGATGTGGTAGCGACGGAGACCTTCGCCGAGAAGGACACGGATTTCTCCGCGCAGCTCACGAAGATCCAGGCAGCCAATCCTGACATCATCTGCGTGGCCAGCCTCTATCAGGAAGGGGCGCTCATCGCCAAGAAGGCCCGCGACATGGGCATGACTCAGATGATCATCGGCAATAACGGCTTCAACAGTCCGGAATATATCAAACAGGCGGGAGCCGCCGCGGACGGTACGCTCGTCGCCACCCCGTGGAACCCGGAGCGTCAGACCGAAAAAGCTCAGGCATTCCGCAAGGCCTTCAAAGAGAAGTACGGCCACGAGCCGGATCAGTTCTCCGCACAGGCTTACGACGCGATGTACACGCTCCATCAGGCGGTGGAGCAGTCCGGCACCACCACGGACCGGAAGAAGTTCCGCGACACCCTGGCGAAGATCAAAGGCTTTGAAGGAGCCACCGGTCAGTTTGAATTTGACGGGAACCGCGATCCGAAAATGGAGCTCGATGTCCTCCAGGTCAAGAACGGCCAGTGGGTGCCGCTGGAATAAGCGCGCCGTTTCAGGGAAGAGCGGTTCTGTGAATCGCATCATTTGAATACTTTCTATTGACAATGCAGCAGATTTTCCTATAATATACTCTATATAACCGAAGAGAAAAGACGAGGAACGGGAAAAAGCGGCCTGACCATGCGGCAGAGAGAGTCAGCGGGCGGTGGAAGCTGACAGGCAGCGGGACGCAAGCTCTCCCGGGAGTTCCGTCGGAGAATCAAGTAACCGGCGGCGCAGTCTGCGTTACGGACATGATAGGCTATGATCGAGAGCAAAAAGGGCGGCAGTCCATGACTGAAGAGAGCCGGCGGCTGGTGCAAGGCGGCGCATTCTGTGGCCCAAATATATCACTCGGGAGCTCCTTTCCTGAACCGAGTAGGGAGAGGCGTGTATCCTCGTTACGGATCGGAGACGAAAGTATAATATAGGGTGGTACCGCGTTCATCGCCCCTATCTGCTGAGGCAGGTGGGGGCTTTTTCTGTGGCGGGACACCGGATGCGTCCGTTTCCGGAAAGTAAGAAATATAGGGTGGTACCGCGCGGAACGCGCCCCTGTCACGGTCATGGAAGGACTGCGGCAGGGGCGCGTTTTTTCAAAGGTATCCGTTCCGGCAGAGCCGGGCCTGCTTCCCAAAAGGCACTGGGGAGAGGCAGCGAGAAAGTGCCTGTGTGCAAAGAAAGGGAAATGAACGTGTTTTCACAGCAGCTTATCAACGGTCTGACTCTGGGCAGTGCCTACGCCGTGATCGCCATCGGCTACACGCTGGTATTCGGCGTGCTGAATATCGTCAACATGGCGCACGGCGGGATCTTCATGATCGGAGCCTACATCGGTCTTCTGCTCGTCACGGAGACGGGCATGGGAATCTTTCCGGCGCTTCTCGCGGCCATGGCGGGCGGCGCGGTCCTCGGCTATATCCTGGAGCTGACGGCGCTCCGGCCGCTCCGCCGCCGCAAAGTCACTCACCTGGCGCCTCTGATCGGCACCATCGGCGTATCCATCTTTCTGGAGAGCGTGGCCCTCATGATCTGGGGCCCGCAGACGAGATCCTTCCCGTCCACCATCAGCAGCGAGCTCATGGATATGGGCGCATTCAAGATCTCCGGCATTCAGATCGTCAGTCTCGGCACGGCGGTGGTGCTCATGGTGCTCCTCGCGGTCATGCTGAACCGGACGAAGATCGGCAAGGCCGTGCGGGCGACATCGGAAAATATTGAGACCGCCGGCCTCCTCGGCATCAATACGGGGCGGATCATCACATTTACGGTCATGCTGGCGTCGGCTCTCGGCGCGGCGGCAGGCGTCCTCATCGGCCTGTCTTTCAACGCCATCGAGCCGACCATGGGCACGGCCATGGGCTTCAAAGGACTGGCAGTCCTCATCCTGGGCGGCCTCGGCAATGTGGAAGGCGCCATGGCGGGCGGATTCATCCTGGGCATCGCGGAAGTCTTCAGCGTCGCTTACGGCGCGTCCACCTACCGCGACGCCGTAGCCTTCGGCCTCATCATCCTGATCCTTTTCATCCGGCCGGAAGGATTGTTCTCTAAGGCTGGGAAAGGAGGAAGACCGTAATGGAAGATTTACTGAACGGTTACTTTTTACAGGTTCTCGTATTCATCTGCATCAATACGATCCTGGCGCTGACCATCTACATGACGCTCTGTACAGGCCTCGTTTCTCTCGGCAACGCCGGTTTCATGAGCTTCGGCGCGTATACATCGGCGATCCTCACCATGAAGATGGGTCTGCCCATGCCCGCGGCCATCCTCTGCGGCGGCATCGTCGCGGCGGCGGTGGCGCTTATCATCGGCATCCCAACGATCCGGCTCCGCGGCCTGTACCTGGCGATCGCGACGCTGGGCTTCGGCGAAGTGGTCCGCGTCATCGCCCTCAATATGAAGATTACCAACGGCGCACTGGGCTTGTCGGGCATTCCCTCCATGGCGAATTCCCTCTCCTCCTTCGCGAGCGACGCGGGCCTGATCGACGCGCTGGGCATTGATTCTCAGACAACGGGACAGTTCCTCATGTGCATTGCGCTCATCATCCTGGTGACGGTGATCTTCTTCTTCTGGTACCGCCTCGAACATTCCCGCATCGGGCGCGCTTTCGCGGCGATCAAAGCTGACGAATACGCGGCGTCCCTGTCCGGCATCAATGTGGTGTACTACAAAATGATGAGCTTCCTCTTCAGCGCCTTCTTCGCGGGCGTGGCGGGGGCGCTCTACGCGCACGCCACCTTCTTCATCAGCCCGACGGATTTCACATGGCACAAAGTCGTAGACATGCTGCTCTACACCGTATTCGGCGGCAGCAATGTCATGTGGGGCCCGCTCCTCGGCGCCACGGTGCTCACCATCGTTCCGGAATCCCTCCGCGCCATGTCGGAATACCGCGATATCATTTACGGGCTCATGCTGGTCATTCTCATGGATTTCCGTCCCGACGGCATCCTGTCGTATGACGCGGTGAAATATATTTCCCGCCGTCTGAAAAAATCGCCGAAAGGGGGCAAGTGACCGTGCTTCTGGAAATGAAAAACGTAGTCAAGAAATTCGGCGGCATCACGGCGCTGTCCGACATTTCCTTCAACGTCGAAAAAGGCGACATCTTCGGCATCATCGGGCCGAACGGCGCCGGGAAGACGACTATTTTCAATATGATCACCGGGGTCTATCCCGTGACGTCGGGCGATGTGCTCCTGAACGGAGAGTCCCTCATAGGGAAGAAGACCCATGAGATCGTCAATGCGGGGATCGCCCGCACTTTCCAGAATATCCGCCTTTTCTCGAATATGACGGTCCTCGAGCACATCCTCGTAGGCCACCACGGCCGCATGAAGACGGGCCTGGCAGGCAGCCTCTTCCATACGTCTTCCATGAAACAGGAAGAAAAAGACGCGGTGGAGGAAGCGCACGAACTGCTCCGTTACGTCGGTCTTGACGATGTGGCCGATCATCTGGCCACCGAGCTTCCTTACGGCAAGCAGAGAAAACTGGAGATCGCCCGCGCCATGGCGGCGCGCCCGCAGCTCATCCTTCTGGATGAACCGGCGGCCGGCATGAACGACAGCGAGACAGCGGCCCTCATCGAGCTGATCCGGGGCATCCGTGAGCAGTTCAATATCACCATCATCCTGATCGAACACGATATGAACCTGGTCATGACGCTCTGCAACCGCCTGATCGTCGTCAACTTCGGGCGGATGCTGGCGCAGGGCACACCGGCGGAAGTGCAGAATAATCCTGCCGTCATCGAGGCGTACCTTGGGAAGGAGGATGCGTAATGCTGCTTGAGCTGAAAAATATCGTTGCCAGCTACGGCAACATCAAGGCCCTGAAGGGCATCAGCCTCTCCGTCGAGGAAGGCAAGATCGTCACCCTGATCGGCGCGAACGGCGCGGGCAAATCGACGACCATGAAGACGATCATGGGCGTCATGAAGCCGGGAGAAGGGGATATCCTCTTTGAAGGGAAATCGATCCGCGGCAAGAAGCCCTATCAGATCGTCAGCGAAGGCGTCGTGCTCGTTCCCGAAGGACGGCAGATCCTCCAGACCATGACGGTCGCGGAAAACCTGGAAATGGGCGCGTACCAGCGCAAAGACAAGGCGGGTATCGCGGAAGACATGGAAAAAGTCTTCGCCCAGTTCCCCCGCCTCAAAGAAAGAGCCGGCCAGTACGGCGGCACGCTCTCCGGCGGCGAACAGCAGATGCTCGCCATCGGACGCGCCATGATGGCCCGCCCGAAAGTCATGCTCCTTGACGAACCGTCCATGGGTCTGGCGCCGCTCGTGGTGCAGCAGATCTTCGACGTCGTCCGGGAGATCAATCAAAATGGGACGACGGTGCTCCTGGTCGAGCAGAATGCCCGTAAAGCGCTGGCCATTGCCGATTACGCCTACGTCATGGAGACAGGGCGCATCGTCCTCGAAGGCCCCGCGCAGGAAGTCGCCGCCAATCCGAGCGTCATGGCGGCCTACCTCGGCGGAAGAAAATAAAAACTGCGGCTGTGAAAATACGAATCCCCCTCTCTGCGCAAGGCAGGAGGGGGATATTTTTTCGCCGCTTCGGGTATCGGAAACAGAAAAAATCCGCCTCTTTCGAGACGGATCCAGTTCCGTTTATTCCTGCGGATCGGCAGCAGGAGCGTAGGACTTGGTTTCTTCTGCGGGCTCTTCCGCCGGTGCTTCGGCGGCGCGCGCTTCTTCGGCACTTCTCGCGCTGATCTCGCAGACATTCTGAATGATGACGGAAATGTTCTGGATGCTTTCTACCGGCAGGTCGCGGATCTGATAAACGATCTGCTTGATGGCGGCGTCTTTTTCATCGGACAGATCGGCAGGACCGGAAAACAGTTCAGCGATCGAGATGCCCAGCGCGCGGGTGAGCTTCTCCAGCGTTTTGACGGTCGGGCTTTTGAGTCCCCGTTCCAACTGTCCGAGGAATGCAGGCGCAATTCCAGCCTGCCATGCAAGTTTTTCCTGGCTTAAGCCAGCCGCGTTGCGGAATTGACGAATTCTTGAGCCTAAATTCATGGGGGATCTCCTTAGATTTTTTACATTGATAAATATTTTGTGGAAATACGCAGGATGGTGCGCACGCTTTTGCCGATCATTAAGCGTACACATATTGCTGACATTTCCTGTTCAAAATATGAAATTTACCCTTTTAAAATAACAGAAAACGCATAATATGACAAATGTTTATAAGCATGAAAAGCGCATTGCGGAAGAGCCTGCGCGGGAAAAGTATGACTTTTTTCTATGGATGAGAAAGCCTGCTTTGCGGAAAAAATAAGGAACGCACAAAAAGCGAAAGAGAACGGGAAGAAAGATATCGGGAAAAATGAAATAAAATAAAGGGAACGGGCAGAATGCCTGATCAAAAGAGAGAAATACGACGGCGAGCGCGGGAAAACGGCGCGGACTTATGCAAAAAAAGAATGGGATTTTTTGCGAAAAATGTAGAATTTGACCTGGATACAGTCATTTTTCGGCCTGACCGTAAGCATAACGGGCAAAGTTGTCGATCATATAGTTTCGGAGGAGCACGGCGGAAGGGGAGTCTTCGATGTCCGCGCGCCACGAGAGAATGATGCTGCGGCGGCAGATCGGCGTGGAGATGGGGACGAGCTTCACATGGCTGCTGCTGACGCCGTGCCAGGTGATCTTGGGGACGAAGGAAATGCCCAGCCCGGCGCGGATAAATTCCCGCACCGTATCGGGGCTGTCGCTCTCCAGGGAGATGCGCGGCGTGAATCCCGCGGCGTGGCAGTAGACATCGGTGATAGCGCGGAGGCTTTTCCCCGTCTGAAGCAGGATGAATCCGGATTCGGCGAAATCTTTCAGTTTCACCGCGGCGTCGCCTGCGTGAGGATCCGTGTCGGGCATGGCGAGAAGGATCTCTTCCTCCATGAGGGTCGTGCAGTAATCGTTTTCCATGGGATTGATAGAGGAGAAAAGGGACAGATCGACACCGTCGCCTTTTTTCTTTTCGTGATCGATCTTCTGCTGGAGGATCTCCAAGTGGATGTTCGGATGGAGACGGCGGAATTCCATAAGAAATCCTGGGATGAGCTTCGACGCGGCGAAAAGGGAGAAGCTCACTGTGGTCTGCTGCGCGCCTTTCATGTCTTCAATCTCTTTTTCCGCGGCGCGGAGCTCTTCCATGATCTTTTCCGTATGGCGGAGCAGGATCTCGCCGTACCGGGTGAGGACGATGTTCCGCCCGCTCCGCTCAAAAAGCGGCGCGCCCAGATCGGTCTCCAGCGTTTTGATGGTGCGGGAGAGGGAAGGCTGGGAGATATGGAGTTCTTCCGCGACTTTTGTGAGATGCTGTTTTTCCGCGGCTTTCTGGAAATAAGACAGCGCAAGGAGCGTAGGTTTCATAGCGGCCTCTCTATATTAGGAAACAATATATTATATATCATTCATATTATAAAATAAAAGTTATAAAAAGGTCAATTTGAAAGCGGGAATTGAAAGCGGGAATTTCCCGGCGCCGTCCGGATCTTCGGCATTTGCCGGGCATTTGACATTTTATATAGGGCATGGTAAATATAAGTGTACACATATAAGGGAAAATAGGGGCGGAGCCGTGCTCTGCCGGGAAAGGAAGTCTGACGATGAAATTTTTTATTGATACCGCCGATGTGGACGCGATCCGCAGGGCCTATGCCATGGGATTTATTTCCGGCGTGACGACGAATCCGTCGCTCGTGGCGAAGGAAGGCCGGGATTTTCATGAGGTGATCCGGGAGATCTCCTCTTTTGTGGACGGGCCGATCAGCGCGGAAGTGCTCTCCGACGACGCAGAAGGCATGGTGGCGGAAGCGAAGGAGCTGGTAAAGCTGGGCTCCCATATCGTGGTGAAGATCCCCATGACGGCGGAAGGGCTCAAAGCGGTGGCGCAGCTGAAAAAGCTCGGCATTCCGACCAATGTGACGCTCGTATTTTCCGCGAATCAGGCGCTCCTCGCGGCCCGGGCGGGCGCGTCCTATGTGAGCCCCTTTGTGGGACGCATTGACGACATCGGCTGGGACGGCGTGGCGCTCATCCGCACTATCGCCGATATCTTCCATCTCCATGATATCGATACGGAGATCATCGCCGCTTCCATCAGGAAGCCCCAGCATATCACGGAGTGCGCTCTCGCCGGGGCGGATATCGCCACCGTGCCGTACCAGGTGCTCATGGACGCGATGAAGCATCCTCTGACGGACGCCGGTATCGCCCGCTTCAAAGAAGACTGGGCGAAAGCGGGGAAATGAAAATGAGGAAGAGGGCGCGAGGCGCCTTTTTCTTTTGCGTATTTGAAAGAAAGGAGGAACCATGAGACTGTCTCCGGTGCTGCGGAAATTGATCTCCGTGATGGTCCCCATCCTGATCGCGCAGCTCTCTACGGTAGGGATGAATTTCCTCGATACCGCCATGTCCGGCCACGCGGGGAAAGTCGATCTGGCGGGGGTGTCTGTGGGAGCGAGCCTGTTCATGCCCATCCTCGTGGCGACGACAGGGGTGCTCGCCGCGGCGACGCCCATGATCGCCCAGCATCTGGGAAAAAAGGAAACGGCGGCCATTCCGGAAACGATGCGCACCGGCTTCTGTGTGGGGCTCCTTTTGTCTGTCCTTTTCGCGGGGATCTACGCGGCGGCCATCGATCCGGTGCTGGCGGCGATGCGCCTCGAGCCGGAAGTGGAACATATCGCCCGGTACTACCTGCTCGCCATGACGGCGGCGGTCTTTTTCGAGACGCCCGTCATGGTCATGCGGAGCCTCACCGATACGGTTGGCGGCACGTCCATCTCCATGCGCCTTTTCCTGCTGGCGCTTCCCATCGACGCGTTCCTGAATTATCTTTTCATTTTCGGGAATTTCGGCGTGCCCCGCATGGGCGGCATCGGCGCGGGCATTGCTACGGCGCTGACCTATCTGATCCTGCTCGCGATGTTCCTTGCCGTGGTGATGAAGGACCCCGTATTTATGGGCAGGGAGATCTTCGGGAGCTGCCGCATGCGCCTCGCGTCGTGGAAGGAATTTCTGGGGATCGGCCTGCCGAACGGCTTCGGCATGTTCATGGAGTCGAGCCTGTTCGGATTCATCGTCATTTTCATCGCCCGGTTCGGCACGGACGTGCTGGCGGCGCATCAGGCGGCGATCAATTTTTCCGGCGTTATTTACATGCTGCCGCTGTCCTTTTCCATGGCGCTCACCATCCTGATCGGGGTGGAGGCCGGGGCGGGGCGCTTTGACCGGGTGCGGGCTTTCCGGAAGGCCGGGCTGTCGGCGGCGCTGTTCTGCGCGCTCGTGACGGCGGGCGTGACGATCGCCGGGCGGGGACTTATCGCCGGGCTGTATACGGAAGACGCGGGCGTCGCCGCGGCGGCAGGCATCTTCCTGATTTACTGCGCGGGGTGGCAGTGCTTCGACGCGGTGGCCGCACCCATTCAGGGGATCCTCCGCGGCTACAAGGACGCGAAAGTGCCGTTCATGCTCATGATGGCCGCGTACTGGGGCGTGTGCTTCCCCGCGGGGCTCGCTCTTGACCACATCGCGGGCCACGGGGCTCTCTCCTACTGGCAGGGGCTCGACATCGGCGTGGGCTGCTCGGCGCTTTTCCTGGCGGGGCGGCTCTTCTTCATTGAAAGGAAATACGGGGGGAGCCGGAAATAAACCATAAAAAAAGCATCAGGCGTTTGCTTCCTGATGCTTTTTGCGTGCTTCTTTTTGGGGAAATCAGCCGATGTGGGCGAGAACGGCGTCCGTCATGCCGGCGGTGCCTACCTTTTTGAATCCTTCCCGGTAGAGATCGGGCGTGCGGTATCCGTCGGCGAGAGCCGCTTCCACCGCTTTTTCGATGGCGTCCGCCGCGGCGTCTTCATTGAGGGAATACCGGAGGAGCATCGCCGCGGAGAGGATGGTCGCCGAAGGATTGGCGATGCCCTGTCCGGCGATATCCGGCGCGGAGCCGTGGATCGGTTCATAGAGGCTGGTGCTCTCGCCGATGGAGGCGGAGGGGAGCATGCCGATGGAGCCGGAGAGGACCGCCGCTTCGTCGGAGAGGATGTCCCCGAAGAGGTTCGAGGTGACGATCACGTCGAACTGGGTCGGATGGATGGCGAGCTGCATGGCGCAGTTATCTACATAGAGGTGATCGACGGCGATATCCGGGTATTCTTTCGCGATCTCCGTCACGGTGCGGCGCCACAGACGGGACGTGGCGAGAACGTTCGATTTATCGACGGAGGTAACTTTGCCGCGGCGCTTTCTCGCGGCGGTCATGGCGAAGCGGGTGATGCGGTCGACTTCGGGAACGCTGTAGTTTTCCAGATCCCATGCGCGTTCCGCGCCGTTTTTGATCTCCGATTCGCATTTGTCGCCGAAGTAGATACCGCCGATGAGCTCACGCACAATGAGAAGATCCGTGCCGCGGGCGATGTGTTCTTTCAGCGGGGAATATTCGGCGAGCACGTCCATCACTTTGACGGGGCGGAGATTCACATAGAGGCCGAGGGCCTTGCGCAGGCCGAGGATGGCCCTTTCCGGGCGGAGCTCCGGCGCAAGGTGATCCCACTGGTCGCCGCCGACGGAGCCGAAGAGGACGGCGTCCGCCGCTTTGGCCGCTTCCACCGTATCGTCGGGCAGCGGCGTGCCGAAGAGGTCGTAGGCCGTGCCGCCGGCGTCTTTCCATTCAAAAGTGAGGCCGATATGGAAGACCTCATCGATCTTTTTCAGTACGGCCACGGCGGAATCCGTGATTTCTTTCCCGATGCCGTCTCCCGGGATGACGACGATATGTTTTGTCATTTCTGCTTTTTCTCCTTTACATAATTGATGAGTCCGCCCGCTTTGGCGATATCCTGCACAAAGCCGGGAAGCGGCGGCGCCTGGAAGACATCGCCGGTGGTGAGATTTTCGATGCGCCCTTCGGCAAGGTCGATGCGGAGGCGGTCTCCGGCATGGATCTTTTCTACGTCGTCGCCGATCTCCAGAAGGGGCAGGCCCACATTGATGCCGTTGCGGTAAAAGATGCGGGCGAAGCTCGCCGCCACGATGACGGGAATGCCCGATGCCTTGATGGCGATGGGAGCGTGCTCGCGGGAAGAGCCGCAGCCGAAATTGCGGCCGCCCACCATGATGTCGCCTTCCTGTACGTTCCGGGCGAAGCTCTCGTCGATGTCCACCATGCAGTGGGAAGCCAGTTCTTTCGGGTCAAATGAATTCAGATATCTTGCGGGAATGATGACGTCCGTATCGATATTGTCGCCGTAGCGCCAGACTTTTCCTTCGATCGCCATATTAGATGACCTCCTTCGGGGCAGCGATTCTGCCCATAATCGCGCTGGCCGCCGCTGTCTGCGGGCCTGCGAGGTATACTTCGCTGTCTACGTGGCCCATGCGGCCGCGGAAATTGCGGTTCGTCGTGGAGACGCACCGTTCGCCGGCGGTCATGATGCCCATGTATCCGCCCAGGCACGGGCCGCAGGTCGGCGTGGAAACGGCGCAGCCCGCTTCGATGAAGGTGTCGATGTATCCCGCCTTCATGGCGTCGCGGTAGACCTGCTGCGAACCGGGGATGACGATGCACCGCACGGAGGGCGCGACTTTGTGTCCTTCAAAAATGCGCGCCGCGATGGCCAGATCTTCCAGACGGCCGTTCGTGCAGGAACCGATGATGACCTGATCGATGGGGATCTCGCCGAATGTGCCCACGACCTTCGTATTTTCCGGCAGGTGGGGGAAGGCGACGACCGGCGCGAGTTTCGAGAGATCGATCTCGATGGTGCGCGCGTAGGACGCGTCCGGGTCGGCTTCGTAAATTTCATAGGGATGGTTCACGCGGCCCTTTTCATAGGCGATGGTGCGCGCGTCCACCGGGAAAATGCCGTTCTTCGCGCCCGCCTCGATGGCCATATTGGCGATGGAGAAGCGGTCCGCCATGGAGAGCTGCGCCACGCCGGGGCCGGTGAATTCAAGAGACTGATAGAGAGCGCCGGATACGCCGATCATGCCGATCAGCGTGAGGATGACGTCCTTGCCTGTGACGTCTTCCGGCTTCGTGCCGGTGAGGACGATCCGGATGGCGTCGGGGACTTTGAACCACGCTTCGCCCGTCGCCATGGCGACGCCCAGGTCGGTGGAGCCCACGCCGGTGGCGAATGCGCCCAGCGCGCCGTAGGTGCAGGTGTGAGAGTCAGCGCCGATGACCATCATGCCAGGCGCGACGAGGCCCTGTTCCGGCAGGAGCACGTGTTCGATGCCCACGCGGCCCACTTCGTAATAGTGTTCGATGTCGTGCTTTTTCGCGAAGTCGCGGACGATCTTGGCGAGGCCTGCCGATTTGATGTCCTTATTCGGCGTGAAATGGTCGGGCACGAGAGCGATCTTCGTGCGGTCGAAGACGGGGCAGCCGATCTTTTCAAATTCCTTGATCGACGGCGGGGCCGTGATGTCGTTGGCGAGCGTCATGTCCAGCGTACAGTAAATGAGATCGCCGGCCTTGACGGAATCTTTTCCCGCATGGGCGGCCATAATCTTTTGCGTCATTGTCATTCCCATTACAATTCCTCCTTTATGTATATCAGTCCCCGGAGGGAGAGATATGTGAAAATAAAAAGGGCCCCGCCTCCTGATGAGAGACGGGGAACCCGCGGTACCACTCTGATTTCCGGCTGTGCCGGACACTTGACGGTCCTGAGAGAGCATGAGAAATAAAAAAACTTTCGCCATACAAGAGACGAAAGCTTCGCGTTACCACTCTATTTCACGCCGGGAGGCGCGCACTCTGCGGTCAGTGACCACCTCTGTAACGGAAGGTTCCGGCGCCGCCTACCTGTATTTCAGCGGGCTGCTCTGAGATGAGTTCGCTTCTGTCTCCGTACCGCGTCGCACCGGCCCGCGGCTCTCTTTGCCTTCGGCAGAAGGTACTGGTTCTCTTCTGTGCATTTCTGTGATATTGGTTGAAATTTTAACACAGAGATTTTCATTTGGCAAGAATTTTTCTGCGGGAAAACGCGGGGCCGCCGATAAAAACGCCGAAGAAAAAATGAGATTTTCGCCGGAGCGACCGGCATTTGCTATAATGGGAAAAGGATCACGGGGCAGCGCCTGTCTCTTTCCGGCAGGCCTTTCATAAGGAGGAGCAAATGAGAGAACTGAAATTTCATGCAGATGAGCAGCATTACCGCTATCCGTCGAGGAGAAGCGTCGTCTATGGTTCGCGGGGCATGGTGTGCACCGCTTCGCAGCTGGCGGCCCAGGCGGGGCTGGCGATGCTGCGGAAAGGCGGCAACGCCGTGGACGCGGCCATCGCGACGGCGATCTGTCTCACCGTGGTGGAGCCTGTATCGAACGGCATCGGCGCGGACGCCTTTGCCATCGTGTGGATGAAGGACAAAATGTACGGCCTGAATTCCAGCGGCTGGGCCCCGCAGGCGGCGACGCCGGAGGCGATCCGGAAAAAAGGCTTTGAGGCGATGCCCAAGCGCGGCTGGATGCCCGTCACTGTTTCCGGCGCTCCCGCGGCGTGGATCAGTCTGTCCCGGCGCTTCGGGAAGCTGCCTTTCGGCGAGCTCTTTGAACCGGCCATTGATTACGCACGGAACGGCTATCCCGTTTCTTCCTTCGTGGCGAACACGTGGCGGCGGGAATATGAGGAGCTGCTTTCGCTGAAAGACGATAAAGCTCTCGCCGGATGGTTCGAGACTTTCCTGAACGACGGGCGCACGCCCCGGGCGGGAGAGATGATGAAGCTCCCCGACCACGCGAAGACGCTGGAGAAGCTCCGTGACAGCGAATGTGAGAGCTTCTACCGCGGGGAGATCGCCGACGCCATCGACGCCTTCTCCAGAGAGACCGGCGGCCTCGTGAGAAAGGAAGACTATGCGGAATGGTCGCCCCTCTGGGTGGAGCCGGTGTCTGTCAATTACCGCGGCTATGACGTGTGGGAGCTCCCGCCGAACGGCCACGGCATCGTGCCGCTCATGGCGCTCAATATCCTGAAAGGGCTGGATTTCAAGGAAAGAGACTGCGCGGAGACCCTGCACCGCCAGTTCGAGGCGATGAAGATGGCCTTTGCCGACGGAGACCGGTACATCACCGACCCGAAATACATGAATGTCTCCGTGGCGTCGCTTCTCTCCGACCGGTACGGCGCGGCGCGCCGCGCGGAGATCACCGGACGCGCTCTCATGCCGCATTCCGGCGACCCGAACTGCGGCGGCACGGTCTACCTCTGCACGGCTGACGGGGAAGGGAATATGGTCTCCTACATCCAGAGCAATTACTGCGGCTTCGGCAGCGGCGTGGTCGTGCCGGGATACGGCATCGCTATCCAGAACCGGGGCTTCAATTTCAATCTCAATAAAGAGCACGTGAACTGCATCGCGCCGCACAAGAGGACGTACCATACCATCATTCCGGGCTTCCTCACGAAGGAAGGCCGCGCGGTGGGGCCCTTCGGCGTCATGGGCGGCTTTATGCAGCCTCAGGGGCATTTACAGGTCATTACGAATGTCATTGATTTCCACATGAATCCGCAGGAAGCGCTCGACGCGCCGCGCTGGCAGTGGACGGGGGGCCTCCATTTCGACGTGGAGCCGGGCCTGTCTCTTCAGGCGGTGGAGCAGCTCCGCATGATGGGCCATGAGATCCGCATCCTCGACGACATGTCCGAATTCGGCCGGGGCGAGATCATCTGGAGAAATGAAGAAGGCGTGCTCGCCGGCGCGACGGAACCGCGGGCCGACGGTGTGGCCGCGGCCTGGTAAAGCGGCGGAAAACGGAGGCGGACGATGAATAAAAAGGAGCGGATCGCCGCGGCGATCGCGGGAGAAAGACCGGACCGGCTGCCCTATGCATTCTGGGGCCCCGGCCTGACGGAGCCGGAGAGCGCGGAGATCCATGCGGGGCTGGCGCTGGATTTCCAGAAAGAATGGGACGGGGATCTTCTCGTCACGGTGAACGGCACGGCGTACAGTTCGGAAGACTACATCGCGCCGGGATTCACGAAAGTCGGCGGCGTCGCCTATGTCACCGACCCGGAAGACTGGGCGCGCCTTTCCGGGAGCTCCGTCAATGGAGGCGCTCTCGCTCGGGAGCAGGAAGCGCTGAAACTCATCCTCGGCGGGAAGGAAGACGGCGCGCCGGTGCTCTTCCGCGTCATGAGCCCGCTCGCGACGGTCTTCCGCCTCGGATTCCACGTGCGGGAAGACATCCGCCGCGGCGCGGGAGCCATGGTGAAAGAAGCGCTCCGCACCGTGACGGAGACCTCCTGCGCGCTGGTGCAGCGGGTGATCGAGCTCGGCGCGGACGGCATCTTTTTTGAGGCGCCCTACGCGGATTACGAGATCGTGGATGAAAATTTCTACCGCGAATACGGCGCGCCTTACGATCTGGCGGTGCTCTCCGCTTCTTCCGGCTGGTGCAATGTGCTCCGGGCGGGCGAGACGAACTGCATGTTTCCGCTGCTCCGCAAATATCCGGCGCAGATCTTCTCCTGGGACGCCTCTCAGTCCCTGCCGGAGCTCGCCGAGGCGCGGGCGCTCACAGGGAAATGCGTCATGGCCGGCGTCTCCCGGCGTTCCCTGGAATTCGGCCAGAGAAATGCCGTGGAGCGGGATATCTGGCGGGCGGTGAAAGAGACCGGCGGACGGGGCCTCATCCTCTCCGCGGGCGCTTCCATCCAGCCGCGGGAAGGCATGAGCGCCTTTTTCCGCCGGGCCGCGCAGGAGATCGGAGAAAAAATGAATATCCGCTGATGGAGAAAGACCGGAGAACCGGTCTTTTTTCTATGGCTTGTTGATTTTTATTGAAAACGGCGTACATTTTTTGTAAAATAAATTTGGCGCTATTTGCGCAAAATGCAAATTGAAGTATACGATTATTGAGAACTGTACAGGAGGAAGCGACATGGCAAAATACAGCGTGGCAGCCATGCAGGCAAAAGGCAAAAACGCAGAAGATAATATTTTCGCGGCAAATAACAGAGCGAACGCTCTGGCGGAAAAGATCGGGAAAGACAAGGTCATCAACGGCACCGTCGGCTCCATTCTGGACGAAGACGGCCAGCTCGTCATGCTCGACGTCATCCAGAGAGCGTACAAACGCCTCATGCCCCGCGAGATCGTAGCCTATGCGCCGATCCAGGGCTATCCGGATTTCCTCGAAGACTGCATCGACCAGTGCTTCGGTCAGTCCCGTCCGCAGGGATACATCCGCGCCCTCTCCACGAGCGGCGGCACCGGCGCGCTCCACCACGCCGTGCACAACTACTCCTCCCCCGGCGATGAAGTACTCATCACCGACTGGCACTGGGGCGCTTATGACAGCGTCATGATCGACGCGGGCCGCAAAGTGCGCACCTTCTCCTTCCTCACCGAAGACGGCCATTTCAATATGGAGAGCTTCAAGGAAAATGTGACCGACCTCGTGGAAAAACAGTACAATACGGTCATCATCCTGAACGGCATCGCCAACAACCCCACGGGCTACTGCATGAGCGATGACGAATGGGGAGCTGTGGCGGACTTCTGCGCGAAAGCCGTCGAAGGAAAAGACAAGAACATCATCCTTGTGGCGGACGTGGCTTACCTCGACTACAGCGGCGAAAAAGAAGCATGCCGCACGTTCTTTAAGAAATTTGAAAACCTGCCGAAAAATGTTCTCACCATCGTGGCCTACACCCTGTCCAAGGGCTTCACCCTCTACGGCCAGCGCATCGGCGCGATGATCTGCATCACCTCCGACGAAGACGTGGCGCAGGAATTCGTGGACATCAACCAGTACAGCAGCCGCGCCTGCTGGTCCAACTCCAACAGCGCCGCCATGAAAGCCATGGCCTCCATCTGCGCCGATCCGGAAGAAGTGAAAGAACTCGACGCGGAACGGGCGAAATACTTTAAGCTCATCCAGGAACGGGCTGCGATCTTCATGAAGGAAGCGGACGAAGCAGGCGTGAAATACGTGCCCTACATTTCTGGCTTCTTCATCACCATCCCCATGGAAGGTTCCAAGGTCGTATGCGATACCCTGGAAAAAGAAGAACGGGTATTCCTCGTACCGCTGAAGAAAGGCATCCGCCTCGCGGTCTGCTCCGTATCGAAATCGGAGATTACCGGACTGGCCGCCAAGATCGCCAGAGCCATGAAAAAGACCGGCGCGAAACAGTAATACCGAAGAAACAGAAAAAGCCTCACGCAGAAAGCGCGGGGCTTTTTTGCTGCCAGGCATTTCTTTTTGCTCTTTTCATGTGACCGTTTCAGGCGGGAAGCGGGAAAATTTTCCGAAAGAGCGGACAGCAGCGGTCTCTATGCACCGTCCATAGGGCAGGGAGCCGCCCGTGACCGGTACGGGCCTCTGGAACATGCCTGTCGGCGTGAACTGCAAGTACGAGACCACCAACGGCGGCTGGGGCAGGCTGCCGCTTCGCTTTCGGCGATGATTCTGCGGACGAGACGTTCCGCTATGACGGCGGCGCTGGCAGCTTCGGCACGGAGATCGCGGAAGACAGCTTCTTCACCCGCGTGGGCTTCCTTGCGAAGAAGGAGAATATGGGCTTCGGCGTGCATTACGGCTATGAGCGGGGCAGCGATACGGAAGCGAACCAGTGGGGCATCAATTGCAGCTTCTATTTCTGAGATAAATAAAAAAGAGGCACGGGACATATCCTGTGCCTCTTTTTTGTGTGGGATTTTTCGGCCCGGCGGAGCGGGCACAGCCTATTGAAGAACAATAAAAAAAGCAGCCCGTAAGGGCTGCTTTCTGTTTTATTTCTTGTGAATATGGAAGGGCGGGTAGGTGGCCAGATTCGGAGCGGGATGAATGCGGTAGGTCTTCGCCATGTAGATGACGATGCCCAGGATCATGACGATGATGCCGTCGGAGATGATCTCCCAGCCGCAGCCGTACACAGCATAGAGGCTGTAGATCGCGCCGCACAGGGCGGTGAAATTCGTGATCTTGGCTTTCCGTCCGCCGAGATGTTCCGCTTTCTGCAGCGCCGGTACGGCGAACATGGCGAGCAGGTAGGGGATGAGATTGACCACGACAGCCAGATTGATGAGGATATTGAACTGCTTCAGCAGGGTCGGGCTGATGGTGGACATGGTGAGGATCGACTGGAGGGTGACCAGAGAGATGATCGCCACATAAGGAGAACGGAAACGGTTCACTTTCGTGAGGAACGACGGGAAATGGCCGAGCGCCGCGCCGTTTCTGACGACTTCGGAGATGGTGAACTGCCATGCCGTAAGGGAAACGAAGCAGGAGCAGATGAGCATGCCGGAGACGATGAGAGAAGCAGTGTCGCCGAACATGGCCGCATAGGCGAGGCCGAAAGGCGCTTCGGAGCCGATGAGCTGTTCGTGCGGAACGAGGCCGCCGATGATCGCCGTGGAGACGGTGTAGACAAATCCCGCAAGAAGGGTGCCTGCCAGGACGGCAATGGGCACGTTGCGGGTCGGATTTTCCACAGTTTCCGCATTGGCGCAGGCCGTTTCAAGTCCGAGGAAAGCCCAGAGAATGACCGCGATGGAATCGCGCATGGTAATGGTGAAGGGCAGATCCTGCGGGTTCCACGCGGCTTCGTAAATGGCCGGGTCGAAGAAGTACCACCCCGCGAGGAGAAGGCCCGCCACCGGAGTCAGCACACAGGCGACGCCCACAGTGGAGAAGCGTCCCGCTTCTTTCGGCCCGCCGAAGCTGATGGAGGCGGCCAGCACGAGGACGCCGATCGTGGTGAGGCATACGGCAAGCGGCGACAGATGCAGGCCGAAGAAGTAGGTCGCATAACTGACGACGCCCGTCGCGATGGCAATATTGGCAATGATGAGAGAGATCGCGTAGGCGTAATTGGACAGGAAATTTCCGATCCGGCCGAAGCGGTATTCCGCGTAGCCGCCCATGCCGCCGCTCTTCGTGCCGTACATGCCGCACACGGAGAAAGCGTAGGCGAGGAGCGTCGCACCGAGAGAGGCGAGGATCCACGCGAAAATGGATACTGTTCCGATCTCCGCCAGCTTGGACGGCAGAAGGATAATACCCGAACCCATCATGTTGATCGCTGTGACTGTTGTGAGCTGTATCACTCCCATTTTTTTGCTCTTGGACAATGGATTTCCCTTCTTTCTCATGTGTATTCGTGAATCGCTTCACGGGGAAAAGTTGTCCCGGATAGACTGGCTCCGGAATGCCGCGCTGCTTTTTTAGGGCAAGCAGGAACCCCATTTGCTTTCGGTGGAGGCAGGGGCTGTACCATCTTCCGGGATGGCCTGCCTTTATGGTGAAAGAAACAGGGTAAAAAAGAAAACCATTTCCGTTCGGGCGCTGCTCAGCTGCACATTCATGCAGGGCGCGCCACAGCTTTGTGTTCAACAATATAACACAGTCGGGGCCATTGTACAATAGGAAATTTCAGAAAAATTTTCCGCGGACTTCGAAGGAGTTTTGAGGAGAAAAGAGAAAAACAGAGAAAAATGAAGAAAAAGAGCTGCCATTCCGTTTTGCTATGGATTGGCATGATATATTCTGAAAGGCAGTGAATTTTCGGGGGGATTTTTTGAAGACCCTGAAAAAGCCCGTCTGATGGGCGTTTCCGGGTTTTCTGTTTTTTCACGGCCTTTACAAATATGTATATTCATGCAGAACAACGCAAAGAAGACGCAGAAAATATGCAGAATGGATTTCAGTCTGTTTGCCCGGTACCGCCGAAAATCGGCTGAAAAGGCCCGGTACGGGCCAAATTGGGATTTTTCGCTTTCCTGGGGCGGAAAATGAGAGAAAAATTATTTTTCAGAGGGTTGAAATTTTACGGGAGAGCCGGGGCGCGCCGGGTGATTTCTGCGTCGTGGGCGCTCATTTTTCCGGCGCCGGCGCGCGGAAAGCGCAAAGAAAAAAGACGGAATTTTTTTGCGTTCCGTCTTTTTTATATCAGTTTACTTGTACAGATCAGCCGATCGGGTCCGGCACAGGGCCGTCTTCGGAGAGCTCGCCTTTCAGGTCATGGTCAGTCATCGCGCAGACCGCGGAATCAGACCAGACGTTTTCCGCCGTTTCCACCATGTCGATGATGGTGTAGATCGGGAGGATGATGCCCATGAGGCCCACCGGCGCGCCGATGCCGGACATGAGGGAAAGGGTGAGGAAGTAGCAGCCCATGGGGACGCCGGCATTGCCGATAGCGGCGAGCACGGCGATGAAGAGCCACGTGATCATGGTGCTCATGGAGAGTTCAAAGCCTGCGTTCTGCATGACGAAGAGAGACGTGACGAGGATGAATGCCGCGCAGCCGTTCATATTGATGGTGGTGCAGATCGGCAGGACGAAGCGGGACACTTTCGGATTGACTTTCAGATTCTGCTCGGAGCAGGCGAGCGTTACCGGCAGGGTGCCGGCGGAGCTCTTCGTGAAGAGCGCGACCGCGAGGGCCGGAGCCATTTTGCGGAATACCCACAGCGGATTCAGGCCGCGCAGGACAAGGATGAGCGGGAGGATGAGGAAGATCTGGATGGCGTTGCCGCCGAGGACGACGAGAGTGTACTTGCCGAGCGCGCCCACGATGACGCCCGCTTCAATCTGAGCGGAGAGCTGTCCCGCGAAGGCGATGATGCCTACCGGCAGGACGGCGAGGAGCGCGCGGATGAGGGTAAACGCCAGTTCCTGAAGCCCCTGAATGACTTTCATCAGCTGTTCGCGGTTTTCCGTGTGGGGCATGAAAGCCAGCGCGAGGCCGGTTGCCGCGGCGATCAGCATGACGGAAAGGACGTTGCCTGTCGTGAAGGGCAGAAGAACGTTATTGGGGATGACGGAAAGGATGTGGTCATAATAAGAAAGGGATTTGAAATTATCCATCGGCACGGCGGACTGGCCGGAAGCGAGCAGCTCCACAGGGAGATTGCCCGGCGCGATATAGAGATAGAGACCGAGTCCGATCGCCGCGGCGCAGATGGTGGTGAGAAGTGTGTAGAAGACGGCGTGCATGAAGATGCGGCCCGTTTCTTTATTGCCGCCCAATTCCGCCAGTGTCGTGATGACGGCCAGGAAGATCGTGGGGATGGCGATGAACTGGAAGAGACGGGTGAAGACCGTCGCTACGAAATTGAAAAGTTCGTTCAGCGGCTGAATGCCCATCCAGCCGAGGACGCCGCCGAGGATCAGCGCGCCGAACCAGAGCGCGAACTGACGGCCCTGGTTTTTCGGCCTGTTCTGCCGCAGGGCTTCCTGGGCGGTCTCGCGGACATCATGCGGAGTTTGTGTGTTGCTCATTTCTTTTCTCTCCTTTTGCGCATATGCTAATTGAGCAAAAAATCAAAAACAGCATACTTCATATATTGATGATATTGTATCATAAAAGAATGAGATTTCGGAATAAGTAAACATAATTTTAGAAATCTAAATTTCCGGGACATCGGAGGATGTCTTTCGGGGATGTCCGGCAGCGGGCGCTGCGAAGCGGTATTTTATTCATGGAGCTCCTCCTTTCCGGATGAAAATGGAGATGTGCAGAAGGAAATAAAAAACTCCCGCCCCCAAAGGGACGGAAGTTCCGTGATTCTCACCCAATTTCGCCGATGCGTCGCCGTACCGGCCTCTATGAGTCTGTGACTCCCCGCCGTAACGGGCGGCGCCGGGAAGACTTACTGGATTCGGTCTTCCATGCTCGGGAACGCACTTCTTCAGACCTGCCGCGCTCCTTTCCACCTGCCGGAGCTCTCTGATGCGGCTTCAGAATGAATACTCTTTTCCTTCACTGCAATCTGTAAAAATTTTCCTTATTATAGCATGCTTTTCATACAAGTCAATGCGAAACAGCGGAAGCCGGAAAATTTTTCAGCGTCCATGTATACGGCGCCCCATGCACGGCGGTCACGGGAAAGGAGAAAAACGCGCAAAAAAATCCCCGCTCATGGCTGAACGGGGATTCTGCGGTCAGATCCTTACTTTCCTTCCGCTTCTTTTCTGGCTTTGATCTCGTCGTCGTAAGACTTCTGGATGCGGACGTAATTTTCACGCCGTTCCTTCGCGTCTCTTTCCGTCTTTTCAAAGAGCGCTTCCGCTTTGTCGGGGAAGAGCGTCGCGAGGCTCGCAAAGCGGACTTCGCCCATCAGATATTCGCGGAAATTGCCTTTCGGCGGGCGGCTGTCGAGATGGAAGGGATTCTTGCCTTCCTCAAGGAGCGCCGGGTTGTAGCGCCAGTTGCACCAGTAGCCGCATTCCACGGCCTTCTTTTCTTCTTCCTGGCTCTTGCCCATGCCCGCTTTCAGGCCGTGATTGATGCACGGCGCATAGGCGATAATGAGGGACGGCCCCGGATAGGCTTCCGCTTCCGTGATGGCTTTAATGGCCTGATTCATATCCGCGCCGAGAGCGATCTGCGCGACATAGATATAGCCGTAGGAGACGGCGATCATGCCGAGATCTTTCTTCTTGGTCTTCTTGCCGGACGCGGCAAATTTTGCGATGGCCGCCGCCGGGGTGGATTTGGAGGACTGGCCGCCGGTGTTGGAATACACTTCCGTGTCGAGGACGAGAACATTGACGTCTTCGCCGGAAGCGAGCACCTGGTCGAGACCGCCGAAGCCGATGTCATAGGCCCAGCCGTCGCCGCCGAAGATCCACTGGCTTCTCTTGATGAAGTGATCTTTCATTTCGAGGAGTTCTTTATATTCGGGGTGCGCCGCCACTTCCGCGCGGAGCGCCGCTTCAAACCGGCGGGCCCGGTCTCTCGTGCCTTCGCCGATCTCTTTCTTGTCGAGCCATTCCTGCATGACTGCCTTGGTCTCGTCATCGGCAGCGGGGAGGAGCGCTTCCACTTTTGCCGCGAGGCGGCTGCGGAGCTTCGTTTCTCCGAGGTGCATGCCCAGGCCGTATTCCGCGTTGTCTTCAAAGAGGGAATTTGCCCATGCGGGGCCGCAGCCGTCCGCGTTCACGGTGTACGGCATGGAGGGCGCGCTCGCGCCGTAGATGGAGGAGCAGCCCGTCGCGTTGGCGATATTCATGCGGTCGCCGTAGAGCTGGGTGATGAGATGGACGTACGGCGTCTCTCCGCAGCCTGCGCAGGCGCCGGAGAATTCGAAGTATGTCGGTTCCAGCATGGCGCCGCGGATGGTATTCTTATTAATCGGATTGGCCTTGCGGGGAAGCGTCATGGCGTAGTCCCAGAGCTTCTGCTTATCGAGCTGGGTCTCGATGGGCTTCATGACGAGCGCTTTATTGCGGGCCGGGCAGGTATTGACGCAGATGCCGCAGCCGTAGCAGTCCTGCGGGTCGATGACCATGCGGAATTTGAGTCCTTTTACCGGGCCCTGGAAATCGCGGACGATGAAGCCTTCCGGCGCTTTTTCCACTTCTTCTTCCGTGGCGAGGATCGGACGGATCGTGGCGTGCGGGCAGGACGCGGCGCACTGGTTGCACTGGATGCAGTTTTCGGGGATCCATTCCGGCACGCTGATCGCCGCCGTGGGACGTTCATATTTCGAGGTGCCTGTAGGGAAGGTGCCGTCTTCGATGCCCTTGAAGGTGGAAACGGGGAGATCATCCCCTTCCTGGCGGTTCATGACGTCGCATACATCAGAGATGAAGGCGGGGCGGTCAATGACTTCTCTCGTGCCGCCGGTGGTGGCGTGCGCCCATTCTTCGGGGACGGCCACTTCGATCGGCGCGGTGACGCCAGCGTCGACGGCGGCGTTATTCATATCGACCACATCCTGGCCTTTTCTGCCGTAGGAATGCTGATTCGCGTCTTTCAGATATTTCACAGCGTCTTCCACGGGGATGATCTTCGTGAGCGCGAAGAAGGCGGACTGCATGATCATGTTGATGCGGCTGCCGAGTCCGATCTCTTCGGCGATCTTGAAAGCGTCCATGATATAGAATTTCGCGTGGAGCTTGGCGAGTTTCCGCTTCATCATGGCCGGAAGCATGGCGTCCAGTTCTTCCGGTTTCCACTGGCAGTTCAGCAGGAAGACGCCGCCGTCCTTGAATCCGCGGAGCATGTCGTATTTATAGACATAAGACGGGCGGTGGCAGGCCACGTAGTCCGCCTTTCGGATGAGATAGGGCCGGCGGATCGGATCGGGGCCGAAGCGCAGGTGGGAAATGGTGACGCCGCCGGATTTCTTGGAATCGTAGGCGAAGTAGCCCTGTGCGTACATGTCGGTATGGTCGCCGATGATCTTGATGGCGTTCTTATTCGCGCCGACAGTGCCGTCGGAGCCGAATCCCCAGAATTTGCAGGAGACGGTGCGGTCAGGCATTTCCGGCACGGCAGCGGGGGCGAGAGACAGATTCGTCACATCGTCCTTGATGCTGAGGGTGAAGTTGTGGCGCGGACGGTCGGCCTTCAAGTGTTCATAGACGGCCATGATGTCTTCCGGCACCACGTCTTTGGAGCCGAGACCGTAGCGGCCTCCGCATACGCGGATGTCCAGGCCGGACGCGGCAATGGCGCTCTGCACATCAAGGTACAGCGGTTCGCCGAGAGCACCGGGCTCGCGGGTGCGGTCCAGGACGGCGACTTTCTTTACCGTCTTCGGCAGCGCGGCGATGAAGTCCTTCACGGAGAAGGGGCGGTACAGGTGGACGTTCACGAGGCCCACTTTTTCGCCGTGCGCGTTGAGGGCATCCGCTACATCCTTTGCGATGTCCGTGACAGAGCCGATGGCGATGATGACCCGTTCCGCGTCTTCCGCGCCGTAGTAATCGAAAAGATGGTACTGACGGCCCGTGAGCTTCGCGATCTCATCCATGTAGCCCTGGACGATACCCGGCAGCGCGTCGTAGTACGGATTGGCCGCTTCGCAGTGCTGGAAGTAGATGTCCGGATTTTCCGCCGTGCCGCGGATGACCGGATGATTCGGAGAGAGCGCGCGGGCGCGGAATTCGGCGAGCGCCTTCTGATCGATGAGGGGAGCCAGTTCATCATAATCCAGGACTTCCACTTTCTGGATTTCATGGCTCGTGCGGAAGCCGTCGAAGAAATTGATGAACGGCACGCGGCCGCGGATCGCGGACAGGTGGGCGACGGCAGCCAGATCCATGATCTCCTGCACGTTCGCTTCCGCCAGCATGGCGCAGCCCGTCGCGCGGGCGCTCATCACGTCCTGATGATCGCCGAAGATGGAGAGCGCGTGATTGGCGAGCGCGCGGGCGGCGATGTGGAATACGCCCGGCAGCAGTTCGCCGGCGACTTTGTACATATTCGGGATCATGAGCAGCATGCCCTGGGACGCCGTGTAGGTCGTCGTCAGCGCGCCGCTTTGGAGAGAACCGTGGAACGCGCCTGCCGCGCCGCCTTCCGCCTGCATCTCCACGACATGGACCGTATCGCCGAAAATGTTCTTCTTTCCGTGAGCGGCCCATTCATCCACAGATTCCGCCATCGGAGAAGACGGCGTGATCGGATAGATGGCGGCGACTTCGGTAAAAGCGTAGGAAATATACGCGGCTGCCGTATTGCCGTCCATTGTTTTCATTTTTCTCACAAGTACACACCCCTTTTTCATGTGTAAAATTTTGGCAGATTTCGAGGCACCAAAATTTGCGAATACAGCAGAAATTCGTTACAATGTAATTATGATAAATTCGCATAGATGTTCCACATTATTTCATAACAGGGAACAGCGGGAAAATATCTGTTTCATGCTGTAATCCCCTACATTATAAGGGATAGATGTGGAATTCTCAAGAAATGCGCGCCGTCGGCGCGGGGTTTTAGAAAGAGGTGTCAGAATGGATTACAGACATTTGAAGTATTTTCTGGAAGTGGCTTCTCAGAAGAGCTTCAGCAAAGCGGCCCGTAATCTCCACATTTCTCAGTCGGCGATCAGCCGCATGATCAAATCGCTGGAGGATGAGATCGGCGTCACGCTTTTCATACGCAACGCGAAGACAGTGGAGCTCACAGCGCCGGGAACGATCTTCCTGAATTACGCGAAGCGCTGTGTCTTTTCCTTTGAGCATCTGAAGTCGGATTTTGAAAATGAGTTCAATCTGAAGCAGGATACGATCGAGATCGGGCTGCCGCCCATCACGGATGCCCATGTCTTTGCCAAGCTTCTCGGCGAATTCAAGAAGACCTATCCGCAGATCGAGATCAAGCTGTATGAGCACGGCTCGAAGATCGTCGAGTCATCCGTGCAGGAAGGGATCATCGACGTGGGCATCATCTGCACGATCCCGAATAAGGATTTCGAATCGTTCTTCCTGTCCAATGACGAGATGTGCGTGGTCATGCCGAAGGACTGCCCGCTCGCGGAGAGAAAGACCGTGCCCATGAAGCTGCTCGCCGATTATCCGCTCGTCCTTTACCGGGATGATTTCAATATGCACGACGATATTTTACAGACGTGCAGCAAGATCGGGTTCGCGCCGAAAGTCATTTTTGAGACGAGCCAGAGAGAGCTCATGATCCAGACCGTGTCGTCCGGCCTCGGCGTGGCGCTCCTGCCGAGCCGCCTGTGCCCGAAAAATTCCGAGGACAGCCCGGTCGTCGTGCGCCGCCTCACCGAGCCGGAGATGATCCATCATCTCTACGCGATCTGGAAGAAAGGACGGTATCTCTCCAGAGCCGCCCGGCTGTGGATCGAGTTCACCAAGGGGCATCTGGCGCTGCTCAATGCGGACAAGCCGTATGAAGTGTGAGCATGAAAGAATTTTTTCAGAAGAAAGAAAATCGCTTTTTCCTTGCCGTCATCGCGGCGCTGATCGCTTTCGTCTCCTGGCAGGAGAGCCAGATCGCTGATCTGCAGGAGCGGATGATGAATATCGAGGCGTCCCGCTATGATGACCAGCTGAGCACGCTTTACTGGCACGCCGGAGTGACGGACGATAAATTGGAAGAATACGGGAAAGACCTGTATCATTTGCAGAAGCAGAGCACCGAGCAGGACTGGCAGATCAAGAAACTGCAGTGGGGCATACAGGAGAACTGAAAGCGGAGGAAATTTTCCTCCGTTTTTTTTCGACCGCTTTTTGCGCGGCGGAGGGAAATTTTTCCCGCTTATTTATTTATCCATGGTAAAATAATTTATATCCGTTCATTTATTTCAGTCTTTTTATTAGAAGGGAAAATACAGGAAAGGCGAATGATTTTCAATCAGCTTCAGGGACTTCTCATGACGATGCGGCTCTGGGATCTGCTGGATATCCTGGTGGTCGCGTTCTTCCTTTACCGCATTTATCTTTTGATCCGCAATACCCGCGCCACGGCGCTTGTCAAAGGGCTGGTGGTGCTGGGCGTGCTGACGCTCATTTCCGGCTGGGTCCAGCTCCATGCGGTCGCGTGGATCCTGGAAAAACTGATGACGGTGCTGATCGTCGCGCTGCCGGTGGTGTTCCAGCCGGAGCTGCGCCGTGCGCTGGAGCAGATCGGCCGGGGGAAATTCTATGTGTCGTCCAGCGTGGTCAGCGATTCCGACCTGACGGCAGTGATCGACAGCGTGGCGGAAGCGGCGGAGACGATGTCGAAGAGCCGCACGGGAGCGCTCATTGTATTCGAGCGTTCCGTCGGCCTCGATGATTACATCGATACGGGCATACGCATCGAAGGATTGGTGACAAAAGAATTGCTGGGGAATATTTTCATCGTCAATACGCCGCTTCACGACGGGGCGGTCATCATCCGGGAAAACCGGGTCATGGCGGCGGGATGCCTCCTGCCGCTTACCCGCGACCGGTCGCTGTCTTCCGAGCTGGGCACGCGGCACCGCGCCGCTATCGGTCTCTCCGAGATGGCGGACTGCGTGGTTGTGGTGGTCAGCGAGGAGACGGGAACCATTTCCTATACCTACGGCGGCCATATTTACCGGCATATCGACGGGGAAACGCTCCGCAACCGCCTGAAGTCCTTCATGATGGCGAATAAGGGGAGAACGAGCGTGGTGAACGATATGTTCCAGAAATGGAGGCCCAGAAAATGAAATATACCAAGCTGCACTGGTGGCTGCCGAAAATATTGTGCCTCATCGCGGCGTGCGCTTTCTGGCTGTATGTCATGAATGAGCAGAATCCCATCATGACGGGGAGCTATACCGTGCCTGTGGAAGTGCGCAACCTTGACCGGTCGCTCGTGGCGCTCAATGTGCCGCAGCGTGTCAAGGTCACTGTCAATATGAACCGCAACGCGCTGATGCAGCTCCACAGCGATGATATCCACGCGTATGTGGATATGCAGAATATGACCGACGGCGATTATCCGAATACGAAGATCTCCGTGTCGCTTCCCGGCGACGGGGAAGTGGCGTCGGTCACGCCCCAGTATTTCGATCTGAAAGTCGATCCCTATGCGGTGAAGTCCGTGCCGATCCGGGTAAATTTCTTCGGCGAACTGCCGTCCGGCTATAAGTCGGCGCTGAAGGATACGGCGCCTTCCGTATTGACCGTGGCGGGGAGCAGCAGCAGCATCGACATGGTGAACCGGGCGGTGGTCTCCGTTAATCTGGCGGATAAGCGGGAAAGCTTCACCGAGTTTGATTCGGTCAGCGTCATGGACGAGGACGGCAATACGGTGACCGGCATCGATGTCATGCCGACGCAGGTGCGCGTCGCCGTGGAGATCACGGAAGAGCAGAAGACCGCGAATATTCCCCTCACGGCGAAGGTGAAGGGCACGCCTGCCGCGGGATACCGGGTGGACGGCCTGACCGTCGCGCCTCTTGCGGCGACGGTGACGGCGCCGGGGAGCGACCTGGAAGCCATGAAGGAGATCAATCTCGGTGAGATCGATGTGACCGGTGCGGAAGCCGATGTGACGCAGACTCTGCCCATCCCGGTTCCGGCGGGTTCCTCTGCGATACCGGCCGAAGCGACGGTGACGGTCTCTGTCAACGGCGTTCAGTGAGCCTTGACGGAAACCTGCGGCGGCGGTATGATTTGAAATTGCGAACAGCGGAAAGCAGATAAAAGGAGAGAAAAAATATGCTTACATTATTTGGCACGGACGGAGTCCGCGGCGTTGTGAATTCCACGCTCATGCCGGAGCTTGCTTATCAGATGGGGCGCGCGGCGGGCGCTTATTTCTGCCGGAGAGACGGATCGCACCGCTTCCTGATCGGCAGGGATACCCGCATTTCCGGGGGCATGATCGAAGCGGCGCTGGCGGCCGGTCTCTGTTCTGCCGGGGTGAGCGTCGATCTGGTCGGCGTGATCCCGACACCGGGCGTAGCCTATCTCACCCGCATGAAAGACTACGACGCCGGTGTGGTGATTTCCGCGTCTCACAATCCTTTCCAGGACAACGGCATCAAGTTCTTTGACCATGAAGGATACAAACTCCCTGACGCGGCGGAAGAAGAGATCGAAAACCTGCTCCGCCATATGGACGGCGAGGAGATTCCCCGTCCTACCGGCGCGGGCATCGGCGCGATCCGCCATGTGCCGGAATATGCCGATGAATACAGAGCGTATGTGCTCTCCACCGTGAAAACGGATTTTTCCGGCATGAAGATCGTGACGGACTCGGCAAACGGCGCGGCCAGCGATTTCCTGCCGGAGATCCTCAGGAAGCTCGGCGCGGACGTGACGGCGCTGTCCTGTGAGCCTGACGGCATCAATATCAACAGAGACTGCGGCTCCACCCATATCGAACATCTTCAGGAAGAAGTGGTGCGCCTCGGCGCGGACTGCGGCATCGCCAATGACGGCGACGCGGACCGCTGCCTCTTCGTCGATGAAAAAGGACACGTGCTGGACGGCGACCACATCATGATCATCAATGCCCTGAAAATGAAAAAGGAAGGCCGCCTCGCGGGCGATATGGTCGTGGGCACGGTCATGAGCAATCTGGGCTTTGGCAAGGCGCTGGCGGGATTCGGATGCCGCACTGTGGCGACCCAGGTGGGCGACCGGTACGTGCTGGAGGAAATGCGGAAGAACGGCTATTCCATCGGCGGCGAACAGTCGGGGCACATCATCTTTGCGGACTACAATACCACCGGCGACGGACTTATCACGGCGGTGCAGACGCTGACGGTGCTGAAAAACGACGGCCGCCCGCTCTCCGAGCTGGGAAGTCTCATGACGGACTATCCGCAGATTCTGAAAAATGTGGAAGTCTACAGCAAGAACGGCTGGGAGGACAATGAACTCATCGCCGCAGCCATCGAAGCGGGCGCATCCGAGCTCGGTGATGACGGGCGCATCCTCGTCCGCGCGTCCGGCACGGAACCGCTCATCCGCGTCATGGGCGAAGGGCCGGATGCGGAACAGCTGGAGCGCATCGTGGATGACATCGCCTCCGTGATTGATCAGGAACTGGGCGTGGGCCAGAAATGATCAATAAATGATCAATAAAAAAGAAGCTCTGTGAAATTTCACAGGGCTTTTTTCTTGCGCTTTTTTATTTCAGCTCTTCGCCGCGGAGGATGATCTCCGCCATCTTCAGGCGGTCTTCGTCGCAGAAGCGGATCTCTCCGTCGTCCAGGCATTGCTTATAAAATTTCTTCTTCCACTGCACCGTGGCGAGCACCTTTTTCAGATCAGCCAGCTTTTGCAGGACTTCCGCTTCCTTTTTCGCAAAGAGCTCATAGCGCTTTTCCGCGGAAGCGAACCCTTCGTCGCACCAGTCGATATACTGCCGGATGTCGTGGATGCTCATGCCTGCTTTTTTCAGACATTCAATGGTATTCAGCATGACCACGTCCTTTTCCGTAAAGATTCGGCGGCCGTTCGGGGCGCGCTTCACATGGCGGAGCAGCCCTTCCTCATCGTAGTAGCGCAGCGTATGCGTGGTGAGCCCCATTTTTTCCGCCAGTTCGCCGATGGTATATTCCATGAT
This sequence comes from uncultured Dialister sp., assembly GCA_900545365.1. Taxonomy (GTDB): domain Bacteria; phylum Bacillota; class Negativicutes; order Veillonellales; family Dialisteraceae; genus UBA1822. The sequence goes on along the minus strand of UQYL01000011.1, from coordinate 11,942 downwards.
CTCCTCCTGAAAATATTTTCAAAAAAATCCTTGACTTCGGGTCAACTCGAAGTTCTACACTGACTATAGCAGAAGGGCGCCGGAAACGCAAGGGCGTCCGGGAGAGCCCGCAAAGCGGGCAGAGAAAGGAGAGACACCGATGAAGAAATGGCAGAAACTCATGATCTGCGCCATGGCGGGCGCGGCCGTATGGGGCGGCGCCATGGCCGCGCAGGCGGCGGAAGGGCCGGCAGCACCGGCGGTTTCAGTAAAGGAGGAAGCATCCATGCAGGGCATGACGTACAAAGACATTCCGGAAGATCAGATCCTGGCGTATAAGGGCAACCGCTGGGGGCTCGTCTACGACGGGGCCATCAGGGAGAACGTGCCGGGACAGGTCCAGATCCATCCCATCACATATGATCTGGACGGCGTCGCGGTGGCGGCGAACGTTTACACACCGGCGGGCTACGACCCGCAGAAATCCTACGCGGCGGTCGTGGTGGCGCATCCGAACGGCGGGACGAAGGAGCAGGTGGCCGGCCTCTACGCGCAGCGCCTCGCGGAAGCGGGCTTCATCACCATCGCGGCGGACGCATCCTATCAGGGAGCGAGCGGCGGGGAGCCGCGCCATCTGGACGTGCCGGCGCACCGCATCGAAGATGTGCACGGCATGGTGGACATCATCTCCCGCTTCCCCGGCGTGGATAAGACCCGCATCGGCGCGCTGGGCATCTGCGGAGGCGGCGGCTACACCCTCGCGGCGGTCCAGACCGATCCGCGCGTGGCGGCCGTGGCGACCCTCTCCATGTTCAACAGCGGCATCGTCCGCCGGGACGGCTACGGCGTGACCCATCCGGACCCGATGACGGCGCAGAAGACGCTCGCCCAGGCGGCTGCGGCCCGCCAGAAAGAGGTGGAGACCGGCGTCATCGACCTCACGCCGAACATGACGGAGACGCTCACGCCGGAGGAAGCGGACAAGCTGCCCTTCGACCTCTACCGGGAAGGCTATTACTACTACGGCAAAGATTACTACCATCCGAACGACACGTTCAGCTACACCGTGTCCAGTCTGATGGACCTCGTGGCCTTCGACGCGGCGCAGAACATGGGGCTCATCACGCAGCCGCTCCTCATGATCGCCGGGAGCCGGGCGGACTCGCTCTACATGACGGAGGACGCCTTCGCGAAAGCCACCGGCACAAAGGACAAGGAACTCTTCCTCGTGCCCGGCGCGACCCACATTCAGACCTACTGGGTGAAGGACTACGTGGACGCCATCGCGGACAAGCTCACGACGTTCTTCACGGCGAAGCTCGCCGGAAAAAAATAAGGAGGACGCCATGAAACGCATCCTCATGGCCGCTCTGGCGGCGGCGCTCCTTGCGGGAGCGGCCGTCTCCGGGCCGGCGGCCTCCGCTGCGGAGCCGGCCGCGCAGACCGTGACGCCGGCGTCCGCGATCCCTTCCGTATCCGCCGGGAGCGGGCATTTCACCGGCCGGGTGCGGATGGAGAACCTCTTCGGTCCGGCGGGGACCTTCACCGCCTACGGCGCGGGCGTCACGTTCGAGCCCGGGGCACGCACTCACTGGCATATCCATCATGCCGCGCAGGTGCTCATCGTCACCGCGGGGGCCGGATACGTCGGGGAATGGGGGAAGCCGCCCATTGCCCTCCGCGCGGGGGACGTGGTCTTCTGCCCGCCGGAGGTGAAGCACTGGCACGGCGCCGGACCGAAGACGGCCATGACGCACATCGCCATTTCCCAGACTGGAAGCGACCCCGTGACCTGGCTCGAGCCGGTAGCGGACAGCCTCTATCCGGAAGCGTGACGATTTCTCTTGTTTTCGCATAGGAAAGGAGACCCTGTCATGAGACGGAGACGCCTGTTTTTCGCCGCGTGCGGGCTGACCGCACTCGCCGCTTCGCTGACCGCCGCCTGCGGCGCGGAAGATGCCGCGCCGTCCGGTACCCGCATCGACGCCGACGCGTCTGCGTCCATCCGGGGACCGGCCGCGCCGGTGCCCCCGGCGGCAGGACAGCGCCGCATCGCCGTCGTGTATTTCTCGGAACCGGAGACGGAAGACCGCCGTGCCGTACAGGGAAGCACGGAATTCATCGCCTCCGTCATCGGGAAAGCGACCGGCGGCGCTCTCTACCGCATCGAGCGGAGCGCGCCGTATCCATCCTCCCACGAAGCGCTCACCGCCGAAGCGAAAGAGGAACGGGACCACGGCGCCCGTCCTGCCATCCAGGGGCCGGGGAATCTCTCTGAGGTGGATACGGTCTTCCTGGGCTACCCCATCTGGTGGTACGACATGCCCATGCCGGTGTATTCTTTCCTGGAGGCTTACGACCTCTCCGGGAAGACCATCATCCCCTTTGTGACGCACGGCGGCAGCGGCCTCACCGGCACGGCGGACCGCATCGCCGCGGCCGAGCCCGGCGCGCGTGTGGCGGGCCCGGCGTATGAAGTGTACCGCACGGACGTGCCGGAGGCGGAAGACTCCGTCCTCCGGTGGCTCGGGCGGCTCGGTTTCTGAAAGGAGAAACGCTTATGAAATCTCTGTGGCTCGCGCTCGCCGCGGCGGCGCTCCTGTCCCTGCCGGCCGCGGCCATGCGGCCCGTGCTGCTGGAGGATCAGGGGAGCTTCTTTGCCGGCGGCACGGTGCGCACCGCGGAGGGCGTATACCGCGGCAACGAAGATGCGCGGGATCTGTCCGGGGAGACCCTCCACGGCGATCACGCCTATGTATTCTGGCAGCGGCCGGCCCATGCCCGGACCATGGCTCTGGTCTTCCTGCACGGGGCCGGCCAGTCCGGCAAGACCTGGGAGACCACGCCCGACGGGCGGGACGGCTTCCAGAACATTTTTCTCGAGAAGGGCTACGCCACGTATGTGGTGGATCAGCCGCGGCGCGGCCGGGCCGGCCGGTCCACGGTGCCGGAGACGATCTCCGCCGTGCCGGACGACCAGCTCTGGTACAACAATTTCCGCATCGGCGTGTGGCCGGAGACGCTCCCCGGCGCGGCCGCCGCCGATGACGCCGCGTGGCGGGACCAGTTCTTCCGCCAGATGACGCCCAATACCGGCGCGTACGACGAAGACGTCATCAGCCGCGCCATGGCGGCGGTCTTCGAGCGGTCGGGCCCGGGCGTGCTCGTCTCCCACTCGCAGGGCGGCGGGCCGGGGTGGCGTACGGCCATCCTGAGCGACAAGGTGCGGGGCGTCATCGCCATCGAGCCGGGGACCTTCCCCTTCCCGGAAGGAGAGGTGCCGCCCGTGGAGGAGACCTCGAGCCCCTTCCCGGCCGCGGGCACGGCGGTGCCCATAGCGGATTTCCTCCGGCTCACGAAGATCCCCGTGCTCGTCATTTTCGGGGACAACATCCCCGAGGAGCCCACGGACGTGTGGGGCCTCGACAACTGGCGGGTGCGCCTCCGTCTGGCCCGCCGCTGGGCGGAGACGGTGAACCGCCATGGCGGGGACGCGGCGGTGCTGTCCCTGCCGGACGCGGGCCTCTACGGTAATACGCATTTCCTCATGTCCGACCGCAATAACCGGGAGGTGGCCGACCTCATGGAGCGGTGGATGGAAACGCATCATCTGGATGGAAAGAAGGCATGATCCATGGAAACAGTCAAATTAAATAACGGCGTCGAGATGCCGATGCTCGGCTACGGGGTCTACCAGATCCCGCCGGCGGAGTGCGCGCGCTGCGTGCAGGACGCGATCCGCGCGGGGTACCGCCTCATCGACACGGCGCAGTCCTACGACAATGAGTATGAAGTGGGCGAGGCGGTCTCACAGTGCGGCCTCCCCCGGAGCGAGCTCTTCCTCACCTCGAAGATCTGGATCGCAAACAGCGGCTACGAGCGGGCGAAGCAGTCCATCGACGACTCCCTGCGCCGCCTCCGCACGGACTACCTCGACCTCATGCTCATCCATCAGCCCTTCGGCGACTATTACGGCACGTGGCGCGCCATGGAAGAGGCGCTCCGCGCGGGCAAGCTCCGCGCCATCGGCGTGTCGAATTTCTTCGCCGACCGGCTCATCGACCTCTGCCACAATGTGGACATCCTCCCGGCGGTGAATGAAGTGGAGACCCACGTGTTCCACCAGCAGAAGGAACTCCACACCGTCATGGAGCGCTACGGCATCGTCCACGAGGCGTGGGCGCCTTTCGCCGAAGGGCGGCACGATCTCTTCACGAATCCCCTGCTCGTCCGCATCGGAGAGGCGCACGAGAAGACGGCGGCGCAGGCCGCGCTGCGGTTCCTCATCCAGAGCGGTGTGGTGGTCATCCCGAAGTCGGTCCACCTGAGCCGCATGGAAGAGAATCTGGACGTCTTCGACTTTTCCCTCACGGAGGAGGAAATGGAGGCGCTCCGCGGGCTCGACGAAAAAGACAGCCTCTTCTTTTCCCATTACGACCCGCAGATGGTGGAGTGGTTCTACCGCATGGTGGAGGAGCGTCATCTGCGGTCCTGATCCGCGGGACGGACGATGCGCAGTCCTGTGAAAGAAAGGAGAATCCTCATGAAACAGAATATCCTGCTGTTCTTCGCGCTGCTCGCGGCCGCCCTCTTCGGCGGCGTTTCGGCGGAGGCCGCCGCGCCGGCGCTGCCGCCCCGGGAAGCGTCCATCGTTACGATCTCCGCGCTGGGCGCGCAGGGCGACCTGCCGCGGCTCCGTCAGGCCATGGCGGACGGCCTCGACCGGGGCCTCACGGTCAATGAAGAGAAAGAGCTCATGCTCCAGCTCTACGCCTACGCCGGATTCCCCCGCAGCCTGAACGGGCTCCAGACGCTGGCCTCCGTGACGGAGGAGCGGAAAGCGGCGGGGATCAAAGACGAGACGGGCCGGGAGGCGTCGCCGGTCGATCCCGCGCGGGACCGCCGGGCAATCGGCACGAAGGTCCAGACGGCGCTCGTGGGCCGGCCGGTCGCGGGCGGCGTGTACGACTTCGCCCCCGAGGCGAACCGCTTCCTGCAGGAGCACCTCTTCTGCGACATCTTCGAGCGGGACGTGCTCACCTGGCAGGACCGGGAACTCGCCACCGTGTCCATGCTCGCGGGCATCGGCAATGTGAACGCTCAGCTCCGCTCCCACATGGGCGTGGCCCTGCGGGTGGGCGTCACCGCCGATGCGCTCCGCGCTCTCACGGACGTGCTTACGGAGACCGTCTCCGAAGAGACCGGGGCGAATACGAAGGCTGTGCTGGCCGAGGTCCTCGGCAGCCGGGCATGAGATGGCCGCATGACTTGTCAGGAAATGCATAAAAAGCAATCATGATTGAGCGGAACGCAAGGGAAAAGACTTGCGCTGCCGGCTCGATCCGCGTATACTATTTCCATACATTAAGTTCATACGAGACAACGGAGCCTGCTCAGACGAGCGGGCTTTTTCGTTTCCGGAAATGCGCACGCGCAATGGAGCCGCTTTGGGGGATGCCCGAAGCGGCTCTTCCGCATTTCCGGACGGTCCGTGGACGGAAAGGGGAATGACAAGCGATGAAATGGAATTTCGAGCGACAGCGCCGGTCGGCATGACGATATTGAGGTTATGTGAAAAGAAAGGAAGAAGAAAATGAAACGATCTGTACTCTTTGCCTGTCCGGCGGCGCTGATGCCGATGGCCGCCTTTGCCGCCGAGCCGGCCTCCGAGCTCAACGCAGGGGACATGGCCTATGTGGCGGTGGCGACCCTCCTGGTGCTCATCATGACGCCGGCGCTCGGCTTTTTCTACGGCGGCCTCGTGCGCCGCAAGAATACGCTCAATACGATGATGATGTCCTTCATCTGTCTGGCCATCTTCACCGTGCAGTGGTTCCTCTTCGGCTACTCCCTCTCTTTCGGGCCGGACGTGGGCGGCGTCATCGGCAATCTGGACTGGGCGTTCCTCTCCGGGGTCGGCATGGACGCGAACCCGGACTACTCCGCCACCATCCCGCACATCCTCTTCTGCATGTTCCAGATGGCCTTCGCGATCCTCACGCCGGCCATCGTATCCGGCGGCATCGTGGAGCGCACCCGCTTCCCCGCGTACTGCCTCTTCATCCTCCTGTGGGGCACCTTCGTGTATGACCCCATGTGCCACATGGTCTGGGGCGACGGCGGCGTCATCCGCAATATGGGCGCCCTTGATTTTGCCGGCGGCACGGTCATTCACGTGACGAGCGGCTTCTCGGCCCTCACCGCGGCCATCCTCATCGGCAAGCGCAAAGACTTCGGCAGTGCCGCCATCCGGCCGCACAATGTGCCCTACGTCTGCCTCGGGGCGAGCTTCCTCTGGCTCGGCTGGTTCGGATTCAATTCCGGCGCGGGCCTCACTTCCTCCGACGTGATGGCGCAGGCCCTCGCCAATACGGGTATCGCCTCCTGCACGGCCGGCCTCGTGTGGGCGATTCTCGATAAATTCCTCCATCACAAAGTCACCACGGTAGGCTTCATGACGGGCGTCATCGCAGGCCTCGTGGGCATCACCCCCGGAGCGGGCTTCGTTGACAGCCAGGCGGCCTTCTTCATCGGCCTCACCACGCCGTGCATCTGCTATTTCTTCATCGCTTATGTGAAAGCGAGATTCCAGTATGACGACGCGCTGGACGTCTTCGGCTGCCACGGCATGGGCGGCGTGTGGGGCGCGCTCATGACGGGCGTCTTCTGCACCACCGCGGTGAACTCCGCCGGCGCGGATGGGCTCCTCGCGGGCAATCCGGCGCAGATGATCCCCCAGGCGACGGGCGTGGTCACGGGTATCGTCATGGCGGTGGTCGTGACGGCCATCCTCGTGAAGATCGTCGGCGCGGTGATGCAGCTCCGGGCGACGCCTTCGGAAGAAGCGCAGGGCCTCGATATCATCGAACACGGCGAGCGGGCGTATAATAAGCTCTAAGGAGGACAATCATGGAGACGAACAAGATATACAAAGTAGAAGCCATCATCCGTCCGGAAAAGCTGGACGAACTGAAAGACGCGCTCTTTGCCATCAAAGTCACGGGCATGACCGTATCCGACGTGTACGGCTGCGGCCTTACCCGGGGCCAGTCGGAGATCTACCGCGGCAAAGAGCTGCCGGTGAACCTCATGCCGAAGACAAAAGTGGAGATCGTCATTTTCGAGACGCCCCTCCAGAAACTCATCGACACCATTCGGAGCGTGTGCTGCTCCGGCCACGTGGGAGACGGGAAGATCTTCGTATCCGAGCTCACCACGGCGGTAAAGATCCGCACCGGCGAGATGGGCGGCGACGCCGTCATCGACTACCAGCCGTGACGCGGACAAAAAAAGCAGGTTCCTTTTCGGAGGGGACCTGCTTTTTTCATGCGCAAAAAAAGAGACCCCGCGGGGCCTCTTATATTTTTACTCAAAGAACATCGCTGCCGCCATGACAAGGTACGCCGTGTCCTTGATGCCGGCCGTCTCGTAAGACGAATGCATGGCCAGCTGGGGCAGGCCGATATCCACGGCGGGGATGCCTATCTTCGTGATGGCGATATTTCCCAGCGTGGAGCCGCCGGGACGGTCGCTGCGGTTCGTGAAGACCTGCACGGGCACTTTCGCTTCTTCGCAGAGCGCGCGGAAATGAGCGGCGCTCCAGCCGTCGGTGCAGTACTTCTGCTGCGCGTTGAACTTGATGACGATGCCGCCGTTCAGCACGGGCCGGTTCACCGGATCGGATTCGGCGGGATGATTCGGATGCACCGCGTGAGCGTTATCCGCGGAGATCAGGAAGCTCCGAGCCAGCATGGCGAGCATCCTGTCCTGCGAAATGCCGAGCGCCGCCGAGAGGCGGAGGATCGTGTCGAAGAGGAAGGAAGAGCCCGCGCCCTGCCGGGTGCCGCTGCCCACTTCTTCATTATCAAAGAGGGCGAAAACGGAAATGTGCTTTTCCTTCTTTCCCATGGTATAGCCGCGGAACGCCGCGAAAGCGCATTGCAGATCATCCAGACGGGGAGAGGAAATGTATTCATTCTCCGCGCCCCACATCGTGCCGGGGACGAGCGGGACAAGGCACAGATCGTGACCGAGGATATCTTCCTTTGCGCATTTCGCTTCCGCCGCGATGACATCCATAAATGACAGGCCGCCAGCGGGGCCCCAGAGGGGGAGCAGATCTTTCTGAGCGTTCCAGTGATAGCCCTGATTTACCTCGCGGTTCATGTGGATGGCCAGCGAAGGGATGACGAGAAGAGGCTTCCCGGGGCAGACAAGCTTCGGCACGAGAGCGCCCTTCTCCCGGACGATGACGCGCCCCGCCGCCGTGAGGGGACGGTCCGTCCAGCTGCTCATGATCATGCCGCCGTAAGGCTCCACATTGAGGCGCACATACGGACCGTCGGCGATCTCCGGATCTTCCTTGATCTTGAACGTGGGGGAATCGCCGTGCGCCGCGATGATGCGGAAATCCCGGGCCGGTTCCTTCGGCACGGCAAAAGCGATGACCGCCGAGCCGTTCCGGGTGACCACATACTTGTGTCCCGGCTCGATCTCCCAGTCGTCTTCCTCCCGGAGCTCGACGGCATGGTCATAGACGAAAGCCGTCTTGATGCCCCGCGCCGCGTGGAAGGGCGAAGGGCTCTTGCTGATAAAATGGAGGAGATCCCGGGAGATCTCCTCAAAAGCGTTTTCCTGCTGCGCCATGATTATTTATGCTTCTTTGCCATGATCATTTCATAGACCTGCTGAGCCATCTCCGCGCGCTCCCGGATGACGGGATTCGGCGAATCGATGGGAGCCGGATTGAAAGACGTGGTGTAGTGAAGCTTTTCCGTTTCCTGTTCCATTTCCTTGATCTGGATGGTGCGGGCGGTCATGTCATACACATACGTGTAAGTATTCGTGCCGCCTTCGATCTGCTCCACGCCGGTGAAGGTCAGGACCTGGTGGCCGTTCTTGTCCACATCCAGATCCGCTTCGCCCACGTCGATGGTGAGGGCGTCATTATATTTCCACAGCTGCTCCGCGGAGACAGTCATGGTCGAAAAAGCCGCCGCCGCGGCCAGGCCCAAAGCAATGATGGATTTCTTCATACCTTTCACTCTCTTTCCCAAATTCTGAAAGTTCCTTAATAAAAATATTATACCATAGGCCCAAAAGAAGCGCATATACATTTCCGGCGGCCCAGGGAAAGGACGCGCCTGATTTCCGGCGGGAAAAAGAAAAGCGCCGGAAAATTTCCGGTGAAAGATCCGGAACCGCCGGAAATTTTTCAGCGGAAAACGGAAAAACACCGGGATTTTTTCGGCGAAAAATGAAAACGCGCCGGAAAATGACCGGCGGGAAATAGGAGGGCAGCGGCTGCTTTTCCTGTGTTACAATGACTGCATGGGATTATTTCAGAACGGAGGAAATGTGATGGAGATACGGAATGCGGCGGTGGCAGGCGCGGGGGCGCTCGGCACTTTGTACGGCAGCCTGATCGGGAAGGCTCTCGGATGGGACGCGGTGCGGATCGTGACGGATCCGGAGCGGGCGGCGCGGTACAGACGGGACGGCGTCCTTTGCAACGGAGAGGCCTGCGGTTTTTCTTATTTTGACGGGACGGAGGCGGCGGAACCGGCGGATCTGGTCATTTTCGCGGTGAAGTTCGGCGGCCTCGCCCGGGCCATGGAGGAAGCGGCGCCGCTCATTGACGGGCATACGGTGATCCTTTCGGTGATGAACGGCGTCACCAGCGAGGAGATCCTGGCGGAGCGCTTCGGCGGGGCGCGGGTGCTGCTCTGCACGGCGCAGGGCATGGACGCGACGCGCGTCGGCAATGACACCCGCTATGACCACGCGGGAAATCTCTGGATCGGGCCGCGGAGCGCCGGGCAGGAAGAGATCACGGCGGCAGTCGGGGACTTCCTCGCCCGCGCGGGCATCGCCTGTGAGCTCGCGGAGGATATGCCCCTCCGCCTGTGGAAGAAGCTCATGATGAATGTGGGCATCAATCAGACGACGGCGGTCTATGAGACGGGCTACGGCGGGGTGAAGCATCCCGGCGAGGCGCAGGATGTGATGATCGCCGCCATGCGGGAGACCATGGCCGTGGCGAACGCCATGGGCATTCCGCTTTCGGAGGCGGATATCCGGTACTGGCTGGCGCTGACGCAGCAGTTTGCCGACGAGGGGATGACGTCCATGCGGCAGGATCTGCTGGCGGGGCGCCCCACGGAGGTGGAGCTCTTCGCGGGGACGATCCGGCGGCTCGGCAGGGAGCATGGCGTGGCGACGCCGGTAAATGATCTTTTCTATCGCCTGATCCGGCTCATGGAGAGGAACGGACGATGAATTACCGCATGATCGTGCAGTACGACGGCACGAGGTACGAGGGATGGCAGCGGCAGCAGCGGACGGCGGAGACGGTGCAGGGGAAGCTGGAGGCCGCCGCCGCGGCGGTCACCGGAGAGAGCGTGCAGGTCATCGGCGCGGGGCGGACGGACGCGGGCGTCCACGCGGCGGGGCAGACGGCCAATTTTCACCTTGCCGGGAAATACCGGGCGAAGGCGCTGGAAGAGGCGCTGAACCGGGCGCTGCCCGACGATATCGCCGTGAGCTGTCTGGAGGAGGCGCCGGAGGAGTTTCACAGCCGGTTCCGCGCGCTCCGCAAGGTCTACCGGTACCGCATCCGCACGGGCGCGGCGAAAAAGGTCTTCGAGCGGCGCTATGTATGGCAGTACGGGAAATCTCTCGATCTGGCCGCCATGGAGCGGGCGGCGTCTTTTCTCACGGGGACGCATGATTTTACGAGTTTCTGCGGGAATAAAAAGATGAAAAAATCCGCGGTGCGCACGGTGCATGCCATCCGCTTTTCCGAGGAAGCGGGGGAGCTCCGCATCGATTATGAAGGAAACGGATTTTTGCAGGGCATGGTGCGCATCCTCACGGGGACGCTCGTGGAGATCGGCGAAGGGAAGCGGCGGCCTGAGGACGCGGCGCGCGCGCTGGCCGCGAAGGACCGGGCGGAAGCGGGATTCACCGCGCCCCCGCAGGGGCTGACGCTCCTCTCCGTGGTGTATGAGGACGGCTATGGACAGAGAAAATAAAGAAAGGCCCCTCTGCACGGGGCTGGGAGAGATACTCTTCGACTGCCTGCCCGGCGGGGAGCGGCTCGGCGGCGCGCCGGTGAATTTCGCCTATTCCGCGAAAGCTCTCGGCCTCCGGGCAGCGGCGGTCTCCGCGGTGGGCCGCGATGAGCGGGGAGACCGGGCGCGGCGGCTTCTGGCGGAGAAGGGGATCGCCGCGCACCTGGCGGAGACGGACAGGGAGACGGGCCGTGTGGACGTCTCGATCGATGCGGGCGGCGTGCCGTCGTATCATTTTCTCCCGGAACCGGCGTATGGATCGATCCCCTGGACGGAAGCGCTGGCCCGCCTTGCCGAAGAGACGGATATCTGCTGCTTCGGGACGCTTGCCCAGTGGGGCGAGGTGTCGCGGCGGACAGTGCGGCGCTTCCTCGCGTCAATGAGGCCGGCGGCGCTCCGTGTGTTTGATGTGAACTTGCGGGGAACTTTTTATACGGAAGAGATCATCCGCGGGTCTCTCCGCTGCGCTGACGCGGTGAAGTGCAGCGAAGAGGAGCTGGAAAGGCTCGCCTCGGCGGCGGGATGCGGCGGAGCCGGGCCGGATGATCTGGCAGCGTTTCTCCGCGGCATGGGCATCTGTAAGCTGATCTATACGAAAGGCGAAAAAGGGAGCCTTGTCTGGTGGGACGGGAAACGGTCGGAGATGGCCAGCCCGAAAACGGACGTCGCCGATACGGTGGGAGCGGGCGACGCTTTTACGGCGGCGCTCACTGCGGCCATGGCCTGCGGCTGGTCTCTGCGGGAGGCGCACCGGCTGGCGGCGGAGACAGCGGCGTATGTGTGCAGCCGGGAAGGAGCCATGCCGGAGTATCCGCCGCGTCTGGCGGGACGGCTCGGACGGGCGGAATGAAGGAGAGCGGAAGCTCTCTTTTTTTGTGCTATACTATATAT
>UQYL01000010.1 GCA_900545365.1 uncultured Dialister sp. | reverse complement strand
GCCTTCCCCATCCAGCACATGGCGAACATTTTCCTCGCCGTCCTCGCCGGCACGCGGTACGGCGTCGCCGCCGCATTCACCGCGTCGCTCATCCGGAATATCGCCGGCACGGGAAGCCTCCTCGCCTTTCCCGGCTCCATGATCGGCGCCTTTCTCTCGGGATGGCTCTACAGCCGCACCCATAAACTCTGGGCCGCCGCAGCGGGCGAATTTTTCGGCACCTCCGTCCTGGGCGGACTCGCGTCCTATCCCATCGCCGCCCTCCTGCTCGGCTCGGAAAAGGGCGCTTTCTTCTATGTCTCCCTCTTCGCCGTCTCCTGCGGCGCGGGATGCGTCATCGCCTACTGCGCGCTGAAAGCCGTCTCTCTCTGCCAGCCGTCGCTCCTCCGCGGCCGCCGGTAAATGAAAAAACTTCCCCTTCGGGAAGTCTTTTTTATTGCGAAAATCAAAAGAACAGCATCACACAGCGCATGAGGATCATGCCGATCACCGCGTTCACAATGGAAATCGCCATGAGAAGCGGCCAATACTTTTTCGGCACATCCGCCGTACCGAGCAGGCGGCCCATGTACTGCAGCTGCGATCCCATCAGGATAAACGCCGGCATAAGGATCGTGATGTGCGCCGGCTCAAGCATGCCCGAAGCAAAAAGGGAAGCCGCCACGCCCACGCCGGCCGAACAGGAAAGCCACACGGTGAGCAGCACGATCAGCGCTTCGCCGGGCAGCCCAAGGAGCCCCATCACCGGCCCGCACCAATGGCCGATAAAAGCCATGACCCCGAGAATATTCAGGATATAGGCAATAACATAGGCCATCAAAATATTCGGGATCAAGTTATTGATGCCGATATTCCAGCCCTTTCTCGCGCCGCGGATGAATATATCAAAAATATTGCCGGACGGCTCCAGCGCCTCGCTGATCTCCTCTGTCTTACTGTTCATGACTGAAATCCCCCTTATACACCGTATCAAGCACGATGCGGCATACCACCGCGCCGAAAAACTTTAAAACGAAAATGATCAAAAGCGGCACTATGATCGGAACAAGGGCGTAACTGAAAAGCGCGCCGACGATGGCAAAATAATTATTAATCATCCCCGCGCCGGAATACTGCCATGCGGCAATGATCGTCTGCTCTCTTTTATCGATGAGCTTCTCATCATACAGCTCCTTTGTGAGCGCCGCGCCCGCATCTGTGCTCTGCATATCCGTGATCAGCGTCAGTCCCACAAAGCCGGGCACATCCATGAGCGGCTTCAAAAGCGGCGTCATCAATCTCTGCGCCGCCGCCAGCGCGCCGAAATGAGACAGCACCTCCACACATCCCACAGCCAGCATCACCGACGGCACCAGCGACAGCGCGAACAGAAACCCTCCGCGGGCACTCGCGCCTCCCATGCCGACGAAAGTCGCCTTATCCGATGCCATGGTGCCGAATTTCCCGATGAGCGTGCTGAAATCGAACGCCCGAAGCCACGCGGCGCTCTGAACTGACGCAAAAATCCCCGCGAAAAATAAGATCGCAAACAAAAGCGCCGCATATCCTTTCCATGTCACCCTGGGCAGCCGCATCAGCCGCTCTTCTTCATTTTCCTTTTCCATACTGCACATCCTTTCCCCGCCAGGCGGACAAAAGCAAAAAGCGGCCCCATTGCCGGAAAGCCGCTTCGTCGCTTTTTGTAAAATTCTTGGCGCCAGTATACCACGATTCTTTTCCATACGAAACCCGCATGCAAAGAGTTTATTATGTCTTAATGTTATCATCATTTTCACGCGCGCTCTTTTGCGAACCCTTCAAATAACTAAAAAGCCCGTCACATTTTGCTAACACAGCTCGCAAGTTTTTCACAAAAAGCATGCCGCCTCTCTTGTAATTCTCCCTTCGTCCTATACAATACAATCATAGACCGCCCGGACTGCCCGGGCATTGCAACATAAGGAGGCATCTTATGGCTGACGTACAGAAACACTTCGAATACCTGCACACCATCCCCGAAGTGGGCATGCAGGAATATAAAACATCCGCCTATCTGGCAGACGCGCTGGAAAAAGCGGGCTATACCGTGGAAAGAAACGTAGGCGGCGCGACGGGCGTCGTCGGCGTATGGGACAGCGGCGTTCCCGGGACGGCGCTCGGCCTCCGCGCGGATATGGACGCCCTCGGCACGCCGGAACACGCGGCGCACCTCTGCGGCCACGACGCCCACATGTCCATGCTCCTCGCCGCTGCGGAAGAAGCAAAAGCGGAAGGGCTCGTGAAAAAAGGCAAACTGAAGATCCTCTTCCAACCGGCGGAAGAAACGAGCGGCGGCGCGCTCTCCATGATCGAAGGCGGCGCCGTCGACGATCTGGATATCCTCATCGGCATGCACATCCGCCCCATCCAGGAATGCCGCGTCGGACAGGCCGCTCCCGCCATGTACTATTCCTCTGCGGGCCACGTCATCATCGACGTTCACGGCAAACAAAGCCACGGCGCCCGTCCCTACCTCGGCATCAGCGCCCTCGACGCGGCGTGCCTCATCGTGCAGGCCGTCAATGCGCTCCGCTTCGATTCCAATATCGTCCACAATCTCAAAGCGACCCAGCTCCACTCCGACGCAGGCGTCATGAACGCCGTTCCCGGCGAAGCGCAGATCGTCTTTGACCTCCGCAGCCAGGACAACGACCTCATGGACACCATGCTGGCAGAACTCCGCCGCGCAGCGGAAAACACGGCGGCCGCCGTGGGCGCGTCCATTGATTTCCGCGTCCATAACATCACCCCCGCGTCCATCATCACGCCGGAAGTGACCGATCTCATCGCCGATATCATCCGGGAAGAACTGGGCGAAGCGGCCCTCGTCCCGCCGATCACCACCGCCGGGGGCGAAGACTTCTTCTGGTATCCCCGGAAACGTCCTGATCTGAAAGTGGGATTCATCGGCCTCGGCGCAGACGCCCAGCCCGGCCTCCACGCTGTAGACATGCACTTCGACCACACCTGCCTGGCCAGCGGCGTAAAACTCCATAAAGGCGCGATAAGAAAAATCCTCGGATAAAACGCACCAATAACCCCCCTGTCTGTCGGCGAACCGCAGCTGACAAACAGGGGTTTTTCATTTTTTACAGAAAATTCTCCGGCGCTTTTTCCTTTTTCGCCGGAAAAATTCCGGTCCTTTTCCGTTCCCCGCTGAAAAAGTTCCGGTGGCTTCGGATCTTCCGCAGGAAATTTTCCGGGATTTCTTCTTTTCCCCGACGAATACATATTACCGGCACAAACGGAAGGATTTCACATACGCCGCTGCCCCATGCTCCGGCATGCGGGATTTTCATTTTGAAAACACTGCCGAGCCCTGCGGATATTAAAAATTTCTTTTAACTCAGTCTATAAATTTTTGATACGTCCGTTTCTCCCTTGACAGCCGTATAATAAATTACATAGCATACTATCAGTTGAAGGAGGCTGTTTTATGAAATCCGCTGTTCTTGCGGCGCTCTGCTGTGCCTGTATGTTTTCCGCTTCTCCCGCGCTTGCTGCGAAAGGGGAGCCGTCTTCCGTTTCGGAAAATACCGGCGTCATCGGGAGCGCCGACGGCCCCACGGCTATTTTTGTCGCCCCGCAGTCTGACGGAAAAGAACCGTCCGCACTTTCTTCCGCCGCAACCGAAGAAAATGTCTCTGCGTCTCCTGCGGCAGAAATGCCGGCTTCGCGTTCCCATCCCGTGGAGATCCAGTTTGAATACATAGAGCACCGTTTTTATGACGACCGCCACATCGACAATTACACGGTCCATCTTTATCAGGAAATGAAGCGGAACGGCTCCGTTTCTTTCTGGCGCGGCCTCACCTTCACCCGGCCCGACGGATATCTCACGGAAAACGGGCAGCACCGGGACAGCGACGCTTGGGGACTGGGCCCGTCTTTCATGATCCGCTGGGAGAAACCGGTCGGTGAGAAATGGTCCGTCGGCATCGACGGCACGGGATCTCTCCTTGCTTATAATCACGCCTTCCCGGAAGGAGGCCGCGCCTTCGGATTCATGTGGCGCGCCGGCCCCCGCGTTTCCTACTATCCCAATAAAGACAGCGCCTTCCGCCTCGGTTATTCCTTTATGCATTGTTCAAACGGCTTCTCTTCGCATAATCCGGGCTATAACGGCGTAGGCTTCTCCCTCATGTACGCCCACAATTTCTGAAATTTTCCAAAATAAAAAAGCCGGCCTTTCCGTAGGGTCAGCTTTTTATTTTATTTCCCGTGCAGTTCAAAAACCGCCAGTTCCCTGCCGCAGCCGAGGCGGAAGGGGAACCAGCCACCGTTCCCCCGGGATACATAGCCCAGGCTGTCTCCGTCTTCATACATGCCGCGGGTGTATTTGAAATGAGAGACGACCGGCCGGCCCGCAATGCCGAACTGCATGGCGTGGGTGTGGCCGGTAAGGGTCAGCGCCGCGCCGCGGGCAAAGCCTTCGTCGATGAAATCGGAATGGTGCGCCAGGAAGAGCACTGCCGCGCCCGCGGGGATATCCGCGAAGGCCTGATCGGCCATGGCCCGCATTTCCGCCGCGTGGCCCGCGCCTTTCGTCCAGGGGTAGTCGACGCCCGCCGCGAAGAGGACATCTCCGCCGCGCCGTATCTTTACAGACTCATTTTCCAGGATGGGAATCCCCGCTTCTTCCAGATGGCGGCGCACCATTTCCCTGCCGCGGTAATATTCGTGATTGCCCCAGATGAAAAGGATGCCGTCCGGGAAATCCCCCTTCTTCTCTTCGAGGATGCGCGCCGCTTCCGGCATGTACCGCATATCGTCGATGAGATCGCCTGTCACCACCGTCAGATCCGCACCGGATGACTCCGCCGCATCGAGCGCCGCTTCCAGGTCGGCGGGATGGTAGTACGGCCCGATGTGCGTATCCGAGATCTGCGCGATGCGGTATCCCTCAAACGCGGCGGGGAGAGCGTCCGCTGTCACGGCGATCTTCTCTGTCTCTTCCGGGTGATTCCCCAGCGACACGCCGTACAGCCCGGCAAGGAACGAGAGACAGAGCCACCCCGCGCCGAGCCGCTGCGCTGTGACCCGGCATGTCCGGGAAACGGACAGGACCGACAGCACGGCGAGAGGCAGAGCCGCCGCCACTGCCGCCGCGAGGACAGCGCACGCGCCGTAACCGGCCGCCGTGCCCCATACCCCCGTATCCGCATAGGCAAGACGATACCAGGAGTAGGCTTCTTCCGAGGCAAAAGTCAGCGCCGCGCCGGCCGCGCCCCAGAGATACCACCGTTTCCGCCGGAAGAGCGCCGCCGCGAGACAGCCGTCCAGAAAGCCGATACACGTCAGCGCGAAGATCAGCATGGAAAAAGAAAATGTCGGTCCGTGATTCATGGCCGCCTCCTTACAGCGCCGCTGCCAGCCGGGCGTGCGGCCCGGCGAGCGGGATCGCTCTCATTTCCTCCGGCGTGAACCACCGCCAGTCTTCCCCTTCCGGCGCGGTTCCGCCCGTCATTTCATAGGCCCGCATATGCCAGATGCGGTGCGTGAATACATGAGTCAGCGCCCACCGCTTTTCTCCGGCATGTCCCGAAAGGAGCGCTTCCAGCCGCTCCGCGCTCTCTCCCTCATTTTCCGCGAGCGCCATGGGAAATTCCCACATATTCGCCAGCATGCCCGAAGGGGGACGCCGGTGCATCAGGTACGCTCCGTTTTTCTCAAGCAGTCCGCAGGCGGCGTAAAAAACGGCCTGCGGCTTTTTCTTTGTCCGCACAGGCAGCGCTTCTTCCAGGCCCCGCGCCGCGGCTTCGCACCACATCCGCAGCGGGCAGGCCGCGCACCGGGGCCGCTTCGGGATGCATACCTCCGCGCCGAGATCCATGAGCGCCTCATTGAAGTCGCCCGGTCTGTCCGCGGGGATCGTTTCTTCCGCGAGGGCGGCAATGCGCTTCCTGCCTCGGCTCTTCAGAATATCGTCTTCCACCGCGTAGAGGCGGGCATAGACACGGAGCACGTTCCCGTCCACAGCAGGCGTTTTCTCTCCATAGGCGATGGACGCTACCGCCCCCGCCGTATATTCGCCGATCCCCGGCAGGCTCCGGATGACTTCCGGCTCTTTCGGCATCTTCCCGCCGTATTTCTCCGCGATCTCCCGCGCCGCGCGATGGATATTTCTCGCCCGGCTGTAATAGCCGAGTCCCTGCCACGCGTGGAGCACTTCATCCTCCTCTGCCGCGGCCAGGTCGGAAATATGGGGGAACCGCTCCATCCAGGCATTGAAATAGGGCTTCACCGCTTCCGTCCGCGTCTGCTGTAACATGATCTCCGAGATCCACACGTGATAGGGGTCGCGGGGCTTCGATTCCCGCCACGGCAGATCCCGCCGGTTCGCGTCGAACCAGCGGAGCAGCGCCGCCGGCCACTCACTTTTCTCCAAATTCTTCCTCCTGAAATTCCGTTCCCGTCACATGATCGCCGTCTTCCGCGAAATATACCGTGCCGCGGATCTTTTTCCCCGCGAGGATCATGGGCAGCCAGATCTTATCCGCCTCCCACATTTCTTCGTAAGGCAGCTCGTCAAGAGCGAACCACCGCGGCTCCATCTCATCGGACAGCCGCGGCTCCCCTTCCCAGTCCCGGGCGAAATACACGATACCCGCGTGCGACCAGGTGCGGTCAGAAGGCTGCTCGAAGTAGAGATCCGCCGCAAGCTCCAGCGCCTCCGGGCGCACGGTGAGCCCGCACTCTTCCCGGAGCTCCCGCGCGGCGCACTCCCGCATCGTCTCCCCCGCTTCGATCTTTCCGCCGAAGCCGTTCCATTTGCCGTACCCCATGCCGCGGCGCTTCCTGCCGAGGAGCACCCGACCGTCTCTCACCGGATAGACCAGCGATGTATCACGCATGATTCTCCTCCGGACTGTACGTCTCAAGATACAGCGCCTCAAAAAGCCGCTTCCCGGCCGCTGTCTTGTACAGACGCCGGAAGAGCGCCTCATTCTGCTTCCGTGGCGCGCCGTCTTCATACTGATTCACCAGCATGTCCGCCTCCGCGAGGATCTGCGCGTCCGGTCCGTCGATCGAGCCGTAAGAATGATGATGCCCCACGAGCCAGACGATGCGCGCTGTATCGTCCGCCTCAAATCCGAGCGCCGTGAGCAGCTTTTCCGCTTCCGCCGGACCGAGCTCCTCCTGGATCTTTCCGTCATTTCTCCCGAAACGGCGCTCCCCTTCATGGATGCCGATATCGTGCACATAGGCTGCCGCTTCCAGCCGAAAGAGCGTCCCCGCGTCCAGACCTTCCATGAGACCGATAAGGCGCGCGAAACTGTGCACCTTCAGAAAATGATGAATCCGCTTCGGGTCCCCCTGATCATAATCGATCATGGCGAGCGCCAATGCGTCAAGCTTTTCCATCTGCTGTCCCTCCCTGTTTTTCTTTATTATACATGACCGCGGGTGAAAGACACTTTGCCGTAAAAATTTCCGCCTGAAAAAACAAAAAGACCGGCATGGAAATTCCATGTCGGTCTTCGCCGGTCTCTCAGTCTGCGCTGAAAGGAAGCAGAGCGATGGCTCTTGCTCTCTTGATGGCCAGATTGATCTTGCGCTGATGCTTCGCGCAGGTGCCGGTGATGCGGCGGGGCAGGATCTTGCCTCTTTCGGAAATGAAATGGCGAAGGGTCGCCACGTCCTTGTAATCCAGGGTGTCGATCTTATCGACGCAGCACTGGCAGACCTTTCTTCTCGGTCTTCTGATTCTATCTCTCTTGTTCATTTGTTGTATCCTCCATTGTCTGCGGCTCAGAACGGAATGTCTTCATCCGTTCTCGGTGTGCCGAACTGATTGAAATTGCTTCCGGACTGACTGAATCCACTGGGCTGAGCGTACCCTCCCATATCCGGCGCAGGCTGAGAAGCATGCTGCATGCCGATGGGCAGCGCGATCAGATTGGCGGTCACTTCCGTAACATACCGTTTCTGTCCGTCCTGCGTTTCGTAGGAACGGGAAGAATAACGGCCTTCTACAAAGACGCGGGTTCCTTTTCTGAGCTGGTTTCCTACAGCTTCTGCCAGGGGGCCCCATGCGACCACATTGACGAAATCAGTGAGTTCTCTCTGTTCGCCATTGGGAGCGCTGTAGCTTCTGTTGACAGCAACGCTGAAGGACGCTACCGCTCTGCCGGTCTTCGTCGCGCGCATCTGCGGGTCTCTCGTCAGATTTCCCATAATCTGTACTGAATTCATCGTCTCGTCTCCTGCTTAGTCATCCAATTTGACAATGATATGACGGATAATTTCTTCGTGAATCTTGATGACGCGGTCAAGTTCCTTGATCTGTGCAGGATCAGCCTGGAAATCGATGACTACATAGTAGCCTTCGGTCTGGTGCTTCACTTCGTAAGCCAGCTGACGCTTGCCCCATTCATCTTCCTTGTCAATCGTTCCGCCGATCTTCGCGATGGTGGATTTGACGATTTCGACAGCAGATTTGATCACTTCTTCATCTGCTACGTTCACGATGAACATGACTTCATACTTTTTCATACTATCGCCTCCTTCTCGGACCTATGTCCCCTGCATCCCAGGGGCCAGGAAGTGCCTAAAACATTAGACCTGAATATTATACATGAAAGCTCCTTTCGGCGCAAGAAAAATGTATGCGAGCCATAAAATTTTTCTATATTTCACTTCGTTCCGCAGGTGATGCCCGTCACCTTGCCGAAGCTCACGCGGAAGACGAGATTTCCCTTCTCTTTGCTGCCGAAATACCAGAGATAGTCGCTGTCTCCGTCGATCTGACGCAGATCCGGCTCCCCGTACCGGCGGAGCACGTCGTCTATTGCCGAACCGATGGTGATGCCGTCGGGCGTGGCGATCTTATTGTGCCGGTCCATGGACATCATGCGCATGACCTGCCCCGTCTCTTCCAAAACGGTCACAAAAAAAGAATCGCCGTAATTGTATTCGCGGACATAGCCCTTCCGCGGCGCGTAATAGTCCCGGCTGTACGTTTTCGGCTTCCCGTAGGTGGCCCGCACATAAGCTTCCGTGCTCCCGATGCTGATGCCGCCCAGCGCGAGGCGGCTGTCCTCGATCTTCGCTTCCGCCGCCGCACCGCCGAGAAGAGTCAGCGCCAGCGCGGCGCAGATCACTTTCTTTTTCATGGCTGTCCTCCGTTTCCCAATTATTAATAAGATTTGATTTATTGTATCAAAAATCCGCGTTCCCCGCACGGTTCCTTTTGAATTCTTTCCCATGCTGTACTATAATGAAAAAAATTTTTACCTCTCATCGAGCGGTCTTCATTGAGCGGTGAAAAATGAGAAGCTCTCATTTTCCGCCGATTTACGAAAAAGCGCCTATCGATGGCCGGTGAATTTTGCTGTAAGGAGGTCTCCTATGAAAAAGATATTCGCCTTTCTCCTCGCCTGCTTCACGGCTCTCGCTTTTGCCGGATGCGGCGGCGGAGACGCGCCGAAAGCGAGCGGCGGCGAGCCGGTCAAAGTCTCTCTCGGCATGCTCCGTCTGACGAGCAGTGCTCCCCTCTTCATCGCCATGGACAAGGGCTATTTCAAAGAAGAAGGCATCGAGATCGAGCCGCAGTGGTTTGACGCGGCCCAGCCCATTGCCGTCGCCACGGCGTCGTCCAAAGTCGACGTGGGCGCCACGGGCATCACCGCCGGACTCTACAATATGGCCGCCCAGGGTCAGAAGCTCTGCATCACCGCCGACAAAGGCCGCGAAGAAAAAGGATTCTCTTCTTCCGCGCTCATCGCCAATACGGACCGCTACAACGCAGGCCTCACATCCATTGAGTCCCTGAAAGGCAGCCGCATCGGCATCACCCAGAAAGGCTCCACCTTTGAATACATGATTGGCCGCCTGCTGGAGGAAAAGGGGCTCTCCCCCGACGATGTGACCCTCATTCCCCTCGGCAAGATCTCCGCCGTCATGGCGGCGCTCCAGAGCGGCCAGATCGACGCGTGCATCCTGAATGAACCGAATGTGACAAAAGTCCAGTCCGAAGGCTACGGCACTCTCATTACCCAGGTGAGCGACATCATTCCCTACCAGACATCGGCCATTTTCTATTCTCCCAAATTCACGCAGAATGAAGACGCCGCCGTGCGGTTCATGAAAGCCTACAACAAAGCGTGCCGGGAATATCACAAGGCCCTCACCGGCGGCAAAGACTCGCCGGAACTCGCAGAGGCCGTGAAGATCATCGCGAAATACGTGCAGACGCCGGAAGAAGATATCCGCCTCGGTCTGCCCTATATCGATGAGAACGGCGTGCTTCTCGTGAGCGACATCCAGACCCAGATCGACTGGTACAGGGCACACGGCCTTCTCAGCGGCGATCTGAAAGCCGACGATATCGTCAATACGGGCTTCCTTGAAAAAGCGATGAAATGATGATCCGCCCCGGTTCCGTCCGGGGCTTTATTTTCCAGGAGGATCTCCATGCAACTTGTCATCGATCACGTCAGCCAGACATTCACCTCCGGCGGGAAGTCCCTTCCCGTGCTGGAGGACATCCGGCTCACCCTTCACGAAGAAGAATTCGCCGCCCTCGTCGGTCCTTCGGGATGCGGCAAATCCACGCTCCTCAATATCTGCGCCGGTCTGCTTTCGCCAACGGAAGGCGCTGTCCGCTTCACCGGCGAAGGCCTTGACCGCGAGCCCCGCACGTCCATCGTCTTTCAGGAAACGGGCCTCATGCCGTGGCGCACGGTCTATGAAAACATCGCCTTTGGCCTGGAAGCGGGCAAATTCCTTCCGAAGAGCGAATGGGACGGCCGCATCCGCCACTACATCCAGCTCGTGGGGCTCTCCGGTTTTGAAAACGCCTATCCGCACCAGCTCTCCGGCGGCATGCGCCAGCGCGTGGGCATCGCCCGGGCCCTCGCGGTCAGCCCTGATCTGCTCCTCATGGACGAACCGTTCTCCGCGCTGGACGCGCAGACCCGCATCATCATGCAGGAAGAATTGGTCTCCCTCTGGGAAAAAACAAAGCTCACCACGCTTTATGTGACGCACAATATCGAAGAAGCGGTCATGCTCGCCGACCGGGTCATCCTCCTCTCCCGCCGTCCGGGGAAAGTCAAGGATATCCTTGAGATCGGCATCCCCCGGGCCGACCGGGAAAAGCCGGAACACAGCGCGGAGATCGCCGGATTCATCCGCCGCATCTGGGAACACATCAGCCGCGATGCGAAAGAAGCCATGACGGAGGTGCAGCCATGACCGAATACACCGTAAAAAATAAACTGACCCGCTGGCAGCGCCGCGCCCCGCTCTGGGTCTCCTTCCTGTCCATGGCAGTGCTTCTCCTCGTGTGGGAGGCCCTCTGCCGGGCAGGCCTCATCTCCTCTCTCTTCCTCCCCTCGCCGACGCAGATCCTCACCGCTCTCGCCGATATGATCTCCGGCGGAGAGATCGGGGAAAGCCTCATGGCCAGCCTCGGCCGCATTCTCGCGGGATTTGCCGCGGGCGGCGCGCTCGGCCTCGCCGTGGGCCTCGTGGCAGGCACGTCCGCCCTCGCCGACCGCATGGTGACGCCTCTGGTGAACGCCCTCTACCCAATCCCGAAGATCGCCCTTCTGCCGCTTTTCATCCTCTGGCTCGGCATCGGCGAGCTGTCCAAAGTCACCATCATCGCTCTCGGCGTCTTTTTCCCCATCGCCATGAACACCTACTCCGGCGTGAAAAACGTCGATCCCCTGCTCATCAAAGTGGCGGCGAGCTTTCGCGCCGGATGGTTCTACACCATGCGCTGCGTCGTCCTTCCCTACGCGCTGCCCATGATCTTCGCGGGTTTCCGCATCGCCGCAGGCACGGCGCTCCTCCTTCTCGTGGCGGCGGAAATGATCGCCGCGGAAAAAGGCATCGGCGCGCTCATCCTCCACTACGGCGACCTCATGATCACCGACCGCCTCATGGCGGGCGTCATCGTCCTCTCCCTTCTGGGGCTTCTCTTCACGCTCCTTCTGGAATGGCTGGAAAAACGGCTCGTTCCGTGGAGCCGTTTCAAATGAAAGGATCTTGCCATGACAGCACAGGAAATTCTGGCGCGCGTCGATCACACCCTGCTCAGGGCCGACGCCCGCTGGGCGGACATCCGGAAGCTCTGCGAAGAAGCGGTCCGCTTCCGCACGGCCTCCGTCTGCATTCCTTCCGTCTTCGTCCGCCGGGCCCATGAAGCCTTCCCACATCTTCCCGTCTGTACGGTCGTTGGATTTCCGCTGGGAAACGCGAACCTCTCCGCAAAGACCGCCGAAACGAAGCAGGCTGTCTCTGACGGGGCATCAGAGATCGACATGGTCATCTCCATCGGCGCGCTGAAAGACGGCGATACCGCTTATGTCACAGAAGAGATCCGCGCCGTGAAAGCCGCGGCGGAAGGGCGTATCGTCAAAGTCATCATCGAGACCTGCTATCTCACGGAGGAAGAAAAGATCGCCGCCTGCCGCTGCTGCACCGAAGGCGGCGCGGACTTTATCAAGACTTCCACCGGATTCGGCCCGGCAGGCGCCGCGCTCTCCGACATCGCCCTCTTCCGGGCGCACATCGGTCCGAATGTCTCCATCAAGGCCGCCGGAGGCATCCGCACGAGGGAAGACATGGAAGCTTTCCTTGCCGCCGGGGCATCCCGCATCGGCGCGAGCTCTGCCGTCCGCGTTCTCGCAGAGGAAATCGAAAAAAGCAAAGCGGAACAATAAAAACAGGCACAAAAAAACGGCCCCTTTCGGGAGCCGTTTTTTTACGCCTGCATCAGTCTCTGTACTGTTCGGGCAGTTCCTTGACTCTTGCCACGCCGGTCTCGATCGCCGCTTTTGCCACGGCTTTCGCTACAGCCTTCGGCACTCTTTCATCGAATACATCGGCCACAACGTGATCCGGGTCGAGTTCATCATCGGACATGAGGTTCGCCAGCGCATAGGCGGCGGCCAGTTTCATTTCCTCATTGATCTGACGGGCGCGCACGTCCAGAGCGCCCCGGAAGAGGCCGGGGAATACGCTGGAATTGTTGATCTGGTTCGGCATGTCGCTTCTGCCGGTGCCAAATACGTAAACGCCCGCTTCTCTCGCTTCATCGAGCATCATTTCCGGTACGGGATTCGCCATGCCGAATACGATATTCTTTTCCGCCATGGTCGATACGATCTCTTTCGTAAAGACGCCCGGGCCGGAGCAGCCCACGAGCACGTCCGCTCCTTTGACCGCGTCAGCCAGCGTGCCGCGGCGTCCTTCCGGATTCAGTTTGTCCGCGAGAGCTTTCTGGATACGATCGAGGTGTCCGTTGTCATAGAGAATGCCCTTGCTGTTCAGAGCGGTCATATTTTCAGCCGGTACGCCCGCTTCCAGGAACAGTCTGGCAATGGCCGAGCCTGCCGCGCCGACGCCGTTCACGACGACTTTCACTTCATCGAGCTTCTTGCCGATGAGGCGCAGGCCGCCCAAAACACCGGCGAGAGCCGCGATGGCCGTGCCGAACTGGTCGTCGTGGAATACGGGGATGTTCATGGTCGCTTTCAGCGTATCTTCGATGTCATAGCACTTCGGGGAAGACAGATCTTCCAGATTGATGCCGGCAAAAGACTTCTCCAGCAGCTGCACCGTGTGAATAAATTCATCAGGGTCTTTCGTATTGATGACGATCGGGATCGCGTCGATGCCGCCAAACCGTTTGTAGAGAGCGCTCTTGCCCTCCATGACGGGAAGAGACGCCGCCGGGCCGATATCGCCGAGGCCGAGCACGCGGGTGCCGTCGGAAATGACCGCCACCACATTGCCTCTCCACGTCAGGTCAAGGGACAGGTCTTCATCCTCTTTGATCGCGAGGCAGGGCGCCGCGACGCCGGGCGTATAGACGACCGCCAGATCATGGCCGTTTTCCATGGGAACCGCCAGATCGGTCTTGATGATCTGATGCGTCTTTCTTCTGAGTTCCATTGCTTCTTCTCTTAAATCCATAGGGTGTCTCCTTTCGGGATAAATCTGTGAAAAGCGCCCGCTTCCGTCAGTCGCGGATGGCCGGCATATTCCTCCCATTGAAGATCTCCGCCATTTCCTGTTTCACCAGGCGGCGGATGCGCTTCACTTCTCTGGGCGGCAGGCTGTCTTCTGTCGTATTGAAGAGATAATCATCCAAATGGAAATCGTGGAGCATCATCTTGGTGTGGAACAGATTCTCCTGATAGATATTCACATCCACCATGTCATACTTGTGCCGGATCTGCGGCGCGATGTAATTCTGGATGGAATTGATGCGGTGATCGATGAAGATCTTCTTCCCGTTCACGTCGCGGGTGAATCCGCCGACCCGGTAGTCCGCCACCACGATGTCCGCGTCGAATGAACGGAGGAGGAAATTCAGCGCATTGAGCGGCGAAATTTTTCCGCATGTAGAAACTTCGATGTCCGCGCGGAAGGTGCAGATCCCGTCCTGCGGATGCATTTCCGGATAGGTGTGCACCGTGATGTGGCTCTTGTCCAGATGGGCCACCACATCCTGCTTCTCATTCTCCACCGGCTCCTCCGCGATGAGCATCGTCACGCTCGCCCCCTGCGGATCGTAATCCTGGGAAGCGATATTCAGGATATTCGCGCCGATCATGTCCGCCACGTCCGTCAGGAGCTTGGTCAGACGGTCCGCGCTGTACTCCTCGTCGATATAAGCGATATAATTCTCCCGGTCTTCCGCGGTGCTCGCGTAACAGATGTCATACATATTGAAGCTGAGCGTTTTCGTCAGGTTATTGAATCCAAAAAGCTTTAATTTCTTTTTTGCCATGCTGATGTCCTCTCTCCCTCCTTTCCACATGAGCCTTATGTTGTATATTATATCAGAAATATAGTATACCTGCATGCTCAATATCAGGAATATTTGATATGCTCAATGTCAAACATTCATCAGAAGGGTATTATTTTCTCTAAACTCATGCCGCAGACGGCCTTATTTCTCCTCTTTCAGTTTTTCTATCAGCGCCCGCAGCGCGCGTCCCCGGTGGCTGATGCCGTTTTTTTCTTCCAGTGAAAGCTCCGCCATAGTCTTTCCGAATTCCGGCAGGAAGAAGAGCGGATCGTAGCCGAATCCGCCTGTCCCCGCGTAGAAATCGCGGATGATCCCCTCGCAGACGCCTTCGGCGGTCACTTCCCGTCCGTCCGGCCAGACGAGCGCCACCGCGCACACATAGCGGCCTTTCCGCTCTTCGCCGCTGTATGGAGCGAGCTCCCGGATGAGCTTCTGATTATTGGCCTCATCGTCGCCGTGTTTTCCGGCATAGCGGGCGGAATAGATCCCCGGCCTGCCGTTCAGTGCGTCCGCGACGATACCGGAATCATCGGACAGCACCGGCGCATGGATGGCCGCGGAATAGTACCGCGCCTTCTGGAGCGCGTTTTCTTCAAAAGTCGCCCCCGTTTCGTCCGGATCGGGCAGATCTGCCACTTCGGAAATGGGCTCCGCTTCCCAGCCGATCTCGGCAAGAGCTTCCCGAAATTCCCTGATCTTCCCTTTATTATGCGTAGCCAGAACGATCTTCATACGCTCCTCCTTACTCTCCCATCATCAGTCCCACAGAATCCCGCTTCGCCGCGCGCCACGCCGCTTCCGCGGCCGCCAGAGCCGCCGTGCGCCGCCGCACGAGATCCGTCACCTGCGCGATCCGCTCCGCGTCAGCCCGGCGCACCGGCACACGAAGCAGCCTCGACGCGCACGCGTGGACGCCGCTCTCCGTGCTCATGGCATCGAGGAAAAGCGCTCCCACAGGCCCGTCCAAATAGACTTTCAAATATTCCGCGGTATATTCGCCAACAGGCCGGAGCACGATCACATCACCCGCCGCTCCGAAAAGAGTCTCCGGAAGCACGGCTGAAATGAGCCGCCCCCTGCGCACCGTGAGAAGCAGATCGCCCGCTTCCGCCCGCTTCACATCGGCCGCCGCCGCTTCCTTCACCAGATCGGCCCGCACACAGGATTCTGTCACCGCTTCCCCGCGGATGACCGGATACGTGCCGAGCGTTCCTTTCATCGGAAGGACCGCCTTATACACGCTCCCTGCAACAAAGTCCGGATCGAGCAGGCCCGCCGCCAGGATCGTCTGGAGCGCCTCGCTCCCGTTCCACGCATAGAGGTCATAATCCCAGCTCTCCGCGCGGGCAAAGCTCTCTCTGGAAAGGGCCGCCCGATCCAGTAAGCGGATCCCTCCCTCGTCGGCGGCTTCGCCGAATACGATCCTTCCGGAGACGTCCCGTGCGCCGGAGGTGATGAGATCTTTCTCCTCTCCTCCGTCCACGGCATGGTACATGGAAGATACCGTGCAGCTTTCGGCAGCCTCCCTCAGCACGGCCCGCGCGGCGGCTCTTTCCGACCGGAGGATCTCCGAAGGAAGGAGCGCCTCCATGGAGCCGCCGTCCGTCAGATGCGCCCCCATGGCGCGCCACAGCGCAAGACTTTCTTCCTCATTCTTCCCGGCGTAGAAAATATAATCATACCGTTCCGTATCTTCTTCGATCTCGTCCATCGTCATGGCCCGTCCGCGGGCATAGATCATAGCGACAGGCTCTTTCCATTCCCCGTCGGCCAGCGCCACGGCGATGCGCTTCCCCCGGAGCCGCACGAAAATATCGGTGAGACACGGCAGGTACTGTTCCGCTCCTGCGAAGAGCACCGTATTTCCTGCCTTCTCCGCGCGGGAAACAGCCTCGCTCACCATAGCCCCGAGCAGAGGACTCACCGGAGCCGCTCCGTCCGCAAAGAGCATGGGGTCCACCGACAGGGCGAGGCTGTAAATATAGGCGTACGTCTCCGCGCTGCCCGGCACAGGACCGAATTTCTCCGCCGTGAGCTTCTCCGCCGCCTTCCGCAGATCCTCCTGCGACACCCCGTATTCCCGGTTCGACGGATTCTGGAAAAGCACGTAATCCAGATGACGCGCCCGCATGATCTCCCGGAAAATATCTTCCGCCGCTACGCCCAGCGCGGCAAAACGGCTGATTTTTTCTTCCTTCAGCTGATCCACAGCGTTCCTCCTTTATTGCTCGATTCTCTATTTATCTTTACTATTATATCATGCTATCCGTAATATTTGGCTATGCCCCTTGATGTACAGTCATGAAAAAAAGCCCCATTTTATCGAAGATTTATTTATCATGTTCGCATCATACAGCCATGCCTGTCATCGTCTTTTACTGCTGAGTGCTTTCTCAAAATTGGCGTACAAGTGGCGTACAAATTGGCGTAAAGAAAGGGCCGCCGGTCTTTTCCGACAGCCCCGCTTTTACAGACTGATTGCCTTCATCTCCCGCATGGCGCTCTGCTTCTGTTCTTTGTAGACGTGACAGTAAAGATCGCTTGTCATGGAAAGAGAAGCATGCCCCATCAACTCTTTTAACACGTTCATATCAATGCCCTGTGCCGCCGCTCTGCTCGCAAAGGTATCTCTGAATGCATGGGCGCTGAATCGTTCCATTGTTTCGCCATGCTTTTCAGCCCGTTTAAGTATCTGCTGAATGACCGAATCAAGAGCCGACGGAAAAATATGTTGTACCTTTATTCCCATGAAGACAGGGCCGCACATATCCCGTACCGAGCTTCCACAATACCTCTCGCTGTAAATTTCCCACTGCCTGTGCAGTATATCGGCCATGACTTCATTGATAGGAATATCCCGTTTAGATGATCTTGTTTTCGTTTTCTGCCCGACCTCCCGTTTCCCGGTTCTGTCTGCCGTAATGGTGCGTCGGATATGAATCACACCGGACTTCCAGTCTATGTCCCGCCACTCCAATGCGCAGGCCTCTCCCGCCCGAAGGCCCGTATACAAGAGAAAGGAAAACAGATTCAGATACCACGACGACGCGGCATACTTGAAAAATATCCGCAGCTCTTCTTCTGTCAATGCCCTGTGGATAGTCTCACGGGCAGGCCGTTCATTCTCTTTTGGCTTCATAGTCGGAAGGCTCGCACAGATATTACGGACAAGCACTTCATCCATGACCGCAGATTTAAAAACCTGTTTAAGTACACCCATGGCAAGGCGTGTTACCCCCGTAGACAGTTGTTTATGAAGCCTGCTCTGAAATTGCATGATCTCCCGCCGTTCTATCTCGCGGATTTTCCGCTTTCCCAGTACGGGCGCAATGTGGAGACGGTACGTCCTTTCATAGTTTCCCAGAGTACTTGCAGAGATCGACTGCTCTTTATGAGTGACCCACTCTTTGAAGTACGTATCCAATGTCAGATTGCGATTTCTGGTGTAGGCCTTCTCTTCGATTTCCTTTCTCCGCTTCAGTTCATTTTCCTGGCATTCTTTGATCGTTTTCCCGTAAACGCTGTATCTCTTCCCATCCACGGTGAAACGATGTTCATAAAGGCCCTTGTCCTCTCGCCAGTAGAAGCCGGGAACGCTTTTCCTTTTCGTCATATCCGCCGCCCCCCTTACTCTGGATGGTGATAGGTATAGTACTGGGTGGCAAGTATCTCTACTTCGTCTTTTGTGAATCCTGCCGCCTGCAAGGCTTCCAAAGCGCTCCGGCTCCGATGATACCAGTCTCCATAAGCGCAGACCAGAGCATCCACTACCGCGTCTTTGCTTTTGAAAAGCATCATCAATGTGTCTTCGCACTGCTGGGCGGCATCGTCTCCGATGAAGTAATTCTCCACTAAGTTCTTCTGCTCAATTGGCAATTCTGCGTATTTTTTCATGATGGTTGTCCTTTCTCTTTGAATGGGCCGCGCACCATGATAAAATAGATTTCATGGGGCGCAAGCCTCTCTTCAATAAGGTAGTTGCTGACTTTTCCACGGTGGGCAACTACCTTATTTTTGTTTGTCTTCTGCCAAAAACTTTTCCAACCCTTCGCGCACTACTTCGCCTTTGGTTTTTCCCCATTGTTGACAATATTCGTCCAATGCTTTACTCAACTCTGGATTGATACGAATCGTTAAGCGAAGTGTGTTGGGATTTTCTAACTTTGGCCGCCCTGTACGTGGGCTCATATTTCCACCTCCCTTGTCTTGCCTTTATTCTACTATACGTCTTCCCTTTATTCAAGAGTGTCCAGAAGCAAATCCTCAAATTCATGAGAGCATTCATGCTTTCTTTCCATGACTGCCAGAGGTTCCAGCTCTTTCGATTTAAGAAAACGTCCCAAAATGCGCCCGTGCGCAATCTCCAAACGGGCATTCTCTCTAAAATCGCCAAAACAGCTCCTTACAGCCCCGTTCCTGTTCTTCGCATGAAAGTATATGGATGATATAGTAAAAGCGCTCATGGCAAGCCTTTTCGTGAATATTTTAGAGAAAACGGCCTTAATTATCCCTGCGATTTTCTCTTTTTGAAGAAGTCGCAAACTGACATAAACCGTTCTCCCGTCCTTTTATCCGTAAAATCCCGTAAATCCGGTGTTCCTTGTCTCCCTTCTTTTCTTCTTAGCGCTCGCAACGTTGTTAATAATAAGTTCCATCACATCCAGAGACAGCGGTGGTATAGGGGTATGGGAACCCAGAGCCGGGCCCCTGTTTCGGGGTGGGGTGGGGTTCAGAGAGAAAGAGACTCCTTTTCGTGATACCTGCTGACCCGTCTCCCCGCTTCGATAACGGCCCGCTGCCACCGGAACAGAATTTCTGTATTGTCTGCTTTCTCAACATCTGTTATAGTGAAGACATCGGAGAGGACGCCCCATTCTCCACGTTGATTTTCTCGTTTGAGACGCGTGGATTGCGCGTCCTCTCTTTTTGTCTTGAACGTCTCCTTCCGGTCTGCTACAACGAGCGTATTGAATGGCTATCCGAAGCGTACACTCAGGGTTCCAATCAGTTTGTGCTGGTGTTCAGGCGGCTCTTTTTTATGAGTTCCCCAACAGAATGGGGCAGATTTATGCCCGCCCATTGAAAACCGCAGTCAGCTCTGCTACACTGGTGGTATCAGGAGAGGCTTCCGGAAGCGTTCCCTCAGGGATCTCTCGCTTTGCGAGTAGTACGGAAGCCTCTCCCTTTTTGTTGCTTTTTCTCCGCGCAGATACGGCCAAAGGGGTGGTATAGGGGTATGGGAACCCACGACGGGGGCCTCTTCCGGGTGGGGGTGGGTTCCGACGGGAAAGAGACTCCTTTTCGATCGATCACAGCTCTCAAAAATAAAAGCCAACGCAGAGTCCGTGCCGCCGTCCACAAAAAATAATGAAAACAGCGTGTCATGAGTACAATGCACCTGTGATCTATCCACTAACAACCTGCCCCGCTCATATTGAGTACGATATCATGAAGGCAACGTACTTCTCATGACCAGCGCGCCGCGCATTCATCAATGTATGGGTAATGAAGAAGGTAAACGCTTATTGGCGTTCAGCGATATTAAATCCATCATCCATTTATTTCCCGCAAATGTCATATTCCGCTCTTTCCAGCTCGCAAACGCCTCGTCTGCTGTTATGTTCTTCATATTCCCGGCAACGATAAAGTCCTCAACAGTAGAACGGTCTGGAAGATAGGTCTCTGGCTTTGTGAGTTCATCGATCTTGTTCTCGGTATCTGGTAAGGAAGATATCAGCTGTTCAAAAGTGTCTGGCGCTTTCTTCTCTCTCTGTGGCGAACCCTTATACTCAATATTACCCCTAGAGTTTATCTCTTCTTTTATCTCTCTTTTATCTATGGGTCGGTTCTCTTTTATCTATGGGTCGGTTTTGCTCCTCTCGAGAGCCGGGTTTACTCCTCTCGAGAGCCGGGAACACTCCTCTCGAGAGCCGGGAACACTCCTTTTTTGCTTACCAGTTGAATCCACCATCTTTTGGTAATCAAGAATCAACTTGCGCAGTTTCCACGAAGGGTAAACACACCTTTTCTTCCCGGTCAACGTCGATTTATACTCGATAACGATTAAACCATCGTCTTTCAGTTTCTTCATCATGGCCTTTACTGCGCTCCGTTTTTTGTTAAGCAGTCCGCATATTGTCTCCGTACTTTTAAAGTATGGAAGTCCTTTGCGGAAGATACTCATCACATCAGCAATAAAAAGACGATCTGTATCGTTCAGGGGATACAGAGCAAGCAACCGCTTGTCTATCCAAAGAACGGGGTGCTTGCCTCGGTCTTCTTTGTCTATGAACCCACGTTTATTCAAAAAGTCGTAAAAGTCACCAGTTAAGTAAATGCTCCTGCCATTCTCTCGCTCGCGACAAATATAGCCTTGTTCTACCAATCGCTTGATACTCTCCCGCACGACTCTCGGGTCTTTGTGAAGTTCTTGCGCAATACGGTCATCCCCTTTGCGGTATGCTCCCAATGAACCCGCCTGTGTTGCCGGATGATCGATACTCACGCAAACGATATCAGAGAGTACAATTATTTCCCGCATTTTGAGTTGCGGGAAGTCTGGCTCGCAATTCAGCAATTCAATATAATCGCGAACCCCGGTGAAGCCGGTTTCTTCTTCGTTGATGGTTTCTTCCATATCTCCTCCATTTATGAAATATCGGGAGAATTTGCAATCTCCCAATCATCAACTCATCAGTGGGAAGAGGCCAGCTTCTTGCCATGATCTTTCAGATATGCCCGCGCCGCCCGTAAGGTCACGGCGTGTTTTTTGATGCGGCTTTCCTGCACTCTCACAAACTCAATCACATCGCCCACGCATGAAGGCAGATAGTAACCGCCGCCCGCAGTGGACTTATTGCAGATCAGTTTTCCAGCCTTTCTCTCTCTGTAGAGAATGCGGTCAAACCGCCGGGTTGTGAGGCCCAGTTCGCCGCGGATGGTATCGCCGGGAATGGCGGCGGATTTCCCGTAAGCTTCGTGGCTGTGCAGATACTCGTAAATCATTCCGCCACGCTCCCTTCCCATTCGTGCAGAGCAGAAGATGCTTCTCCACGGCCCATGCGGTCAATTTCCTTATCCACGGCCATACGGTCATACAGCACGCGGCGGCCAATACGTCTCTCTGCTCCGATCTCGCGGCCCCATTCTCTGGCCGTGCAGATACCGATACCGCAATACGCGCACAGTTCTTTTACATCCAGTAAGCGTTTCCCCGTTAAATCGTGATTCATCTGTGTCGTCATAAATTTCTCCTTTACGTTAAACTGTAGGGAGACGCCGCCATTAGGCAGGTCTCAGAATCTATGTTCTAATCGTAGCATGGATCAGTATAATTCCAAAACGAAAAAACTCCGCCCCACGCGGGATGTAAAATCCAAAATGCCCTAAATGCCAAAATGCCAATGTTTTCAGCATTGCTATACATTTCATCTATGCTTGATATAGAAAAAATGTATTTCACAAACAATCAACATCACGTTCAAGAAAATTTCCATCTTCATAGCAGAAAAGGCCGTACCCCATCTGTAATCTACACAAGCAGAGCAGCGGCACATTTCCTTATGAAGAATATCGCTACCGCGAGTCCCCAGTAAGGAGTGCCGACTTCACCTTTGAACCGCACAATAAAAAGCCGTTGCCCAATGAAATGGACAGCGGCTTTTCTAACGAAAATGAGGCGTATTTCCTGAAAATTGGCGTACAAATTGGCGTACCTGAACGGCTAAGGGGTAAAAAAGCCCGTATTTATCGTGGTTTTTCCCCTCTGTTTATCTTTACTATTATACGTTCCGGGGAAAATTTTT
Source organism: uncultured Dialister sp. (assembly GCA_900545365.1). GTDB lineage: Bacteria > Bacillota > Negativicutes > Veillonellales > Dialisteraceae > UBA1822. The sequence continues at coordinate 30,872 of UQYL01000010.1, read as the reverse complement.
TCTACTTCCCCGTTTTCCGGCGGCGAGGAAAAGAGCAGCAAAAAGAGCCCCTTTGCAGAGGCTCTTCTGTTTCTTACAGGTCCTTCACGAAGAGCGCGCGGATCGCGTTCAGCACGGCGAGGATCATCACGCCCACATCGGCAAAAATGGCGAGCCACATATTGGCCAGGCCCACCGCGCCGAGGAGGAGACAGAGAAGCTTCACGCCGATGGCGAAGACGATATTCTGATACACGATGCCCAGGCATTTCCGGGAAATTTTAATGGCCTTGGCGATCTTCAGCGGGTCGTCGTCCATGAGCACTACATCCGCCGCTTCGATGGCCGCGTCGGAGCCCATGGCGCCCATGGCGATGCCGATATCCGCGCGGCGGAGCACCGGCGCGTCGTTGATGCCGTCGCCTACGAAAGCCAGTTTTTCTTTTTCCGGCTTCTGTTTCAAAAGCTCTTCCACTTTTTCCACTTTTCCCGCGGGGAGGAGCTCGCTCCATACCATGTCGATGCCGAGGTCGGCCGCCACGCTCTCCGCCACGGCTTTCGCGTCGCCTGTGAGCATCACGGTCTCGCGCACGCCCGACCGTTTCAGCTCCCGCACGGCTTCTTTCGCGCGGGGCTTCACCACGTCGGAAATGACAATGTGTCCCGCGTAAGACCCGTCGATGGCCATATGGATGATGGTGCCCGTGTGATGGCAGGGGATGTACTCCACACCGAGGCTCTCCATCAGCTTGCCGTTCCCCGCGGCGACGGAGCGTCCGTCCACTTTGGCCAGGACCCCTTTCCCGCTGATCTCCCGAATATCTGTCACACGGCTGCCGTCGATCTTTCCGCCGTAAGCTTTCCGCAGGCTCCGGCTGATGGGATGAGAGGAAGCGCTCTCCGCCAGAGCGGCATATTCGAGGAGCTTTTCTTTCGCCATCCGGCTGTGGTGGACGGCGTTCACTTCAAAGACGCCCTTCGTGAGCGTTCCTGTCTTATCGAAAACGACGATTCCCGTCTTGGACAGCGTTTCCAGATAATTCGAGCCTTTCACGAGCACTCCTTCCCGGCTGGCTCCGCCGATGCCGGCGAAGAAGGACAGCGGAATGCTGATGACCAGCGCGCAGGGGCAGCTGATGACGAGGAATGTGAGTGCCCGGTAGATCCAGATGTCCCATTCCGGCGCCGTTCCCATGGCGAAGAGCCGCACCAGCGGCGGGATCACGGCGAGGGCCAGCGCCGCTCCGCACACGGCAGGCGTGTAGATGCGGGCGAATTTGGAAATGAAGTCTTCCGATCTCGATTTGCGGGAGCTCGCGTTCTCCACGAGATCGAGGATCTGGGAAACGGTGGAGTCGCCGAATTCTTTTGTCGTCCGTATCTTCAGCACGCCCGTCATATTGATGCACCCGCTGATGATCGCATCGCCGGCCTTCGCGTCGCGGGGCACGCTTTCCCCGGTGAGGGCGCTCGTATTGAGGGTGGACGCGCCTTCGACAATAATGCCGTCGATCGGCACCTTTTCGCCGGGCTGCACCACGATGACCGAGCCCGTTTCCACTTCGTCGGGGTCGACCCGTACCAGCGCGCCGTCCTTTTCGATATTGGCATAATCCGGCCGGATGTCCATGAGCTCGCTGATATTCCGGCGGCTCTTCCCTACGGCGTAGCTCTGGAAAAGCTCACCGATCTGGTAGAAGAGCATGACCGCCACGGCTTCCGTATAATCGCCGGTCTCATCATAGAGGGCCAGCGCGATGGCGCCCACCGTCGCCACGGCCATGAGGAAATTCTCATCGAAGATCTGCCCGCTGCGGATGCCTTTCCCCGCTTTCCGCAGAATGTCCCAGCCGACGATGAAGTACGGCACGAGGTACAGCAGGAACCGCACCACGCCTTCCGTTTCCGTGAAGGACAGACCGATCATGAGGGCCGCGGCGGCAAGGATCCGCGCCAGCATAGTCTTCTGCTTTTTATTCATTGCTTTTCCCTCCTTCGTTCAATTAAATATTTTTGTACTTATTTAATTGATGGGTTTGAAAGAAAGCGCCTCCCGGCGCTCCCCTCAGCAATAGATCTCGCAGTCGTCTTCCACTTTTTTGCAGTTCGCCCGCACGGCCTGCATGACTTCTTTCGGATCCGCGCCGTCTTCAAATTCCACGTTCATTTTCAGCATCATGAAATTGACGACCGCATTCTTCACACCGGCAGTCTTCCGGGCGGCATCTTCCATTTTATTGGCGCAGTTGGCGCAGTCCACTTCGATCTTGTAGCTCTTCTTCATTTTTGACTTCTCCTGTTCCTTCAACAATTAAGTATTTGTTTAACTGTTGTCCTCATCATATCATATCTCACCGCAAAGTCAATATGTTTTTATTATTTTTTCTGTATGACTAAAAATTTTTTCTCGCATATATAAAACAGGCTATTTATCGGCATTCCGCCTCTCGCCTTCCTGCCGGCCAGCAAAAAAATCTCAGTTTCTGTCCTTGCGGGATCGTCAAATTAGGCTATACTAAGTTTAAGAGGATAATACCCCCTGGGGGTATGGATATAAGGAGGTCTCATGAAAGAAACATATACAGTCACCGGGATGACCTGCGCCGCCTGCTCGGCGCGGGTGGAAAAAAGCGTCGCCGCCCTGCCCGGGACAAAGGACGTATCCGTGAACCTGCTGAAAAACAGCATGGTCGTGGAATACGATGAAGAGAAGCTCTCTTCCGCGGAGATCGTGCGGGCCGTCACAAAGGCCGGGTACGGAGCGGCGCTTCGTGACGCGGCGAAGGCTGGAAAGGCGCCGTCTCCGGCGGAAGCGGCGCGGCAGGAGTATCTTGCCATGAAGCGGCGCATGACAGGTTCTTTTCTCTTTGCCATTCCCCTTTTCTACCTCTCCATGGGCCGCATGATGGGCTGGCCCATGCCGGAGGCTTTTCTCGGCGACAGCCGCGCCATGGTCTGCGCCCTCACGGAACTTTTTCTCCTCATTCCCATCCTCTTCCTGAACCGCCGGTATTTTCAGCAGGGCTTCAAGACGCTCGTCCACGGCTCGCCGAATATGGATTCCCTTGTCGCCCTCGGCGCGGGCGCGTCCACGGTCTACGGCGTGTACGCCCTCTACAAGATCGCCATCGCCCTCGGTACGGGCGATCTTGCCGAAGCGGCCCATTTCTCCCACGAGCTTTACTTCGAGGGAGCCGGCACGATCCTCACGCTCATCACGGTGGGGAAATTTCTCGAAGCCCGCGCGAAAGGCCGCACATCGCAGGCGGTGAATGAGCTCCTCGATCTCGCGCCGAAGACGGCCTCCGTCATCCGGGACGGGAAAGAAGTCACCATCCCCGCGGAAAAGCTCGTCCCGGGCGACCTCATCGCCGTCCGCGCCGGCGAGTCCATCCCCGCCGACGGAGTCATCGTCGAAGGAACGGCATCCATCGACGAATCGGCCATCACCGGCGAGAGCATCCCCGCGGAAAAGCGCCCCGGCGATACCGTCATCGGCGCGACGGTCAACCGGAGCGGCTATTTCCGCATGACGGCGTCAAAGGTGGGCAGCGACACCGCTCTCGCCCAGATCATCCGCCTCGTGGATGAAGCGACCGGCTCGAAAGCGCCCATCGCCCGTCTGGCCGACAAAGTCGCGGGGCTCTTCGTTCCCGCGGTCATCGCCATCGCCCTCCTCGCCGCGGCGGTCTGGCTTCTTCTCGGCGCGTCCGCCGAATTTGCCCTCACCATCGCCGTATCCGTTCTCGTCGTCTCCTGCCCGTGCGCGCTCGGCCTCGCCACGCCAACAGCCATCATGGTCGGCGCGGGGTGGGGCGCGCGGCACGGCATTCTCTTCAAATCGGCGGAAGCCCTCGAAGCGGCGCACGATGTACAGACCGCCGTCCTCGACAAGACCGGCACCATCACCCGCGGCGCGCCGTCTGTGACGGATATCCTCTGCGCCGCAGGCGTCAGCGAAGACGAGCTCCTCCGCGCGGCGGCGTCTCTGGAGCATCTCTCTTCCCATCCTCTCGCGGCAGCCGTCGCTGAAAAGGCGGCAGAGACCAAAACGGCTCTCCTGCCCGTCACGGATTTTGAAGAGATCCCCGGGCAGGGCATTCGCGGCGTGATCGGCGGGAAAGAATGCCTCGGCGGCAGCCTCCGCATGATGGAAGCCTTCTCTATCCCCGCGGAAGCGCTGGCGGCAGAGGGAGCGCGTCTCGAAGAAGAAGGAAAGACGCCGCTCTGGTTCGCCTCCGGCGGCCGCCTGCTCGGCCTCATCGCCGCCGCGGACACCGTGAAGCCCACTAGCCGCAGGGCCGTCGAATCGCTCCGGGCGCTCGGCATCGAGACAGTCATGCTCACAGGAGACCGCAGAAAAACGGCGGAAGCCATCCAGAAAGAAGTCGGCACAGACAGGGTCATCGCCGAAGTCCTGCCGCAGGATAAAGAGCGGGAGATCCGCCGCATCCGGGAAAGCGGGAAAAAAGCCGCCATGATCGGCGACGGCATCAATGACGCCCCCGCTCTCGCCCGGGCAGATGTGGGCATCGCTGTCGGCGCGGGAACAGACATCGCCATGGAATCCGCGGGCATCGTCCTCATGCGGAGCGATCTCCTCGACGCGGCGGCGGCCATCGAGCTCTCCCGCGCGGTCATCCGCAATATCAAGCAGAATCTTTTCTGGGCGTTCTTCTACAACGCCTGCGGCATCCCCATTGCGGCAGGCTGCTTCTACGCCGCCTTCGGCCTGAAAATGAACCCCATGGTAGCGGCCCTCGCCATGAGCTTCAGCTCCGTCTTCGTCGTGACGAACGCCCTCCGCCTGCGGTTCATCCGGCCGAAATACGCCCTGCCCGAAAGCGGCGGCGCTCCCATTTCCGCTCTCCCCTCCGAGGAGACGAATCCATCCCATTCCGATTCAGCAAAAGGAGGAAACACCATGAAAAAAATCGTATCTGTCGAAGGCATGATGTGCCAGCACTGCGCGGCTCATGTGAAAAAAGCCTTGGAATCCGTCCCCGGCGTAGCTGCCGCGGAAGTCAGCCTGGAAGCGAAAGAAGCGGCCGTCGCCCTTTCCGCGGACGTCTCTGACGAAGTCCTCAGCGCCGCCGTGAAAGACGCGGGCTACACCGTGACGGGCATCCGCAATGAAGGCTGACCGGGAAAAAGCGGCCCGTTCCATCCGCATCGCCCGGGGCCAGCTGGACGGCATCCTCCGCATGATCGAAGAAGACCGGTACTGCGTGGACATCTCCAACCAGATCATGGCGGCGGAAGCCATCCTGCGCCGGGTCAATCACGACATCCTCCGGGCCCACATCCGGAGCTGCGTCCGGGAAGGACTCGGCACGGACGCGCCGAATCCGAAGCTGGAAGAAGCCCTCGCGCTCCTTGAGAAAATGGCCGGCAGCAATCTGTGAGAGAACCGCCTCCGGGCGGTTTTTTCATGACAAATTTCCCGTTCTTTTCCGATGTGATACAATACAGGAAAAGGAGGGACGCTCATGCCGGATACGATCCTGCCCCATGACCACGGGCAGCCATTGGAACACAGACTGAACCGCATGCCGGAAACGGAAAAATTCCAGACCGCGGCGGACACATTCAAACAGCTCGGCGACGGGAGCCGCCTCCGCATCTTCTGGATCCTCTGCCACGGCGAGGAATGCGTCATCAATCTCTCTTCCATGATGGCCATGAGCAGCCCCGCCGTCTCGCATCACCTGAAGCAGCTCAAAGCGGGCGGCCTCATCGTGAGCCGCCGCGAAGGCAAAGAAGTGTACTACCGCGCCGCCGATGCCGAGCAGGCGCAGCTCCTGCACCGCATGATCGAAGAGCTCATGAAAGTCAGCTGCCCCGCGCGATAATGAAAATTCCCACAAAAAAGGACCCGAAAGGGTCCTCTTTTTTTATATTCAGAAGGCATACGCCAGCTGCACCATGCCGCTGAAGCCTTCCCGCTCGCCCGCGTAGCCCCGGAGGTTCACGTCCATGCTCCACGGCGAATCTTTCCGGCCCCACACGGTGCCGATCTCGCCGAAGACGGTCGAGCCCTGCAAACTCTGCTCCGGCGCTTCAAACTGGCCCGCCTTCATGCGGCTGTCGCCGGAAAATTCGTATTCATACGCCGCGCCGCAGTAGAGGCTCCACGCTTTGTCTGTGTCCGCGGTATACCGCGCGCCGAGGCGGAGACGGTCGCTGGTCACGCTGTCGAAGCTGAAACGGTCGCCGCCCATTTCGAAGCTGTCCCCGTCGATGTCGGTGTGGAAGTATTTCCCGTAGATGTCCCACTGGCCGCTGCCTCTCTGGATGAGTTTCCCCGCTCCCACGTGCGCGCCCCAGTAGGTGCTGTCAGAATCGAAGCCGTAGGAGTTTCCGTTCCCGTCTTTCACGGCGTTCGACATCGAGGAAGACAAGGTGCCCGCGCGGAGCGACGCTTCATAGTACATGCCGCTGTCTTTCGTGAGGCGCACCGCCGCGCCGCCGCCGTTGTAGAGAAGACTCCCGTCTCCGCGGAACATTTCATTGTTGAATGTATTCCACGTGCGGTAGTTGCCAGTGCCGTTCTCATAAAAGACGCCCCACGCGAGGCGGCCGTCTTTCACTTCATGAATGTTCCCGAAGCCCGCGATCTCGCTCCATCCGTTGATCTTGATATCGCTCGCCACGTCGTAGGTGCTGCGGTTCCCGTAGACTGCGCCGAAGGTCTGCGTGCCATAATGGTATCCGTCGTCGAGGAGCCGCAGGGAATCGGCGGCGATGTCCGCGCCCTGATTCACGAAGGCCGCCGCCACGGCCCGGTTCTCCGCGATGAGGTCGGTCTGGGGATTACGAAATACGCCGGTGATCCTGTAATTCAGAGCGGAACCCGATGCGGCTTCAGAGTCTTCCCACACAGCCGTACCGCTGGTCGCTACCTGATAAGAAAATCCGCCCGCTGCCTGCTCTGCGGAAAGCCCGGTATCCGCCGTCGTACTCTTTACGAAGGTCATGGATTCTCCCACCTGCGGCGTGCTTCCGTAAATGACGAGATTTCCCGTATCCACTTCAGTATCCTTCAAATCGTTTTCTTCGCCTGCCGTAAGATTGAGAATCGTCTGTCCATTCTCCCAGTTCACATGATTAAACCGGATTGTCTCAAAATTTTTCACCGACTGCGCGCTGCCGCTCCAATCATCGATGAAGAGCGTATTCCCGGAGCCTGTGCTCGCATCGTTTCTCCCGTACAGATTGGATGCGGTCACATCCGCCGAGCCGCGGAGCGCCACCGTATTGCCGGAGACGTTCCCGGTTTTCGTGGAATAGCCCCCGTAGACGTCCGTTCCGATGGTTCCGCCGGAAAGTTCCACAAGATTGCCCGTCACATCACCGTCTGTCGTCGTATACCCGCCGTAAAGAGCATTGCTCACCGTGACTTTATGTATACCTGAGCTGTCGATAATCGTCTGCGTTTTCGAGACCTTTATAATCTCTCCGTCACTCACCTGCACGGTATTCCCGGCGACCGCACCACTTCCTCCGTCGCTGTATCCCCCGTACACATTCCCGTTGACTGTGGTCTGCTGTTCTATATAAACGCTGTTATTGCGCACATCCTGCGACGCGCCTTCCACACGATTATATTTTCCATAACCGCCGTAAATATCCGCCGCCTTGTTGCCGCTGCTCTGAAATTCAGCCCCGGAAACGGTGATGCTGTTGCCTTCCACATTCCCGCTGTCTGTATTCGTGCTGTATCCGCCGTAAGCGCTCACATAAGACGTTGCCCCGGATAGCGTCACCTGATTTCCAGTCACGCTGCCGGATTCATCTGTCCGATATCCTCCGTAAACGCCTGCGCCATACCCAGAAGAGACTTTCTCCCCGATCGTCCCCCCAATAACTTCTACGGTATTTCCGATGATGTCCGCATCAAGATTATCACTGTACCCGCCATATACAGCAGCATACATCTTGCTTCCAACATCGCTGTTCACGATCTCTACATAATTTCCGGTAACGTTTCCCTGCGCTTCTATATATGAAGAAGACACATAGCGAGAACCGCCATATATCTGTGCCACACCGGACGCATCTGTCAACACGACTTTATTTTCATCTGCATTCCCGGACTTCCCCGTATTAAACCCGCCGTAAGCGGTATATACGTCTGTCACGTCCCCGGAGATGTTCACCCAATTTCGATCGACATCCCCTTCTCCTTCACTTCCGTTCAGGTATCCCCCATATATATGCCCATAGGAAGAAAAAGTGACTTCCCCTCCGCTGACGGATACGCCGTTCTCCGTAATATCGCCTGTTCCTCTTGTCCGCCATCCGCCATAGACAGATGACGCACTGCCCCCGGAGAGCGTCACCTGATTGCCTGTCACGGTTATCTGTCCGTCTGTCCCTTTCGCGCCGGAAATGGATTTCACTGTTCCGCCGTTCATGACGACCTGATTCCCGGACAGCGTGCCGTTTTCATCCCGCGAAGCGCCGCTGCCGGAAGTAAAACTCCCTCCATCGATAATCAATGTGTTCGCATTTCCCGTACCTCCGGAAAGGGTATTTCCTGAAATGGATTCCCCCTCTTCAGGGCGAATGGTCAGCTGGTTTCCGCTGCCCGACAACTCTATGTTTCCACTGCGCGGCGTTCCTCCAGTCTGATGTTCAGTAAATTCCTCTTTTGTCGTGATCGTCAGTTCCTCTGCCGCCAGGACGCTTCCTGTGCCGGAGCACAAAAAAGCCGCCGCCAGGGCCGCCGTGAAATTGACATATTTCTTTTTCATAAAAATCCCCCTCTCGAAATATCGGGAGGAGGCGCGGAGAAGCATTATGCCCCCCCGTTGGATTTCTTTTTGCATAGAGCTATGATTTATGCTCATGCTTTTAACCAAAGTATAGCAGCAAAAAAGGCCCCGTTCAAGCGCGGGGCTGCTTTTGCAGAAAAGCGCGAAAAAACGTCCGTTTCCTTTTTGGAAACGGGCGCTTTTTTTTGCTCATAATTTGATCTTGTCAATCAGTTTGTCGATGAAGGAGGAGCCTTTGCCTTTGTACGTGGTGATGTCCTCGCCGGAGATGTCCGCGTATTTCAGGAGGGCTTCTTTCTGCTCGCCTTTCAGGTTCTTCGGGACGACCACATTCACGATGACATAGAGGTCGCCTTTTCCTCCGCCCCGGAGGCGGGGCATGCCTGCGCCGCGGATGCGGAATTTCGTCCCGCTCTGCGTGCCTGCGGGGATCTTCAGCTCGACGGCGCTGTCCAGCGTCGCCACCTGGATGGAATTGCCAAGCGCCGCCGTGGGGAAGGAAATGTCCGCGCGGCAGTAGAGGTCGTCGCCGTCCCGATCAAAGTCCGGGTCGTCCGCCACGTAGATGTATACGTAGAGATCGCCTGCCGGGCCGCCCCGTTTGCCCGGATTCCCTTCGCCGGCGATGCGCATGCGCACGCCCGTCGCCGCTCCAGCGGGAATGTTCACTTCCAGTTTCTTGGAGACGGTCTGCACGCCCGTGCCATGGCAGGTGCTGCATTTCTGCTTGATGATCTTGCCCGTGCCGCCGCAGTACCGGCAGGTGGTGGCGTTCACCATCTGGCCGAAGGGCGTATTCCGCACGATCCGTTCCTGCCCGGTGCCGTGGCAGTGCTGGCAGGTCTCCACGTCCGTGCCGGGCTCCGCGCCGCTGCCGTGACATTTCGCGCAGGTCCCTTCTTTCCGCACGGTGAAGGTCTTCTTCACGCCTTTCGCCGCTTCCCGGAGGGTGATCTCCATGTCGTAGCGGAGATCGTCGCCCCGCTCCGGCCCGTTCCGCTGGCGCCGTCCGCTTCCGCCGGTGAACATGTCGAAGATGTCCCCCATGTCGAAGCCCTGGCCGCCGAATCCTCCGAAACCGCCGAAGCCCTGGCCGCCGAATCCTCCGAAGCCGCCCGCGCCTGCGCCGCCTTTCTGGGCCTGTTCGTAGGCGTCGTGTCCGACCTGGTCGTACTGGGAGCGCTTGTCCGCATCGGACAGCGTCTGGTACGCTTCATTGATCTCTTTGAATTTCTCTCCCGCGGAGGGGTCGTCCTTATTCAGATCCGGATGGTACTTGCGGGCGAGACGGCGGTAGGCTTTCTTTATGTCGTCTTCTGTAGCGTTCTTATCGACACCGAGCACTTCATAGTAATCCCGAGCTGCCATACGTCCTCATCCTGTCTTATTTCTTGTCGTCGTCCACGACTTTGTAGTCCGCGTCGACCGTGTCGCCGTCGGCTTTGTGCTGCGCGCCCTGCTGGGACTGCTGCTGACCCGCCGCGCCCTGCGCCGCCTGCTGAGCCTGCTGCGCCTGCTGATAGAGTTTTTCCGTCAGTTCGTGGAGGGGCTTCATGAGCGCTTCCGCGTCGGCTTTGATCTTTTCCGTGTCGTCGCCTTTGAGCGTTTCTTTCAGCTTCGCGATGGCGTCATTGACTTCCTTCACCTTCGCCGCGTCGCCTTTGTCACCGATCTCCTTCACGGTCTTTTCCGCCTGATACACGAGGGCTTCCGCGTTGTTCTTCGCGGTGACCGCTTCCTTGCGCTTCTTGTCTTCCGCTTCATGGACCTTCGCGTCCTGCTGCATCTTTTCGATCTCTTCGTCGGAAAGGCCGGAAGAAGAGGTGATGTCGATCTTCTGTTCCTTGCCGGTGCCCAGGTCTTTCGCGGAGACATGGACGATGCCGTTCGCGTCAATGTCGAAGGTCACCTGGATCTGCGGCACGCCTCTCGGAGCCGGCGGGATATCGGAGAGCTCGAAGCGGCCGAGAGTCTTGTTGTCCGCCGCCATGGGGCGTTCGCCCTGAAGGACATGGATGTCTACGGAAGGCTGATTGTCTACGGCGGTGGAGAAGATCTGCGTCTTCTGCGTCGGGATAGTGGTGTTTCTCTTGATCATGGTGGTGAATACGCCGCCCAGCGTTTCGATGCCGAGGGACAGCGGCGTCACGTCGAGAAGCAGCACGTCCTTCACTTCGCCTTTCAGCACGCCTGCCTGAATGGCCGCGCCTACTGCGACGGATTCATCGGGATTGATGCCCTTGTTCGGTTCCTTGCCGAATTTATTCTTGATGAGTTCCTGCACGGCGGGGATACGGGAAGAGCCGCCGACGAGGAGGATCTTTTCAATATCTGCCGCGGTGACGCCAGCGTCCTTCATGGCGATGTCGATCGGAGCAACCGTCGCCTGGACGAGGTCTTCCGTGATGCGGTTGAATTCCGCCCGGGAGAGCGTCGCGTCGAAGTGCACCGGCTGGCCGTCGGAATCAACGGTGAGGAAGGGCAGATTGATCTCCGTGGACATGACGCCGGAGAGCTCGATCTTCGCCTTTTCGCCGGCTTCTTTCAGACGCTGATTCGTCATGGGGTCGCGCTTCAGTTCGAAACCGTTCTGTTTCTTGAACTGATCGGCGATCCAGTCCATGACGCGGGCGTCGAAATCGTCGCCGCCCAGATGGCCGTTGCCGTTGGACGCCTTGACTTCAAAGACGCCGTCCGCCAGATCGAGGATAGATACATCGAAGGTGCCGCCGCCAAGGTCATAGACGAGGAAGGTGTGTTCCTTGCCGTCATTGATCTTGTCGAGGCCGTAAGCCAGAGAGGATGCCGTCGGTTCATTGATGATGCGGAGCACATTCAGGCCCGCGATCTTGCCGGCGTCTTTCGTCGCCTGGCGCTGGCTGTCCGTGAAATATGCCGGGCAGGTGATGACCGCTTCCGTCACCGGTTCGCCGAGGTACGCTTCCGCGTCCTGTTTCAGCTTCTGGAGGATCATCGCGGAGATCTCCTGCGGGGTATAGCTCTTGCCGTCGATCTCTACTTTGTAATCGCTGCCCATGTGGCGCTTGATGGAAACGATGGTGCGCTTCGGGTTGGACACGGCCTGACGCTTTGCCAGCTGGCCCACCAGACGCTCGCCGGTCTTGGAGAAGCCCACCACAGACGGGGTCAGACGGGAACCTTCCGCGTTCGGGATGACGACGGGCTCGCCGCCTTCCATGACTGCTACGACGGAGTTCGTCGTACCGAGATCGATACCAATAACTTTGGACATATTGATTGCCTCCTTAAAATTTCTTTTCTATTCTATCTGTCCGCTCTCGCGGGGATCAGCCGTTATGCACGACCTGCACTTTCGCAGGCCGGATGACCCGGTCTTTCATGACGTACCCCTTCTGGAGCACCATGGCCACCGTGTCGTCTTCCTTATCTTCTGCGGGGATCTGCATCACCGCTTCGTGGAAATGCGGGTCAAACGCCGCGCCTTCCGCCTGGATCTCCGTCACGCCGAAGCCTTCCAGCACCTTTTCCAGCTGCTTTTTCAGCATTTCGAAGCCCTGCACGTAAGCCGCGCCGCTGGCGTCCTTCGCCATGTGAGCGAGGGCCCGGTCAAAATTGTCCAGCACAGGAAGGAATTCCTTCACCGTGTCGGCGGTATGTTTCTCCTTCGCCTCCGCCTGCTCCGCGCGGGTGCGGCGGCGGAAATTATCAAAATCGCCCTGAAGCCGGTCGTACTGCCGCACCGCCGCGGCGAGCTTCGCTTCCAGCCCGGCGGCCTTGTCTTCCAGCGCCTTTGCCTTCGCTTCGGCCGCCGCTTCCGCCTCGAGCGCTTTCGACAGCGCCGCGGAAAGATCAGCTTCCTCCGGCGGCGCTTCCTTCGCTTCCGCGCCTTCGGCGGTCATCTTTTCCTTTTCCTCCATGGGGAGACCTCCTCTGTATGAAAAATCTGAATCAATCCTTGCTCTTCAGCATGCGGGACAGCTGGTGCTGCATGAAGTACAGCAGGCCGATCACCCGGCCGTATTCCATGCGCATGGGCCCGATGACCGCCATCGTGCCGATCACCCGGCCGCCCGCCTGAAACTGCGCCTTCACCACAGACAGATCGGCGAGAGACTTGTCGCCGTTCTCCGCGCCGATGCGCACCGCGAGAGGCTTCTCCGCGGACATGTCGAGGATGCTGTGGAGCAGGTCGCGCTCCTCCAGAAGGTTCAGAATATCCTGCACCTTCTCCACATTCTGAAATTCCGGCTGGCGGATGAGCCCCGCCGCGCCGCCGCTCCATACGCGCTGCTTCGGCAGGAGCGCCCGCCGGAGCGATACGAAGATCCGGCTGAACGGCGTCAGATCGCGCTCCACCGCCTGCTGCAGAGAGAGGATGAGGCTCTCATCTGCCGTGCTCATGTCCCGGCCGTGAAGGAAATGATTCAGCCTGTCCGCGATGAGCTGGAGCTCATCCAGCGACGAATCCGGCGGAATATTCACCACCGTATTCGACACATTCCCTTCCTGCGTCACCGCGAGCAGGATCGCCCGGCGGTCGTCGAGGGGAAGAAAGCGGATGTAATTGAATGTGCACGTCTCCTCCACCTTCCGCGCCGCCACGGAAAGCGTGTGCGTCAGGGAAGAAACGAGCCGCGCCAGGCTGCGGAAGATCTCATCGGTCTTCGCGGCATGCTCCGCGATGAGCTTCGTGATGGCTTCCTTTTCCTCATCCGTCACGCGTCCCGGCTCCATGAGACGGTCCACATAGAAACGGTATCCCTTCACGGAAGGGATGCGCCCCGCCGATGTGTGGGGCTGCTCCAGGTAGCCCTCATCGCCCAGATCCTGCATTTCATTGCGGATCGTCGCGCTGGACACGCCGAAATCATAATTCTTCGCGATCGTTCGGGAGCCGACGGGCTCCGCGGAAGATACGTAATCCTGTACGATGGCCCAGAGTATTCTTTTCTTTCTGTCATTCATGCCGGCGTCTGCTGGTTCTGCATTTTTTCGCGCTGTCATCTTACCACCTTATTTGTTAGCACTCGCTCTATTCGAGTGCTAACCGTACATTACAAGAATACCATCCGCCCCGCCCATTGTCAAGAAAATCCCCGTATTTCCGCGCCTTTTTCCAAAATATCCCGCGGTGATCTCCGGCACTCTTTCCCGGGCCGGCGCGGGAAGAAACGCGCAAAAAAATACAGGGCCGAAGCCCTGCATTCTTTGTTATTTCCGAAGCGTCAGCGATTCGCCCACCGCGGCGATGAGCGGCGTCACGCCGGACTGTTCCGCGAGAGACGCGAACTGCGCCGGGTCCTGCGCGATGACCGGCCACGTATTGTAATGGATGGGGATCACTCGCTGCGCGCCGAGAAGCTTCGCCGCCTTCACGGCGTCTTTCGGCCCCATGGTGTAATTGTCGCCGATGGGCAGCACCGCGTAATGAATGGGCGTGTCTTCGCCGATGAGCTTCATGTCGCTGAAGAGCGCCGTGTCGCCCGCGAAGTACACATTCACTCCGCCGCCGAACTGGATCAGGAAGCCGCACGCCACGCCTCCCGCCACGCCCGCGCTGTGGAGCGCCGGAGTCATGGTCACCTTGCCGAAAGGCAGCTTCACCGTGCCGCCCAGGTTCATGGGATACGCCGTCCTCGGCTCCTTCGTGAAGAGTCCCAGCACCTCCGGAATGGCGATGACCGCCGCTCCCGTCCGCGCCGCGATGGCGTCGGCATCGCCGAAATGGTCGCCGTGGGCGTGAGACAGCAGGATATAATCGCACTCCACCTCTTCCGCCCGCACCGCGGCGTGCGGGTTGCCGTTCAGAAACGGATCAAAAAGCAGTTTCTCGCTCCCCGTGTCGATGAGGAAGCACGCATGTCCGTAGTAAGTAAATTTCATAAATACCCCTCCTTCCCTGAATAGGTCTTTCCCTCTGTATTATAGCATGCCCCTTTCCGCCGGAAAATGAGCGCTTCCGAATGAAGATCGTCCTGACAGAAAGCGCCGGAAAATGAGCGGCGCTCATCGAAAAGCGCTCCGTCGGTAAACGCTTCTGAACGAAAAACGCCGCGGCGGTGAACGCTTCCCGCTGAAAAGCGCTTCGGCATTTTGCGCCGGAAATTTCCGGGCACGGAAAAAGGAGCGGTCTCCCGCTCCCTTCTCTTTTTTCATTGATCAGAACGCCATGTTCAGACCGATGTTCACCTGATAGGTGTCTTCGTTGTCGTTGCCGAAGAGTTTTTCCACGTCCAGGAACATGTACTTGTCTTTGCTCATCCTGTGGGAGAAGCCGAAGCCCACGTCATACCATGTGCCTTCATTCTCGTACGTCGTGGAGAGTGTCCCCGTTCCGTCTACGGCGCGGATGCTCTGGCCGCCCAGGAATTCGTGGAGGATGTCCGCCTTGAAGTACACCGTATTCGCTTCGTCCGTGTCCCGTCCGAGGCGGAAGCCTGCCCGTCCGATGAGGCTGTCGATGCTGTCCAGGTCGACTTTCGTCTCCTGGCTCGTCGTGTAGGAGGCGTCGGTCACGTAGGCGTACTGGAGCTGTGCCTGCGGCTCGATGTACCAGTCGTTCCCCAGGTCTTTCTTCCGCCCGTATTCGGCGCTCACGCTCCATACGTCGTTGTCGTAGTCACCGCTGATCTTTTCGCCGGTGGTGCGGCCATAAATGTCAAAGTCATTGGAGAGGCGGCCGTACTTCACGACGTAGTCCGTGTAGTGGCCTTTATCGCCCATCCAGGTGTCGTGGTACCACAGCCCGGCCCGGCGCACGTCTCCTTCGCCGAGGACATTCGTGTAGTCTGCCGTGCCCCGCATGTAGTCGAAGGCAAAGCCGCGGTAATGGGTGCCGTCTTTCTGGTCATTGTCCTTCCAGTCATAGCCGATCTCGAACATGGTGTTTTTGCTGCGGAAGGCGTCGGATTTTCCGATGCGGTCGTGGCGGAGGCGCACCCAGAGGCCGTCGTCGCCCTCGAGGAAGCGGGCTTCGCCCATGCGCTTATTGAGGCGGTCCATGTAGACGGCGTTGGAGTAGTTCACCTTCGACATGGCGATGATAGTCTTGCCCGCGTCGGAAATCTGACGGTCCTGAACATCGACCAGATTATAATTCCAGAAATTACCTGTCGTATTCACTTCCGTTGTATCCTGCGCGGCCAGTCCCTCATTTTGAATGCTCGGCGGTTTGCCTTCGCTGGTAAAGAAATCCTCTACCATATCGGAACCGGGCTTTGCACTATCTGTGCCCTCATTGTATGCCTCATTAATGTCCTTTTCGGTTTTATTATATTCGGTTTGTTTTACCTGATATTTGAGGTTATAAATCCCCTGATTCAAGGAATATACATTAAAGGTCACATTATCTTTCCCTACCGTAGCGAACCGCAGCCCATCTTTAAACGTTCCATTCTGATACATATCCTCGGCCGTGACCAATTCATCCAGATATACGTCGTAGCTGCTGTTATCGGTATTCTTGATATATAGCATATCGCTTCCGCTGCGTTCTCCATCCAGATGCATGGCAAAGGTCGCATGCCCCTTCAGATTATAAATCGTCAGCGCATCGGCATTGGCGTTTCTGTCCGCTTCTGTTCCCAGCAGATTGATAAACATATTATCCCCGGATGCTGTCAGATTCGTAATCCAGCTCTGTCCGTCTACATTCCAGACCGCGTCGTTTCCCATCGTCAGATTGACCGCGCCGCCGGATGTGATATTGTCAAATTCGGGATCAACAAAAGTCGTGTGAGCAGACCCTCCACCGTTCGCATCGCCATAATCATCCGCCCGGCCCGTCCAGTTGCTGCCAGCGCCAAGCGTCAAATCCACGATTCCGCCATTCGCAGCGGCTAATGTTCCCTGTCCAGACAACTCATTTTTTACATTTAGTTCGACAACTGCTTGTTTATTTTCACCTCCATCAGCCCTGACATCTCCATTCAAAAAATTCCAATCATTTCCAGTGACATTTAATTGAACTATACCACCGTTTTCCGCTTTCACATCGCCTTTAAAGAGAATCGTCGCGACGCCTGCATCGTTTGTCTTTATAGATGTATTATCTCCACTAGCGTATAAGGCATAACTCTCGGAATTTTCCATTGTAATGTCTATAACGCTATCCTGTCCACCCAAGATAACATTGCTGCCATGAATATTCTGTCCATTCTCTTTTCCTGTATTAGAAATAGTATTTGTTGCCGCAATTCCGCCAGAATGTGCATTATTTGAATAAACAGTAACATCACTGTGCGTTTCTATATGTCCATTTTTTCCTGCCCAGAGGCCATAAAGCCCCTTTTCCTCATCTGTTTCAGTATTCAAAAGCAAATTCACTTTCCCATTTAAAGAAATATTTGCCTGATTATTATCTCCTCCCGCTTCATCGGCCCCCGCATAAATTGCTGCCCCTTGATTATATTTTAGATTCCAAATATCTGCATTCGCCAAAGGATTCCCTTTTATTGTAATATTGGTTTCCCCATTAATTACCGCCTCCGACGAAGTTGCATTAGCAGAAGACCATTTACAGGAACTGACACGAAGCCCCATACCAGATAATATTTCTGCATGAAAATCCCCATTAATTGTTAAATGATTATTGGATGATTCATCGCCAATAACAATCGCATCCGAATTAATAGATCTTATATCAGCTGTAAAATTACCCAGCTTAACATTTAAATTTGAATCTCTAAAGCGCAGTCCGTCTACATTGGGTAAAAATAAAGAAGCTGTCGTTACATCAAAATCTGTATCTTCAAGATTTACAGACTGAGCCCATAAAGCAGGTGCTGTAGCTGACGTATCAAATACAGATGCAATTTTTGTCACGACTATATCCTTATTTTTCCATGTTTCATTTAAATTTTCTCCATCATAATCTTGAAGAGTAATATTAATAGTTTCTCTTCCTTCTGTTACGGAAGTTTCCGCCCATGCCTGTCCTGCCGGAATGGCGGCACTCATGGCGAGGGCGAGGAGGATGCTGCGGGTGAGAATCTGTTTATTCATCAATCGGTTTCCTTTCTTTCTTTTCTAATCGGGAGGTGTCCCGTTATTCCCATGTGTTTCCTGCCGTCTTGCGGAGCGGCGTCACGAGTGTCCCGCGTATGCGGCTCCGAAAGTCGCTGTGCGGGGCGTCCCCGACTTTTTCTTGTGCTTCCAGTACATGCGCTCGCAGTGAGGGGAGCAGAATTTCCGCCGGCGGTCGTTTTCGTCGGTGACGAGGATGACGCGGCCGCAGCGGGCGCAGGTGAAGACCCGGAGGACGGCTCCCTGTCCTACTTCGTGCGCCGGGTGGCCCGGCTGTTTCCGGTAGGCCCGGCGGCGGCACGCTTCGGAGCAGAAGCGCTGCGTTCTCTGGTGCGCGGTGAAGGGCCTGCCGCAGCAGGCGCATACGGTCTCTATGTCCATAGGATGCCGCGCTCCGCCGGGAAAAAGACACGCAAAAAAGGCCGCGTGAAAAGCAGCCTTCGTATAGTAAATCCGGGGCCCATGGAGGTCCCCCGATATGCAGTTTCAGTTACAGACGCCGTCGCAGGCGCAGAAATAGGATTAATACCCCCTCGTCTGCGGCTTAGGCGCGCATCGTTACTTCCCATGCGTCTTGCTTCTTTACGGACGGAGCTCATACCATTCACCTCCTTTTTCTTTGACGAGTTTATCGTATCCACCCCCTGTCTTTTTGTCAACAGTCATAATAATAATTTCACTTCGTAAGGCATGAATCCCCGCCGTTTCTGCCGCCTGCACGCGGAAAACGGGCAGAAAAAAGACCCCGGAGGGTCTTCTTTTTCCTTTCAGAACTTGTGGTCCAATCCGATGATGATCTGGTACGTGTCGTCGTTGCCGTTGCCGAAGGCGCGCTCCACGTCGAGATAGATGTAGCTGTCCTCGCCCAACTTGTGCGAAAAGCCGAAGCCCACGTCGTACCACGTGTCTTCGTTTTCATACATCGCGAAGAGCCGGAATTTATGGAGAATATTCGCGGAGCGCAACACAAAAGCCCCGGCGGGATGACCGGGGCTGTCCGCTTTCGCGGCGATTCAAGTTGTCTTCGGGTGTGGGGGATTACTGTTTTTCTACGAGTTTCAGATCGACGGCGATGTTTTTGTCTACCTGTTCGCCTTTTGCGATCTTCTGCGCGATCTCTACGGCGATCTCACCCATCTTGTCAGGCTGCTGCGCGATGGTGGCCGCCATGTCGCCGTCCTGTACGGCTTTCACGCCGTCAGCGGTGCCGTCGAAGCCGATGACGAGGATCTGCTTGCCTGCGCTCTTGGCCGCGCCGATGGCGCCGAGAGCCATTTCGTCATTCTGCGCGAAGATGGCTTTGATGTCGGGGTTCGCCTGGAGCATGTTTTCGGTGACGGTCAGGCCTTTGGTGCGGTCGAAGTCAGCGGACTGTTTCGCCAGGACTTTCAGTTTCTGGTCAGCCACTTTGTGGAAGCCTTCGCCGCGTTCACGGGTCGCGGACGCGCCGGGGATGCCTTCGAGTTCAGCGACAGGAGCCTGTTCGCCGAGTTTCTTCACGATGTATTCCGCCGCCATTTCGCCGCCTTTCACGTTGTTGGAGGCGATGTGGGCCACGATGTCGCCTTTGTCAGCGGAGCGGTCAATGGTGATGACGGGGATCTTCGCTTTGTTCGCGGCGATGACGGAGTTGGAGATCGCTGCGGAGTCGACCGGATTGATGATGAGGACGTCGACTTTGGATTCGATCAGGTCAGTGACGTCGTTGGACTGTTTGGCCGGGTCGTTCTGCGCATCGACGATCTTCACGTCGATCTTGGCGTTTGCCGCCGCTTCTTCTACGCTCTTCGCCATGGTGACGAAGAAGGGATTATTCTGGGTGGATACGGCAAAGCCGATGGTGACTGTCTTTTCGCCGGAAGGAGCGGCTTCTTTTTTCTCAGAAGAGCCGCAGCCGGAAACGGATGCGAGGGCCGCGCCGAGCAGGCACGCTACTACTAATTTTTTCAGCAAATGAAACGACCTCCTTATTATTTCTTACGATCCATGAGTACTGCGAGCAAAATAACGATCCCTTTGACAACTTGCTGGTAGAAGCTGGAGACATTGAGAATATTCAGGCCGTTGTTCAGCGTGCCGATGATGAGCGCGCCGATGAGGGTGCCTGTGATGCGGCCTTTGCCGCCGGAGAGGCTGGTGCCGCCGAGGACGACTGCCGCGATGGCGTCGAGTTCATAGCCCATGCCGGCGGTGGGCTGCGCAGAGTTCAGGCGGGAGGTGAGGACAGCGCCCGCAAGCGCGCAGAGGAGGCCGGTGATGGCGTAGGAGACGATCTTCACGCGGTTGATCTTGATGCCGGCGATGAAGGAGACTTTTTCGTTGCCGCCCACGGCGTAGGTCTGACGGCCGAGGGGGGTCTTATTGAGGATAAAGAGGAGCACAAGGAATGCGATGAGCATGAGGATCGCCGGTACGGGCACGCCCGCGATGTCGCCCTGGCCGAGGCCCATAAAGATCGGGTCGTCGGAGAGGCCGCTGATGGGGTTGCCGTTCGTGTAGACGAGGGTCGCGCCGCGGTAGATGGTCATGGTGGCCAGGGTCGCGATGAAGGGGGCGACTTTGCCGTAGGCGACGATGATGCCGTTCACAGCGCCCAGGCCGAGACCGATCACGGCTGCCACGATGACGGCCATTTCAGGATTCATGCCGCTGGTGATCATGCTGGCGAGGAGCGCGCTGGAGAGCGCGAGGATGCTCCCTACGGAGAGGTCAATGCCGCCCGTGAGGATGACGAAGGTCATGCCGAAGGAGATGAGCGCATTGATGGAGACCTGACGGAGCAGGTTGCTCAGGTTCGACGGGGAGATGAAGCGGTCATTGAGCGCCGCGATGACGATGAAGAGGAGAATGAGCCCGATGAGCGGCCCCATTTCTCTCAGCAGATTTTTTGTTTTTTCCGAGTTCATTGGTTATTTTCCTCCCGTTGCCAGTGTAATGATTTTTTCCTGCGTCGCGTCTTTGCGGCTGAGGATGCCCGCCACGTGTCCTTCGTGGATGACCATGATGCGGTCGCTCATGCCGAGGATCTCCGGAAGGTCTGAGGAGACCATGATGAGGGAAACGCCCTGCGCGGTGAGCTCATTCATCAGATCATAGATGTCTTTTTTCGCGCCCACGTCGATGCCCCGCGTCGGTTCGTCGAGGATGAGCAGCGACGGATGCATGCCGATCCATTTCGCGATGACGACTTTCTGCTGGTTGCCGCCGGACAGGTTTTTCGCTTCCAGATTGAGATCCGTGGTCTTGACGCCCAGTCTGTCGGCGAGGACTTTGCAGAATTCGTATTCTTTCTTGGTATCGATGCAGTTGAAGTTCGTGAAAGCGCCTTCACTGGGGAGGGCGATGTTTTTCAGGATGGAGAAATCGAGGATGAGCCCTTCGGTCTTGCGGTTTTCCGTGATGAAGCCGAATCCCTGCCGGATGGCGTCGAGCGGGTTTTTGATATTCACTTCTTTCCCGTTCAGACGGATGGTGCCGGATTTATGGGGATCGACACCGAAGAGGGCCCGCATGATCTCCGTGCGTCCCGCGCCCATGAGGCCTGCCACGCCGAAGATCTCCCCTTTTCTCACGGAGAAGGATACGTCCTGGAATACGCCGGGCTGGGTGAGGTGCTCCACGGAGAAGACTTCTTCTCCCGGGGTGACGGTGCGGAGCGGGTAGTATTCGGAGATCTCGCGGCCCACCATGTCCTTGACGATCTGGCTCATGGTGGTCTCACCGGTGGGCTTGCTGCTGATGGTCTGTCCGTCGCGCATGACGGTGATGGTATCGCAGTTGCCGAAGACTTCTTCCATGCGGTGGGAGATGTAGATGATCGCCACGCCTTTGGCTTTCAGCTTCCGCATCACGTCAAAGAGGCAGTCTGTCTCTCTCTCGGTGAGGGCCGCCGTCGGTTCGTCCATGATGACGACTTTCGCATCCAGCAGGAGGCTCCGCATGATCTCCACCATCTGCTGCTGACCGACGGAGCAGTTCCCCGCGATCTCATCCAGCGGCAGATCGATGCCGATCTCTTTGCATTTCGCCTGGGCGATCTCTTTCATTTTTTTGAAGTCGATAAATCCGAATCTCGTCTTCGGCCGTTTCAGCGGGAAAAGGTTTTCCAGCACTGTCAGGTTCGGCCAGATGTTCAGCTCCTGATGAATGAAGGCGATGCCGTGGTCTTCCGCGTCTTTATTGCCGCTGAATACCATGGGTCTGCCGTCGACTTCGATGGTTCCCGCATCGGCTTTGAGGATGCCGGTCAGGATATTCATGAGCGTGGATTTCCCCGCGCCGTTTTCTCCCATCAGCGCCTGTACTTCACCGGAGCGGAGATGCAGATTGACGCCGCGAAGCACCTGGTTCGTACCAAAGGCTTTGCAGATCCCTTTCATATCGATTTCCATCTCTATGCTCTTCCTCTCTGTATGATCGTTCCGCTTTTAAAAGATGACGCCCGATTCCAACACGACATTGGAGAAGGGGGTGATCTCGCCGGTGCGGATGACGGCTTTCGCCGTTTTTTCCATTTTCTTCAGCGTCTCATGACTGTCCAGCACGGCCCATTCGACTTTGTCTTCCGGAAAGACTTCATGGAGCGCCGCCCACTGCGCGGGATTCTGCGTTTCCGTTTCCGGCGCGACGTAGATCTTCTCTACTTCCATGTACTTGGCGACTTCCCGCACAACTTCGATGAATTTCGGTTCGCCCAGACGGAGCGCCAGGTCGATCTTCGGCGTTCCTTCCGGCACGGGGAGGCCGCAGTCACCAATGACGATCTGATCGGTGTGGCCCATGTCCGCCAGGACTTTGGCGATATTGCTGTTCAGTATTCCTATTTTCTGCATACGAGCATCTCCTCTACTTCGCTGCGCCGGGGCATGCCGCCCTGCGCGCCGATCTTTCCGATGGAGCGCGCCGCCGCCGCATTGGCGAAGCGCACGGCCTCCCGAAGGCTCATGCCTTCGCTCTTTGCCGCCGCGAAAGCGCCGTTGAAGGTATCTCCCGCGCCGGTGGTATCTACGACGGGAACGGTAAATCCCGGGACGGTCACGGTCTTTCCGTCTTCTCCGAAGGCCACGCCGTCTTTTCCGACGGTCATGATGACGCGGCATCCCGCGCTCCGGAGGATCTCGTCTTTCGTTTTGCCCGGGAACATGAGCGCCGCTTCGTGTTCATTCGGCGTCACATAGGCAGTCTTTTCGATGAGCTCCTGCGGGACTTCCGCAAAGGGCGCCGGATTCAGCATGACGGAAACGCCTTCTTCCGCGGCTCTGCGGATGACATAGGCGTTCGTCTCGAGGGGGATCTCATGCTGGAGCAGCACCATGTCGCAGCTCTTTATGACATCCCACGCTTCGTCAATGCACGCTTCGTCCACGCAGTCGTTCGCGCCTTTCACGACGATGATGCTGTTGTCGCCCTCGGCGAGGGTGATGTGCGCCGTACCGGTGGTCACGCCGGGGATCACTTTCACATAATCCGTATGGATCCCTTCTCTTTTCAGGGTGTCCATCATCATCTGCCCGTTGGCGTCATCGCCGACGCAGCCGATCATCCATACATCCGCTCCCACTCTGGCCGCCGCGACGGCCTGATTCGCGCCTTTCCCGCCGGGAGAGATGATCAGCCGCCTGCCCATGACGGTCTCACCGGCTCCGGGCCGGCGGTCCGCTTCCACGGTCAGATCGACATTGCAGCTCCCGATCACTGCTATACGACTCATAGTTCCTCCTTAAAAAGCAAGCACGCAGAAGAAGAACCCCCGTCTCACAGGGCGCTCTTGTTCTCCGCCTATCCTCAGCAGCTATAACTAACTGAATCATTTTAGCATAAATGGTATGTTTTAAAAAGGACAGGCGTCCTCCGGGCCGTTTTTTGTCCCAAATTAACATCTCATGAGAACCCGGCATCCCGCTTCATTTTCGCAGTTTCTCTCCGCGGTCTTTGGAAACTTCGGGCCTATCTGGATTTTTTCCTTCCCGTCTTTTCTTTTCTCTTTCCCTGCCGCGGGATCCGCGCAGCGCTGACGGGACATTTTCATTCTCTTTTCACAAAGAAAAAACGGCGGACCGGGATCTTCTGCCCCCTGTCCGCCGCGAAAGCCCTGCCATGAAAGCGCTTTTCTCATGGCTGCCCGTTTTCTTATGCGATTTTGATATAGATCATCTGTCGATATTGGTCATCTTTTCCGGCTGCACGTAGGTATCGTATTCTTCCGCCGTGACATAGCCCAACGCTTCCGCCGCTTCCCTGAGGGAGCAGCCCGCGCTGAAAGCGTGCTTCGAGATGGCCGCCGCTTTTTCGTAGCCGATGTGCGGGGAAAGGGCCGTCACAAGCATGAGGGAATTTTCCACCAGTTCCTGCATGCGTTCGCGGATCGGCTCCATGCCTTCCGCGCAGTGGACGGTAAAGGAATGGATGGCTTCGCCGAGGAGTTTCACCGATTCGATGAAGGCGTCCGCGATGACCGGCGCGTAGACGTTCAGCTCGAAGCGCCCTTGAGAGGAGCCCATGGAGATGACCGCCTGATTGCCGTGGACACGGCATGCCGCCATGGTGAGGGCTTCGCACTGGGTGGGATTCACTTTGCCAGGCATGATGGAGGAGCCCGGTTCATTGGCTGGAATGGAGATCTCCCCGAGTCCCGACCGGGGACCGCTGGCGAGGAGCCGGATGTCGTCGGCAAATTTCATGCAGTCTCCGGCGAGCCCGTCCAGCGCGCCGTGGATGTAGACGAAATTGTCTCTCCCTGTGAGGGCGTAGAATTTATTGCCTTCTTCTGTAAAGGGCAGGCCCGTCTCTCCGGCGATGAGCTCCGCCGCGCGCCGCCCGAATCCTTTCGGCGCGTTCAGGCCCGTGCCGACCGCTGTGCCGCCGAGGGCGAGAGGCAGCAGGTATTTTTCCGCGTCCCTGATCATGGCGCGGGATTTCTTCAGCATTTCCGCCCAGCCGGAGATCTCCTGCCCGAAGGTAAGGGGCACCGCGTCCTGCACATGAGTGCGGCCGATCTTCACGATGCGCATGTATTCTTCGCTCTTCCTGCCGAAGACGGCGATGAGCTCGTCCAGCGGTCCGTACAGTTCGTCGTGCAGGACTTTCACCGCGGCGATGTGCATGGCCGCCGGAAAGGTATCATTGGACGACTGGGATTTATTGACATCGTCATTGGGATGGACCCGCTTCTCACTGCCCGCGGCGGCCAATTTTTCATTGGCCAGGTGGGCAATGACTTCATTGAGGTTCATATTGCTCTGCGTGCCGGAGCCGGTCTGATAAACGACGAGGGGAAATTCTTCATCCCATTTCCCCGCGAGGATCTCATCGCAGGCTTCGCAGATGGCGTTTTTCTTCTCTTCATCCAGCCCAGACAGTTCGGCATTCGCAAGGGCCGCGCATTTCTTCATCACCGCGAAAGCGTAAATGATCTCCATGGGCATGCGGTGCCCGATGCGGAAATTTTCCAGCGAGCGCTGCGTCTGCGCGCCCCATTTTCTTTCTGCCGGTACTCTCACTTCGCCCAGCGTGTCGTGTTCGATGCGGTATTCCATATTCGTCTCCTTTTTTCTCCCGCCTTTTCGGCGGATGGTTTGATCAGATATATTGTAGCATATTTTTATTTCCCCCTCCCATAAAAAGTACTGTTTATGCGAAATCCGCATATGCTTAAAGCTCTTTTATTTTTCCGCCGCCTTCCGCGCGGGCGCTCCTCACTGAACGCTTCCCGATGAAAAGCGCTTTCTCCATGAGCGCCTGAAAATTTCCGGCGGAAAAATGAAAACGACCGGAAAAATTCCGGCGCTTCAAGAAGGGCGGAGAATTTTGACACTTCGCCGTTTGTATTGTAAAATAATTCACACATGGCTTTGCAGTATTGATTTATGGCAGTCTCCGGGCCCCGTGCAATGAAATCCCATGAACCCTGTCAGGTCCGAGAGGAAGCAGCAGTAAGTGGCCCGTTTCATGTGCCACGGTGCATCCTGGCGGCTGTCATAAATGAGGACTGCAAAGTTTTTTATTGCGTTTCTTTTTCCGGAGGTCACTATGGCTTATCTCGCTTTGTACCGCAAATGGCGTCCCCAGACTTTTTCCGAGGTGGTCGGGCAGAAGCATATCTCCGCCGCGCTGCAGCGGGCCGTCGGCGAGGACCGCCTTGCCCACGCCTATCTTTTCTCCGGGCCGAGGGGCACCGGGAAGACCAGCATGGCCAAGATCCTCGCGAAGGCGGTGAACTGCGAGCATCCCCGCGGGGCCGATCCGTGCAATGAGTGCCGCACCTGCCGGGAGATCACCGGCGGCTCCTCGCTCGATGTGTATGAGATCGACGCGGCGTCGAACCGGGGCATCGAAGAGATCCGGGCGCTCCGCGATTCGGTGCGGTCGCTGCCGAGCGTCTGCCGGAAAAAGGTCTACATCATCGATGAAGTGCACATGCTCACCAAGGAGGCCTTCAATGCGCTCCTGAAAACGCTGGAAGAGCCGCCGTCCCACGTGCTTTTCATCCTCGCCACGACGGAGCCGGAAAAGATCCCTCTCACCATCCTTTCCCGATGCCAGCGGTATGAGTTCCGCCGCATTTCCGCCGACGATATCCGGGAGCACCTGCTCCATATCGCGGAGGCGAGCGGATTCGCCCTCGACAGCGACGCGGCGGGACTCATCGCCGTCCGCGCGGAAGGCGGCCTCCGCGACGCCCTGTCTCTTCTCGATCAGTGCATGGGCGCGGCGGGAGGGAAACGTCTCTCCGCCGCCATGGTGTACGATCTGCTGGGCCTCACCGGAAAAGACCGCATCCTGTCCCTGGCCGGGCACATCCTCCGCAGGGAGAGCGGCGAAGCGCTCACGGAATTTTCCGCCATCCTTCAGGACGGGAAAGAACCGGCGGCAGTGCTCTCCGATCTGCTCTCCCATTTCCGGGACGTCATGATCGCCCGCATCCAGCCTGACGCGCCGGAGCTCTCCGTCTACGGAGACCAGAAACCGCTCCTCATGAAGGAGGCGGAAACGATCTCCGAGCCGTACCTGGACGCGCTCTTCGAATCGCTCCACGGGTCTCTTTCGGAAGCAAAGCGGAGCGCGTCGCCCCGTATGAATGCGGAAATGGGCCTGCTCCGCCTGTGCCGTCTCCGCGGCGACAGGACGCTGGAAGGGCTGGTAGAGCGCATTGAATCACTGGAGCGGCAGCTCCGCCAGGGCATCCCCGCGGCGGCCGCAGGCGTACCTGCCCCTGTCTTCACGCCCCGGCCTTCCGCTGCC
Source organism: uncultured Dialister sp. (assembly GCA_900545365.1). Taxonomy (GTDB): domain Bacteria; phylum Bacillota; class Negativicutes; order Veillonellales; family Dialisteraceae; genus UBA1822. Next base: position 3,870 of record UQYL01000010.1, on the reverse strand, counting down.
GCGCCTGCTGCGCAGGCCCCTGCGCCGATTCCGGTCCCCGTTCCTTCTCCGCGTCCCTCGGAACCTGCTCCCGCGGCCGCACCGCCCCAGGAAACGCCGGAGGCCCCGGCAGCGCCTGCGCCGGGAAAAACGCGGCCCGCGGCGCAGCCTTCTCCGGTACCGCCTGCGGAAACGGCAAAGCCCGCATCGCCTTCCCCCGTGCCTCCGGTGAAAACGGCGGCTTCCCCGGCAGAAGCGCCGGCAGAGCCCCGTCCCGCTCCGGCCGGACCGGCGGAAAATGAAGCGGGCGGCCTCCTCCCGCCGGAGGAATACCCGGCGCTCTGGAAGAAGATCCTCGCCTATTTCATGTCCATCCACCGCATTGACATCTTCACGTGTCTGTCGAAGAGCACGCTCATTTACGCGGGCGGCGCGCGGGCCGTCATTTCCGCGCCGCAGCCCTTCATCGCCCAGGCCTGCAATTCCCCGGCCTACCAGAAGATCTGCGCGGAAGCTTTCCTGAAATGCAGCGGCCTGCCGCTCATTCCCCACGCCGTGCTGCGGGGCAGTCCGGAAGAAGCGCAGGCGAAGGCGGAAGCCGCCGCGCCGCGGCCCGCACAGGCGGCGGAACCCCTGGCGGGAAAGGCCCCGGCGGCGCAGGAAACAGACGGCTACATCCCCGTCAGCCGGTCAGAGATCCCCGACGATCCGCTCCTGGCGGCTGCCTTGAAAATTGCCCCTGACTGTGATATATATGAAAAGAAATAAAGAAGGCAGTCCCCTTTCCGGGGACTGATTCCGTATCAAGGAGGAAATCAATGTTCGGAAATAAGGCGCAGATGCAGAGCATGCTGAAAAAAGCCCGTAAAATGCAGGAAGATGTGCAGAAAGCACAGGAGGAAGTGAAGAAGCAGACCGTGGACGTCACTGTCGGCGGCGGCGCGGTCACCCTCACCATGAACGGCGACAAGCAGATCACCGCTCTCAAAATCTCCAAAGACGCCATCGATCCGGAAGATCCGGAAATGCTGGAAGATCTCATCACCACCGCTGTGAACGAAGCGTCCCGCAAAGCCGACGAAATGGCGAAGAAAGTCATGCAGCAGGTCACCAGCGGTCTCGGCCTGCCCGGCATGTTCTGATGAACGATTCTCTGGAAAATGTAGCGGCCCAGTTCCGCAGGCTTCCCGGCATTGGCGTCAAGACCGCGCGGCGGCTCGCCTATTTCATGCTGGAACGCCCGGAATCGGAAGTGGAAGAATTCATCCGCGCCATCGAGACGGCCCGGAAGAACAGCTGCTATTGTTCCGTATGCTGCAATCTGGCCGTCTCCGACCCGTGCGGCATCTGCGCTGACGAGCGGCGCGACCGGTCTGTCATCTGCGTGGTAGAGCAGCCGCAGGACGTACAGGCCCTCGAAGCGAGCGGCGAATACCGCGGGCTGTACCACGTTCTGCACGGCGCGCTGTCCCCGCTCGACGGCATCGGCCCCGATCAGCTCCGCATCCGGGAGCTCCTCCTCCGCCTGGAAAGTGACGAGGTGAAAGAAGTCATCCTCGCGACCGATCCCGACACGGAAGGCGAAGCCACCGCATTCTACCTCTCCCGGCTCATCAAGCCGACGGGCATCCGCGTCACCCGCATCGCCCGGGGACTTCCCGCAGGCGGCGACATCGGCTACGCCGACAGCCAGACGCTGGCCGGAGCGGTGGAGAACCGCAGAGAGATCTAAGGAGGCATTCATGCTGGAAACAATCATGGGAAATCCCATCCTTGCAGGTCTGGCCGCCGTGGTGTGCATCTACATCATTTTCAAACTCATCGGCGTGGTCACTTTCCTGTTCCGGGTGGGTCTGGCCCTGGCCATCGCGGCGGGCCTTTTCTACTACTACGTTTTAAAATAAAAAACGCACCAAAAAAGAAGCGCACCGGTACTGAGCCGGCTGTGCTTCTTTTTTATTTGCCGTGTTTTTGTAATTTCATCCAATCGTTTCATCAAAAAAAGAGCCCGACTGTGATCGGACTCTTTCTTTTTATGATTACTCTGCGGATGGGCGTTCCGCCTCTTCCGCCGCGCCTTCTTCCGGCACTTCCGGAGCCGGTTCTTCCGGCGCGTCGATGGAATGATATTTGAAGAGATTTTCCACCTGGCGGCTGTCGATCGTTTCCACCTCGAGCAGGGCCTTCGCCATGGCGTGGAGGACTTCGATATTTTCCGTCAGGATATTCATCGTATCTTCATATGCTTCATTCAGATACTTGTGCATTTCCTCGTCAATGATCGTCGCCACGGTCTCGCCGTAATTCCGTTCAGAGCCGAGCTGTTTGCCCAGGAATATCTGTTCCTGATGCTCGCCGAAGACCATCGGGCCGAGGCGGTCGCTCATGCCCCATTCCATGATCATCTTGCGGAGGATCGCCGTGACCTGCTGCAGGTCGCCCGACGCGCCGCTGGAGATCTCATTGAAAATGATCTGCTCGGCGCAGCGGCCGCCGAGAGCAACACGGATCTGCGCAAGGAGATGAGACTTCGTGAGGAAAGACCGCTCTTCATGGGGCAGCATCATGGTGTAGCCGCCGGCCTGTCCGCGGGGAATGATGGTGACTTTGTGCACCGGGTCTGCGTCTTTCAGCACCGTCGCCATGATGGCGTGGCCCGATTCATGGTAAGCGGTGATCTTCTTGTCTTCGTCGCTCACTTTGTGGCTCTTCCGTTCCGGCCCATAGGAGACTTTTTCGCTGGCTTCTTCCAAATCAGCCATGGAAATGGTCTTTCTCTTCGCTCTCGCCGCGAGGAGCGCCGCTTCATTCAGGAGGTTCGCCAGATCGGCGCCGGTGAATCCCGGTACTTTCTTGGCGATGGTCTCCAGATCGACATCTTTTTCAAGGGGCTTGTTCCTGGCGTGGACTTTCAGAATGGCGACACGGCCGCGAAGATCCGGCCTGCCCACAATGACGCGGCGGTCGAAACGTCCCGGGCGGAGCAGCGCCGGGTCGAGGATATCCGGGCGGTTCGTCGCCGCCAGAGTGATGATGCCTTCATTCGCGCCGAAACCGTCCATCTCCACGAGGAGCTGATTCAGCGTCTGTTCTCTTTCATCGTGGCCGCCGCCGAGGCCGGAGCCTCTCTGGCGTCCCACCGCGTCGATCTCATCAATGAAAATGATGCATGGCATCGTCTTTTTTGCCTTGTCGAACAGGTCACGCACGCGGGATGCACCCACGCCGACGTACATTTCCACAAAGTCAGAGCCGGAGATGGAGAAGAACGGAACGTGCGCCTCACCGGCAACGGCCTTTGCACTGATCATAACTTTTTCGGTTCCGGTGTAACCTTCAAGAACGAATCCGATATAGTTGCCGCTGGTGAGATAGACCTCGTTCTGCGGACCGCGATCCTGATATTTCGCGATGTTTGCAATGCCGGTGTCTCCGTCATATTCAACATAGACCATGGAGTTGGGAAGAATTTCAGATCCGATCGAGTTCGCGCTGTTCTTAACATAGTCATAAACGGGAGCGTACTTAAGACCCTTTTCGTTATCGGCATAATTTGCTTCATTCTCAAGCTCAAGGGGCTGATAAACGCGGAACGCATCGAGATAAACGTTTGCTCTCTGCGCAGCTGCATCACGCTTGCCGAAAGTCCTGTTCTGACTGTTCTTTGCCGCAATGCCCGTGCCGCCGTTAAGAACGCTGTTTTCGTCCATGAAGGAGGTTTCGACTTCGCAGCCGATGAATTCCTTCAGTCCCGCTTCGCGCAGAATTCGGTTCGTGTCAATGCCGTTCGCTCCGCGCGTACTGCCTTCCGCACCGGTTTCGCCGCCGTCCCAAGGTGTCGGGCTTGCAGGGCCGACGATCGCACCGGCAGTATCGGTGAGGTAGCCGAGG
>UQYL01000009.1 GCA_900545365.1 uncultured Dialister sp. | reverse complement strand
AACGAGAAGGAGCAGCGCTACAACTGGGAGCTGGTTTTCTGCGAGATGTACGCGGGCGGCAAATACAACAACAACGCCAGCGAAAACTATGAATACAGCCTCGGCCTGAACGGCCTCGGCACCTGCGCCACGCAGTATGCCTCGGAGTATTTCAACGCGCGGATCTTCCGCGACGGCTTCGAATATCACCTGCACTTCAAAAAGGGCGAGATTGACGGCCAGATGGAGAAAAAGCCCGCCGACCGCAAAAAGACCGGCTCGCTGTTCCACTGGAAGCCGGACCTCGAGGTCTTCACGGACATCGACATCCCCGTGGAGTATTATCTTGACACGCTCAAGCGGCAGGCCGTCGTCAACGCGGGCGTGACGTTCCGCTTCCGCAACCAGGCCGGCAGCAAGTTCGAGACGACGGAGTTCTGCTATGAGCACGGCATCCTCGACTACATCACGGAGCTGACGGACGGCAACGCCTTCACCATGCCGCAGTACTGGGAGACGGAGCGGCGCGGCCGCGACCGCGCGGACAAGCCGGAATATAAGGTAAAGATCACGGCGGCGCTGTGCTTCTCACGCAATCTGAGCCGTCTGGAATACTATCACAACTCCTCGTGGCTCGAGCACGGCGGCGCGCCGGACAAGGCCGCGCGCAGCGGGTTCGTCTCCGCCATCGATGCCTATCTCAAGCAGAACGGCAAATATGCGAAGAACGAATCGAAGATCACGTTTCAGGACGTGGCGGACTGCCTCGTGCTCGTGACGAACTGCTTCTCCACGCAGACATCCTATGAGAACCAGACGAAAAAGTCCATCAACAACCGCTTCATTCAGGAGGCCATGACGGAGTTCTTCCGGGAGCAGCTGGAGGCGGGCCGGTATGACCGGCTGGACGAGGTGCTGACGCACGTCAACCGGCTCATCCTGTATATCAAGAAGATGAGAAAGCTCGTCGTGGCGGCGGTGCAGGGCCATGCGGCAGGCGGCGGCGCGAATCTGGCGCTTGCCGCGGATTTCATCATCGCCGACGAGACGGCGAAATTTTCCGAGCCTTTCACGAAGATCGGCCTCGCTCCGGACGCGGGGGCGATGTACCTCTTGTCGAAGGCGGTGGGCGCGCGGAAGGCGCTGGAGATCTGCGCGGAGCACAGCGTGATCGACGCGGCGGAAGCGGAGCGTTTGGGGCTGCTCACGGGTCTCGTCCCGGCGGGGCGGGCGCTGGAAGAAGCGGCGCGCTATGCGCGGCAGCTGGCGGAAGGGGCGCTCATGGCATGCGAGCTGGCAAAGAAGCAGAATTTCGCCGTCAATTACGGCGATCTGGAGACGTATCTCACTGTGACGGAACGGGAGACCGTGGGCGCGGCGTTCCGTTCGGCGGATTTTGCCGAATCGGTGCGGGCTTTTTGGGAGAAACGCCCTCCTGTGTATCAGGGAAAATAAAAGAAACGCCGGGGAATGTTCTCCGGCGTTTTTGCGTGCTCTTCCGCGGGGCTGTTCGTAATATTTATTTGACGATTTATTTATGATTTACAAATAGAAAAAGCTTTGAGATATGCATTATAATTTAAAAATAAAAAAGGAGAAGAGGTGAAGCGCAAGTGGATAACAGGGAACGGCGGCAGATCATTCTCAAAAAGCTGCGGACTGCCGGCAGGCCGGTGACGGGCCGGGAGCTGGCCGCATTCTGCGGGGTGAGCCGTCAGATCGTGGTCGGAGATATCGCCATGCTTCGGGCGTCGGGGGAAAAGATCATCGCGACGCCGCAGGGATATCTGAGCGGAGAGGAGCCCGGGAAGGAGCTCCGCAAACTTTCTCTGCGCTGCGCTTCAGAGGATGAGCTCCGAGAGGAGCTGGAAATCATCGTAGATAACGGCGGAGCCGTGCGGGGCGCCGCGGTGGACTACGGCGCGTACGGGCAGATCGCCGCGAAAAGCGATATCTGCTCCCGCCGGGATATCCACCGGTGGGAAGAGGATCTCCGCGCCGCGGAGGCCGGGCCTTTCTCGCTGCTGGCAGGCGGCAGGCACGTGCTTTTTGTGGAAATGGAAAATGAAGAAGCCGCGGAGGATATCGTCCGTCTTCTGCGGGAAGCGGGATTTCTTCAGGAGGAATAAAAAAGGCCGGGCATATGCCCGGCCTTTTCGTGTGTCACAGAGGATGGTATTCGTCGTAGGACGGCTCGGCGGTAAACTGTCCCGTCGGGTCGATGATGCCCCATTTGCCGCGGACTTTGATACCGGCGGCGCCGTCTTTGAAGGAGAGCGCGTTCTGGAGCTTTTCCGGGAAGCGGAGCGCTTCTTTTCCCGCTGTATCGAGATAGACCCAGCTGTCTTTCGTGCGCGCCGGGAACAGGCCGCTTCCCTCCGGGCCGATCTCCTTGTAGACGGCCTGAGTGAGGACTGCGCCGTCTTTGCGGAGGAGCGCCCAGCGGCCGTCCTGTTTCCCCGCGAAGTATCCGCCGCCGAGAGATTCGATCGCCGTGTAGGCAAAGGGGATGAGCGTTTCGCCGCTGAAGGAGAGGACGCCCCATTTCTTGTCTTCGTCGCGGGCGATCACGCAGTCTTCTTCGGGGAGGGGCGTGAGCGTGCGGTATTCCGTGTGGATGGTGTAGAGCCCCGTCCGGCTGATCCACCCAAAGCGGCCGTTATTGAAGACGAGGATGCCTTTTTCCGTGGCGGGGTAGACCCGGGTGAGGCCTGCGGAGGCGATGACGCGGCCCGACGTGTCCAGATATCCCCGCTTCACGGTTGTCACCGCGGAAGGCGCGCTGTACCAGCCGGTGTACATCCACGGCCAGCCGATGCCCCAGTGGCGGTGATGGCGGCGGTGCCAGCCCCAGCCGATGCCGAAGCCGATGCTGACCGGCGAGGAGCGGGAGACGCTGTAGGTCTCGCTTTCCAGGTATTCCGCAAGGCCGTCTTTGAAGGCATAAAGGCGTTCATAGTCGGCGTGAAAGGCAATGGAGCCGTCAGGCCGGGCATAGGCTTTGCCGTCCTGGGTGAGGACGCCTGCGAGGCCTTCGCTGAAAGGGGTAAGCACATTTTTAAAAACCGGTTCCGCGGTGACGCGGCCCGTATTGTCGATGAAACCCCAGAGCTTATCTTCCGTTTCCACGGCGGTGTACCCGCCTTCAAAAACGGGGTGCACATCCCGGTAGACCGGCGGGACGGCTTCCGCGCCAGTCATGTCGATGAATCCCCACTTGCCGTCTTTTTTTACGGCGAGGAGCCCTTCGCTCACGAAAGGCCCGGCGTCGTCATAGAGGAAGGGGACGGCGGTCTCGCCCTTTTCATTGATGACGCCCCATTTCCCGTCTTTCACCGGAGCGAAGCCGTCTTTGAAATAACGGGCCTCTTTATAGACCGGGGCGATCTCCGTGCCGTCGAGACGGAGGTATCCGTACCGGCCGTCTTTCTTTACTACGGCGAAGCCGTCCTGGAAATCGGAAGCCGCTTCATAGACGGGCGGCGCGATCTGCCTGCCGTCGGCGCTGTAAAATCCGATGCGTCCTTTTTCCGCCTGTACCGCGAGCGCGCCGTCCTGCCAGAGGGAACGCGCTTCAAATTCCGCGGGGACGACACATTTTCCAGCGCGGTCGTAAAATCCGTATTTCTTATCGAGCCGGACTTCGATGAGGCCGCTCCGGCCGGGCATGCTCGCCAGGTCGTGGGCCTGTTCTTTTTCGTCCAGCAGGGAGAGCGCCGCCGCGTCGTACCGGAGCGGAATGATCTGCTGCCCATACTGATTGACGGCGCCCCATTTTCCGCCGACAGAGACGGCAGCCGCAAAAGGCTGCCCTTTTTCCGGCAGTTCCGCCGCCTGCGCGGCAAACGGCGCGGCGAGGAGCGCCGCTAATGCCAGTGAGCTGAGATGTTTCATACATATCCCTCCTTACCTGCTTTTTCTTCATTATAGCATTGCCCGGGAGGCCGCCGCACCGGCTGCCTCTATTCGTCCGAGGGGGATTTCAACAATAGAATGATGACTAAAAAGGATAGTTTGATAGAGAATTCACAACTTTTTAAGATATCTTTTGACTGCATAGAAACAGAGTATTATGCTGATTACAGATAAAGGATATGGCAAGAGCCATACAGAAAAAAGGAGGAGTTTCCCATGATGAACGCAAAGAAAAATTCCAGAGATTTCTTCACGCAGCTTTTTGACAGCTGGCTCCGTGTAGATACATCCTACGTGCAGAGCAAGAAAGACGCGGCGAAAGACCGCGGGACTGCGAAGAAGGCATGACAAAGAGACCCGCGCTGCGGCGCGGGTTTTTGTATGCGATTCTTGCAATTTCTGCGGGCCCCTGCTACAATGTGTCTAATTACGGCGAGGAAGAAAAGGAGTACGCGCGCCAAGCGAGTCCGGGAGGGTGTGAGCCGGGCAGGCGCGGAAGGCGTTTCGGAGCTGCCGTCTGAATCTCAGTAGGGCGGCCATAAAAGGAGCGGGCCTGATCATTCAGACCAATGAGGGTGGAACCGCGGGTTAATCTCGTCCCTGTAACTGCATGTTACAGGGATTTTTTATTTTTCAGGAGGCAGATATGACATTTCAGCAGATCATTTTGAAGCTCCAGCATTTCTGGTCGGAGCGGGGCTGCATTCTGCAGCAGCCCTATGACGTGGAAAAAGGGGCGGGCACCATGAATCCGTCTACATTTCTCCGCGTGCTCGGGCCGGAGCCGTGGTGCACAGCCTATGTGGAACCGTCCCGCCGCCCCGACGACGGACGTTACGGCGATAATCCGAACCGTCTCTACCAGCATCATCAGTTCCAGGTCATCATGAAGCCCTCTCCCGACAATATTCAGGAGACTTATCTGGAGAGCCTCAAGGAGCTCGGCATCGATCCGGAAGAGCACGATATCCGCTTCGTGGAAGACAACTGGGAATCCCCGACGCTCGGCGCGTGGGGCATCGGCTGGGAAGTCTGGCTCGACGGCATGGAGATCACCCAGTTCACCTATTTCCAGCAGGTCGGCGGCATTGACGAGCATCCCGTGGCCGTGGAGATCACCTACGGGCTGGAACGCATCGCCATGTACATCCAGGAAAAAGATAATGTGTACGATCTCGTGTGGACCGACGGCGTGACTTACGGCGATATCTGGCACCAGAATGAATATGAACAGTCCGTGTACAGCTACGACCTCTCCGATCACGACATGCTCTTCAAGCTCTTTGACATGTATGAAAAGGAAGCGGCGCGGGTCGTGAAGGCGGGATATGTGCTCCCGGCGTATGATTACGTGCTGAAATGCTCCCATACCTTCAATCTGCTCGACGCGTGCGGCGCCATCTCGCTCTCGGAGCGCACCGAATACATCGGCCGCGTAAGAAGCCTGGCGCGGATGTGCGCGAAGGCGTACCTGGCGAAACGAAAAGAACTGGGATTCCCCATGCTGAAAGGAAGTGACCGCAAATGAGTAAAGACCTTCTCCTTGAGATCGGAACGGAAGAAATGCCGGCAAATATCCTGCCGGGTACGGTGAAAGACCTGTCCGCGCTGGCGGAAGCGAAGCTCACGGAAGCGCGCCTTTCCTTTGAAAAAGTCACCATTTACGCGACGCCCCGCCGCCTTGCCGTGCTGGCTTTCGGCGTCTCTGAAAAACAGTCCGATGAAGAAGTGAAAAAGAGAGGCCCCTCCATCCAGGCGGCTTTCGACGCGGACGGCAATCCGACCCGCGCGGCGCAGGGATTCGCCCGCGGCGCAGGTGTCGATCCTTCGGCGCTCGTAAAAGACGGCAATTATGTCTGGGCGGAGATCGTGAACGCCGGGAAACCCGTGGAAGAGGTGCTCCCCCAGGTCTTCACGGACATCATCCTCGGGCTCTCCTTCCCGAAGAGCATGCACTGGGGCAGCGAAGAGCTGCGCTTCATCCGGCCCATCCGCTGGCTGGTGGCGCTCTGCGGCGAAAACGTCGTTCCCATGGAACTGGCGCACGTCAGAAGCGGGCGCACGAGCCGGGGCCACCGCTTCCTCTGCAAAGAGCCGGTGGAGATCACGGTGCCTGCGGATTATAAGGAAACGATGCGGAAAGCCTTCGTCATCGTCGATCAGGATGAACGCCGTGAAATGATCCGCCAGGGCCTCCTCGCGAAGGCGGCGGAGCTCGGCGGCGAGATCTGGCCGAATCCGGGCCTCCTCGAAGAGATCAATTACATCGTCGAATACCCGACGCCCCTTTACGGACGCATCGACGAAGATTTCCTGAAACTCCCGCAGCCGGCAGTGGTGACGCCCATGCGCGACCATCAGAGATACTATCCGGTGCACGCGAAAGACGGCAGCCTCATGCCGTACTTCCTCACCGTGAGAAACGGCGGGACGAAAGCTCTCGAAAATGTGCAGATCGGCAATGAACGGGTGCTCCGCGCCCGTCTGGACGACGCGAAATTCTTCTTCGACAACGACCGGAAGAAATCCCTCGAAGCGCACCGGGAAGACCTGAAGCGCATCACCTATCAGGAAAACATGGGCACCCTTTACGACAAAGCCGTCCGCCTGCAGGCGCTCACCGCGGCCATCGGCGAAGCGTGGGGATTCAGCGAAGAAGAAAAAGCCGATGCCGGCCGCGCGGCGTACCTCTCCAAATCCGACCTCGCCACGGGCATGGTGACGGAATTCACCGAGCTCCAGGGCGAAATGGGCAAGGAATACGCCCTCCTCGACGGCGAAAAAGCCAATGTGGCGCAGGCCATCTTCGAGCAGTACATGCCGCGGTTCGCCGGGGACATCCTCCCGCAGCAGCCCATCGGCCGCGCGTTGTCGCTGGCGGATAAGCTGGACAACCTCGCGGCGACCTTCCTCCGTGGCCTCATCCCGACAGGCTCCCAGGATCCCTTCGCGCTCCGCCGCCAGACCATTGGCGCCGTGAATATCCTCGTGGACGGGAAGATTCACTGGGATGTGAGAGAAGGCATCGCCAAGGCCCTCGCGCTCCTGCCGGGCACGGACGAAGCGAAAAAGACCGCCGCCGGACAGATCGAGGAATTCTTCCACCAGCGCATCCGCGCCATCCTCCTCGATCAGGGCATTGACTACGACATCATCGACGCCGTCCTCTCCGGCCCGGTGGACGATATATACGCTCTCTTCCTGAAAGCGCAGAGCATGAAAGAAAGCGACGTGAAAGAAGAGACTGAGCTCCGTCAGGCTGTCACCCGCCTCGCGAACATCACGAAGGGCAAGACCGCCGTCTCCGTCCTGCCGCAGCTCTTCACGGAAGATGCGGAAAAAGACCTCTGGTCGGCCCTCGTCGCCGCGGGACTCAAAGCGCAGGCCGCCTACGACGCCTATGACTACGGTGCGGCTCTCCCGGCGCTCCGCGAACTGACGCAGCCCATCAATACCTGCCTCGACAAAGTCATGATCATGGTGGACGACGAAGCGGTGAAAAACAACCGCATCTCCCTCCTCATGAAGACCCTCCAGCTCTTCAACGCCTGGGGCGATTTCAGCAAACTCGTCTGACCGGCGCGAAAATAAAATAAGCGATAAAAAAAGAAGCATTCCTTCTCATGAGGGCGCTTCTTTTTTTGTACGGCGCGGCAAAGCGGCGGCTTTCATTTTCCCAGCGGAAATTTTCCGGGCGGCAAAAAATGCGGCGGATTTTTCTGTGAACGCCGGGAAATTTTCTTGCGCTCCCGCCGGAATGGTGATAAAATACTTGCGTATGTCTGGACAGTCCTCTGCCATAGGCGATCGGCACGAATGTCCTGTAAGTAAGGAGGAAAAGATCGTGAACATTATCGAAACGCTCGAAAACGAACAGCTGAGAAATGACATTCCTGAATTCCGCCCCGGCGACACTGTACGCGTACATACGAAAGTCGTAGAAGGCAAGAACGAAAGAATCCAGGTATTTGAAGGTGTTGTTATCGCGAGAAAACATGCTGGCCTTCGCGAAACCTTTACCGTTCGCCGCATCTCTTACGGCGTCGGTGTAGAAAGAACATTCTTCGTTCATTCTCCGCGTCTGGCAAAGATCGAACTGAAACGCCGCGGCATCGTTCGCCGTGCGAAGCTCTTCTATCTGCGCGGACTGTCCGGCAAAGCGGCAAGAATCAAAGAAAGAAAATAATGTCCGAAAAGGGTTCCCTGCGGGGAGCCTTTTTTGCTGCCCTTGACAGGGCGCTCTGACGTTCCGTATATTAAGAATAAGAGAAAAGCAGGGGAGGGATACGTATGAAGAAGTGGGGCGTCATCCTGGCGGCGGCGCTGGCGGCGCTGCCCTGGGCGGCGGAGGCGAATCAGATCCGCTCGGTGATCGCCGTGGATTTTCTCACGGTGGAAGTGGTTATGGCGGAGCCGCTCACGGAGACGGAGCTGGATCCGATCCGGTGGGACCCGATGAAGCCGGAATTTGTTTTCAGCGACGGCGTGGAGATGATGGGCGCGCCGGTCCCGCAGGATGTGCGGGGCTATCCGAATACGTACCGCATCCCCGTGAACGGGCTGGACACGGATATCATTTACAAGGTTTCCTATCAGGGGCAGAAAGCGTTTACTTTCAAGGCCTATGACGAGCAGGAAATGGAGGACCGCTACAAGGAGCGGTACGGCGATTATTTCTGAGAAAGGCCGCTCTTCGGAGCGGCTTTTTCCGCGGCTGCCGCAGGGTACAGTTTCCGAGGCTTTTATGATATAATATTTGGGATAATGTGGGAAATGAAGGTGTACTATGCATATCGTGCTTGTTGAGCCGGAGATACCGGGAAATACGGGGAATATTTCCCGCCTCTGCGCGGCGGAGCATCTGACGCTCCATCTGGTAAAGCCCCTCGGCTTTTCCCTGGAGGATAAGTATCTGAAACGGGCCGGTCTGGATTACTGGGACTTGCTGGACGTCCATATCCATGAAAATTACGAATCCGTGGTCCGCATGCTGTCGGGACACCATTTTTATTACAATACGACAAAGGCCGTGCGCGCTTACAGCGAAGTGGCGTTTCAGCCGGGCGACGTGCTGGTCTTCGGCAAGGAGACGAAGGGACTGCCGGAGGAGCTCCTGCTGGCGCATGAAGAAGACTGCATCCGCATTCCCATGATCGAGGAAGCGCGGTCGCTCAATTTGTCCAACGCCGTGGCCATCGTCGCGATGGAAGCGCTCCGTCAGCAGGGATTCCCGCATCTGCTGCAGAAGAGCGGACGGCTTTTTAAGGGAGGAACACATGAATACCTATGATAAGGCCTATGAGCTGGCCGCTGCGATCCGGGACTGCGACGAGATGAAGCGTCTCACCGCGGCAGGCGAGCGGATCAAAGGCAATGAAGACGCGAAGAAGCTCGTGAAGGAGTACCTCATGGCGCAGATGCAGGCGGACTATGCCAAGCTCGCCGGCCAGCAGCCCGATGAGAAGACCTATGCCCATCTCCAGGAACTGGCGGTCATGGTCAGCAATAACGGCGACGCCCAGGAATATTTACAGGCGTTCATCCGCTGGCAGCAGGTCGCGGCGGATCTGCAGAAGATCATCGGCGACGCAATGATGAAGGGTATGGATGTATTGGAGTTGGAGAAGAAATGACAGACTGGACTTCGTTTTTTGAAGGAATCCTCACGGAAAAGGAATTCCGTGTGAATGAGCCCATGAGCCGCCACACCACATACGGCATCGGCGGCCCGGCGGACGTTTTCGTGACGCCTACCAATGAGGAGACGCTGAAAAAGGTGCTGCGCCGCGCTGCCGACGGCGGCGTACCTGTGACGGTCATCGGCGGCGGCTCGAACTGTCTCGTCAGCGACAAGGGCATCCGCGGCATCACGGTGTGCATGCAGCGCATGAAGCCGGAGCTCGTCTGCGAAGGCGACTGGATCACCGCGACGGGCGGCGTTGCGACGAGCGCCGTGTCCCGCCTGGCCTGGCAGAACCAGCTGAAAGGCATGGAATGGGCGGTCGGTCTCCCGGGCACGATCTGCGGCGCGGCGTTCATGAATGCCAACGGCTACGGCAGCCAGATGAAGCGGGTCGTGGAAAGCGTCCGCGTCGTCACCCGCGACGGCAAACGGGAGAAGACCTACGGCTGGGATGATCTCCACTACGGTGACAGCGACAGCATTTTCATGCACAACGGAGACGTCCTGCTGGGCGTCCGCCTGCATCTGTCCCACGGCAACGTGAACGAGATCAAGAGAGCCATGGACGAATACCAGCTCTCCCGCCGGACAAAGCAGCCTCTCGACAAGAGAAGCGCCGGGACGATGTATCTCCGCCCGCCGGGATACCACGTGGGCCCGATGATCAAGGCGTGCGGCCTTATCGGCTACTCTGTGGGCGATGCGCAGGTATCGACGAAGCATCCCGATTTTGTCGTCAATAACGGCAATGCCACCTGTGCCGACGTGCTGGCCGTGCTTCACGAAGTGCAGCGCCGGGTGATGGAGCAGTTCAATGTCCACATCCCGCTGGACGTCCGCCTCATCGGCGACGGCCTGCATCAGGAAAGATAAAAATAAGAAATCAAACAGAAGACCGCGTTCCTTTGGGAGCGCGGTTTTTGCGTGGGACAGGGGCGGCTCTTTCTGGATGGCCGCTTTTTTTTCGGCAGCCGAATCGTGTACAATAAAAAAGAAAAAGGAGGACGGCTATGAGCAGAAGGACATGGTTCGGGACACACCGCAGATTTTTGCGGAGAGCGGCCGCGCTGTGTCTGGCTCTGGCCGTCCTCTTTTTCGCGCTCTGCGGCTGGCTGTCGTACCGGGCGGCGGAAATTTTTGATGAGACCGCGGCGGGACGGGATCTGTTTCCCGGCACGGTGTCGGCGGAGCGCGTCCGGGCGGATATCCTGGGGCGCGTGGAGATCGAAGGGCTCCGGTGGACGGCTGACGACGGGACGCTCCTTGCGGAGGTGCCCCGCGCGCGGTGCCGGATCAGCCTGTGGGACGCGGTGACAGGCCGGATCGGAAGCCTTTCCGTGAAGGATGCGGAGCTGGAACATGCCCATGTCCGTCTCTTTTTTGACGAAAATATGCGGCCCCTGCACATTCGGCGGGAATGGCCGGAGGAGAGCGCCGCTTCTGGCGAAAAGCGGGCCGGAAAGGAGCGCCCTTTTGACTGTCGCCTGCGCATCCGGGACAGCCTCATCGAGGCGGAAGCGCCGGGCCGCCGTTTCCGCATGGAGCACGCCGACCTGCGGGCGGATATTGATACGAAGCGGGAGATCCGCCTCGGCGTGCTGGCGGGGCCTTTCACGGGGACGGTCTCCGCGGACCGGCTCGCCATAAACGGGGCGCTGGATATGAGGAAAGAAGAACCGGAATTCGATATGGCGCTTTCCGTGGCGGGGCTGCGCCCGTCGTCGCTGGATGAAGGGATAGGCATTGATGATCCGGCGTCATTCACGGCCCGGATATCAGGCGGACTCTCCCGCCCGGTCATCAAGGGCGTCGTGGAAATGCCCGCGCTGGATCTGCCGGCGCTCCATTTTACCAATGTGAAGGGGGACTTTTCCTATGCCGGCGGCGGTCTCCATGTGTACGGCGTGAAAGGGGAAATCTACGGCGGTACAGTGGACGGAGAAGGGCAGTTTGATCTGGACAGCCGGGCGTATGCCGCGGAGCTCCGCGGTCACGGACTGAAAGGGGGCATCGCGGCGGACGACAGCAGGCTCCGGTGCAGCGTGGAGCTGATCCTCCGCATGACCCGCGGCGAGGACGGCGCGGAGGAGATCGACGGTTCCTTCGAGAGCGGCCCGGGACGCTATCATTTTCTGCCGTTCAACGGGATCTCCGGCGCTTTTGAAAAGATCGGCCGTACGATCACTTTCCGGGATGTGACGGTTTCGCTCGCGCTGGGCGATGTGAAGACGGAAGCCTTCCGCATCCGGGACGGGAAGCTGGAACTGGGGCCGGTTTATCTGGAAGACGCGCTTTCCGGGAAGACGGAACGGGTACGCTGAAGAGGAGGCGGCATACTCCTCTTTTTTATTGGAACTTTAAAAATTTTCCGCCGGGCCCTTGCAATTTTGACGGGGATTGGGTATTATATGAACGTGAGTTAGCACTCGGTGGAAGTGAGTGCTAATAATTAAAAGGAGGAGTCGAAATGTTAAAACCATTAGCAGATCGTGTTCTGATTGAAGTAAAAGAAGAAGAAACCAAGACAAAAGGCGGCATCCTGCTGCCGGATACAGCACAGAAAAAATCCCAGAAAGGCACTGTCGTAGCGGTAGGCGAAGGCAAGTACAATGAAAACGGCCAGCGCATCCCCATGGAAGTCAAAGTGGGCGACGAAGTGCTCTTCGCGAAATATTCCGGCACGGATATCGACGAAGGCGGCAAGCATTACCTGCTCATCACCGAACGGGATATCCTCTGCGTTTTCTGATTTTTGACTGATAGGAGTGACATAAATGGCTAAGAAAGTACTGTACAATGAAGAAGCCCGCGCGGCACTGCTCCGCGGCGTAGATCAGCTGGCGAACGCTGTCAAGATTACCCTCGGCCCGAAAGGCCGCAATGTCGTTCTGGACAAGAAATTCGGCGCTCCGAACATCGTCAACGACGGCGTATCCATTGCCCGTGAGATCGAACTGAAAGATCCCTTTGAAAACATGGGCGCTCAGCTCGTGAAAGAAGTCGCAACGAAGACGAATGACGTCGCAGGCGACGGCACAACCACGGCGACGCTCCTCGCGCAGTCCATGATCCATGAAGGCATGAGAAACGTAGCGGCCGGCGCGAACCCGATGGTCCTTAAGAAAGGCATCGAAAAAGCAGTGGCATGCCTGGTCGAAGAGATCAAGAGCCGCGCGATCCCGGTCAGCACCCGCGACGCCATCGCCCAGGTCGCTTCCATCTCCGCGGCGGACGCCACCATCGGCGGCCTCATCGCTGACGCCATGGAAAAAGTCGGCAAAGACGGCATCATCAATGTAGAAGAATCCAAGACCATGGAAACGAAGCTGAAATTCACGGAAGGCATGCAGTTCGACCGCGGCTACCTCAGCCCGTACATGGTATCCGATCCGGACAAGATGGAATGTGTCATGACGGATCCTTTCATCCTGATCACCGATAAGAAGATCAATGTTCTCCAGGACATCCTGCCGCTCCTCGAAAAAGTGGTACAGTCCGGCAAAGAACTCCTCATCATCGCGGAAGACGTGGAAGGCGAAGCACTGGCGACCCTCGTGGTGAACCGTCTGCGCGGCACCTTCAAATGCGCTGCTGTCAAAGCTCCGGGATTCGGCGACCGCCGCAAAGCCATGCTCCAGGATATCGCCATCCTCACCGGCGGCCAGGTCATCAGCCAGGATATGGGCCGCAAGCTTGAATCCGCAGGCATCGAAGACCTCGGCACGGCGCATCAGATCCGCATCACCAAAGACAACACCACCATCATCGTCAGCGACCAGCAGGCGGCGGAACGCAAAGAAGCCATCGCGGCCCGCGTCAATGAGATCCGCACCCAGCTCGCTGAGACCGTTTCCCAGTTCGATAAGGATAAACTCCAGGAAAGACTGGCAAAACTCGGCGGCGGCGTAGCAGTCATCGAAGTCGGGGCAGCAACGGAAGTCGAAATGAAAGACAAGAGACTCCGCATCGAAGACGCGCTGAACGCGACCCGCGCGGCTGTGGAAGAAGGCATCGTAGCAGGCGGCGGCACCACCTTCATCGACATTCAGGAAAAACTGAACGATCTCCATGAAGAAGGCGACGTGCAGACCGGCATCAACCTCGTCCGCAACGCCATCGAAGCTCCGATCCGCCAGATCGCGGACAACGCAGGCGTGGAAGGCTCCATCGTGGCGAATAAAGTCAGAGAAGCGGCGAAAGGCGTAGGCTACAATGCGGCAGAAGACAAGTACGAAGACATGATCGCTGCCGGCATCGTCGATCCGGCAAAGGTCACCCGCACCGCTCTTCAGAACGCGGCGAGCATCGCGGCTCTCGTCCTCACCACGGAAGCCATCGTCGGCGATCTGCCGGAAGAAAAACCGGCTATGCCCCCGATGCCCGCAGGCGGCATGGGCGGCATGATGTAATCGGCTGAAACCATTCTGATGAATCTATAAAATAAAAAACACCGTATGGGAATTTCCCGTGCGGTGTTTTTTTTGTGGCGTGCGGAATGGATTACAAAAGATTAAATAAAAGACGAATTTTTTAAAGATCTAAGTATTTTCATCTAAAATAAGTTAAACCTAAGAAATTTCAGATAAAAGCAGGGAGGGACAGCTATGAAAACAAGGGGGAAACGAATTCTTGCTTTTGCGCTCGCCGCGGCAGCAGCGGCGGACCTGGCCTTTCTCTGTGTTTCCTTTCATGGAGTCAATGCGGTGAAAGTTTTCCGGTGCGCGGCGCAGGTCTTTATGAATCTTCTTGCCGCGGCGGAATGAGCGCGCCGGAGACGCCTGCGCTTATCGGAACGGCGCGGCGGCGAAATGGGTGCGGCGCACCCGCCATGCAGTGAGATTTTTGAAGAGCCAGAAACTGTAGATGCCGAATGTCACGAAGGTGAGGACGAGCCAGAGCAGGTATGGCCAGAAAAGGCCGCTGCCCGTACCTTCAAAGACGAGCTGCCGCCCGTCGATCCGGGTGTTATCCGCGAGCCAGCGGTGGAAGGCGGCATAGACCCAGGGGAAGGCGAGGCCGAAGGTAAAGCTGAAAGCGAGGCAGCCGAGGAGCCAATAGAAAAGATAGCGCAGCGCGCCGCCCGTAAATTCTGAACGGTTGTCCATAGATGTTCCCTCCCTGATGATTTTTCTCAATTGTACCATGGAAAGCAGTCGGCAGGGTGCTATAATGAAGGCAAAATCTACTTTAGAAAGAAGGGAAGAAAATGAGGGAAAAGATCAGTCTGATTCAGATGGACGTGCGCCTCGGCGAGCCGGAAGTGAATTTTGCGCGCGCGGCGGCGCTCATGGAAGAAGCCATGGCGGAGGCGCCGGATATCCTCGTGCTGCCGGAGACGGTGAATGTGGGCTTTTTCCCGACGCCTGAGGGGAAATTGGCGGAGCTCGCCGATGAGGAGGGACGGCGGACAAAGGAAGTCTTCGGAAATTTCGCAAAGGCCCGCGGCGTGAACCTCGTCGCAGGTTCGTCGGCGGTGAGAGAAAACGGGAAGATTTACAATCGAAGCTATGTCTTCGGACGGGACGGCGCGCTTCTTGCCTCTTACGACAAGATCCACGGATTCAGCCCGTCGGGAGAGCCGGATTATTTCACCGGCGGAGACCATACGGTTCGCTTCACACTGGACGGCATTCCCTGTTCCATGGCAATCTGCTATGATGTGCGTTTTCCCGAGCTCATCCGCACGGAAGCGCTCGCCGGAGCGGATCTTTTCTTCCTGCCCGCGGCGTGGCCTCTCGTACGGAAAGAACACTGGGTGACGCTCGCGAAGGCCAGGGCTATTGAAAATCAGATGTATTTCTGCGCGGTGAACGAATGCGGACGGGCGGGAGAGACGAAGTACGGCGGCCATTCGCTTCTTCTCTCTCCGTGGGGCGAAGAACTGCTTCATCTCGGCGAGGAAGAGGAGATCAGAACGGGTACGATCGACACCGACGTCATCGCCGGCATCCGGGAGAGCATCAATGTTTTCCGCGACCGCCGTCCGGAACTGTACAGCCTGTGAGAGAAAGATATGAAGGCCTGCGGCGTTTTTATAAATGAATTAAATTATAGAATATAAAAATATTTTATCATCAATGTATAAAAATATCCTTTTCCCTTTATGCGGGGAAAGGGATATTTTATTTTGGCTGCGCGTGTTATAATTTCCCCGTCAATATTTCTAAATGACACAAAAATAAAATAAAAATAAAATTTATAGAAAGAGAGGGAGACGATGACAGCGGACGGGATCCTGATCGCGGCGCTTCTGGCGATGAGCACGGGAAGAGTGCCGATGTATGTGACGGCGGTGATCGGTGGGGTGGCGGCTCTTCTCGCGGCAGGCGTTCCGCTCATGGGCGACGCGGCGGGTGCGGTGCCCGCGCTGCTGAAAGGGGCGCTCCGCCCTCTGCCGGTGGTGGATATGCTGGGGATACTGCTTTTCATCGGCGTCATGAAGCAGTCGGGATGCATGGAGGCGATCCTGTACAAGCTCATGGAGAGCGGGAGAAAGCATGGCGGCGCGCCGGGCGTTGCGGCAGCGGCGGGCTTCGCGGCAGCGCTTCTGGGGACTCTCTCCGCTTTTACGCAGCCCTACCTGACGGCGGCTGCCGCGGGGCCTGCGGCGATACGGCTGGGGATGCCGCCGCACAAGGCCGCTGGCATGATCGCGCTGTCCAATGCGCTCGCTAATGCGTGCGGCTTTACCCATCCCACGGTCATTGCCATTCTTACGGTGACCGGCGTTTCTTTCGGAGAGTTCAATCTGTGGGGATTCGCAGGCGGCGTGTGGATCCTGATCTTCGCTTATCTCCGCGCGCGCCGGGAAATGGGAGGCGAGGCGGCGGAGGCCGAAGAGGCGCAGGCTCTCGCCGGACTGCCGCCGCTCTGGAAGGCTGTGCTTCCTTTCGCTGTCCTCTGCGGGGCGATTTTTTCGGGGGTTCCCATATTTCTCGCCGGACTGGGGACGGGGCTTTTCGTGTGCGCGCTGACGGGGCTTTCTATGAAGGAAGGGGAGAATGCCATGATGAGCGGGATATCCATTCCCATCATGGCGGCGCTGTCGCTGTATTTCATGGCGGAAGTGATGGAACAGGTCGGATTCATCAATCTGGCGGTGCGCGCGGCGGAGCCGTTCCTGTCTTTTGCGCCGGTGCAGATGCTCTTCCTGGTCTCCGCGCTGGCCGGGCTCTTTACGCAGTCCATGGCGGCGTCGGCGGCGATCGTTCTTCCGGTGACGCAGATCGTTATGGAAATGGGCTGCGATCCGATGGCGGTGACGTTCGCGGCGGTGACGGGATGCGCGGTGATGCAGCTCTTCCTGACGGGCGGCGCGGTGACGTCGCTGTCTCTTGTGGTGAAGGTCGTGCCCGGCGCGTCGAGGCGGGAGGCCAATCTCTGGCAGCGCCCGATCATCCTCGCCGACGCGGCGGTGTGTTTCCTGCTTACATTTCTGGTATGATCCGGTTCCCTGCCCGAAAGGGCGGGGATTTTTGTTTTGTGTGAGGTGTGGTACAATCAAAGGAAATTTTGTATCGCACAGGAGGACCTATGGAAGCGCTGAAAAAAGTGGTGGTCAGCAAGAGGGCGGAGCTCGCCGCACGGGGCGGGCATCCCTGGATCTACGGCACGGAGATCGAAGCGGCGGAGGAGGGCATCGTTCCCGGCGATATCGTCCGCGCCGTGTCGAAGAAGGGAAAGTTCATCGGCAGCGGTTTTTATAATCCCCATTCTAAGATCACGGTGCGCATTTTTTCGACGAATGCCAATGACACGTTCGGCCCGGCATTCTGGAAACGCCGCGCCGTCTACGCCGTGGATTACCGGATGCAGGTGATGCGCCCGGAGGATCGGGACTGCTGCCGTCTCATTTTCGGCGAGGCCGATCAGCTGCCGGGGCTCACCGTGGACCGCTTCGGCGACGTGCTGTCGGTGCAGACCCTCTCTCTCGGCATGGAGCGGCGGAAGCGGGAGATGCTGGACGGGCTCATCGAAGTGCTCCGGGAGCGGGGCCTTCCTGTGTCATGCGTATATGAGCGGAACGATGTGAAGATCCGCGAACTGGAGGGAATGGAGGAATACAAGGGATTTTACCGGTCGCCTCTCCTCGACCCGGCGGCGGAGAAGACGCTCGCGGAGATCACGGAGAACGGCATCCGCTATGAGGTGGACGTGGAGAACGGACAGAAAACGGGATTTTTCCTCGACCAGAAATTCAACCGTCTCGCCGCGGCGGGGATCGCCCGGGGACGGCATGTGCTGGACTGCTTCACCCATACCGGCGCTTTCGCGCTGAATGCGGCGAAGGGCGGCGCGGCATCCGTGACGGCGCTGGATATTTCCGCGGAGGCGGTGGCCATGGCGGCGCATAATGCGGAGATGAACGGCCTCGCTGTCACGGCGGTGCAGGCGGATGTCTTCGATTATCTTACGGAACTGGATAAAAAGAAGGATCACCGCTATGATTACATCATCCTCGACCCGCCGGCGTTTACGAAGTCCGCGGAGACGAGGCAGGCGGCGTTCCGCGGGTACAGGGAGATCAATTACCGCGCCATGAAGATCCTGCCCCGCGGCGGATATCTGGCGACGTGTTCGTGCTCTCACTTCATGAGTGAAGAGCTTTTCGTGAAAATGGTGAAGGAAGCGGCCCGCGACGCGGGCGTGGCGCTCCGGCAGATCGAATTCCGCCAGCAGGCGCCGGATCATCCCATCCTCATGACGGTGCCGGAGACGTATTATCTGAAATTTTTCCTTTTCCAGGTGGTATAAAAAAGAGGCCCCCAAAGGGGCCTTTTCTGATGCTCATTTTTTCATCTTTTCCGCTTCCGCCGCTTTTCGTTCGGCCAGGTATTCCCGGAGATTCAGCACGCGCACGGCAATCCAGGCGCCGTTCACGTCTTTCTCCATCTGCACCTGCCAGATGAAATCGCGGTCCAGGTCTTTGTCGCGGAGGCGGACGCTGGCCACGGTCATGCCGTTTTCTTCGCGGATGTCGAAAATGTCCGTGAGGGAAATGGCGGCGGAGCCGACGTAGGTCTCGGCGGTGTCAGCCAGCACGGAGAGGGGGGAGCCGCTTTCCGGAGCGTCTTGGCGGAATTTCTTTTCCGTCTGGCGGATGAGCTCGTCCACGAGGGGCTTTTTGAGGGCTTTCATGAAGCCCGAGGCGAAGCGCTCGCCCGTGCTGCCGGTTTCGGCGATCTCCGCGGCGATGTCGTCCAGGGCGTAGCCGTAGACGCGGCGGAGATCGACGCGCTCCTGGAAGAGCTGGTAGTCTTTATTGACTACGGCCTGACGGATCTCTCCGGCGGCGTAATTAGGCGTTCCCCGCCAGTAGCCGAAGTAGAAGGCCGCCGCCGCGGCGGCGATGAGGAGCGCCGTGAGGAGGATGCGGCAAAGGAGTCGATTCATGGGATATCCTTTCTTTTATTCGGCGCAGGTGTCAAAGAGCGCTTTCTGCTGCGTGAATTCCAGCATGCCGTACACGCCGCCTTCTCTGCCGAGGCCCGATTCTTTGTAGCCGCCGAAAGGCGCGGCGGTGTCGCGGGGGCTGTCATTGATATACACGTTCCCGGCGCGGATCTTTTTCGCGACGGCGACGGCTCTTTTCTTCGGGCCGTACACGGCGGCATTGAGACCGTAGCGGGTGTCATTGGCGAGGGCCACGGCTTCGTCTTCCGTCTCGTAGGTGAAGACGCACAGCACGGGGCCGAAGATCTCGTCTCTGGCGATGGTCATGTCCATGGTGCAGCCGGTGAAGATGGTCGGCTCCACATAGTAGCCGCGGACGGGATCGCCCGGCACGCCGCCGGCGAGGAGCCGCGCTCCTTCGGACAAACCTTTTTCGATATAACTCCGGACCTTCCTGTACTGGGAGAGCGAGGCGAGGGGACCGACTTTCACGGAATGATCAGCGGGATCGCCCACGGTGTATTCTTTCACAATGGCGGCGAGGCGCGCCTCGATCTTCGCTTCTTCCGATTTCGGGATGATGAGGCGGGAGAGGGCCGTGCAGGTCTGGCCGGAATTGAGGAAGATGGAATTGAAGCAGCACCGGATGGCGGTATCGTAGTCGTCCATGGGGAGGAAGATATCCGGAGACTTCCCGCCCAGTTCAAGGGTGATGCGCTTTACCGTGCCGAGCGCCTGCCGGGCGACCTGGATGCCTCCCGAGGTGGAGCCGGTAAAAGAGATCATGTCGATCATCGGATGGGTCGCCATGGCATCGCCCACTTCCGCGCCGCGGCCGGTGACCATATTGAATATGCCTTTCGGGAATCCCGCCCGGTCGAAAGCGTCCGCCATGAGGTAGCACGAGAGCGGCGTGTGCTGCGACGGCTTCAGGACGACCGTATTCCCCATGAGGAGCGCGGGAATGACTTTCTGCACCACCTGGCCGAGGGGATAGTTCCACGGCGTGATGCAGCCGATGACGCCCACCGGCTCGCGATAGACCGTGGAGAGAGGCATTTTTTCGACCATGGGCACTTCCGGTGCGAGGTCGATGTAAGAGCGGACGCGGGTGTACTGGTATTCGCAGTGCGACGATTTCGCGAAAGCCCACGGCGCGCCGAGCTCTTTGATCTCCAGGTCAATGATCTCTTCTTCCTGGGAGCGGAAAATGGCGAGGAATCTTTCCATGAGGGCGATGCGCTCGGATAAAGGCTTCGCGGCCCACGCGGGGAAAGCGGCCTTCGCGGCGCGCGCCGCCCGGTCGATATCTTCCGCCGCGCCGCGGGGCACGCGGGCGAAGATCTTCATGTCCGCGGGATTTTCCACATCGATCCATTCGCCGGACGAAGCGGGCGTCCACTCGCCGTCGATATACAGTTTTTCAAAGTCCATCTTCTGACCTCCTCTGCGCAGAAAAAATAAAGAGGCATTTCTTATTCCTATTGTAGAGATTTCCCCCGGCGGAAACAAGGCGGGAAATTTTCCGGCGGATTTCCCCGCGCCGCTCCTCATCGGGCGGCGATTTTTCCTTTTCTGCTATAATAAGGGAAGCTGAAAAATTTTTGATGATTCCTCCGCGGAAGCGGAGATCAGGAGGTCAGATGGGACTTTTAGACGAAACGCTGGAAGCGATCCGCCCGCTCGATGAAGAGGCGATGCGCCGGGTGCGGACGCGGTGGCGTCATTTATATCTCGGCATGGGCGGGCTCGGCAAGATGGAGGACATGGCCGTGCAGTACGCGGGCGCGGTGGGAACGGACGCGCCGGACATCCCGAAGCGGTGCATGGTGATCGCCAGCGCCGATCACGGCATCGCCCGCCACAATATTTCCGCCTATCCCGTCTCCACCACGGTGGGGATGACGAAAAATTACCTCGTTTCCAAAGGAGCGGGGGCGAACGCGCTGGCGGCATACTGCAACGCGGATATGGTGGTCGTCGATATGGGCATCGCCCATGATATGAGCGGCACGCCGGGCCTTCTCGACAGAAAGATCGCCTGGGGCACGGAGGACATGTCCGAAGGCCCCGCGATGAGCCGGGAAGAAGCGGTGCGGGCCGTGGAGACGGGCATCGAGATCGCCTCGGAAAAAATCGGGGAAGGATACCGGGTCTTCCTCATCGGCGAGATGGGCATTTCCAATACGGCGTCGGCGGCGTGCATCATCGGCGCTTTCAACCGGTGGAACGCCGTCGAGGTGACCGGCAGGGGGACGAATATTTCCGACGAGCGTCTCCGCCGCAAGGTGGAGCTCGTCCAGCAGGCGCTCGATGTGAATCAGCCCAATCCCGACGACGGGCTCGATGTGCTTGCCAAGGTGGGGGGCTTTGAATTCGGCTGTCTCGTGGGCGTCATCCTCGGCGCGGCGGCGGGCCGGGCCGTGACGGTCATTGACGGATTCAATACGACGGCGTGCGCTTTCATCGCCAGGGCGCTCGCGCCGGAGTCCATCCATTACGTGATGGCGTCGCACCGCTCCCGGGAGCAGGCGCATAAGAAGGCGCTGGCGGCGCTGGGACTTGCGGAATATGTGGATCTGGGCTTCCGCCTGGGCGAAGCGTCCGGCGCGGCGATCCAGATGAAGATGCTCGACACGGCGCTCCTCGTGTACCGGGAATGCGCCACGGATGAAGAGATCGAGGGGGCGGACGAATGAAGACGGTGGAATCTTTGGATCAGGAGATCATGGAGGCGTGCCGTCTCTATGTGGACAATCTCACGAAGCCCCTCGGCTCGCTGGGGCGGCTCGAAGACATGGCAGTGCGCCTCGCGGGGATCCGCGGGGAGAAGAAGCCGGCGTTTCTGAAAAAAGCGGTGGTCATCTTCTGCGGGGACACCGCGGCGGACGGCAGCGGCAACGAGACGAAGGGGCTGAAGAGCTACAATGAGGCGGCGCTCGTCGCCCAGGGCTACGGCCCGGTGAACGCGGCGGCCCGCCAGATCGGGGCGGCGGTGTATGTGATCGATGTGGGCCTCGAAAAAGAATCCGCAGCTATTCCCGGCGTGCTCGTGCAGAAAGCGGTGCGGGGCACTCACCGCGGGAGCCCCGCCATGACGGAAGAAGCGGCGGCAAAAGCCATCCAGACGGGCATGTCCGTGGCCAAAACACTGGCGGCGCAGGGCGTCACCGCGGCGGGTCTCGGAAATATCGGGGAGCGGGCCATGCTCTCGGCTCTCGCCGTGACGGCGGCGATCCTGAAGAAGGAGCTCGCCGCGGCGTCCCTGAAAAAAGGACTGGCCCTTCACCTCGCCTCGGTGGGGGATTTCGCGGAAGACCCGTGCGGCGTGCTCGCCCAGGTGGGCTCGGCGGAGATCGCGGCGCTCTTCGGTTTCACCGTGCAGGCGGCGCGGGAGCGCATGGCGGTGGTCTTTGACAATGCCGTGACCGGCGCGGCCGTGCTGGGCGCGGTGACGGTCTATCCGGAGATCCGGGACTATGTGTTCCCGTCGGCGGTCTATGAAGAGCCGGTGCACCGGATGCAGATGCAGAAACTGGGCATGGAAGGCTACCTGCACTACGGATTTGACGAGGCGGAAGGCTTCGGCTCCGCGCTGGGCCTGTCGCTCCTCGACGCGTCGCTGTGCATGCTGAATCTCATGGCGACCTTCGGCGCGGGCGGCGTGGACGTGGCGGAAGACGGTCCCGGTCACGGCAGGCAGAGAGAGGACGTGAAATAAATGAAAGCTCTTTTTATTCGCTGCTACGGCAGACTGACGCCGGATATGCTCTGCGGCGGGCTCATCGATATGGGCGTACCGCCGGTCTACTTGAAAGCGCGCCTCCGCGACGCCGGCGCGTCCGATCATTTCCTAGAAAAAGCCAATGCGGAAGCGCAGTTCAGCGCGCACTATTTTCATATCCCCGACAGCGGGGACAGCGCTCCGCTGACATACGGCATGCTGCTGGAGAAATGGCGCGGGCTCTGCACCGCTTCCGGCGCGGCGTGGGAGAAAGCGGGAGAAAAAGTGCTCTCCCTCGTGCGGACGGAAAACGGGGAAGATGACCTGCGGGCGCTGGCTGTCCGCCCGGAAGACGCGGTGTCTCTTTTCTGCTTCCTCGCCGGCGTGGAATACCTCGACGCGGAAGCGCTCTTCACCTGCCCCTTTGAAGTCGGCCCGGGGACGACGGCGGCGGGGAAAAAGGCGGAATCCATCCTCGTGAGAGCGGGCTCCACGGCGGGGCTCCCCATTCCGGCGGACGGCATCTCGCCCTTCGCGGCGGCCATGCTGGAAGCCCTCTCCGAAGATTTCACCCCCATGGACGGGCGTTTTCTGCTGGACAGCACCGCCTACGGAAGCGCCAGCAGCGAGTCGCCGGACGGGGAAAATACGGCGGCCCTCTACCTGGGCTATTTCACGGAACGGCAGGATTCGCTCTTCGGGCGGCAGATGAAGGTCTTCGGCACAAAACAGGATCTCCTTTTCTGAAAATGCGCGGGAGCTCTTGCCAAATGGGGAAAAGTCATATATAATCATAACTGCCGTCATCTTCTGAAGAGCGGAAGAGAGCGCGGATCATGGCGCAGCATCTCTCACAGAAAAGTAAAAAACTTTCTTGACAGAGCAGATGCGGTATGATACACTGTTGAACGTGGCCGACGGGCCGGTCAAATGAAATGAAAGAAATTTCAAAAATCGCTTGACAAGCCCAGAAGATATGATATAATCATATCGTTGCCGTATGCGGAAGTAGCTCAGTGGTAGAGCACCACCTTGCCAAGGTGGGGGTCGCGGGTTCGAGTCCCGTTTTCCGCTCCACAATGGCGGCATAGCCAAGCGGTAAGGCAGAGGTCTGCAAAACCTTTATCCCCAGTTCGATTCTGGGTGCCGCCTCCATTAAAAAATGACCCCCTTTACGGGGGTTTTTACAGATATGCCGGGGTGGCGGAACTGGCAGACGCAAGGGACTTAAAATCCCTCGTATCGTGAGATACGTACCGGTTCGATTCCGGTCCTCGGCACCAGAAAGAAGACTGCTGCATGATGCGGCAGTTTTTTTGTGCTTTTTTTCAGGGGAGGATTTCATGTATAATAAAAATAAGAATCTGAAGACGGAAAATTTCCGATATACACAAAAAGGAGGAAGTGCAATGGGATTTCGTAAGGAACGCTGGATCAATACACATTCGGTGTATCAGGTATCGGTCATCGACGCGCTGATGCAGGGCGTCATGGAGGGCGTCATCCCCGTAAAGGAGCTGCTCCGCCGCGGGGATTTCGGCATCGGCACCTTTGAAGGGCTCGGCGGCGAGCTCATCGTTTTCAATCACAAGGCGTATAACTGCCGGGAAGACGGCACGGTGGAGGAAGTCTCTCCCGATGCGATGGTCTCTTTCGCGCAGGTCACGTATTTCGATCAGTTCGCGCCGCTGCACCGGATAGAAGAGCTGAAGACGGCAGCGGATCTGGAGGAGAAGCTCGGCGCATGGACGCTGGAAGACCCCAATATCATTTACGCGGTGAAAGGTCATGTAGACGACGCGGCAGTGGAGATCCGCAGCATCGGGCGGCAGGAAAAGCCCTATCCGACGCTGGTAGAAGCGGCGAAGGAGCAGAAGATCTATAAGAAAGAGCATGTGTCCGGCTCTGTCTTCGGTTTCCTTTTCCCGAAATTCATGATGAATGTGAATATTCCTTTCTGGCATTTCCACTTCATGACG
The DNA here is from genome assembly GCA_900545365.1 of uncultured Dialister sp. Classification (GTDB taxonomy): domain Bacteria; phylum Bacillota; class Negativicutes; order Veillonellales; family Dialisteraceae; genus UBA1822. The sequence goes on along the minus strand of UQYL01000009.1, from coordinate 30,646 downwards.
GATGACTGCACCGCCGGCGGACACCTGCTGGACATCCGGGCGGATTCCATGGATCTGCAGGTCTATCCGATCTTTGAACATGTGATCCGTCTGCCGGAAGGCAAATCTTTTTCCCGCATCCGTCTGTATGACGCCAGCGAGATGGCAAAGGCCATGAAGGAAACGGAAGGCTAAATGAAAAAAGCCCTGCTCGGTAAAAAGAGCGGGGCTTTTTATTTGTTCATTTCTGCGTGATGTCTTCTACGTGAGCTCCGATAAAGCGGATGAGGTCGGACGGTGCGAGGAGGACCTGCTTTCCGCGCTGGCCCGCGCTGACGCTGATCTTTTCGTGATCTCGGCAGGCAGCGTCAATGTAGGTGGGGAACTGCTTTTTCATTCCGATGGGCGAGCAGCCGCCGCGGATGTAGCCGGTGAGGCCGGGGAGGTCTTTCACATGGAGCATGACGACGCTTTTGTTTCCGCTGACACGGGCCGCCGCTTTCAGATCGAGCTCTTTTTCCGAAGGCAGGCAGAGCACGACCGGACCAGTGCGGTCTCCCCGGACGACGATGGTCTTGAAGACCATGTCCGGGTCGAAGCCGAGAGCCTCCGCGGCGTGGACGCCGGAGAGATCGTTTTCATCATATTCGTAATCTTTTGTCTCATAGACGATCCCCGCTTTGTCGAGGATGCGCATGACATTTGTCTTTTTTTCGTGTTTCATGATCAGCTGTTTCCTTCCCGTATTTTTTATCAGCGTACGCAGGGGCCGCTTCTTTGTCAAGCGGAAAGAGTTGCCATACCGGGCGGGCGCGCATATAATAAGACCAATGCTGGGGGAGCCGAAAGGCTGAGAGGCGGAGAACCGACCCTTTGAACTTGATGCAGTCTGTACTGCCGTAAGGAAGCAGAACCAGTCCGCCTGTGCGGACTTTTTTTTCGTATGAAAACAGGAGGAATCTATGACGCAGCTGGAAGCGGCGAGACAGGGGATCGTCACGGAGGAAATGGAGATCGTGGCAGCAGAGGAGCATCTGGATGTGGAGACGGTGCGGGCGCGGGTCGCCGAGGGCACGGTAGTCATCCCGGCCAATGTCCTGCACAAATCGCTCCATCCCTGGGGCATCGGCAGGGGGCTCCGCACGAAGATGAATGTGAATCTCGGCATATCCCGGGACGTGTGCAACTATGAGACGGAGAAGGAGAAGGCGCAGCTCGCGGCGGATATGAAGGCGGAAGCGATCATGGATCTGTCGTGCTACGGGAAGACAGCGCCTTTCCGGGAATGGCTCGTCGCGAACAGTCCTGCAGCGATCGGCACGGTGCCGATGTACGACGCGGTGGGGCTGCTTGACAAAGGGCTGAAAGATATGGACGAGGACGATCTTTTTTCCGTAGTGGAGAAGCACGCGAAAGACGGTGTGGACTTCATGACGATTCACGCGGGCATCAATCAGGAAGTGGCGGGCCATGTGCTTCGCAACCGCCGTCTGACTCATCTGGTATCCCGCGGCGGCTCTATCCTTTTCGCATGGATGTACATGAAAGGAAAGGAAAATCCTTTCTACGCGCAGTATGACCGCCTGCTGGAGATCTGCCGTACCTATGACGTGACGCTGTCTCTCGGCGACGCCTGCCGTTCCGGGAGCGGCCACGATTCGACGGATGCCGTGCAGATCTCGGAGCTCGTCAATCTGGGCGAACTGGTGCTCCGCGCGAGAGAGGCCGGCGTGCAGATCATGGTGGAAGGTCCCGGCCATATGCCGATCAATGATGTGCGCATGAATGTGGAAGTGGCGAAGAAGCTCTGTCACGGCGCGCCGCTCTATGTGCTAGGCCCGATCGTGACGGATATCGCGCCGGGGTACGACCATATCACGGCAGCCATTGGAGGGGCGCTCTCCGCGGCGGCAGGCGCGGATTTCCTCTGCTATGTCACACCGGCGGAGCATCTTCGTCTGCCAGATGTGGACGACGTGAGGGAAGGCATCATTGCCTCGAAGATCGCCTGCCACGCGGCGGATCTGGCAAAGGGAATCCCCGGGGCCGCCGAATGGGACGAAGCCATGAGCCGCGCCCGGCAGAAGGTGGATTTCCCGGAAATGATCCGCCTTTCGCTCGATCCGGCCAAAGCGAAGCGCTACCGCGAGAGCAGCCGCCCGGAAGACGAGAAGACCTGCACCATGTGCGGCCCTATGTGTCCTATGAAGACGATGGACGCGATCCTTTCGAAACGCGACGGGAAAAAATAATCAGTGAAAGAGCTCCTTCGGGAGCTTTTTTGCTGGCAGAAACAGGATGGGAGCGGGATATTTCCGTGCCGCGCGTCATCGGGAAAGCGGTTTTCGCAAGAGAATTCGCCTGGGGGCGCAGACGGAAACAGGAGGACGGCGGAAAAGAAATGCGAAAAGTGAATGGACGGATTCATTTCAGGCACAGGGAAATGATATAATAAAAATAATAAAATGAAACAGAAATGGCAGTCACGCGCCGCCCGGCGGAGGAGAAGGCTATGTATCTTGCGAAAATAGAAATTGAAAATTACCGGACGTTCCATCATGTGACGATGTATTTCAATGACCGGATCAATTATCTTGTGGGGGACAACAATATCGGGAAGAGCAATTTTCTCGACCTGCTGAAGACATCCCTTTCAGGAAGCGGCTTTCAGGAAAGAGACTTTCTGGATCCATCAAAGCCGATACGGATCGTCTATACGCTGTCCGACGGGGACAGAAATGATCCGGAGGAAGTGTGCATCGAGCTGAGACAGTCGGTTCGGGAGGTCATGCCGTCGCTTTTTAATGCGGAGACCGGGGAGAAACTGCCGCTGGAATTTATTCGGCGCATGTACTATATCCCTCACTCGCTGGCAGAGGCGTCGCAGCGGGAAACGCAGAGAGAAATTGCGGAGGAGATCGGCGAATTGTTCCGCGCCTGTCTAAGCTGCAGGGACAGCGAAGCTCTGACCGTACAGAAGATTCTTCAGAGCGAAGGAATCGAGGTGGATCTGTCGGGACCGCCGGAGTCGGCGGCGCTGCAGCTGATCCGGGCGATCTACGGGACGAATTACGGCGGCGGCGGGCGGAAAAGCACGATCCAGATCTTATTCGCTATCGGGATCTATGTGCTGAGTCAGCTGTATCAGAAGAAGAAGAGCCGCGCCGTGCCTTTTGAGGAAATCGTGATGACAGATGCCAAGGGACGGCGTTTTCTTCCTGTCCTTATCAGTATTGATGAGCCGGAGCATCACCTGCATCCCTATATGCAGCGGGCGGTGCTGTCGTTCCTGCAGCGGATCATGAATAATAAGATCCCGTTTTTTGTACATATCCTGGAAGAGCTGCTCGGGATCGACGGTCTGGACGGTCAGATCTTCGTGGTGACCCATTCCACGGACGCGCTGATCAATGATTACCGCTCTATCATCCGGTTTTACTGGGACGAAAATAAACAGGTGCAGGCGGCGTGCGGCTCTTCCTTCCGCTTTGACCGGGAGATCGAGAAGCACTTGATCATGCATTTCCCAGAAGTGAAGGAAGCGCTGTATTCCCGGTGCGCCGTGCTTGTGGAAGGCGAGACGGAGTACGGCTCTTTTGAATATTTTGCCCGCACCATGAAAAAAGATTTCGACTATTACGGGATCTGCCTCATCAATGCGAGAGGAGAGAGCTCCATCGGCAAGATCGCGCAGCTGATCCGTCGCTTCCATGTGCCGGCGGTGTGTCTGTATGACCGGGACGTGATCGACGGGAAAAAGCCGTCGCCCTACATTTTCTATACAGATAATATCTGCTATGAAATGGATGTTGTAGAGACATGCCTTGCACGGAACAAGCGGCGCCTTCTCGATGCCGTGATCCGCGACGCCGGGGAGAGCGGAACCTATGTTTCTGCTTCGCTGGTGAAGAAAGCCAGTCAGAAGCTGGGGCTTCAGCGGTATACGAATCGCCCCAGAAAACTGGAAAATATTTCCGGCCGGGATATAAAAGCGCAGGAATTTTACTATTTTGCCTGGCTCTACGGCAATAAAGGCGTCATTATCGGGCGCGCCATCGGGCTGCACTTGGCGGAAGAGGATATCCCGCAGTCTTTCCGCCGCGTCATTACAGCCGCCGTGTCCTTTGCGGAGGGCGCGGAGAAAGCGCACTGAATAAATTTTCCCTTGAATTTTGACTGCCTGTTCGATATTATTTATAGGAATGTGTTTTCGGCACTTTAGAAGGCCGGGCTCATGCTTTTTGCGAAAAGTGCCCGGTTCTTTCCGGAGTGCAGGGGAAGGAGGCAGACATGGAGAGTGTTTCGTTGACGGGACGTTCCATTCTCGGTATGGAAGATTTTTCAGCGGCCGAGATTGAGCGTGTTTTACATGTGGCGGATCAAATGAAAAAGATCGTGCTTTCGGGGAATAAGAAAAAGGATTACCTCAAAGGGAAATCCATTGTGACCGTATTTTCTGAAGCATCGACCCGTACGCGCAGTTCTTTTGAATTTGCAGGGAAATACCTGGGCGCGGACGTGGTCAATATTACAAAAAGCGGCAGCTCAATGACGAAGGGCGAAAGCATGCGGGATACTCTTTTGACAGTTTCTGCCATGGGGATCGACGCTGTGATTATTCGTGATTTATCAGAGGGCGCCGCTGTTTTTGCGTCCAAGGCATCCAGCCCGAGAGTGAGGACGCCTCTTGTATTCAATGCCGGCGACGGCGCGCATGCCCATCCCAGCCAGGCGCTGCTCGATCTCTACACCGTGCGGCAGGCGGGTATACCCTTTAAAGGGATGAAGTATGTGATCCTCGGAGATATCCTGCATTCACGCGTAGCGAGGAGCGACATCTATGGATTCCTGAAAATGGGGGCGGAAGTCCATCTTTTCGGCCCGCGCACACTGGTTCCGAAGGAGCTGGCAGAAATGGGCGTGATCATAGATGATACGATAGAGGACGCTCTTCGCGGCGCGGATGCGGTGAATGTGCTCCGCATCCAGCTGGAACGGGCGGCAGCGGGATTCCTGCCGACGCTTCGGGAATATTCCCGCCTCTTCGGCCTGACGAAGGAACGGCTCGCGCTGGCAAAACCCGGTGCGGCGGTGCTCCATCCGGGACCGATGAACCGGGGCGTGGAGATCGCTTATGATGTGGCGTATGACGAACAGTCCATGATCCAGGAAGAGGTGCGGAACGGCGTGGCCATCCGCATGGCGCTTCTGTATTTGACAATGACGGAGGGGAAAGATCTTGAAACTGATTATTAAAAACGGAACGATTGTAAATCCCGCGGCGAACCAGCATGAGATCGGGGATGTGGTGATTGAGGACGGGAAGATCCTGGCTGTGGGCGGAAGCGCGGAAGATGCCGCGGCGGAAGTCTACGATGCGAAAGGCTGCTTTGTCCTGCCAGGACTGATCGACATGCATGTCCATCTCCGCGAGCCGGGACAGGAAGCAAAAGAAGATATGCACAGCGGGACGCAGGCGGCAGCGGCAGGCGGCGTGACGCGCGTCGCGACCATGCCGAATACGAAGCCGGTCATCGACAATGCGGTCGTCGTGCGGGCGCTTCAGAAACGGGCCGAAGAAGCGGGCGTCGTCAAGGTGAGCATTATCGGCTCGCTTTCTGTCGGACTGGAAGGGAAACAACTGTCTGAAATGGGCGACATGGCTGCCGCCGGCGTCGCCGCGTTCTCCGACGACGGACGGTATGTGGAAAATGCGAATTTCATGCGCCGCGCCATGGAATACGCCAATATGTTCGGGCGGATCGTCATTGACCATGCGGAAGATACGTCCATGTGCAGCGCCGGCCATATGAATGAAGGTAAAGTTTCCCACAGCATGGGCGTGACCGGGCGCCCGGCGGCAGCGGAAGATCTAGCGGTGGCCAGAGACATCATTCTCTCCCGGCTGACGGGATGCCCCATGCACATCGCCCATGTGAGCTCGAAAAATGCGCTGAGATACATCCGCGAGGCAAAAGCGGAAGGCCTGCCTGTCACGACAGAAGTGACGGCGCAGCATCTGTTCTTTACCGACGAATATCTGAAGGACTACAATACGGCATTCAAGATGGCGCCGCCTTTCCGCACGGAAGAAGACCGGCAGGCGCTCATCGAAGGCGTCATGGACGGCACGATCGACGCGATCATTACCGACCATGCGCCGCACACGAATGAAGAAAAAGACGCGCCTTTCTGCAGCGCGCCCAACGGCATCGCCGGTCTGGAAACGTCTCTGTCCGCAGTCATGACGGAGCTGTACCACAAAGGGAAGATCACCATCGACCGCATCGCGGAGCTGATGTCCGTCAATCCGGCGAAGCTTCTCCATGTGGAAGGCGGGATTCTGAAAGAAGGCGCGGCGGCCGATGTGACGGTCATCGATCCTGAAAAAGAATGGACGGTGCACGGGAAAGATCTGTATACCAAATCGCTGTTCACGCCGTTTGAGGGCATGACGCTGAAAGGCCGGGCCGTGCTGACCGTGGTGGACGGCGAAATCGTCATGAAGGAAGGGAAGGTCTTGAAATGAATGGCTTTTTGATTCTGGAAAACGGAGCGCGCTTTGAGGGAGAACTGCTCGGCACAGCGGAAGGCTGCGGCGAAGTCGTATTCAATACGGGCATGACCGGCTATCAGGAATGCTTTACCGACCCGTCTTATGAGGGGCAGATCCTCACGCTCACGTACCCGCTGATCGGAAATTACGGGGCAAACAATAATTTCATGCAGAACCCGAAACCTGCGGCGGCCGGATATGTGGTCGATCAGCTCTGCTTCCATCCGAGCAACTGGGAGTGCAAAGAGCCGATCTCCGATTTTATCGAAAGATACCGTGTGCCCTGCCTGTACAATGTGGATACCCGCGCCATCACAAGAATGCTCCGCAGCAAAGGCACCATGAAAGGGATCATCGTGAGCGCGGAACGGACGGAGGATGAGATCCGCGAGATGCTGGCCCGGCCGCTGCATCATGACCAGGTGGAGCGGGTGACTACATCCATGCCGTACACATACGGCTCCGGGAAATATCAGGTGTCGCTCCTCGACTGCGGACTGAAACACAATATTCTGGCGAGTCTTGCGGCCAATGACTGCACGGTGCATGTATTCCCGGCGCACACCTCTGCGGAGGAACTTCTCGCCAATGATCCCGACGGAATTTTCCTCTCCCCCGGACCCGGCGATCCGCAGGATTTGACCTATGTGGTGGATACGGTGAAGCAGCTCATCGGGAAGAAGCCGATCTTCGGCATCTGCATGGGGATACAGGTGCTCTCGCTGGCTTTCGGCGCGCATACTTTCAAACTGCCTTTCGGGCACCGCGGCGCCAATCATCCGGTAAAGGACCTCCGCACAGGACGCGTCTACATTACGAGCCAGAACCACGGCTACGCTGTATCTGACGAAGGACTGCCGGACTGCCTCGAAGTGACGTACCGCAGCGTCAATGACGGGACCATCGAAGGCTTCCGCCACAAGACGCTTCCCATCCAGGCGGTCCAGTACCATCCTGAAGCAGCGCCGGGACCGACGGATAATTTCTATCTTTTCACGCAGTTTAAAGAGGCAATGAAGGAGGCATCCGGCAAATGATCAATCCAGATGTGAAAAAAGTCCTGGTCATCGGGTCGGGCCCGATCATCATCGGACAGGCGGCGGAATTTGACTATGCGGGGACGCAGGCCTGCCGTTCGCTGCGGGAAGAAGGCATTGAAGTCGTCCTGGTGAACAGCAATCCGTCCACGATCATGACGGATGCGGATATCGCGGACCGCGTGTATATCGAACCGATCACCCTGCCGTTCGTGACAGAGGTCATCAGAAAAGAGCGGCCTGATGCGCTCCTTGCGACCCTCGGCGGCCAGGTGGGGCTGAATATGGCGGTGCAGCTGGCCAAAGCGGGCGTGCTGGATAAATATAATGTGAAGCTGCTCGGCTCGTCGCTCCACGCGATTCAGCATGCGGAAGACCGGGAGCTTTTTAAGGAAGCGATGGAAGAGATCCATCAGCCCGTGCCGGAATCGGAAATTTTTGAAGAACTGGAACCGGCGGTAGCATTTGCCGATAAGATCGGCTATCCGGTGATCATCCGTCCGGCATACACGCTCGGCGGTACCGGCGGCGGTATTGCTCACGACCGGTATGAAATGGAAGAAATTGCCAACCGCGGCATCAAACTTTCTCCGATCAATCAGATTCTTGTGGAAAGAAGCGTCGCGGGATGGAAGGAAATCGAATTTGAAGTCATGCGGGACAGCGCGGACAACTGCATCATCGTCTGTTCCATGGAAAACGTGGATCCTGTAGGCGTCCACACGGGAGACTCCATCGTCGTCGCGCCGACGCAGACGCTGACTGACGAGCAGTTCCAGATGCTCCGTACCGCGTCCATCAACATCATTCGGTACCTGAAAATCGAAGGCGGGTGCAATGTGCAGTATGCGCTGGACTCCCGTACCAATCATTACTACGTCATCGAAGTCAATCCGCGCGTCAGCCGTTCTTCCGCGCTGGCATCGAAAGCGACGGGCTATCCGATAGCGAAAGTAGCGGCAAAGATCGCTCTCGGCATGCACCTTGATGAGATTACCAATGCGATTACAGGAAATACGAAGGCTTGCTTCGAGCCGTCCATCGATTATGTGGTGCTGAAGTTCCCCCGCTGGCCATTTGAGAAATTTACGCTCGCCGACCGCGAGATCGGGACGCAGATGAAAGCGACCGGCGAAGTTATGGCCATTGACCGGACATTTGAAGGCGCGCTCCTGAAAGCGCTCCGCTGTCTGGAAGTGGGCGAGGGATATATTCATCTGGCCAAACTGGACAACCAGTCTCTTTATGACATCAAATGCCTCCTGCACCGCGTGGATGATGAGCGCCTCTTCGTTATTGCGGAAGCGCTGTGGCGCGGTATCGAACCGGAGGAGATCAATCGGATCACGAAGATCGATCTGTTCTTCCTGTATAAGATCAAGAACATCATCATGGCGGAAGAGCGGCTCCGCAAGGAAGGCCTCAATGAAGACACACTCCGCAACGCCAAACGGATTCAGATGCCTGACAGCGCCATCGCGCACTTCATTCCCGAAGACGTGAAGGCGGTGACCCGGCTGAAGAAGAAGCTCAATATTCATCCGGACTACAAGATGGTCGATACGTGCGCCGCGGAATTTGAAGCGCATACGCCGTATTATTATTCCACCTGCGGACAAGAAGATGAAGTGAAGCCGCAGGGCAGCAATTCCGTGGTCGTCTTCGGCTCCGGTCCGATTCGTATCGGCCAGGGTATCGAATTTGATTACTGCTCTGTCCATGCGTCGTGGGCGCTTCGCAAAGCCGGGAAGAAATCCATTGTCATCAACAACAACCCGGAAACGGTCTCTACGGATTTCGACACGTCGGATGCGCTGTATTTCGAGCCGCTCACGGAAGAAGACGTGATGGAAATCATTGAAAAAGAAAAGCCGGAAGGCGTGATCTGCCAGTTCGGCGGGCAGACGGCCATCAATCTGGCGACGCCCATGGCCAGACAGGGCGTGCGCATTATCGGCACGTCCAATGAGGGCATCGATCTGGCGGAAGACCGGGAACGCTTTGATACGCTCATGGGACAGCTGGGCATTCCCCGCCCGAAGGGATGCCTCGTCGAAAGCATCGAGGAAGCGATGGAGAAGACGAAAGAGCTGGAATATCCGCTGATCGTCCGCCCGAGCTACGTTCTCGGCGGAAGAGCCATGCAGATCGTTTACGATGAGGCAGAGCTGCGGCAGTATCTTCGGGAAGCTGTCGTTGCCTCTCATGAACATCCTGTTCTCATCGACCAGTACATGGTCGGACGGGAAGTGGAGGTAGACGCAATCTCCGACGGGATCAACGTATGCATTCCCGGCATCATGGAACAGATCGAAAGAGCGGGCGTCCATTCCGGAGATTCCTTCGCGGTCTATCCGCCGCAGCACCTGTCTCAGGAGATCATTGACACGCTCGTAAAATATACGAAAGACATCGCCTGCGCGATGAATGTGAAAGGCCTCGTCAATATCCAGTTCATTGTCGTCGGCGGCAAAGTCTACGTCATCGAAGTCAATCCGCGCGCGTCCCGTACGGTGCCGTTCATGAGCAAAGTCACGGGCATCAATATGGTAGAATGTGCTGTCCGGGTCGCGCTGGGCGAGTCCCTCGCTTCTCTCGGCATCCCGCTGGGACTCATGCCGCCGAAGCCGTATGTGGCGATCAAAGCGCCGGTATTCTCTTTCTCCAAACTCGGTCTTGTAGAGATCAAGCTGGGACCGGAAATGAAATCCACCGGCGAAGTCATGGGCATCGGCCATACCTATCAGGAGGCGCTGTACAAAGCGGTGGTTGCCTCCAATTTGGGCGTGCCGGCGAAAGGAAACATTCTCATTACCGTCAGCGACAGAGATAAGGAAGAAGCGTCCGAACTGGCCAGAGGATTTGTGGAGGCAGGTTATCATATCATCTGCACGTCCGGCACCGGCGCGTATTTCCGGGAAAAGGGCATCCCTGCTGAGATCATCAAAAAGATGAATGAAAAAGGGGAAAACTGCGAGAAGTATCTCAAGTCCGGCCGTGTGGATGCAGTGATCAATACCATTTCCTACGGCACCGAGATCGAGCAGCAGGGCTATGACCTGCGGCGCATCGCGGTAGAACTGGCGATCCCTTGTCTGACGTCCCTTGATACGGCGAGGGAAGTGCTGAACGTTATGGCGGGCACTTCGGATGTGATTCATGTGGAAGCCATGCAGGACTATGTGAAGGAGGAATGAACGTGTCGGGCTATATTGAAAAAGGCGCGATCCGGCGTCATGAACTGGTAGGGCCGGAGATCTGGCGCATGGAGATCGAACTGCCGCGCACCGCCGCTGAGGCGAAGCCGGGACAGTTTATCGATATCCATATTAATGACGGCGTCCATCTGCTTCGCCGCCCGATCTCCATTGCGGGGACCGATCCGGGCCGGGGCATTGTGGAGATCTTTTACCGCGTCGTAGGAGAAGGGACAAAATTCCTGTCGCACATGAAAGAAGGAGACATCATCGACAGCCTCGGACCGCTGGGGAACAGCTTCACTCTTCCCGCTGGTCATCTGGTCGGCGTCGGCGGCGGCGTCGGCATCGCACCCATCCTGTTTGCCTCGAAAAGAGCGGCACCGGGACAGATGACCGTGGCTATCGGCGGGAGAAATAAAGATGAAGTCTTCTGGAAAGATTATTTTCCGAAAACGCTTCGGCAGCTGATTGTGACGACCGATGACGGCTCATACGGGATCAAAGGATTTTCCATTTCCGTGCTTCCCGGCCTGTTCGCGGAAGGAGATGTGGAAGAAGTCATTACCTGCGGTCCCGGCATCATGATGAAGAAAACGGCGGAACTGGCGGAAGAAGCGGGAATCCGCTGCGAAGTTTCACTGGAACGCCGGATGGGATGCGGTACCGGCGGCTGCCTTGCCTGCGTGTGTGATAAAAGGGACGGAAGCGGCCACTACAAAGTCTGCCTGAACGGCCCGGTATTCAACTCAAAGGAGGTCATTTTATGAATCTCGCCATCGACTTCCTTGGCATGCATATGAAAAATCCGATCATCGCCGCTTCTGGCACGTTCGGATTCGGTCTGGAATACAGCAGGTATCTCGATCTCAATCGGGACGTGGGCGCGATCTCTCTGAAAGGGCTGGCCTGCGAACCATGGGAAGGGAATGCGGGCGTGCGCGTGGCGGAGACGCCCGCGGGCATGCTGAACTGCATCGGTCTGGAGAATCCGGGGGCGGAGCGCTTTGTAAAATACATTCTGCCTCAGCTCCGGCAATATGACGTGCCGCTCATCGCCAATATCGTCGGACATGCGGAAGAGGAGTACGCAAAAGTCGCGGAAATGATCTCCGTGCCGGGTATCTCCGCGATCGAGATGAATATTTCCTGCCCGAACGTGAAAAATGGAAGCATGGCTTTCGGCACGGATCCGGAAACGGCAGCGAGAGTGACGGCGCTGGTGAAGGCAAACACGGATCTGCCGGTCATGGTCAAGCTGTCGCCGAATGTGACGGATATCGTGTCGATCGCGAAAGCGGTGGAAGAGGCGGGAGCTGACGCGATTTCCTTGATCAATACGCTCATGGGCATCGCCATTGATCTCCGTACGAGAAAGCCCGTTCTGGGGAATATCACCGGCGGTCTGTCCGGTCCGGCGGTGAAACCGGTGGCGCTTCGTATGGTGTGGCAGGTCGCGAAAGCGGTGAAGATTCCCGTATGCGGCCTCGGCGGCATCATGACCGGCAGAGACGCGGCGGAATTTATGGTGGCCGGAGCGTCAGCCGTGCAGGTCGGCACCGCGACGCTGGCGAGTCCTGACGCGATTCCGCGCATCGCCGGAGAACTTGCCGCATGGGGCACAGCATGCGGCGTAGAGAATGTATCGGATCTGACCGGCACACTGGTGACGGAATAACAGAATAAAAGAAAAGCCTGAATCTTTGTCTGGATTCAGGCTTTTCTTATGGGAATTTTCCGGGGACGCGGGATATAATGAACATGTGAAAATAAATTTTCAAAGGCGGGGTTGGTATGGAATTGAAATTGGCGGCCATTGATCTGGATGGGACGCTGCTTCGCGACGACATGACGATTTCTCCCTATACGAAGGACGTGGCGGCGGAAGCGGCGAAGCGGCTGCGCATCGTCGTGGCGACGGGGAGGATGTTTGATTCGGCCCGGGAAAAAGCGCGGCTTCTCGGTCTCGGCGATGTGCCGGTGATTTGTTATACCGGCGCATGGACCGGGCTGGCGGAATCCGGACGCGTACTGGAACGGGAGGGGCTTTCCACGGAGCTGGCGGCGGCAATCCTTGAGGAAGGGCGGAAGCACGGCTGGCTGGTCCAGTCCTATATTAACGATGAGGTCTGCCTGCCCGAACCGTCTGAGAAGGAGCGGCAGAGTCAGAAGTACCGCACAAAAAAGCCGGTGTATCTGGGAGAAGCGTTTTATCATCCCTCCGTCCCGCCGACACGCCTCATCATCGTAGAGCCGAATCAGGAAAAGAAGGAAGCGATCCGGCGGTATCTGACGGACCATTTCGGCGGAGAGGCGGAAATGGTCTATCCGGGAGATGTTTTTCTGGATGTTCATAAAAAAGGCGTGTCAAAGGGACGGACGCTTGCCCGCTTGGGAAGCGAATGGGGCATCCGGCCGGAAGAGATGGTGTCTTTCGGAAATACGGAAAACGACGCGTCCATGCTGCGGCTGACCGGCCTGTCTTATGCTGTCGCGAACGCGGAGCCTGAGGCGAAAGCAGCGGCGCGGGTGATCCTGCCGCGCACGAATAATGAAGACGCTGTAGCGCATCAGCTGGCGGCGCTCCTCGGATTGGAATAAAACGCAGAAAAAAAGAGCGTTCCCCGAAAATCGGGAACGCTCTTTTCAGCAGGATTATTCTTCCGGAGTGAAGGGAACCACGTGTTCCACCGCTTCGGAAGGCGTGATGATCTGATCTTTATTGTCGATGTCGATGAGCTGATATTTATCATTGCCCATGTGCAGCTCTTTCATGTAGCTGAGCTGGCGGAGGCCACGGCGGGATTCGATTCGTTCCACTAAATCATGATGATCGCTTTCTTTGAGCGCATAGACGAGATCGATGGACGCCTGATCGACGGCGAGGATATCGAGAGATGCCACGATGCCGATATTCGGCGTGACAACCGGCGCGGCGGCGGTGCCTTCGCAGTCGCAGGAAACGGACATGTTTCTGAGAACGTTGACGAAGGAAATGCGGCTGCCGAAGTGGTCGACGACAGCTTTGGAGGATTCCGTCATCCGTTCCATAAATTCTTCTGTCTTGATATCCCACTGGTCATCGGAGCCGGGCGTGGTATGGATCATCGCTTTTCCGATGCGTCCGTCGGCGCAGCCGATGCCGATATTCTTGTCAGAACCGCCGAAGCCGCCCTGCACGTGACCCTTGAAATGGGTCAGGACAAAGAGGGAATCATAATCAAGGAGATCTTTTCCCACGGACATTTCCGTGAACCATTTGCCGCCCCGGACGGGAAGCATGGCGGTTCCGTGTTCGTCCATAATGTCGACGGGGCAGAAGTTCCATCCATTGACTGCCAGCGTCTCACGGTGCAGTTCCGTAGTATGGCGGCCGCCTTCGTAGTAGGCATTGGTTTCTACGACAGACGCGCCGGGAAGATCTTTTTCGATCAGCTCCTTTACCCACGGGCGGGGAATGATATTGGGGCCGTGGGGTTCTCCGGTGTGGAGCTTAATGGCGACGCGGCCTTCCAGATTTCCGCTGATACGGCGGAAAATTTTTCTGAGCCCTTCCGCGGAGAGATCCCTCGTGAAATAAACGGCGGATTCCCGTCCGCTCCGTTCTTCATAAGGAATATAGCGGTCGCCGCCGGTTCCCGGAATCGGTTTTCTGATTTCCATGATGCATTCCTCCTGTCAGCTTGTTTGATGATTTTCTGCCATTATTATAAAAAATGAATCGGGAGATTCCCAATGCCTGCTGTGAATCGGGGCCGCTGCTTCCGGAGCATGGCGGAATCTCTCTTTATTATAAAATTTCCGGCCGATAAAGAAAAACTCTCTGCATCGAATTTTTGCAGAGAGTTTTTCTTTATGCATGCTGCTCATTGAAAAACGAAATGGTTTCTTTCAATCCGTCATCAAGGGAGACCGCAGGCGTCCAGCCGAGACATTCCTGCGCCAGAGACGGAGAGAGACAGGAGCGGAAAATATCGCCCGCGCGGGCCGGCCCGTACTGTATCGGGACATTTTTTTCGGACAGAGCAATCATTTTTTCCGCCAATGCAGTCAGAGACACTTCCGTGCCGGTGCTGACGTTGCAGACGGCGCCGCTGCCCCGTGTGAGCGCGGCCAGATTGGCGGAGACGACATCGTGGACGTTGATAAAATCACGGGTCTGTTTGCCTGTGCCGAAGATCGTGAGCGGTTTTCCCTCCGCAAGCAGCCGGGAAAAGATATAGATGACGCCGCCTTCTCCTTTCGCGCCCTGCCGGGGGCCGTATACATTGCTGTAGCGGAGGATCGTATAGTCCAGGCCGTAAAGACTGCTGTAGAGAGCCAGGTATTTTTCGGTTATCCACTTCGTGAGGCCGTAGAAAGAGAGCGGGCGGGGCGTTTTATCTTCTTTCAGCGGGAGCGCGGTGTTGTCTCCGTAAACGGCGGCGGAAGAGGAAAAGATGATTTTCCTCACACCGTGAGCGCGGGCCGCTTCCAGTACGGAAAGGAGGCCCATGATGTTTTCGTCGGCGTCGTGGTAGGGGTCGGAGATGGACGCGGGCACCATAGTCTGCGCCGCTTCATGGTAAACTACGTCAAAATGATGATCGGAAAAACAGCGGAGCGCGTCTCTGTCCCGAATATCCGCTTCGATAAATTCCGCGTCGTCCGAAAGGAAACGGCGGGAACCGGAGGACAGGTTGTCGATGACGGTGACCCGATGCCCTTCCCGGAGCAGCGCGTCAGTCAGGTGCGAGCCGATAAAACCCGCGCCGCCGGTGATGAGAATGTTCAAAGGAACCTCCTTAGTCCATGTGGAAACGGTAGCCGGCGCCCCACACGGTTTCGATCCGTTCATAAGGGCGGCCAGCGATGGCTTTCAGCTTATCGCGGAGACGATTGATGTGAACGGTAACTGTCGCAGGTTCCCCGATAGGATCCAGGCTCCAAATCTTTTCGAAAAGCTGTTCTTTTGAGAAGACTTCGTTTGGATGTTCCACGAGGAAACAGAGCAGATCGAACTCTTTGCCGGTGAGAGACACATCTTTCCCGTCCAGGATGACCTGACGGGCTTTCGGACGGATCGTGAGGGTATCAATGGTGATCCCTTCTTCGACGGGCGCCGCATCGGTGTCTACTTTTTTCAGACGCTGATGGATAGCGATATGGGCCCGGAGACGAGCGACCAGTTCCGTCGGGCTGAAAGGCTTGACAATGTAATCATCCGCGCCGAGGCCGAGGCCGCGGATCTTATCGACCTCTTCTTTCCTGGCGGTGACAAAAAGAATCGGCGCGTCCGTCCTTTCGCGCATTTTGCGGCAGAGGGAGAAGCCGTCGTCGCCAGGAAGCATGACGTCCAAAAGGATGGCGTCGATCTTGACTTCCTGCATGATCTGCAGTGCTTCTTCACCGTTTTCCGCGATGCGCACGAAATAATTATTCGGTTCGAGGAAATCTCTTTCCAGTTCCGCGATGAGAGTATCGTCTTCGACAATGAGTACGTTCAGCATGATATACCTCCAGTGATGGGCAATGTAATGGTAATGGCCAGTCCGTCCCGATTTTCCGCAGCGGCTGTTCCGCCGTGCGCGGCAGCGATCTGGGAAACGACGTACAGGCCAAGGCCGGAACCGGCCTTTTTCTGATCCGGCGCGCGGTACCAGGGAAGGAAGATTTTTTCCAGCGCTTCCTGCGGACGGATGCCGGGACCGTCGTCCTGATAGGTAAAGACGGCGTTTTCACCGGACCGGCGCAGACTGAGAACGATGGAAGAATGCGGAACCAGCCTGTATTTCAGCGTGTTGGAAAACAGATTGTCCAACACGCGGGAAAACGCAGAGCGATCCAGCGGGAGAATGACGGACGGATCCAGATCCGCTGCTACAGAAGCAGCCCGGCTCTCCAGCAGCGGCCGGTTTGCTTCCAGATATTCCCGAAGAAAGGCCGCAAAAGACGTGGGTAGAGGGCGGATGGGCAGATGTCCGGCACCGCGGCTGACAAAAGACAATGTGTCAATCCGTTCGGACAGCTCCCGTGCCCGGAGCGCAATGGCCGCAAGATAAGCCCGCTCCTTTTCCGGAGTGCGGGCCAGCCCTTTCTGAAGTGCCTCCGTGTAACCGCGGATTGTCGTCAGCGGCGCCCGCAGATCGTGGGCAATGCCGGCGATCGCATTTTCCCGGCGCTTTGTTGCCGCTTCCCGTTCCTCCGCCTGTTTTTCAAGCGCCGCAAGAAGACCGCGGAACGAGGATAAAAGGGGCGCCATGGCAGGGCTGCAGCTTTCGGGGAGGGGCGGGGAGAAATTCCCGCGGGCCGCTGCCTCGGCTGCTTTCGCAAGCAGAGCGATTTCATCGGAGTGATTCATGCTGTACCTCCTGTAGCATAATCAATCCAGACAAACGGACGATTTCAGATCGTCAAATAAAAAATAAATTTTCAGCCGAGGATCAGCTCGACAGGGCAGTGGTCGCTGCCGTAAATCTCCGGGTGGATGGACGCGCCGAGAATGCGCGGCGCAAGCGAGGAAGAGGCGATAAAATAATCAATTCTCCATCCGATGTTCCGCTCGCGGGATTTTGCGAAATAACTCCACCAGGAATAGGCTTCTTTTTCTTCCGGATGGAGCAGACGGAATGTGTCTGTAAATCCGGACGCAAGGAGTTCCGTCATTTTTTCCCGTTCCTCGTCGGTGAAGCCGGCATTCTTCCGGTTCTGCGCCGGATTGGCGAGATCAATCTCTTCATGAGCTACATTCAGGTCGCCGCAGAGGATGACAGGTTTTTTCCCGGCAAGGTCATTCAGGTAGCGGCGGAAATCATCTTCCCAGGCCATCCGGTAGTCCAGCCGGGCCAGTCCTCGCTGACTGTTCGGGGTGTAGCAGGTGACGAGGTAATGATCATTAAATTCCGCAGTGATGAGGCGGCCTTCTTGATCATGTTCGCCGATCCCCATGCCGTAAGCGACGGAGAGAGGGTGCTTCTTTGTGAAAAGCGCAGTGCCGCTGTAGCCTTTTTTTACGGCGCTGTTCCAGTATTGCTCATATCCGGGCAGATCCAGCTCGATTTGGCCCGGCTGCATCTTGGTCTCCTGCAGACAGAAACAGTCCGCGTCGAGGGAAAGAAACGCGTCCATGAAGCCTTTTTTCATGCAGGCCCGCAGACCGTTTACATTCCAGGAAATATATTTGAGTTTTTCCATTGGCGCATCCTTTCTTTCAGTTCAGACAGAATGATTTTTATTTCTTTTTATTATACACTTTCTTTTTCTGAAATTATATCCTGACAAAATCTATAAACGTATTTTTTATCAATGAATTTTATATCAGAAAGAACATTTCGTTTCTTTTTTTGAGAAGCAAAACAAAATTTTTTTATGAGAATGTGGAAATACAGGCATAGCGGTAAATAAAAAGTAAAATGACAATTTAAAAATTTCAGAACAGAAAAAGGAGGAGGCTTTTCTTCGTCCTTTTTCGGCGGCGCGGAGAAGAGACGGAAGAAAAAGGGAAACATGGTATAATAAATTTAATGGATGAAGTAATTTATTTGCAAAGGGGAGACTATTCATGAAAAAAATCGTAGTTACCGTGCTCGGGGCAGATCGGGTGGGGATCATTGCCGGCGTGACGGCAGGCCTTGCGGAAAATAAGATCAATGTGCTCACCGTGTCACAGACCATCGTGGACGGCATTTTCAATATGGTTCTCATGTGCGATATGGAAGCGTCTGACCGTCCGCTGGCGGAAATCCAGAAATCCATGGGAAAAATCGGAGAAGAACTGGGCGTTGAGATAAGAGTGCAGCTGGCCGATGTATTTTATGCGATGCATCGCATCTGACCGCGGCTGAAGGAGAGAATCATGCTGGAAACAGAAGAAATCCTTGCGACAGAGCGCATGTTTGATCAGAATAAGCTCGATGTGCGGACGATCACCATGGGAATATCCCTCCTCGGATGCGCGGCGGATGATGAAGCGGTCCTCTGCCGTAAAATTTATGATACGATCTGCGGGAAGGCGGAACATTTGTCGGAAGTCAGCCGGGAGATTTCCTCGGAGTACGGCGTCCCGATCGTGAACCGGCGGATTTCCGTCACTCCCATATCTATCGTGGCCGCGGGGTCAGGGGCAAAGGATTATGTGAATATCGCCCGCACGCTGCAGCGGGCGGCGGACAATCTGGGGATCGACATCATGGGCGGTTTTTCCGCGCTGGTCGACAGAGGAATCACAAGTTCCGATGAAAAACTGCTTCGTTCGATTCCGGAAGCCCTGACGGTGACGAAAAGCATCTGCAGTTCCGTTTCCGTTGGCTCCACCAAGGCTGGCATCAATATGAACGCGGTGCGCCGTGTCGGAGAGATCGTCAAAGATTTGGCGGAGAGGACAAAGGAGCGGGATGCTGACGGGTGTACGAAATTCGTGGCGTTCTGCAATGCCGTGGAAGACAATCCCTTCATGGCCGGTGCGTTTCACGGTGTGACAAACGGAGACTGCGCCATCCATGTGGGCGTTTCGGGACCGGGCGTTGTAAAACGCGCGCTGGAAGAAGTGCGTGGCGAGCCTTTTGAAGTTGTGGCCAAGACTGTAAAAAATACGGCTTTTATGATCACCCGGCTGGGGCAGATGGTAGCGCAGGCGGCGACGGAACGGCTCCACGTGCCTTTCGGGATCATTGATCTCTCCCTTGCCCCGACGGCAGCTGTGGGAGACAGCGTGGCGGCGGTGCTGGAAGAGATGGGGCTGGAAAGCTGCGGCGCGCCCGGTACGACGGCGGCGCTGGCGCTCCTCAATGACGCCGTAAAGAAAGGCGGGCTGATGGCCTCTTCCAGCGTCGGCGGACTTTCCGGCGCTTTTATCCCGGTCAGCGAAGATCTGGGCATGATCGAAGCGGTGAAGTGCGGCAGCCTCTCGCTGGAGAAACTGGAGGCCATGACCTGCGTATGCTCGGTGGGTCTCGATATGATCGCCGTGCCGGGCGATACGAGCGCGGCGACGATTTCCGCGATCCTTGCGGATGAAGCGGCGATCGGCATGATCAATAATAAGACCACCGCGGTCCGGCTGAT
This sequence comes from uncultured Dialister sp., assembly GCA_900545365.1. Taxonomy (GTDB): domain Bacteria; phylum Bacillota; class Negativicutes; order Veillonellales; family Dialisteraceae; genus UBA1822. The sequence continues at coordinate 10,835 of UQYL01000009.1, read as the reverse complement.
CCCGGCGCCGGGTAAAAAACCGGGAGATATGGTCAATTTCGGCGGGCTCATGGGATATGCGCCGGTCATAGAAGTCAACCGTTTCAAGGCGGATGCCTTTATCGCGAGAGGCGGGCGGATCCCCGCTCCGATCCGGTCACTGACGAACTGAACAGGATTTTTTATGGAAAAGCAGACTTGCGGGAGCCTGCTTTTCTTTATTCCGGATTAAATCGGACATAGATATCATGCTATAATTAGATAGACAGCGCAGTATTTTCACCGAAGGGAGGAAGGCAGATGGAATTGATTCAGCATCCCGTGATAGAAGGGATCATTGCGGCGGTCATTTTCATTTCCATCCTGGCGGAAATAAAAACGGCGGGATTTTCCGGCGGCGGGCTGGTAGCTGTGATCTTCGGCATTCTCCTCATATGGGGGCGCTGGTACGACGGCGGCTGGCATGTGGCGGAAGCGCTCCTTTATTTCGGCGGGCTGGTCTTGATTTTTGCTGATCTGCTCTTTCTGATGACAGGCGCGGCCGCGGCGGCAGGACTGGCATCCGTGGCGGCATCGTTGTATTTTATCTTCGGCGCTGACGGAAAGGCCGTCTATATACTGGCCGCCGGGATTGTGCTGGCCATCGCGGGGATGGCGTTTCTTGCGGGGCATCTGTCGGAAAACCGGCTGTGGAAGAAAATCTCGCTGCAGCTCAGCCTGACGTCGCAGAAAGGCTATGTGTCTTCCGCGAAAGATCTGACCATATGGGAAGGGCGGAAAGGAACGGCCCGATCTGTTCTGCGGCCGTCTGGGAAAGTCGAAGTGGACGGAGTCATCCTGGACGCGGTAACGGAAGGCGAATTTGTGGAAACGGGGAAACCTGTCACAGTGATCCGGGCGGAAAGCGGGCGCGTCGTAGTGCGCGCTGAAGCTGAATAAGCGGTCGGGTTTAATCTTTAACTATATGTTATTTATCATTGAGGAGGATATTATGGATCTGGCATTGCCTGTTGTGATTTTTGTGCTGGCCGTGATCGGTCTGGCTTTGTTTTTCCATTTCGTCCCGGTGGGGCTGTGGATTTCTGCACTGGCTGCGGATGTGAATATTTCCCTTTTCAATCTCGTCGGGATGCGCATCCGCCGCGTTTCCCCGAGCATGATCGTGCTGCCTCTTATTAAGGGGACGAAAGCTGGGCTGGCTCTGAATGTCAATCAGCTGGAAGCGCATTATTTGGCAGGCGGCAATGTGGATAATGTGGTAGATGCGCTGATCGCGGCGCACAGGGCGCAGATCAGCCTGAGTTTCCAGCAGGCGGCGGCGATCGATCTGGCCGGGCGAAATGTGCTGGAGGCCGTGCAGATGAGCGTCAATCCGAAAGTCATCGAGACGCCGACGATTTCTGCGGTGGCGAAGAATGGTATCGAATTGAAAGTGCGGGCACGGGTCACTGTGCGGGCCAATATCGATCGGCTCGTCGGCGGCGCCGGGGAAGCGACGATCATCGCCCGTGTCGGCGAAGGCATCGTAACGACGGTCGGTTCTTCGGAAAGCCATACGGATGTGCTGGAAAATCCGGATCACATCTCCCGGACCGTCCTGGGGAAAGGCCTGGATTCGGGAACCGCGTTTGAGATCCTTTCCATTGATATCGCCGATGTGGATGTGGGAAGAAATATCGGCGCGCAGCTCCAGACGGATCAGGCGGAAGCCGATAAAAAGATCGCTCAGGCCCGCGCGGAAGAACGCCGCGCCATGGCGGTGGCAAAGGAGCAGGAAATGAGAGCGTTCACGCAGGAAATGCAGGCGAAGGTCGTGGAGGCGCAGGCGGAAGTGCCCCACGCCATGGCGGAAGCGCTGAAGGAAGGACATCTTGGCGTGATGGATTACTACAATATGCAGAATATCGCGGCTGATACGGATATGCGTCAGAATATTGCCGGCGGAAAGGGCGGACAGGATAAAAACTGACAGCGCGCTCTGAGCGGAGGGGCCTATGGATTTGATTAATGTTTTATTTGTTATAGCGCTGATCTATTTCTTTTCATCCATACAGAAAAGGAAAAAAGCGGGGCGCCGGGAGGAAGAAAGAACGGAAGCGCCGCAGACGCCGGAACCGCGTTCTCCTGAAGCGGGCCGCACGCCGGGGCAGACTTATGATTACGGAGAATTTCGGAAAAAGCTGCGCCGTGCCTGGAAGCTGCCGGAAGAAAAGGAAGAAGGCGGTGAAAACACGGCGCCGTGTCCTGCGGAGCCTGCGCAGGAAGACACAGAACCGGCGGAATCGGTAAAGGTTCCGCTTCGCGTGCAGAAAACGCAGGGGAATGAGGAACAGGAGCGGGAGATCCTGCGCCGTCAGGCAGAGTACCTGGCATATGCCGCAAAAACGGAATCCGTGCCGGAGAAGGAGACGATTCCGGAACAGACGTTGTCTGATACGGCAAAAGAGGCGCGGCGCTGGACAGAAGAGGATGTGAAGCGGTGGATCGTGTATGACGCGGTATTCGGAGAACCGCGGAGCCGCCGTCCGTGGAAGGAGCACCGCGCCGGAGGGAAGCATGCTTGATATTTTTCGGGAAGAAATCTACGGAAAAGCGGAATGGGAATGCGGCCGCGCGAAGCCGTGGATTGTGACGACCTGCGTGATGTATGCGCTGATGGCGGCGGCCATTATCGTTTCGGTCCTGAACGGAACACCGCTGTTCGCTCTTCCAGGGGCGGCGATGGTCTGTTTCATTATTTGGCGGATATACCGACTTCACTGCTCAGTCGTGCTGGTATGCCGGGAAAAACTTCTGATTTTGGCGGCGGGCAAATTCAGCAGAGGCCGGGGATTGCGTTCCTGGCTCCTCGATCCGGTCTACTTTGTGGCGGAGTACAGAGAGATCACCGGATTTTCCGAACGGTGGAACGAAATGTATATCGGAGCGGAAAGGCCAGGCGGACTGATGAGCGTGCCCGTTCCGCTCGCATTCGTATCAAGACGAGATAAAGACCGGCTGTGCCGGCTGATTGAAGAAAAGCAGAGAGGTGTCTGGGAAAATTGAGCGGAATCGGCATGAATGACAGACAGGAACCAGATCAGCTTCGTTTTGTAAAAACAGATCCGGCGGGGAATACGACGATCCTGGTGCTGGACGCGGTTCAGGTGGATCGGCGGAGCCTGGTGGCCAGAAAACTCATGGGAGCATCGGAAGTTTTTGCGGAACAGGCGGCATTTATTGACGCCAGCCCGCCCAGGCCCTGTGATATGGGCATACAAATGATGGGCGGGGAGTTCTGCGGCAATGCGGTGCGTTCGGCGGCGGCGTGGAAAGTTTTTGACCGGCAGCGCTGGCAGCCGATCCCTTCTTACGGAGAAAAGGCGGAACTTGAGATATCCTGCTCGGGCATTGATCATAATGTGCGCTGCACAGTCATGCAGCGGGGGCGCAGCGAATTTGATGTCATGGCGGACATGCCCCTGCCTGTTTCAGTGGGACCGATTTCTCTGGGAGGATACACATTTTGGCGGGCGGTATTTCCGGGGATCGTCCACTACTGCTTTTTCCATGACGAAGAAATGACGGCGGCGGACAAAAAGAAGATTACAGAAATGGTCCTCGAACATTTTCCGGTGCCGGCCGGAAGTGCGGAGGGCATTCTTTTCCGTTGCGGGGACAGACTGGATCCTTTTGTGTATGTGAAGGATACGGATACGCTGATTAATGAATCGAGCTGCGGCAGCGGGACAGCTGCGGCGGCAGCCTGTGAAGCAGTAATGAATCGCCGGATGTTTGTCAAAATCCGGGCTGTGCAGGCCGGAGGCACCATTGTGGGAGAAGCGGATTGTGCGAATGGATGCGTCACTTCTCTTCGGATAGGAGGCCTTGTCCGGATCACGTCGGAAGGTATGGCGTATTTATAAAAAGGAGGATCGTTATGGAATTTAATGAAGTGCTTCGCATGCGGCAGTCTGTACGCCGCTATACGGAAGAGAAAGTAAGTGCGGAAGACATTCAGGCAATCCTCACCGCGGCGCAGCATGCGCCGGTGGGGATGCATAACAGCAAAGGTTACGTACTGACGGTGATCTCCAGCGAAACTGTGCTGGCGCTGATGAAGAAAAATTATAAGGAAGCGACCGGGAAAGACAATGATCCGATGTATGGTGCGCCTCTGTTTCTGCTGGTATCCAAAACACCGGAAGCCATTGAAGAGATCGCGAAATATGACGCGGCCTGCCTGATTGAAAACATGCATCTGGCTGCTGCCGCGCTGGGACTCGGCTCGGTGTATATCCACGGAATGATTTTTTCTATTCGCGGAATCAAAGAGTGGCAGGCGGCGGCAGGGCTTCCGGAAAGTACCGTTCCGCTGTGCGGACTCGCCGTGGGACACAGCGCGGTACCGCTGCGGCCGCGTCCGGATGAAGCGGTCTTCAATGTCACTTACGCGGAGTAAATGCGGCAACAGCAAAGAGCAGCGTCGGAAGGAATTTTTCCGACGCTGCTTTTTGTCGTGGGACAGAATATGAAATTGAATTTTTTACAGATTGCGATAGAAAAGGGCAGGGAAAATCTTTATAATAAAAAAGAAGAATATTTCAAAAATGAAAAGCGAAATATTCTGTGCTGAGAGATAAGCGAAAACAGAAATCCGGCCGCAGGCCGGGTGAAAAGACATCGGGAGGTATTATGGCAGATACGACAGCTGTTATTTTGGCGGCAGGAATGGGGACAAGAATGAAATCGGAGATTCCGAAAGTGCTTCACAAGGTTAACGGAATTTCTATGATAGAGCAGGTGATACGGGCAGTAAAAAAGGCGGGATGTGCGTCCTGCCTGGCAATCACCGGGCATAAAAGCGAAATGGTGCATGATGCGCTGGGCGACACGGTAGAGTATGCGGAACAGAAAGAGCAGCTGGGAACCGGTCACGCTGTTATGCAGGCGGTTCCCTATCTGGAAGGGAGAGCCGGCTATGTGCTGGTCGTCTGCGGAGACACACCGCTCCTGCGCGGGGAGACCATCCGCGGTTTGATCGATGCATGCAGAGAAAAGCAGGCTGCCGCATCCATCCTGACGGCAAAACTGGATGATCCTTTCGGCTACGGGCGCGTCCTGCGTGATGAGGCGGGAAATATGACGTCTATCGTGGAACAGAAAGACGGAACGCCGGAGCAGCTGGCGGTGAAGGAAATCAATACGGGAACGTATTGCTTCGATATTCAGGAGCTTCTGGCGGCGCTGCCCAGACTTGACTGCAATAATGCGCAGGGCGAATATTATCTGACGGATGTATTTGAGATCATGATTCGGGAAGGAAAGACAGTCGTTCCAGTAGAAGCTGCCGACGCGGAAGAAACGATGGGCGTCAATTCCCGCATTCAGCTGGCAGCTGCGGACAAAGTGCTCCGCCGCCGGAAAGCGGAAGAGCTCATGAGCGAAGGCGTCACCATCATCGATCCGGACAGCGTATACATTGAACAGGACGTCGTCGTCGGGAGGGATACGGTGCTGTATCCGGGGACGATCCTGCAGGGAAGGACTGTCATCGGAAAGCGCTGCGTGATCGGACCGGATACGCAGATGGAGAATGTCCTGTGCGGAGACGGCAATCATTTGAACCGGGTCTATGCGCATGACTGTGAGATCGGCAATGAAAATGAGGCGGGGCCGTTCGTTCATCTCCGTCCGGGAACAAAACTTCACGATCACATCAAGATCGGGAATTTTGTGGAGGTCAAAAACTCGGACATAGGCGACGGGACGAAGCTGCCGCACCTGATCTACTGCGGAGATGCCGATGTAGGGCAGAAAGTCAATATGGGCTGTGGTTCCGTGACGGTCAATTTTGACGGGAAAAATAAGCATCGCACGGTCATTGAAGATCATGCGTTCATCGGCTGCAATACCAACCTGGTGGCGCCGGTGCACATCGGGAAGCGGGCATTTACGGCGGCCGGTTCCACAATCACGAAGGACGTGCCTGGCGAAGCGCTTTCCGTAGCAAGAGCAAAACAAAAAAATATTGAGCATTGGGTAGATGATGACACATATAAAGACTGATGTGGTAAAATATTTATATTGTTCAGTTTATTAAATAAAGAGGGGGAGACTGACAAAATGCAAATGGAAGATGAAGCGAAGCTGAAGATTTTTAGCGGGACTGCGCATCCCGTACTGGCCAAGGAGATATGCGACTATATCGGTACTTCTCTTGGGAAAGCCATGTGCGGCCGTTTCAATAACGGTGAAATTCAGGTCATGATTAATGAAAGCGTTCGGGGCAAGGATGTTTTCGTCATTCAGCCTACCGGCGCTCCGGTTAATGACAACCTGATGGAAATGCTCATCATGGTGGACGCTCTGAAACGGGCGTCGGCAAGACATATCACCGTTGTTGTGCCGTATTACGGCTATGCCCGTCAGGACCGCAAGACCCGCGGCAGAGAACCGATCACATCTAAGCTGGTCGCTGATCTGATGTCCAAAGCCGGGGTGACCCGCGTGGTGACTATGGATCTTCATGCAGGACAGATCCAGGGCTTTTTCGATGTACCGGTGGACCATCTCATGTCCGCTTCTCTTCTGGCAAGTTATATCAGAGGCAAACATCTGGATGATCTTACGATCGTATCGCCGGATCTCGGCGGCGTAACGAGAGCACGGGAACTGGCAGACCGTGTAGGCGCTCCGATCGCGATCATTGAAAAACGCCGTCCGGAACCGGGCGTGGCCAAAGTCATGAACATCATCGGTACCGTAGAAGGAAGAAACTGCGTCATTGTCGATGATATGGTCGATACGGCGGGCTCTCTCTGCGAAGGGGCAAAGGCGTTGGCAGAAGCAGGGGCGAAGTCCGTATATGCGGCCGTATGCCATCCGGTATTGACGGATCCCGCAACGGAACGAATCCGCAATTCCAATATCAAGGAACTGATCGTAACGAATTCCCTGCCGATTCCGCAGGAAAAGATGCAGCCCAAACTGACGGTACTCTCCGTCGCTCCTCTTCTCGGAGAGGCGATTATGCGTATTTTTCACGAAGTATCCGTAAGTTCCCTGTTTGACGACAAAGAATAAGAAGGACAGCGCGGAATTTCATGAAAATGATTGTTGGCCTCGGAAATCCCGGGGCAGAGTATGCGCATACCCGCCATAATATGGGCTTTGACGTCATTGATGAGCTGGCTTTCCGCTGGAAGGTGACCGTCTGGAAAAAGGACAAAAATGCGGAAACTGCCTCACTGATGAGAGATGGAGAAAAACTCCTCCTGGTGAAGCCTCTGACGTACATGAACAACAGCGGAGAAGCAGTGGGCGCGCTCGCGCGGTATTACAAAATTTTTCCGGAAGATATTTTCGTCGTCTGCGATGATCTGGATCTTCCTCCTGGAAAAACGAGAATCAGGAAAAAAGGCGCTTCCGGAGGCCATAACGGCATCAAGTCGCTGATTGCTCATCTGGGAACGGAAGAATTTATCCGCTTCCGCATCGGAGTGGGGCATCCGCGGGACGGCCATTCTGTAGTTCAGCATGTTCTCGGACGGCCTTACGGCGAGGATATTCAGAAAGTGGAGGATGCGAAAAAATATACAGCGGACTCCATTGAAAGCGCGCTGAAAATCGGTGTGGATAAAACGATGAATCAGTTTAATCCCAAAAAACAGCGCGCGCCTAAAAGTGAAAAATGAGAGAAGGGCCTTGTGCGGGCCCTTTTTTTCAGGAAAGGAAACGATATGAGAGGAAAGCTGATCGTTCTTGAGGGGATCGACGGTAGCGGCAAAGCAACGCAGGCGGAGCTTCTGGAAAGGGCGCTGCGGAGAGAAGGGCACAGAGTCATGAGGATTTCTTTCCCTGATTACGAAAGTGATTCGTCGGCACTGGTGCGGATGTATCTGGCCGGGGATTTCGGGAGCGATCCGGATGCGGTGAATCCCTATGCGGCTTCTCTTTTTTATGCGGTGGATCGGTTTGCGTCGTATCGGATGAAGTGGAAAAGGTTTTATGAGGCTGGCGGGATTGTGATCGCCGACCGGTATACGACGAGTAATATGGTCCATCAGATGACAAAAATTGCCCGGCAGGAAGAACGGGAAGCCTTCCTGAATTGGCTGGAAAAAACAGAATACGAAGAACTGGAGCTGCCGCGGCCGGATCAGGTCTTTCTGCTGGATATGCCGCCTGAAATTTCGTCAATGCTGGTAGAAGCGCGGGCGAAAAGCGGAGGAAGCATGGATATTCATGAACAGCATAGAGAATATCTGCGCCGCTGCCATGAGGCGTATCAGCTTCTCGCCGCACGGTATGGCTGGATCCGCGTCGCCTGTACGGAAAACGAAGGGCTGCGGGAGCGGGATTCGATCGCCGCTGAATTGCTGAGGAAAGCTGACCGACCGGTAGAAAACAGTTGAATCTGCGCTCCGTTGCGTGTATAATACTTTCAAATTTAATATACTCTTCAGGGCAAGGTGAAAATCCTGACCGGTGGTAATGGAGCATGCTTCTAGCCCACGAGCCGAATGGCAGATCCGGTGTGATTCCGGAGCCGACAGTAAAGGAGAGCAATCTCTCCGAAGTCTGGATGAAAGAGGAGAAACTTTTTTATCATGGAAGCCGTGTCCTGAAAGAAAGGAGACGGCTTTTGCTTTTGGAAGAAGACGAAAAATACATGGGCATGGCGCTGGCGCTGGCTCGGCGCGGGGCAGGGCACACGCGGCCGAATCCGATGGTCGGAGCGGTTCTCGTAAAGAATGGGCGGGTCATCGGCAGCGGCTGGCATCAAAGATACGGCGGTCCCCATGCGGAGGTCAATGCTTTTGCGGCATGCGCAGAGGATCCGGCAGGCGCGACGTTGTATGTGACGCTTGAGCCCTGTGCTCATTATGGCAAAACGCCGCCCTGCGCGGACCTGATCATACGGAAAAAAGTCAGCCGTGTGGTGACGGCGATGACAGATCCGAATCCGCTTGTGGCGGGACGCGGTATAGAGAAGCTTCGGCGCGCGGGGATTGATGTCACTGTGGGAGTGTTGGAAAATAAGTGCCGCCGTCTGAACGAAGTGTTTCTGAAATATATTACGGAGAAAAGGCCCTTTGTCCTGTATAAAGCGGCCGTGTCTTTAGACGGGAAAACGGCGTGTCATACCGGCGATTCCCAGTGGATATCGTCAGAGATATCCCGGGAAGAAGTACACCGGCTGCGGGGCGAATATGCGGGGATCATGACTGGTATCGGCACGATCCTGGCCGATGACCCAAGGCTGACAGTCCGCCTGGCAGAAATGAAGAATCCGGTGCGCATTATTGCAGACAGCTGTCTCCGCATACCGCCGGAGGCGCGGGTGCTCCATGAACCGGGACGTACCATCCTTCTCACAACGTCAAAAGCACCGGCAGATAAAATAAAGATGCTGGAGGCGCTTGGTGCTGAAATCATTTTCGCGGACGGTGCGGACGGTGAAGTGGATCTTTGGGCAGCTATGAAGACGCTGGCAGACCGGGAGATCGACAGCATTCTGCTGGAAGGAGGCTCTGTGCTGGCAGCGGCGGCAGTCAGGGCAGGCATCGTAGATAAGGTCTGTTTCTATGCCGCGCCTCTGCTGATCGGCGGCAGGACAGCTCCGACGCCGCTTGGCGGAGCCGGGGCCTCCCGCCTCGCAGATGCGGTAAGGCTGAAAGACATGCGCTGTGAATCGTGCGGACCGGATATCAGAATCACTGCGTATGTGGAAAAGAGGGATGAAGATGTTCACGGGAATCGTTGAGGAGATCGGCCGCGTGCAGCGCATTGAACGAAATGGGCGAAGTGCGGCGCTGACGATTGACTGTGAATTGGTTCTGGATGGAACAAAAATCGGAGACAGTATTGCTGTTAACGGCACTTGTCTTACGGTTACCCGACTGTCTGGACGGTCGTTTGCCGCAGATGTCACGCCGGAGACACTGTCCAGAACGGCGCTTTCCATTTTACAGGCCGGTTCTCCGGTCAATCTGGAAAGGGCGCTGCGGCTGGACGACCGGGTCGGCGGCCATCTTGTTTCCGGGCATATCGACGGCACGGGAAAGGTCCTGTCTGCCGTTCATGACGGAAACGCAGTCAATCTGCAGATCGCTGTTGCCCCGAATAAAATGAAATATATTCTGGAAAAAGGTTCCATTGCGGTGGACGGCGTCAGTCTGACCGTCGCGGGCAGAGAGCGGGACCGCTTCTCTGTTTCAGTCATTCCTCACACAGGAACACAGACGACTTTGCTGAACAGACGGCCGGGAGATCCCGTCAATCTGGAATTTGACATGCTGGGAAAATATGTGGAACAGTTTCTGAAATTCGAGGCCCGGTCGGAGCTGACGATGGATACACTTAGGGCTTTTCAGTCAGGTGGAGGTCATTATGGAATATAAATTTGATTCGATTGAAGAAATTGTAGAAGAAATCAAAAAAGGGCACTGCGTTATCATGCAGGACGCAGAGTCGCGGGAAAATGAAGGCGACTATATCTGCGCGGCGGAATTCGCGACGCCGGAAAATGTGAATCTGATGGCATCCGATGCAAAAGGCGTCATTTGCATGCCTATGGACGGAGAATTGGCTGACCGCCTTTTTCTTAGTCCGATGGTGCAGCGGAATACTGACAATCATCATACGGCTTTCCTGGAATCTATTGATCATGTGGAAACCGGAACCGGCGTATCCGCTTATGACCGTTCTCTGACAGCGATGAAAGCGGTGGAAGACGGGACAAAACCCGAAGATTTTCGCCGCCCGGGCCATTTGTTCCCGCTCCGGGCAAAGAAATGGGGCGTGCTTGAACGTCCGGGCCATACGGAAGCGACAGTCGATCTGGCAAGAATGGCGGGCTTGAAACCGGCGGG
>UQYL01000008.1 GCA_900545365.1 uncultured Dialister sp. | reverse complement strand
TACCGCTTTCCATCAGCGGCGGTTTTCAGCTCATAGCGGTCATACCGCACCCAATGGGAACGGGACTGTTCAAACAAGTTCTTCATGGCCTCACCCTCTATACAGTAATCTCATATATCTGATTTTATATTACTCGCTGTCCTTGCCGCCGTCAAGGGCGGCTTTTTTGTATACCGAAAACCACTCGCTAGGCGAGTGGTTCAAAAGAAGACTAATGTCGATAATGGAAAAAGAAAAACTCCCTTTGCTATACTGGGAGTGCGGTCTGCCAACTGCACAAGCAAGCAAAGGGAGGTCATTCAAAAATGAACGACGTAAATAGTTTATCGCATACCAGTTGGAATTGCAAATATCATGTGGTGTTCGCACCAAAATACAGGAGGAAGGTATTCTTCGGAGAGAAAAGAAGAGAAATTGGAAGCATTCTGAGAACGCTATGTAATTGGAAAGGAATCAAGATCATCGAAGCGGAGGTGTGCCCGGACCACATTCACATGCTGATCGAGATACCGCCAAAGATAGCGGTAGCAAGTTTCATGGGGTACCTAAAAGGAAAGAGTAGCCTGATGCTGTACGAGAAGTTTCCGGAGCTAAAATATAAATACCGGAACCGGGAATTCTGGTGCCACGGGTACTACGTGGACACTGCAGGAAAAAATGCAAAGAAGATACAGGAGTACATCCAACGTCAGTACGAGCAGGACAAAGCAGGGGAGCAGCTGACCATGCCGAACTTCTAAGGAGCCCGTTTACGGGCGGCAAGTAACAGAACCTTCGCGGCTGGCAGACCGTACTTGCGTGACGTGACGCGCACGCTAGTATTCTAGGGCTATGCCCGCATATGAAAATCCCCCGGCTCCGCCGGGGGATATTTATTGTTGCGTGCGTTCCGTTCCGGCTCCATGCGCCGTCCCGGGCATCCGCCGCGGGAGGGCCGATTTTGCTATAATGAAGAAAATACTTGGAAATTTCCGAGAGGAGGCCATGAAGATGGAAGAAAAGGAAGGGCTGGCGGCGCTGCCGAAGGAGGCGCTCATCGAGCTCCTCGGGATCTACGCGAAGGACTGGCTCGCCATGGACGGCGTGTGGTTCCAGGCGGTGGAGCGGGCCTGGGGCATGGAGGCGGCCATGCGGTGCGATGTGGAGATCTGGGAGCGCTTTACCGCGATCGAGGCGGGAAAGATCAAAAAATTCCTCGGTCTCTCCGAGCGGCCCGGTCTGGATGGGCTGGAGAAGGCGCTCCGCTTCCGGCTGTACGCGCGGATCAACCGCGACGAGATCCGCCGCGAGGGAGACGCCCTGATCTACCGGACGCTCACGTGCCGGGTGCAGCACGCCCGGAAGGCGAAGGGACTGCCGTACCATCCGTGCAAGGCGGTGGGGCTCGTGGAGTACGGCGGCTTCGCCCGGGCCATTGATCCGCGCATCCGCTGCGAGTGCCTCTCGTGTTATCCTGATGTGACTGATGAGAGCTGCGCCTGCGCGTGGCGCTTCACGCTGGAGGAGGTATGATTTTCGCGGAGATATTGCCTCTATCATACGGATTTCACATGAGTTTTAAGAATCGATGATGATGCGTTATAATAGAAAAAGTAATTCTATGACAAAATAGCGGGACTCGAGGGAAGCGATGTTTCTTTCATGAGTGTATCCGGAGGGAGGGATGGCATGGATCGGAAGCAGTATGAGATCAGCATACGCCGGGAGGTGATGCTGGAGATGTACGCGGGTGTCCTGGTCCGTTTCCTCGATTATTTTGAAAAGGAACATATCGATCCGGAGACGGCGATCGGCGATTCCGATGTGTACTTGTTTTTGCAGGCTGTGGACGTGTGCCGCAGTCTGTCGGATATGTCATCGGAGGAGGAGCTCATCGCTGCGGAAGGACAGCTCCGCATTTTCCGGCGCGTGGCGAACCGCCTGAACGGGTATCCCGCCGACGCGCCGCTGTGAGGCAATAAAAAACGCTGAACCTTTGTGAAAAGGCCAGCGTTTTTTTATGTTCATTTTTCCGCGAGGAAATCCAGGGCGAACTGCGCGTACAGTGCGGCTCCTGCGGGGAGGGCGTCTTCGTCCACGTCGAAGGTGACGGAGTGGTGCGGCGAGACGAGTCCTTTCGCTTCGTTCCGGCAGCCCAGGTAGGCATAGAGGCCGGGCGTCTTTTCCAGATAGACGGAGAAGTCTTCCGCGCCCATCTGCCGCTCCATGGGGGCGAGGGCGTTTTCGCCGAGGATCTTTCTCGCCGCGTTCCGGGCGGTCTCATTGAGGGCATGGCAGCCGTTGATGAGCGGCGCGGGGCCGAAGAAGTAGGAGCACTCCGCGGTGCAGCCGTAGGCTTCGGCGGTCTTTTCCGCGGTCTTGCGGATGAGCTCCGGCACGGAGCGGCGGAAGTCTTTGTCAAAGGCGCGCACGGTGCCGACGAGCTCTGTCTCCGCGGCGACGATGTTGTCCCGTGTGCCGCCGTTCATCATGCCCGTGGTGAGGACGAAGGTGTTCTGCGGGTCGTTCACGCGGGATACGAGGGACTGGAGCGCCATGACGACTGCCGCGGCGGCGAGGATGCTGTCGTGCCCTTTGTGGGGCTGGCTGCCGTGGGCGGCTTTTCCGTGGATGCGGATGGTGAAGCGGTCGCTGCACGCCATGCGCGGGCCGTCTTCGATATTGACCTTGCCCGTGGGAAGCTGGATCCACACGTGCATGCCGTAGATGGCGTCCACGCCGTCGAGGCATCCTTTTTCCACGTAGTGCCGGGATTCGGTGCCGATCTCTTCGGCCATCTGAAAGATGAATTTCACTGTGCCCGGTATTTCCTCTCTGCGGGCGGCGAGAATCTTCGCCGCGCCGAGGAGCATGGCGGTGTGGCAGTCATGGCCGCAGGCGTGCATGACGCCGGGATTCCGCGAGGCGTAGGGCTTCGTGAGATCCGCTTCCTGTATGGGGAGCGCGTCGATGTCGGCGCGGAGCATGACGGTCTTTCCCGGTCTTCCGCCGCGGAGCGTGCCGACGCATCCGGTGATGTCGTCAAAGGTCCGGACGTCGATGCCCATGCGGCGGAGCTCTTCGGCGATGTGTTTCGTGGTCTCGTATTCTTCCGTGCCCAGTTCGGGATGGGCATGGAACCGGCGGCGTTCGCCGATGATGTAGTCTTTTTCCGCGAGGGCCAGGGCTTTCGTATCCATCAGCGGCCTCCTTTCTGCGCGAGGAAATCGAAGGCGAACTGCGCGTGGAGCGCCGCGCCTTCCCAGAGGATGGTGTCGTCCGGGCAGAACCGGTCGGAGTGGAGGGGCCAGTTTTCGCCGGACGCTTCTTTCACGCCCAGATTGCCGAAGACGGCGGGGACTTTTTCCATGAGGAGGGAGAAGTCTTCCGACGCCATGCCCGGCGGCTGGTCGCGGAGGATGTCTTCCCCGAAGAGGGAGACCGCCGCTTCCCGCGCGAGGGCGGTGAGGTCATCGTGATCGTTCGCGGTGACGGGCTCAAAGGAGACGGGGATGAATTCGGCGGAGCACTCGAAGGCGCGGGCCGTCTGTTCCGCGATGCTCCGGAAGAGCTCCGGCGCGCGGCGGCTCATGTCCCGGTCAAAGGAGCGGATGGTGCCTTCCAGCGTGACTTCGTCGCAGATGATGTTGAATTGTTTCCCGCCGCGGACGGACCCGACGGTCATCACGAGGGGATGGAGGGGATCGTTGAAGCGGGAGACGATGGTCTGGAGATTCAGCAGGATGGCGCTCGCAGCGACGATGGCGTCCCTGCCGAGGTGGGGCGTGGAGCCGTGGGCGGATACCCCGCGGACGATGCAGCGGAAATCGGTGCACGACGCGAGGAGCGGCCCCGGGCGGAGGCTGAATTTTCCTTTTTCAATGTCCGCTGACATGTGGAGGCCGAAGGCGGCGTCCGCTCCGGCAAAGCAGTCGTGGTCGAGGTAGTACTGCATGCCGTGGCCTGATTCTTCCGCGGACTGGAAGAGGAGCATCACCCTGCCGGGGAGTTCTTCCCGGTGGGCGGCGATGAGCCGGGCCGCGCCGAGGAGCATGGCGGTGTGGCAGTCATGGCCGCAGGCGTGCATGACGCCGGGATTCTGCGAGGCGAAGGGAGCGCCGCTCTTTTCTTCGAGGGGCAGCGCGTCGATATCCGCCCGGAGGACGACGGCGGGGTCGCCTTCGCTTCCCATGACGGCGATGAGGCCCTGGTAGTCCGGGAAGCGGCGGATCTCGTATCCGAGGGGCGCGAGCTCTTCCGCGATGCGGGCGGTGGTCGCTTTTTCATGGAAAGAGAGCTCGCCGTGTCGGTGGAAATGGCGGCGCATGTCCGACACGTAGGGGGCGAGCGCTTCCGCTTCATTTCTGAAATTCATAAATATTTTCCTTTCTGAACATGGCAATGAGGACGGGGCAGCCGTCCTCAGGGATTTACAGGTGGATGTATCCGCCCGGGCCGAGGGGCAGGTCGAAGACGACCCACAGGGAGAGCATGAGGATCCACGCGACGGCGAAGGATACGGAATAGGGCAGCATATTGGCGACGATGGTGCCGAAGCCCGTGTCTTTTTCGTACATCTTCACATAGCCCAGCACGAGGGGGAAGTAGGTGAAGAGCGGCGAGAGGGGATTCGTGATGGAGTCGCCGATGCGGTAGGCCACCTGGGTGAGCGCCGGGTCGTAGCCGAGGAGCATCATCATGGGCACCATGATCGGCGCGAGGATCGCCCATTTCGCCGACGCCGAGCCGATGAAGATATTCACGATGCACGACACGATGATGAGGCCGATGATGAGCGGGATGCCTGTGAAATTCATGGCCTGGAGGAAGCCCGCGCCCTTGATGGCGAGCACCGCGCCCAGATTGGACCAGGCGAAGTAATTGGTGAACTGGGCGCAGAAGAAGCACAGCACGATGTAGGAGGAAATGTCCTTGAAGGCAAGCGAGATGTCCGCGAAAAGGTCTTTGTCATTTTTGTACTTGCCGATAGCGAAGCCGTAGACGCAGCCCGGCACGAAGAGGACGATCGTCACGAGGAGAATGATGCCCTGCATGAAGGGGGAGCTGTTCGCCATGATGGAGCCTGTCTCCGGGTCGCCCAGCACGGGATGGTCGCCGATGCAGAGGAGGGCGATCACGGCGAGGGTGATGAAAATGGAGAAGATCGCCAGATTGACGGCCCGCTTTTTCTGGGGCGTGATTTGCGTGATCTCTTCATCGAGCTCGTACTTGGAGAGGTCCTGTCCGGCGAAGCGGGGCGCCATGATCTTTTCCGTCACATAAGTGCCGATCGCCGCGAGGAGGAAACAGGAAACGAAGAGGAAGTAGTAATTGATCGCCGGGGAAGCGGTGTAGTCCGGATCGATCATGCGGGCCGCCGCTTCCGTAAATCCGTAGGCGAGGGAATCCGTCATGCCGAGCATGATATTGGCGGAGAAGCCCGCCGCCACGCTGGCGAAGGCGCAGAAGATGCCCAGCAGGGGATGGCGCCCCATGCTGAGGAAGATGACGCCCGCCACGGGAGGCAGCACGACGAAGGCCGCGTCGCCGGCCACATTGCCGTTGATGCCGATGAAGATGATGACGAAAGTCACGAAGGCTTTCGACGCGCCGCCGAGCATTTTCTGCATGAACGCGGCGAGGAATCCGCTCTTTTCCGCGCAGCCCGCGCCGATGACGCAGACCAGCACCATGGCGAGAGGCGCGAAGGTGGAGAAATTCGATACGGCCTTGCTCCACATCTGACGGAATCCGTCGAGGGAGAAGAGATTGATGACCTTGATCACTTTGTGCGTGCCCGGATGGACGGCTTCCACGCCCATCGCTCCGAAGAGGGCCGACGCGAGCACGGTGAGGAGCGCGAGCAGGATAAAGAGGGAAACGGGGTCGGGCAGCTTGTTTCCCACGACTTCGACCGTATTCAGAAAACGGTCCATGAGTGATTTTTTGCCGGATGACGGCATATGTGCACCTTCTTTCTTCTGGGAAAGATCCCATAAAAAAAGCGAAAAATCCCGGAGCGCCGCCTCCGGATCTTCCGCCTTTGGATACTTATTCATTTAAAAAATAATAAAAGATTTCTTCATCAAAGTCAAGAAATAAAGAACAAAGAAAAAAGACAATAAAAAACAGGGCTCCTGAGAGCCCCTGTTTTCCGGGAAGAATCATTCCTTGTCTTCTTCCATTTTTTCCTTGTAC
This sequence comes from uncultured Dialister sp., assembly GCA_900545365.1. Classification (GTDB taxonomy): domain Bacteria; phylum Bacillota; class Negativicutes; order Veillonellales; family Dialisteraceae; genus UBA1822. Next base: position 50,484 of record UQYL01000008.1, on the reverse strand, counting down.
GCTTCTTTTTCAGCTTCTCTTTCAGCTTCAGCAGCTTCTTTTGCTTTTTCAGCGGCTTCAGCAGCGATGGCAGCCTGCACACGCGCGTTCAGACGGGATTTCTTGCGGGCAGCAGTGTTCTTGTGCAGTACGCCTTTGGAAGCGGCGCTGTCGATCACACTGACGGCAGCCCGAAGAGCCTCCTCCTTATTTTCGGAGTTTGCAGCTGCGACAGCTTTCTTCACAGCGGTATGGATCTGAGATTTGATGGCAGCGTTGGCAGCGTGCTTAGCTGCATCTTTCTTCATGGTCTTCAAATTGGATTTGATTTGCGGCATGGTTTCACCTCCCGTCTTTCGTCATTCATACTTCGCTATTCTATCATGATTTCCCGCTTCTGGCAAGAAAGGGGGAGAGATTTTTTTGCCCCCGCGCCGGCCGCGGCGCGCCTTGCCTTTTGACTGCGCCGCAGGGTAAGATAGAAATAAATGAAAAGTGGTAAAAGTAAAAAGGGCGGTCATTTTCCGCCTTTTATCGAGGAGGCGTCATGTACACAGGAATCGATCTGGTTAAAGTGGAGCGGTGGGAACGGCTGCTCACGAAATTTCCGGAGCGGGGCGGAAAGATCTTCACGGAAGAGGAGATCGCCCACTGCGAGGCGAAGAAGGCTCACAAGTGGGAATCCTACGCCGCGCTCTGGGCGGTGCGGGAAGCGGCGGGAAAGGCGCTGGGCATCGGCATCTTCGGTTCGGCCTGGCGGGACGCCCACGTGACGTGGTCAAAGTGGGGCGCGCCGGAGCTCCATCTGGAAGGGACTTTTGCGAAGCGCGCGGCGGAGCTTGGCGTGACGGAGACGGCGGTGTCCATTTCCCACGAGGCGGGCATGGCCGCTGCGGTGGTGGTGATGCAGGGAGGCAGACATCATGATACTGACAACGACGGAGGAATCACGGGCGCTTGACCGGACCGCGATGGAGGAATACGGGCTGCCGGAAGCGGTGCTCATGGAGAACGCCGGGCGGGCCGTCGTGGAGCTCGCCGGGGAGCGGCTCCGGTGGAACGGCGCGGCGGCGGTGATCTTGTGCGGTACGGGAAATAACGGCGGCGACGGTTTTGTGGCGGCGCGGTATGCCGCGGAGGCCGGGGCGGATGTGACGGTGCTCCTCACAGGCGACCCGTCGCATATGGGCGCGGCGTCCCGCATGTACCGGCGGGCAGCGGAGGCGGCGGGCATTCCTGTCGTGGAGACCGCGTCCGCGGCGGAAGCGGCGCCGTACCTGGCGGGGGCGGACATCATCGTGGACGCCCTCATCGGGACGGGTCTCTCGAAGGCGGTGGCCGGAGAGAAAGCGGCCCTCATCGGGATGGTCAATGATTCCCCGGCGGCGGTGATCTCCGCGGATGTGCCCAGCGGCATGATGAGCGACACCGGCCGGGCGTCGGGCGCGGTCGTGCGGGCGGATATGACAGTGGCTCTCGGCTCGGTGAAGCGGGGCCATGTGCTGTATCCCGGCTCGGAGTACTGCGGAGAGGTGATGCTCTCATCTATCGGCATTCCCGAAGCGGCGCGGTCGGGGTACCCGGTGCGCCTCACGGAAGCGGCGGATGTGCGGGAGAGGCTCCCTGTGAGGACGCGGATCTCCCACAAGGGGAAGAACGGCTTCGCGGGGATCTTTGCCGGTTCGGCCGGCATGGAAGGCGCGGCGCTCCTGGCGGCGCAGGGCGCTCTCCGTGCGGGCGCGGGGAAAGTGGCGCTCCAGACGGTGAGCGAAGCGGCGCGGACGCTGGCGTGCCGTGTGCCGGAGGTGATGGTGCATGCCCTCGCCGAAGGGACGCGGTTCACGGAAGCTATGGCGGAGAAGGCTCTTGCCGAGGCGGCGCAGTACGATGTGACGGCCCTGGGGTGCGGCTTCGGTCGGAGCGAAGAGACGCAGCGCTTCACGGAAAAGCTGCTCCGGGGCCTCACGGGCACGGTCGTGGCCGACGCGGACGCCCTTTTTGCCATGGCGGAGAGGCGCATCCTTCCGGAAGACTGCCCGGGCCGCCTCATCCTGACGCCCCATGTGGGCGAATTTGCCCGCCTGACCGGCCTGTCGCCGGCGGAGATCGAGGCGCGGCGCATCGACTGCGCCAGAGAATACGCGTCGGCGCACCGGGCGGTGCTGGTGCTGAAAGGCGCGCCCACGGTGACGGCCCTTCCCGACGGGACGGCATGGGTGAATCTCACGGGAAATCCCGGCATGGCTTCCGGCGGCATGGGGGACACGCTCACCGGCGTGATCGCGTCTCTCGCGGGGCAGGGCATGTCTCCCGGCGACGCGGCGGCGTGCGGCGTCTACCTTCACGGCCTCGCCGGAGACATTGCGGCGGAAGAGACGCCGGTGGGATTCACGGCGTCTGACGCGGCGGCGGCGCTCCCTGCCGCCAGGGCCCGTGTGACGGCGCAGGAAGGATGAAGGAATGATGAAGAAACTGTTTCAATGGCTCGCCGCTCTCTTCCTCGCGGCGGCGCTGGCGCTCACCGCATCGGGCTGCGGCGGCAAAAAACAGGAGGCTCTTCCTGCGGGCTCCGCGCTCACGGTGCGCATTCTCGATATCGGACAGGGCGACGCCATGCTCCTTTCGAAGGACGGGGAGTGGGCGCTCATCGATTCGGGCGATGTGGATCACCGGCCGGACATGAAAAAGTATCTGCAAGACTACGGCGTGAAGAAACTTTCGAAAGTCATCATCACGCACCCCCACGCGGATCACGTGGGCGGCATGTACGCCGTTTTCCAGGCGGCGGAGATCGGAGAGATCTGGGACAGCGCCGTACCGGCGGCGACGAATACGTACCGCACCTATCTGAAGCAGATCAAGGAGCGGAACATCCCTTTCCATAAGGCGGAAGCGGGGGACGTGATCCCCCTCTTCAAAGATGTGGAGTTCCGTGTGGCCGGGCCGGTGAAGCGCATCACGGAAGGAAAGAAGAAGACCCCGGACCTGAATAACAATTCCATCGTGGGGCGGCTCACTTACGGCGGATTCTCCATGCTCTTCACGGGCGACGCGGAGAAGGCGGAGGAGCGGACGATCCTCGAGAGCGGCGCGGAGCTTCGAAGCGACGTGCTCAAAGCGGGGCACCACGGCAGCCGGACGAGCACGTCGAAAGAATTTCTCCGGGCGGTGTCGCCGAAAGCCGCCGTCATTTCCGCCGGGGCGGGCAACAGCTACGGCCTGCCCCACAAAGAGACGCTGACGGCGCTGGAAAAAGCGGGCGTTTCCGTCTACCGGACAGACCGGGACGGCACGGTGACGATCACCTCCGACGGCAGTGAGTCGTTTACGATAAAGAAGGAAAAATAAATGGAGATCAAGGCATTCCTCGACAGGATAGAAGGGGATAAAGCGGTCCTGCAGGACGGAGAGGAACGGGAAGCTGTCCTCCCCGCGGCGTGGATCCCCGGCGCTCATGAAGGGCAGGCGGTGACTCTCCGCATCGAAGACGATCCGGCGCGGGAGACGGCGGCGCGGGATGAGGCGGAAGCGCTTCTCGCCGATCTGCTGGGCGGCAAAAAATAGGCAAAAAAAAAGAGACCGGGATGGTCTCTTTTTTGATGGCGCTTTTACAGGAAATAGGGATTGGCGGCGGGCTTCTGCGCGCGGAACGCTTCGTAGAGCCCTTCCATGCCCTTCGCCAGGGTGGCCCGGGGACAGGCGATATTGAGGCGCACGTAGCCGTTTCCTTCCGAGCCGAAGCCCGTGCCCATATCGGCCCAGAGATGGGCGTCTTCGAGGAGCTTTTTCTCCAGCGCCGCCGCGGTCAGGCCGTAGTAGCGGAAGTCCAGCCACAGCAGGTATGTGCCTTCCGGCTCGACCAGCTTGATATGGGGGAGCTTTGCGCTGAGAAAGCTGCGGACGTAGTCCAGATTGCCCAGCAGATACGCTTTCAGCTCATCCAGCCAGGCTTGTCCGCCGCTGTAGGCCGCCTCTCCGGCGATGAGGCCCATCAGATTCGGATGAGTGTACCCGCAGGCGGTAAATTCTTTCAGGAAGGCTTCGCGCAGCGCCGGATTGGGGATCCAGATATTGGAATCCTGGAGCCCGGCGATATTGAAGGTCTTTGTGGGCGCCGTGCAGATGACGGCGTTCATGGCGTCTTCTTCGCCGAGCGTGCCGAAGGCGGTGTGGGCGTAGCCGGGATAGGTGAAATCACAGTGGATCTCATCGACGATGATGTGCACATTGTGGCGGCGGCAGATCGCGCTGTACTGGGCGAGCTCTTCCCGCGTCCACACGCGGCCCGTCGGATTCTGGGGCGAGCAGAGGATGCTCAGGGAGACATTGTTCTCCACGATCTTCCGCTCGATGTCGTCGAGGTCGTTCATGCTGTATTTCTTGCCCCGGCGGATGAGGGGGCTCTTGACGAGGCGGCGTCCGTTATTGCGGATGACCGCTTCGAACCAGTGATAGACCGGCGGCTGGATCAGAATGGCGTCATCAGGCTTCGTGAGGGCCCGCACGGCCATATTGAGGGCCGGTACGATGCCCGGCGTCTTGATGAGCCATTCTTTTTTCACGTCCCACCCGAAATGGGTGAGGAACCACTGATGGACCGCCCGGAAATAATCGTCTGTCATATCGGAATAGCCCATGATGCCGTGATCGAGGCGTCTGCGGAGCGCGTCCGTCACGCACGGCGCGGTCTTGAAGTCCATGTCGGCGATCCAGAAAGGGATGGCGTCCCGCGGGCGTCCTTTCGCGTCGGCGAAGTCGTACTTCAGGGACATGGTGTGTTTCCGGTCGATGACCGTATCGAAATCAAACATGACAGTCCTCCTTTCGCGCCGCTTCCGCGCGGGCGCTCTGTCATTCGGGGAATCGGAAATTTCTGCCCGGCTCTGTTCCGCACAAAAAATAAAAGCGCTGTCCCGGCTCCGCCGCATCAGCACAGGAAAATGATTCTTTATTTGTATAGTTTATCGTGAAAAAGAACGGGTTTCAACAGACATGGAAATCTTTTTGACAACTGTAAAGACAATAGAGTTAAAAATTTTTTTATACAGAGTAATAGATAAAATAAAAATCGAACGGAGAGAAAAATTTTTCAGGGGCCGGGCTTTTCGGCGGGGCGACGGGCCGCCATGATATAATAGGAAAAATCAAAAAAGGAGATGATCGGTATGAATGAAAAATACACGGCCCATTTGCAGGAGATCGTCCGCATCCCGTCCGTTTCCACGGAAAATGACGCGCGTACGGACTGGACGCAGATCGAGGCCATTCACGCATTTCTGGAGAAGGCCTATCCGCTGATCCACAGCCGCATGGAAAAGACTGTCCTCGGCCACGGCAGCCTGCTGTACCGCTGGAAGAGCGGCGGGAAGAAGCTTCCCGTGCTGCTCATGGCGCATCAGGACGTGGTGCCTCCGGGAAATCTCGACCAGTGGACGGCCGATCCCTTCGGCGGAGAGCTGCGGGACGGCTGTGTATGGGGCCGGGGCAGCAACGACTGCAAGTCCCTTCTCATCGCGGAATGCGAGGCGGTGGAAGAACTGCTCGCGGAGGGCTTCGAGCCGGATTTTGATATCTACCTGTCTTTCGGACACAATGAGGAAGTGCAGGCCGATGATGCGGTGAAAGGTTCGATCCTCGCCGGAAAATATCTGGAGGAAGCGGGCGCGCGCATCGGCTGCATCTTCGACGAAGGGGGCTATGTGAAGCGCGGCGCGGAATGGGGCGAAGCGCTGGATACGGCGCTGGTGAGCCTCGGTGAGAAATCGCCCAATGATTTCGTCCTCTATAAAGACGGCCCCGGCGGGCACGCCAGCAAGCCCGGCCGCGGCACGGTGCTGGGCGACGTGGCCCGCGCCATGGCGGCGGTGGAGGCGCATCCCATGCCGTACCGTCTGACGGCGCTCGCCAAAGCGCAGCTCCAGGCGCTCGCTCCGCTCCAGACCGGCGCGAAGAAGGAGATCTACGCCGATCCGGAAGGCCGGTGGGACGAGCTCTGTGCGCTCGCCAGGGATGACCGGGAGCTGGACGCCATCCTCCATACGACGCTCGCCGTGACGAAGGCCTCCGGCAGTCCCCAGACGAATGTGCTTCCCGCCCACGCGGAGTGCACCATGAGCGTCCGCATCCTCCAGGGCGACACGGTGGAATCGGTGAAGAAATATCTGGAGAGCATCATGCCCGACGGCGTGAAAGTGAAAGTGACCTTCGGCGAAGACCCGCATCCGGAAGGCTCTGTGGAGAGCGAAGAATACCGGCTTCTCGAATCTGTCGTGAAGGAAGTTTACGGGAAAGACACGGCGGTGGTTCCCATGGTCATGACCGGCGCGACGGATTCCCGCAATTATTCCGCCGTGTGCGGCAATATTTTCCGTTTCAGCGGACGCATCCTCACGAAGGAATGGGGCGAAGCGCACCAGATCGATGAAAAAGTGCCGGCCGATGTGATCGAACCGGCGGTGCGGTTTTTCAAAACGTTCCTCCGGGCGTACGGAGAAAAAAAATAACGCTCCTGCGGAAGGGCGGCTCGATGGGGCCGCTCTTTTTGTGTGGCGCGGGAAAATCTCTTTTGCTAAAATAGGAGGAAATTTGTGCATACGGAGGAATTTATGGAAAAACCGATGATCGGCGGCGTGCGCCTCGGCGGATGGTGCGCGCTCGCGCCGATGGCCGGCGTCAGCGACCTGGCGTACCGCGTCATTGCCCGCCGCATGGGAGCGGCGCTCGTTACGACGGAGATGGTGAGCTCCCGCGGGCTCCATCACAAAAATGAAAAGACCTGGGAGATGATGAAGATCGACCCGGCGGAACATCCGCTGGCTCTGCAGCTCTTCGGGAATGACCCGGATATCATGGCGGAAGCGGCGCAGGCCGCGGAAAAAGCCGGGGCGGACATCGTGGACGTCAATATGGGCTGCCCCATGCTGAAAGTCGTGAAGAACGGCGACGGGTCGGCGCTTATGAAAGACATTCCCCTGGCGGAGCGCATCATCCGCGCCATGACGCGGGCGGTGTCCATCCCGGTGACGGTGAAAATGCGCATCGGCTGGAACAGGGAGTCGCTCTGCGCGCCGGAGCTGGCGCAGGCCGCCGAGGAAGCGGGCGCGGCGGCGGTCACCGTCCACGGGCGGACGAGGGAAGAATTTTACAGCGGGAAGGCGGACTGGCGGGAGATCCGCCGCGTGCGGGACGCCGTCCGCATCCCCGTGTGGGGCAACGGCGACGTGACGGACGGGCCGTCGGCGAAAGCGCTCCTCGAGGAGACGGGCTGCTGCGGCGTCGCCGTGGGCCGGGCCGCGTGGGGGAATCCGTGGATCTTCCGGGAGATCAACGCCTATCTCGAACGGGGCGAGACCGTGCCGCCGCCTACGAGGGAAGAACGCCTCGCCATGGCGGAAGAGCACCTGAAAGCGCTCGTCCGGGAAAAGGGGGAATACATCGCCGTGCGGGAAATGCGGGCCCACGCGAGCCATTATTTCCACGGCCTGCCGAGGGCGACGGCCCTCCGCCGGGAGATCATGCGGGCCGAATCGGAAGCGGCTTTTCTCGCGCTTCTCCGGGCCTATCGGGAAGAGACGGGGCCGCTCTTTCATGAATGATTAGAAAAAAATCGGATGTTTGTGAAATTTCATGATTTCTTCATTAAAAACCAATATTTCCGCGGAAAAGGGGGCCCCGGCAGGGCCCTTTTGGTTGACAAGGATATGGGCAGACTTTACAATAAACTTGGTAGTCAATACATGTAACTTTTGAAATAAATCAAGCCTGTGCCTTTGGAAATCGCGCCGGCTTTTCTTATTTCAAAAGAAACGGACCGGCGGAGGCCGTCCGAAGAAAGGGGACATGATGTTAGAAAAACTTTTTGCGCTTTCCGAAAGGAAGACGACGGTACGCACGGAGATCATGGCGGGGATCACCACGTTCATCACCATGGCGTACATTCTTTTTGTCGCGCCCGGCGTGCTTTCCGCGGCGGGAATGGACCCGAACGCGGTCTTCATCGCGACCTGCCTCGGCGGCGGCCTCGTGACGATCGCCATGGGCGTATTTGTCAATTATCCGATTTGTCTGGCTCCGGGCGTGGGGCTGCTGGCATTCTATGCCTTTACCGTGTGTATCGGCATGCAGGTGCCGTGGCAGACCGCGCTGGGGGCTGTTTTTATTTCCGGCATCGTGTTCTTCCTGCTCACGGTGACGCACATCCGGCAGATGATCATTGAAGGGATACCGAATTCCCTGAAATCGGCCATCACCGTCGGCATCGGCCTCTTCATCTGCATCATCGGCCTCAAAATGAGCGGTCTTATGGCGGTCAATCTGGCGCTGGCCCCTGACGTGCTCCAGGCGGTGGTCTCCGCGGGCGGCCACTATACCACCGGCGCGAACGATACGGTCTTCGCCCTCGGCAGCATGACCGACGGCGCGCACCTGGTGACGATCTTCGGCCTTTTCTTCACGGCCATCCTCATGAGCCGCAATGTGCCCGGGGCCATCCTCATCGGCATCTTCGTGACGACTTTCGCCTCCTACGCGGCGGGTGTTTCCCATCTGCCGGAAAATTTCACGCCTTTTATGCTGCCTGATTTTTCCAACAACAATTTCCTTCAGCTCGATATCATGAGCGCTCTCAATATGGGCATCGTGACGATCGTTTTTACCTTTACCTTTGTAGAGCTCTTTGACTCCATGGGCACCATGGTGGGCGCGGCGACGAAAGCGGGCCTCGTCAATCCGAAGACCGGCGATTTCCCCGGTATGGGCAAGGCGCTCTTCTGCGACGCCTGCGGCGTATCCTTCGGCTCGCTCCTCGGCTCTTCCACCATCACGGCATTCGTCGAATCCGTGGCGGGCGTCGGCGCGGGCGGCCGCACGGGGCTCACCGCCGTGACCTGCGGCGTGTGCTTCCTGGCGTCTCTCCTGCTGGCTCCGATCGTAGGCCTCATTCCGAGCTCCGCGACGGCGCAGGTGCTCATCCTTGTGGGGGCGCTTATGCTGGAAGGCGTAAAAGATATCGATTTCACTGATTTTACGGAAGTTTTTCCGGCATTCCTGACGATTGTTCTCATGCCGTTCACTTACAGCATCGCAAACGGCATCTGCGGCGGCTTCGTGGCGTACGCGCTGATGAAGCTCGTTGCCGGAAGAGGCAGGGACGTCCATCCCATCGTCTACATCCTGGCGGTGCTCATCATGATCCGTTTTGTGTTCCTGGGTGAATAAAAGGAGGAAAAATATGCACGCAGCAATTGTTATGGGCAGTGATTCCGATCTGCCGGTCATGAAGAAAGCTTTTGAGATCCTCGATGAATTCGGCGTGTCCTATGATGTCGCCCTCGCTTCCGCGCACCGCACGCCGCAGAAGCTGGCGGATTTCGTCGCGGCGGAAGAAGAAAAAGGCGCGGCCTGCTACATCGCCGGCGCGGGCATGGCGGCGGCGCTTCCCGGCGTCGTAGCGAGCCTCACGGCAAAGCCGGTCATCGGCATCCCGCTTTCCGGCGCGAAGCTGGACGGGCTGGACGCGCTCCTCTCCATCGTGCAGATGCCTTCCGGCATGCCTGTCGCGACGGTCGCTGTGGACGGCGCGAAGAACGGTGCGCTCCTGGCGGTGCAGATCGGCGCGGTATCCGATCCGGCGCTGGCTGAGAAGTACAAAGCCTATCGGGAAGATATGGCGAAGCAGATCTACGAAAAAGACGCGAAGCTCCAGAAAGAGCTGGGCAGATGATCCCCGTCTTTTGCAATAGTTTTTCATTTTCTGTTTGTGTGGCCGAAAGGCAGAAGGAGAAATCATGAAAGAATACAAACCGTTTAAATCCGGCAAAGTGCGCGAACTCTACGATCTGGGCGACAGCCTCGTCATGGTGTGCACCGACCGCATTTCCGCATTTGACAACATCCTGAAAGAACCGATTCCGAAGAAAGGGGAAGTCCTGAACCGCATGTCTGAATTCTGGTTCGATTTCACGAAGGACATCGTGCCGAACCACATGATCTCCATCGACACGAAAGACATGCCAGAATTTTTCCAGACCCCGGAATTTGAAGGGCGCAGCATGAAGACGAAGAAGCTGGACATGATCCCCGTGGAATGCATCGTTCGCGGCTACATCACCGGCAGCGGCTGGGAAGGCTACCAGAAAGACGGCAAAGTCTGCGGCATCGCTCTCCCGGAAGGGCTGAAAGAATGCCAGAAGCTCCCTGAGCCGATCTTCACGCCCAGCACGAAAGCACCGGTGGGCGAGCATGACATGAACATTTCCATGGAAGAAGGCGTGGAATGGGTAGAGAAGTACTTCCCCGGCAAGGGCAGGGAATACATGGAAAAGCTGGCGGAACTGACGCTGGCTCTCTACAATAAGTGCGCCGCTTACGCGCTGGAGAAGGGCATTATCATCGCCGATACGAAATTTGAATTCGGTCTGAATGAAGCGGGCGAGATCGTCCTGGGCGATGAAATGCTCACGCCCGACAATTCCCGCTTCTGGCCGCTGGAAGGCTATGAAGCCGGCAAGAGCCAGCCGTCCTACGACAAGCAGTTCGTCCGCGACTACCTCACGGAACATCCCGGCGACAGCCTCCCGCAGGAGATCATCGACAAGACGATCGCGAAATATGAAGAAGCCTATGAAATGCTGACGGGGAAGAAATTCTGAGCGTTTTCCCGGTTCGGTTGTGTCAGAAACAGGAGTCTCCCGTGATACATACATCTTTTGAAACTTATGACGACAAGCCCCATGAAGAATGCGGCGTATTCGGCGTATTTGACCGCTCCGCCAATGCGGCTCCGGAAGTCTATTACGGACTTTTCTCCCTGCAGCACCGCGGGCAGGAGAGCGCGGGCATGACCATCAGCGACGGCAGATCCATGGAAACGTTCCGCGGTATGGGCCTTGTGACGGAAGTCTTCCGCCGCATGCCGGCCATGACGGGCCACATCGGCATCGGGCACGTGCGCTACAGCACGACCGGTTCTTCCATTCCCAGCAACATCCAGCCGCTCCAGGTGGACTGCGCGGAAGGTCCGCTGGCGCTCGCCCATAACGGCAATCTCATCAATACGGTCCCGCTCCGCCGCCAGCTCCTGGCAGCAGGCGCGGATTTCCAGACGACCATGGATACGGAAGTCATCATCAAGCTGATCGCCCGTTCCCGCCAGGCCGCTGTGGAAGACCGGATCAAAGAAGTGATGGGCGTCCTCCGCGGCGCTTACGCGCTCGTGGCGTGCACGGAAAAGGCCATCTACGGTGTGCGCGATCCCTTCGGCTACCGTCCGCTGGTCATCGGTAAAACGAAAGAAGGCGGCTGGGTCCTCGCGTCCGAGACGTGCGCGCTCGATGCGATCGATGCGGAATTCGTCCGCGACGTGGAGCCCGGCGAGATCGTCACCGTCGACGACGCGGGCGTGCGCAGCACCATGTATGGGCCGGCTGTGAACCACCGCCGCGCGATCTGTTCTTTTGAATACATCTATTTTGCCCGTCCCGATTCCGTCATGAACGGGCAGAGCATTTATCAGGCCCGCCTGAACATGGGCCGCGCCCTCTGGGAAGAGACGCACTATGACGGCGACGTCGTCATGAGCGTGCCCGATTCGGGCAACGTAGCGGCGCTCGGCTATTCCCAGTCGTCGGGCATCCCCTTTGCGGAAGGGTTCCTCAAGAATAAGTACATGGGCCGCACTTTCATCCAGCCCGATCAGAAACAGCGGGAGCGGGCCGTGCGGATGAAGCTGAATCCCATTTCCCTCAACGTGAAAGGCAAGCGGATCATCCTCATCGACGATTCCATCGTCCGCGGCACGACGAGCGGCATCATCATCCGCATGCTGCGGAACGCTGGCGCGGCGGAGATCAAGCTCTGCATCAGCTCCCCGCCCGTCAAGTATCCCTGCTTCTTCGGCATCGATACGGCGGAACGGCGCCAGCTGATCGCGGCGAAGCATCCCGTGGACGAGATCTGCCGCATGATCGGCGCCGACGAGCTGCACTATCTCTCGCAGGAAGGACTGGCGAAAGCGGTGAGCGCGCTCCGCGGCGAGGACATGTGCTTTGCCTGCTTCGACGGCAGGTATGCGGAAGAGCTTCCGGAATCCATGGAAGAACGGGTGAAATAAGGAGAGCATCATGAGCGAAAAGAAAAAAGGACTGACTTACGCGGAAGCCGGTGTCGATATCGACGCGGGCGAAAAGGAAGTCGAGCTGATCAAGGAAAGCGTCGCGGCGACCTATACGGACGGCGTCCTCGGCGATCTGGGCGGCTTCGGCGGTCTTTACACGCTGAAATATGAGAATGAAAAAATGGAAGAACCGGTGCTCGTTTCCGGAACGGACGGCGTCGGTACGAAGCTGCGCCTCGCCATCGATATGGGCATCCATACGACCATCGGCCAGGACTGCGTGGCCATGAGCGTGAACGACGTCCTCGTACAGGGAGCGAAGCCGCTCTTCTTCCTTGATTACATCGCGACGGGCAAGCTGGAGCCGGAGCTCATGGCGGAGATCGTCAAGGGCGTGGCAGACGCGTGCATCGAATCGGGATGCGCGCTTCTCGGCGGGGAGACCGCGGAAATGGCGGGCTTCTATGCGAAAGGCGACTACGATGTGGCGGGCTTTGCCGTGGGCATCGTGGACAGGAAGAAGCTCATCACCGGCGAAACGATCCGTCCCGGCGATGTCATCCTCGGCCTGCCGTCATCGGGCATCCATTCCAACGGCTATTCCCTCGTGCGCCGCATCATCGCGGACAACGGCCTCGATCTGGGCAAGACCTATGAAGGGATGGACAAGCCTCTCGGCGAAGTGGTGCTGACACCGACCCGTCTCTATCCGAAAGCGGTGCTCCCGGTCATGCGGGAAGTCACCCTGAAAGGGCTCGTCCACATCACCGGCGGCGGATTCTACGACAATATTCCCCGTGTGCTCCCGGAAAACACGAGAGCCGTCATCGACGCGGACAAATGGCCGCTCCTTCCGATTTTCCCCTTCCTCATGAAAGAAGGCGGCGTGGAGCCCCGTGAAATGTACCGCACCTTCAACTGCGGCATCGGCATGCTCCTCATCACTGCCCCGGAAGACGCGGAAAAAGCAAAAGAGATCCTCGCGGCGCACGGAGAAGCGGTCTACGAGATCGGCCGCATCGAAGAAGGCCCGCACGACGTGGTAGTGACAGGCGGTCTTTTCCATGAATAAGAGAATCCTCATATTCGCATCCGGCCGCGGATCCAACGCGGAAGCCATCCACGAAGCGTGCGTCTCCGGCGAGGTGCGCGGCGAAGTGGCGGGCGTCATCTGCGACCATCACGACGCGCAGGTGCTGGAGCGGGCAAAGCGGTGGGGCGTGCCGTCCGTGGTGATCGAGAAGAAAGATTACGCCGACAAGGCGGCTTTTGACGAAGCCATTCTGAAAGCGGCGCAGTCCTTCACGCCAGACTTGATCTGCCTCGCCGGATACATGCGCATCTGCGGCGAGAATCTGATCGAAGCGTATCCGAACCGCATCCTGAATATCCATCCCGCCCTTTTGCCGAGCTTCCGGGGGCTGCATGCCCAGCGGCAGGCCGTCGAAGCAGGCGTGAAAGTGGCGGGCTGCACCGTCCATTTCGTGGGAACGGGCCTCGACGACGGCCCGATCATCACGCAGGTCGCGGTGCCTGTCTACGACGATGATACGGAGGACACGCTCTCCGCCCGCATTCTCGAGCAGGAACATCCTGCCTACGTGCGAACGGTCAAGGCGTTTTGCGACGGCCTCCTTCATGTAGAAGGGCATAAGGTCGCCGGTATGCATGCAAAGGAGCAGTGATATCAATTGACTATTAAAAGAGCACTGATCAGCGTATCCGATAAGACCGGCGTGGTCGAATTTGCCAGAGGCCTTCATGAGCTGGGCGTGGAGATCATTTCCACCGGCGGCACGATGAAAGCCATCGCCGACGCGGGCATTCCCGTCATTTCCGTATCGGACGTGACGGGCTTCCCGGAAATGATGGACGGCCGCGTGAAGACGCTCCATCCGAAGATCCACGGCGGCATCCTCGCGATCCGTGACAATCCGTCTCATGTGAAAGCCATGGAGGAACACGGCATCACCGGCATCGATCTGGTGGCGGTCAACCTGTATCCTTTCCGCGAGACCATCGCGAAGCCCGATGTGACGCTCCCCGAAGCGATCGAGAACATCGACATCGGCGGCCCGTCCATGGTGCGCGCGGCGGCGAAGAATTACAAATATGTGACCATCGTCGTCGATCCCGCGCAGTACGGCGAGATCTTGGAGCGTATCAAAGCGGATACGCTTACGGAAGAATTCCGCCTTTCCCTGTCGCAGAAAGCTTTCCTTCATACGGGGCTCTATGACTGCGCCATCGCGGATTATCTGGAAAAACAGGTGCGCGGCGGCAAGAGCGGCATGCCCGACGTGTTCAGCCTGGCCTACACGAAGATCCAGGACCTGCGCTACGGAGAGAACCCGCACCAGAAAGCGGCGTTCTACAAAGACCCGGAAGAGACCGGCGGCATTGCGGCGGCGCGCCAGCTCCACGGCAAGGAACTGTCTTACAACAACATCGTCGATATGGAAGCGGCGTGGGATCTGGCTTCCGAATGGACGGACACCCCGGCGTGCGCCATCATCAAGCACACCAATCCCTGCGGCACCGCCCTCGGCGCGACCCCGGCGGACGCGTTCCGCCGCGCTTTTGAGGCGGACAGCACCTCCGCATTCGGCGGTATCGTGGCGATGAACCGGGAATGCGACAAAGAAACGGCGGAAGCCATGAAGTCGATCTTCTTTGAAGTCGTCATGGCGCCGAAATTCTCCGCGGAAGCGCTGGAGATCCTGGGTACGAAGAAAAATATCCGTCTCATCGAAGTGCCGGCTCTCTCTAAACCGGAACTGCAGATCAAGAAAGTATCCGGCGGCCTGCTGCTTCAGACACCGGACGACAGCGCGGAAACGAGAGCGGACTGCACCGTCGTCACTGACCGCGCGCCGACGGAAGAAGAATGGGCAGCCATGGAATTCGCGTGGAAGATCGTCAAGCATGTGAAATCCAACGCCATCGTCCTCACCGGCAAAGACGTGACTTACGGCGTCGGCGCGGGCCAGATGAACCGCGTGGGCTCCGCGAAGATCGCCATCGAGGAAGCGGGCGAAAAAGCGAAAGGCTCCGTCATGGCGTCGGACGCGTTCTTCCCCTTCGGCGATACCATCGAGGAAGCGGGCAAAGCGGGCGTCACGGCGGTCATCCAGCCGGGCGGCTCCATCAGAGACCAGGAATCCATCGACATGGCCAATAAGTACGGCATCGCCATGGTATTTACCGGGCACCGTCATTTCCGTCACGGATAAAAGGAGAATCTCATGAAAGTACTTGTCATCGGAAGCGGCGGCAGAGAGCACGCGCTCTGCTGGAAACTGAAAGAGAGTCCGCAGGTGGAGCAGGTCTACGCCATCCCCGGGAGCGACGGCATGCGCGATGTGGCGGCGTCCGTTCCCGTTTCCAGCCATGAAGATATTCTCGACTTCGCCCGCCTCATGCAGGTGGATCTCACCGTGGCCGGGCCGGAGACCGTGCTGACGGAAGGACTGGCGGACAAATTCCACGAAGCGGGGCTGCCTTTCTTCGGCCCGTCCCGCGCGGCGGCCCGTATCGAAGGCTCCAAAGGTTTCGCCAAGGCGCTGATGAAGAAATACCACATCCCCACGGCGGCATACGAGACCTTTACGGATGAAGAAGCGGCGGTCGCTTACGTCAAAGAGCAGGCTTATCCGCTCGTGATCAAGGCCGACGGCCTCGCGGCGGGGAAGGGCGTCGTCATCGCGCAGAATGCGGAAGAAGCGGAAACGGCTGTCCGCGGGATGATGGAAGGCCGCTCTTTCGGCAGCGCCGGGACGACAGTGGTCATCGAAGAATTTATGGAAGGCGAAGAAGCGAGCGTCCTCGCTTTCTGCGACGGAAAGACCATCGTCCCCATGATCTCTTCGCAGGATCACAAGCGCATCGGCGACAATGACGAAGGTCCGAATACGGGCGGCATGGGCGCTTACGCGCCGGCTCCGGTCATGACGGACGCCCTCATGGAGGAAGTGCAGGAAAAGATCCTCCAGCCCGCGTGCGACGCCATGGCGAAGGAAGGCTATCCTTTCGTGGGATGCCTCTACGCGGGGCTCATGATCACCGCGGAAGGGCCGAAAGTGGTGGAATTCAACTGCCGCTTCGGCGATCCGGAAACGGAAGTCGTCCTGCCCATGCTGGACAGCGATCTGGCGGAGATCATGCTCCACTGCGTGAACGGCACGCTGTCGCCGGACGATGTGAAATGGAAAGACGGCTACGCCGTGGACGTGGTGCTCGCGTCGGAAGGCTATCCTCAGGGACATTCTGACGGCGACGAGATCACCGGCCTCGCGGAAGCGGAGACTGTGGGATGCCACATCTTCCACGCCGGGACGAAGAAAAAAGGCGGCGTATTCGTGACCGCCGGGGGCCGTGTGCTGAACGTGGTGGCCCGCGCGGCGACGCTGCAGGAAGCGCGGGACAAAGCCTATGAAGGCGTTGCCTACATCCAGTGGCGGGGCATGCAGTACCGCCACGACATCGCGGCGAAAGGCCTGAAACATCTGGCTTCCCGAAAATAGGAAATAAAAAATAAACAGTCTGTTCAAGTGAGCAGACTGTTTTTTTGCGCTCTTTCTGCGCGGTCAGAGAGAGAGCCCGCTTTCCGAGACAAGGCGGGCCTTCCCCGCGAGGCGGACGGCGGGGCCCGCTTCACAGAGAAGACGGCCGCCGCGGGGCGAGAGCTGGGCGGCGGTGAGTTCCGTTTTGCCGAGCCTTTCGCTCCACAGCGGGACGAGAGACGCGTGAGCGGAACCGGTGACGGGGTCTTCGCCGGCCAGCTCCGGGCAGAAATAGCGGGAGACGAAGTCCGTTTCTTTTCCTTTTGCCGTGATGACGACGCCGAGCCACTGCCGAGTGAGCACAGACATGGCGCCGTAGTCGGGGACATAGCCGCGCACGGCGCCTTCGTTGGAGAGCACGAAGATCAGATCGCGGGAAGACCATGCTTCCGCCGGAGGAAGGCCGAGCGCGCGCCGGGCCTCTTCGGGAAAGGCGATGCGCCGGGGCGGACGGGCGGGGAGCTCGATCTCATAGAGCCCGTCTTTTTCCCGCACAGGGAGAATACCGGCAGGCGTGCGGAAGCGCACTTCCGTAAGCGCGGGGCACAGGAGATTCATGACGAAGTATCCTGCCGCCATCGTGGCGTGGCCGCAGAGGTCGATTTCAGCGGCAGGCGTGAACCAGCGCAGGCCGAATCCGTCCGGCCAGGGCGTGAGAAAAGCCGTTTCGGGAAGAGCGAGCTCCGCGGCGGCGCGCTGCATGAGCGGCGCGGGAAGGGGCCTTTCCGTGAAACAGACAGCGGCAGGATTTCCGCTTCCCGGGCGGTCGGAGAAGGCTTCGATGACAGCGTATTTCATGATGACCTCCGAAAAATTTTTTCTCTATTATGGGAAGTTCCGCCTCATTTTTCAAGGGCGCTCGCTTCGGCCCTGCGGGAGGGAGACGTGCGCTGACGGGCGGAAAGAGCGGCGCTTTTCGCGGAAGGAATGCGTCCGGTAAGAAGCCGCCGCGGCAAATGCGGGGATATTTTAACGGCGCGTTTCCTTTCACGCGCGGGAGAGGACGGCGGGAAGCCCCCGGCGCTTTGCATTGATTTTACAGAAGAGAAACGGCGGAAGTCCCCGCGGCGCGGAGGCGCAAGGCGTATCTCCCGGGCTTTCCGGCGTACCGGAATCTTACGGAAGCTTTACAAAGTAGACTGAAAAAATACAATTTTCCCTCTTCAGAATTTACAGGCGTCCCGTATATTGAGAATACCGAAATAAATCCAAGTATTGAGGGAGGACAAAAATGAATCTCAAAAAATTTGCAGTAGCAGGTATGTCTGTAGTGATGCTCGCAGGCCTCGCGGGATGCGGCGGCAGCCAGGATAAAGCGGCTGACACGAAAGCGGCGGGCGACGTTTCCGGCAAGGTGACCGCTTCCGGCTCCTCTGCACTGCTTCCGCTCGCGAAGGACGCGGCGGCGAAATTCAAAGCTGACAATCCGAAAGTATCTCTGACGCTCAATGCGGGCGGCTCCGGCACCGGTCTCAAGCAGGTCTCCGAAGGCTCTGTCGACATCGGCATGTCCGACGTATTCGCGGAAGAAAAACTCCCCGCAGATAAAGCAAAGGAACTGGTCGATCACAAAGTCTGCGTCATCACCATGGCTCCGGTCGTCAATAAGGACATCGGCGCGGCCGTGAAGAGCCTCACCAAGGCGCAGCTCCAGGATATCTTCACCGCGAAGGTGACGAACTGGAAAGATGTAGGCGGCCCGGATGAACCGATCGTCCTCGTGACCCGTCCGTCCACGTCCGGCACGAGAGCTCTCTTCACGAAGTTCGCCATGGACGGCAAGGAAGAAGCTTCCAATAAGTCTCTGGAGACCGACGATTCCGGCACGCTGATCCAGAGCATCTCCCAGACGAAGGGCGCCATCGGCTATGTAGCGCTCTCCTACCTCGTCAATAATAAAGACGTGGCGACCGTCGCCATCGACGGTGTGGAACCGACGCTGGAAAACACCTACAACGGCAAGTATCCGGTCTGGGGCTATGAACACATGTACACCAAGGGCGAACCGAAGGGCGCTGTGAAAGCATTCCTCGACTACATCGTCTCTGAAAAATACGCCGGCGAACTGGAAAAACAGGGCTACGCAGTCACCTCCAAGATGACCGTTCAGCGCTGATCTCCGGCAGGGGCCCGGCCATCGGGCAGCATATGAACCAGGATCGGCGGCATAAAGCGCCGCCGCGGCAGAAGGAAACGCTGAACAGCAGCAGAAGACTCCGTTCAGCGTTTTCTTCCGCCAGATTCTGGCAGAGCGCCGCGCGCCGCTTCGTGCCCGGAAGGGCGGCGGAGGGCGGTGTTATGCCAGGCTCTGGCGTATTTCTTTTCCGAAAAGGAGGATCATAATGGACACATCGCGGCAACAGAATATGTTCCGCCGAGAGTATCTGGGGAAGGGCGTCGCCACGGTATGCGGCCTGTTTCTCATCGTTCTGACCATCGCCATCGGCTGCTTTCTGCTGGCGAAAGGCTCACTCACTTTCACACAGTTCGATCATTCGATCGGGGAATTTCTGTTTTCTTCGGAATGGAAGCCTTCCGATACGGAAGCGGGCGGCGGGCAGGTAGGCGCGCTCATCTTCATCGTCGGCTCGATCCTGACCTGCGCGATCGCTCTGCTGATCTCCGTTCCCTTCAGCCTGTGCACGGCGATCTTCATGACGAAGATCTCTCCGGCCATCGGGGAAAAGATCATCCGCCCCGCGGTGGAGATCTTCGTGGGCATCCCTTCCGTCGTTTACGGCTGGGTCGGTCTGGTCGTTCTCGTCCCGCTCATCAAGTCCATTTTCAATGTGCCTCACGGCCAGTCGGTGCTGGCGGCGGCCATCGTGCTGGCAGTCATGATCTATCCGACGATCACGTCCGTCTCCGCCGACGCCATCCGGAGCGTCAATAATAAGTACATCGAAGGCGCCTACGGCCTCGGCTCCACCCGCTGGCAGATGCTCTACAAGGTGCTGCTCCCCGCGGCGTCCACGGGGATCCTCACGGCGATCGTCCTCGGTCTGGCCCGCGCTTTCGGCGAAGCCCTGGCGGTCTCCATGGTCATCGGCAAGATGCGGGCCTTCCCGGAGAGCATCCTCGACCCGACGAACAACCTGACGTCCGCCATCGCTTCCGATATGGGCGGCGCGATGGACGGCGGCGAATTTAACGCGGCTCTCTGGTCCATGGCGCTCCTGCTCTTCATTATTTCTCTCGTGTTCATCCTCATCATCCACGCACTGTCCGGCAAGAAGGAGGAAGTCGCATGACGGCGGATATGGTTAAAAACGGAAATTCCAGCGATTACCTGCGCAGGGTGGACGGCAGTCTGAAACGGGCGCACCTTGCGGACGAGCTGGCGACGGCAGTCTTTTACATCGTGTCCGGCGCGTTCGTTCTCCTGCTCATCGCGTTCACGCTCTACGTCATCTGGGGCGGCGTACAGGCCATCAGCCCGGAGATCTTCTCCTTTTCTGAGACGGGCATCGGCAATCAGTTCTTCAATACGGTCTACCTGGTCTTCCTCTCCCTGGTGATCTCCGTCCCGATCGGCATCGCCGCCGGCGTCTACATGGCGGAATACGCGCCGGAAGGCCGCGTGACGAACAGTCTCCGCATCGCCATCGAGACACTGTCCTCGCTCCCTTCCATCGTGGTCGGCCTCTTCGGCTATCTCGTATTCATCATCATGGTCCATACGCAGTGGAATCTCTTTTCCGGCGCGCTGGCCGTATCGATCCTTTCGCTCCCGCTCATCACGACGACGACCTATGACGCGTTCAAGGCGCTGCCCATCGGCTGGAAGCACGGCAGCCTGGCGCTCGGCGCGACGCACTGGGAAACGATCTGGCACGTCATGCTGCCCGCTTCCGTCGGCCCGATCATGACGGGCATCATCCTCGCCGCGGGACGCGGATTCGGCGAAGCGGCGGCGCTGCTCTACACGGCGGGCATGAGCACCGACATCAGCTGGAGCGTGTGGGATATCACTTCCCCGGTGTGCCCGCTGAATCCGTTCCGTCCCGGCGAAACGCTTTCCCTCCAGGTGTGGGCGTCCCGCACGGAAGCCACGAACGCTATCGCAGGTGACACCGCGGCAGCCGCTTCCGCAGTTCTTATGATTATGGTCCTCGTATTCAGTATCGGCGCCAGACTCCTGAGCCGTCATTTAGCGAAAAAATCTGAAGGAGAAAATGCATGATGTATAATGACAGCGTACTTGGGATCGCGGCCGCGGAAGCGGATATGCCGATCCGTTCCAATCTGAGCTTTACCTGCAATCACGTCAATCTGTACTACGGCGAATTCCAGGCACTGAAAGATATCAATCTGAAAATTGAAAGAAATAAGATCACTGCCCTCATCGGGCCTTCCGGCTGCGGCAAGTCCACCTTTCTCCGCACGCTGAACCGCATGAATGACCTCGTGCCGGGATGCCGCGTGGACGGCGAGATCATGCTGGACGGCGTGGACGCGTACAAAGACGTGGATCCCATCGTCCTCCGCCGCCATGTGGGCATGGTCTTCCAGCAGCCGAATCCTTTTCCGAAGAGCATCTACGACAATGTGGCTTACGGCCCGCGCCTGAAAGGCATCAAGAAAAAAGCGGAGCTCGATGAGATCGTCGAGACCAGCCTGCGGCAGGCGGCGATCTGGGACGAACTGAAAGACCGTCTGAATAAGTCTGCGCTGGGTCTCTCCGGCGGCCAGCAGCAGCGTCTCTGCATCGCCCGGGCGCTCGCGGTCAATCCGGAAGTCCTCCTCATGGACGAAGCGACGTCCGCCCTCGACCCGATCTCCACGGCGCACATCGAAGATCTGGCCCTCGAGCTGAAGAAGAAATACACCGTCATCATGGTCACCCACAATATGCAGCAGGCGAAGCGCATCGCTGACCGGACGGCCTTCTTCTATCTCGGCGAGATGGTGGAATACGGCGATACGGAACAGATCTTTGAACATCCGCAGAAGGAAAAGACCATCCGCTACGTATCGGGCAATTTCGGCTGATCGTTGCAGAAAAAAAGACAGCGGTCTCCGCGGTGTCTGCCGCGGGGACGGCTGTTTTCTTATACAAATTTGCAGATAAATTTTTCATGAGATTCACGTAAATCCGATTTGACAAAAAGAAGTTTCTTACTATATATTTATATATCTGAAAAATTTCCGCCCCGCGCGGGACAAGGAGGACCTCATGCCGCTGATCTACTGTGTGGAAGATGATGAAAATATCCGTGAACTGGTGAGCTACGCCATGCGCGGACAGGGATACAATGTGATCGGTTTCGGCTCTGCCGACGAGCTGTACCGGGTGCTGGACAAGAACAAGCCCGATCTGCTCCTGCTGGATATCATGCTTCCCGGCAAGGACGGGCTGACCATCCTGAAGGAGCTCCGCGAGAACCAGGAGAATAAGAATATCCCCGTCATCATGATGACGGCGAAGACCAGTGAATTTGACATCGTCCGGGGCCTTGACCTGGGGGCGGACGACTATGTGACGAAGCCCTTCGGCATCATGGAGCTCCTTTCCCGCATCCGTTCCGTCATGCGCCGGAGCTGCCGGGGCACGGAGAAAGAATCGTCAGTGCTCTCCTTCGGGAGCATCACCGTGGACTGCCGCCAGCACGTGGTCACGGAAAACGGCCGGGAAGTGCAGCTGACGCTGAAAGAGTATGAGCTGCTTTGCTACATGATCCTGAACAAGGGCATCGTTCTTTCCAGAGACCAGATCATGCAGGCCGTGTGGGGCTCGCCCTTTGAAATGGAGAGCCGCACCATCGATATGCACATTATGAGCCTGCGCCAGAAGCTCGGCGCGGCAGGCGCCATGATCCGCACAGTGCGCGGCGTCGGCTACAGGCTGGGAGAAAAGTAAAGGAGGGCCAATGAGAGCACAGATTCACAAATGCCTGCTCCTGACGGGCATCTTGTCCGTGGCAGTGTCGTTCCTGATCGCGGGCATCCTTTATTATCAGGGGATACAGGCGCGGGCCGTCCATGAGATCAGCCATATCACGGAGATCGCCGCGGACAGCATCACGGGAGACCGGGAAAGAGACGTGCGTTTCCTCGATACGATCCGGCAGAAGAGCCAGCGGGAGATGTACATTTCCTGGATCGGCGCGGACGGCAGCGTGCTGTATGAATCTCATCCCGGCGCGGATGAGGGAAGTCTGTCCCTGCCGGAGATGATGGAGGCCGCCGATACCGGCGAAGGCGCGGCGGTGCGGAAAAATGCCTCCGGCGCGCCCATGAGCTATTTCGCGGAAAAGCTCGGCGACGGCAGCATCCTCCGCATCGGCGTGCCGAGGGCGGCTCCCGCGGGCATCCTCACGCCGCTCCTGCCGGAAGTCATCCTCTTCCTCATCGTATTCAGCCTGGGATGCCTGGCGGCGGCGGGAAAGGAGACGGAATATGTGCTCCGCCCGCTGCGTCAGCTGGAAGGGCTCATTTCCGACATCATGGCGGGCGCGCCGGAGCGGCCCATACCGGGAGGCTACAAGGAACTGAAGCCGCTGGTCAATAAGGTGCGGGAACAGAAAAAAGAAATCCAGAATTACATGGATGATCTGGAGGAAGAACGGAATACCATCCGCATCGTCATCGATACGATCAGCGACGGCATCATCCTGCTGAATGACGATCAGGAGATCGTCGACTACAATGTGCAGATCGGCCATATTTTCCGCAAATCCAGCGACATTCGCTTCCGCAAGGTGGCCGTCCTCTACCACGATGAGGACTGGCTCCGGGCGATCGGCATGGCTTATCAGAAAGACGGATGCCATGACTACACCATGACCATCGAAGATAAGCCGTATCGGGCGAGCATGGCTCATACGGAGCTGGCAGACGGGAGCACGGGCCTGCTCATCGTCCTGCACGACCTCACCGCGACCTACGCGGCGGAAAAGATGCGCCGGGAATTTTCGGCCAACGTTTCTCACGAGCTGAAGACGCCGCTCACCTCTATCAGCGGATTTGCGGAAATGATCGCCAACGGCATGTACCAGAATGAGGCGGACGTGAAGCTCTTCGGCAGCCGGATCTTCGAGGAATCCCGCCGCATGATGGCGCTCATCGAGACGATCATGCATCTTTCGAAGATCGAGGAGAATCAGACCACCATCACGTGGAAACCCGTCAATCTGGGCAGGGCCGCTTCATATGCGGCGGAGCTTATCGAGCCGCAGGCGAACGCCCGGCAGGTGACGATCCGCACCGATACGGAGCCGCTCTACGTGTACGGCAATCCGTCGCTCCTTTCGGAGCTCGTTATGAACTGCGTGGACAATTCCGTCAAGTACAATAAGGAAGGCGGGCAGGTAACGGTCTCCGTCCATCCCGAGGGAGAAGACAAGATCTGCCTCACCGTGACGGATACGGGCATCGGCATTCCGAAGGAAAAGCAGGAGCGCATTTTCGAGCGCTTCTACCGGGCGGATGAGAGCCGGAACAAATCGACCGGCGGCAGCGGCCTGGGGCTCGCGATCTGCAAGCATATCGTAGCGCAGCATAAAGGAACGATCTCCGTGGAGAGCGTCGAAGGCGAAGGGACGACGATCCGTGTGATCCTGCCCCGCATGAGCGATACCGATGTAGAGCGGGAAGAAGCGGCGGCGGGCGCGGCGCAGATCGAAGCGGCGAAAGCCGCCGCGGGAGAGCTCGACGCGCCGTCTCCGGAGAAGATCAAAAAGGCGGAGAAGAAAGCGTCCTTAGCGGAGAGCAAGAGCAAGAAGCAGAAAAAAGACAAAAAGGACGACAAAGACAAGAAGGACAAAAAATCGCAGAAGGACAAAGGCAAGAAGAAATAAAAGAAAAGGCCGGAGGCGGACTCCGGTCTTTTTTGATGGCTGATTCAGTTGTCTTCCGGGCGGATGAGGAGCTCCAGAATGCGGCTGGGCCGCCCCGTGCGGGCGGTGAACTGGCGGCCCGTTTCCCTGGCGAGACCGTGATCGAGGAGCTTCTGGAGGATGCGGTTCATCGTGCGCGGCGTGATCTCCGCCAGATCGGCGAGCTCCGCCGAGGTGAAGCGCCGCCGCCCCGTATCGGTCATGGCCCGGTGGAGCCGGGCGAGCACGCGGAGGCTGATGCCGGTCCGCTTCGCGAGGGAGAGGAATGCCTCCTGATAGGGCCGGGATTCTGTCTGCTGATCCTGCCGGTCGTTCCGCGACATGGGGACCGGGGAAAAGATACCGCTGCCGATGAGAAAAGCCCGGCCGCCTCCGGACGCCGCGGCGTGGGCCATGGCGCGCTGGGCGTGGAGCTTCGCTTCTTCCGCCGTCGCGCCGAGGCCGAATCCCACGGAGAGCGTGAACGGCGTCTCGCGGCGCACCGTGTCGAGCAGAGGAAGCCGCCGGTACTGGGCGGTGCCGCTTTCCACAAGGGAGCGGGTGGTGAAAAGGAGGTATTCCGCCGGGGCGAGCTCGATGCATGCCGCCTGGATGGCGCGGGCGAACTGGTAGATCTGCTTCGTTACGTGCAGCTGGGCGAAGGCCAGCTCGTAGCCGCTGTCCGCGGGAAACCGGTCCTCCGGGATGTCCGTCTTCACGGCGATGACGGCGAGCTGGCTGTTCCGGCTGAGGCGCAGCTCGTGGGAAAGGATGAGCCGCTCGATGCCGCCGCGGATATCCTCGAAAGACGGCTGGAGCACATAGACCGGAACATGGCGCTCCAGCAGGAGGTCCCGGATATTGAAGAAGATGGTGACGCAGAAATCGATCTTCCCGCTCCGCCAGAGCGCCTCGATGCGGTCCGCTTCTTCCCGGAGGCGGGCCTCGTCGTAAGAACGGGCGGAGAGGAGCGTCACCTCATACTGTTCCGGCGGGATGCCGATCTCCTGAAAGGCGAGACGGAAAAAATCTTCCCGCGGGCAGTCGGTGACGATGCGCATGGCCATGCCCGCGGAAGAGGCGCGGAAGAGGATGCGCAGGAGCGCCGACGCGGAACGGGGGATGGCGAGCCATTCCGCGGAGGGGCGGACGGCGCTCTCCGCAAAGCGGCGGGCCGTTTCTCCGAGAAAGAGAAAGGCATCGGCTTTATTCTGCTGGCCGGAGAGGATCTTCGGGATCTCCGGGATGGAACGGTAGGGGAAAGGCACGGCGGTGAGGTCGGGAAATTCTTTTTTTACAAATTCCGTGATCTCTCCGAGCATTTCCAGCGGGACGACGATTCCGATTTTCATGGCGCCTCCTTATTTCGGTCATAATAAAGGTCTGTTAAAGACAAAAATCTTTCTTTATGATATACATAAGTCAGAAATAAGTAAATATTCGCAGGCCCGGAGCCTGCGCCGGCGAGGAAGCCATGGGACGCGGAGCGTGCGCCCATGGCTTTTCGCGCAGATGGGAGGTTTTAATGTGAGCTGGCTGAAAAAATTTCAAAGTGAGAACCGCTATGTGGTCTTCCTCTTCCTCTACATAGGGTTCTGCATCTCCTACATCGACCGCTCGGCCATCGGGCTGGCGCTGCCGTCGGTGTCGAAGGACTTCAATCTCGCGCCCACGGAGATGGGCGTCATCATCAGCGTCTTCTTCATCGGCTACTCCATCATGCAGATCCCCGGCGGGTGGTTCGCCGATAAATTCGGATCGAAGACAGTCATCTGCGTGGCTCTTGCCCTGTGGTCCATCTTCACCTTCACGACCGGTCACGCCCAGACGCTCTCGGGGCTCCTCTTCCTGCGGTTCGTCTTCGGCCTCTGCGAAGGTCCCTATGCGGGGTCCTGCTTCCGCGCCGTGGCGGAGTACTTTCCGCGGGAAGTGCGCGCGAAATACACCGGATTCGTCCTCTCGTCGAACTACATCGGCTCAGCGCTCGCGCCGGTCGTTGTGGTGCCGCTCATCCTGTGGTTCGGCTGGCGCGGCATGTTCCAGGTGCTGGGGCTCGTGGGTCTCGCCTATGTCTTCCTCTACGTCTTCCTCGTGAAGTCCCGCCGTCCGGCAGAGGAGAAGAAGGATGATAAGAAGAATCAGTCGAAATATTTCATCCAGCTTCTCAAAATGCCCCTTGTGTGGAAGCTCATCCTCTGCGCGTTCTGCGTGTCCTGCATCAACAAGGGCCTCGACGCGTGGATCCCGACGTACCTCATCGCCGAGCGCGGCATCGATCTCAAGGCTGTGGGCTATCTCACGCCGATCCCCTTCATCGCGTCCTTCGTGTCCAGCGCCTCCTGCGGCTGGATCATGGATAAATTCTTCGATAAAAAAGAGAAATACCTCATTGCCCTCTCCGGGGCGGGCACGGCGTTCTTCCTCTTCCTCATGCTTCAGGCGGAGACCATCGCCACCGTCGTCATCTTCCAGTGCGGCGTGTATTTCTTTAAATCCACCATCATGGCGCTCACCGTGGGCCTTACGCTGAAAGTCGTCACCGGAGCCATCGCGGGTTCCGCGTCCGCCCTCGTCAATATGGGCGGCCAGGTGGCGGGCTTCCTTTCCCCGGCCTTCATGGGATTCCTGTACGCGTTCAATGGTTCGTTCACCGCGGTCTTCTACTACCTTATCACGATGGGCACGCTCTGCGCGGTCTTCGCGCTCTCCATCAAGAGACGGACGGAAGATTCCGCGGAAGCATAAATGACAGGCGGTCTGCGGAAGCGGGCCGCCGATTTTTAAGACAAAAGGAGGATGTCATATGAATATCAGCAAAGTGGTCCTGCGCCGCATGCATCTGGATTTTAAGAGACCGTTCCGCACGAGCTTCGGCCTCATCGAGAAAGATTTCTCCGTCATCGAGCTCTACGACGAGGAAGGCAATGTGGGCCGCGGGGCGTGCTCCGCGTTCCTCCGCCCGTGGTACAACGAAGAGACCACCATCGGCGCGCTCTATGTCATTCAGAATTACCTCATTCCCGCTCTCTTTGATATGGGGGATATCCGCAATCCGGAGCATTTCTTCGACGAGACGTCGTGGATCCGCCGGAACCGCATGGCCCGCGCGTCTGTGGACTGCGCGCTCTGGGAGCTCTACGCGAAAGAGCAGGGCCTGCCGGAATATAAAGCGCTCGGTGGCGTGCGGGACGAGATCGAAGCGGGCGTGTCGCTGGGCATCGAAAATACGCCGGATGACCTGCTCCGCACGGTGGAGTCTTACATGAAGCAGGGCTACCGCCGGGTGAAGTGCAAGATCAAGCCGGGGAAGGACATCGAGTACCTCTCTGCGGTGCGGAAAGAATTCGGGGATATCCTGCTCATGGCGGACGCGAATTCCGCCTATACCCTCGCGGACATCGAGCTCTTCAAAGAAATGGATGACCTCCATCTCCTCATGATCGAGCAGCCCCTCGCGTCGGACGACATCGTGGACCACCGCCATCTGCAGGCGGCCATTCAGACGCCGATCTGCCTCGATGAGAGCATCGATTCCGTGGACGACGCGCGCCGCGCCATCGAGCTCGGCAGCTGCCGCATCATCAATATCAAGGTGGCCCGCGTGGGCGGCCTGACGGAAGCGCGGCGCATCCAGCAGTATGCCGGCGAGCACGGCGTGTACTGCTGGTGCGGCGGCATGGTGGACGACGGCGTGGCGAGAGGCCACAATCTGGCCGTGGCGACGCTTCCCTATTACCGCTATCCCAATGACATTCCCGGCAGCGACCGCTACTATGCCGTAGACATCGTCACGCCGTCCACGTACATCGACAGCCATGCGAAGATCCGCCTCTCGGACCTTCCCGGCACGGGCTTTGCACTGAATGAAGAAGTCGTTGAAAAGCATACGCTGGAGAAATGGGAGTACACGAAATGAAAGATATGAAAGAAATTTTCCGGAAGATCGATGAAGCGAAGCCCGTCATGATGGAGACCTGGCGTTCTCTGGTAGACAGGGACTGCGGCTCCGGCAACAAAGCGGGTGTGGACGCCGTGGGACAGGATATTCGGGCCTTTCTTGAGTCCCTCGGATTCATCGTCCGTTTTCATGAATACGCGGAAGCGGGGAATATGCTCGTCGCGGAAAAAGGCGATATGACGAAGCCTTTCGTCGTCCTCACCGGGCACATGGATACGGTCTTTGCCGACGGCACGGCGGCGGCGCGTCCCTTCACGGTGAAAGACGGCCGCGTGACCGGACCGGGGGCGCTCGACATGAAGGGCGGCATCACGGTCATGCTCTGGGCGGTGAAGACGCTCCTTGAAAGCGGCTGGGACCGGTATCCCCTGAAGATCATTCTCGCCGGAGATGAGGAGACGGGCCACGGCTGGTCCGGCGCGGCGGAAGATTACCGGAAGGAAGCGAAGGGCGCGCTCATGGGATTCAATTTTGAGACGGGTTTCCTTGATGACGGCATCGTCCTGGAGAGAAAGGGCTGCGCCCAGTACCGCCTCGATGTGGACGGCGTGGGCGCGCACGCCGGGAACAACCCGGAAGACGGACGGAGCGCCGTGAAGGAGCTCTGCCGGAAAGTGCTCGACATCGAAGCGCTCACAGACTATGAAGAAGGGACGACCCTCAATGTGGGCGTCATCGCCGGGGGCACTGTGGCGAATGCCGTGCCGGAGCACGCCTGGTGCCAGGTGGACGTGCGCTTCCGCACGGCGGCGGGCATTGAGCGCGTGGAAAAGGCGCTGAAAGAGATCACGGAGAAGGTCTATGTGGAAGACACGAAGACGGTCTGCCGCTGCCAGGTGAAGATGGCCGCCATGGAACGGCTCGCTTCTTCGGAAGCGCTCTTTGAAAGGGCGCAGACTGCAGCAGCGGAAGCGGGCCTTCCCGCGATGAAAGCCATCGCCGTGGGCGGCGGCAGCGATTCGGCGTACCTTACCATGGAAGGCGTGCCCACGCTGTGCGCCATGGGCGTGAAAGGCCAGTTCAATCACACCGTGCGGGAATGGGCGGAAGAGAGCTCTCTCACGGAGCGGGCAAAACTGGCGGCGGCGCTCCTCATGCGCCTGTGAGAAGGAGGAACAGCAGATGGAAGCAAAAGAAAAAGCATACGCCTGGGTCGATGAACACCGGGAAGGCATGATGGAACTCTGGAAGAACATGGTCACCATCGATTCCGGCATCGGCGTGAAAGAAGGCGGCATGGCCATGGGCGATCTCTGCGCGGGCATCCTGGAAAAGCTGGGATTCTCCATCCGCCGCGTGTCCTATGAAGAATGCGGCGATACGATCATCGCCGAAAAGGGCGATATGACGAAGCCCTTCGTCATGCTCATGGGACACATGGATACGGTGTTTTTCAAAGGAGAGCCGGAGCGGAGGCCTTTCACCGTGAAGGACGGGAAAGCCTATGGGCCGGGCGTGCTCGATATGAAGGGCGGCGTGGCGATCCTCCTCTCGGCGCTCTCCGCGATGGACACGGCGGGGGCTCTTGATTTCCCCGTGAAAGTCCTCCTCGATGCGGATGAGGAACCGGCGCACTGCTATTCCGACGCGCCGGAGGTGATCCGGAAGGAAGCGCGCGGCGCGAAATGCGCCTTCAATTTTGAGACGGGATTCCCCGACAACAGCCTCGTGGTGCAGCGCAAGGGCTGCTGGCGCTTCTTCGTGGAAGTGTGGGGCCGGGGCTGCCATGTAGGCAACGACCCGGAAAACGGCCGGAGCGCGATCCTCGAGATGGCTCACAAGATCATCGAAATCGAAAAACTGACCGATTTTTCGAAAGAATACAACGTGAATGTGGGCACCATCGAAGGGGGCACCGTGGCGAACGCCGCGCCGGCGTACTGCAAAGTGGAGTGTGATTTCCGCTATACCCATCCGGAGGACCTGCCCGTGCTCCGTCAGAAAGTGGCGGAAGTCTGCGCGAAGACCTACGTGCCCGACACGGTGACGAAGGTGACCGATCACGTGGGATTTGCCGTCATGCCCCGGTTGGAAGGAAACATGCGCCTCCTCGCCATCGCGCAGGAAGCGGCGGCGGAGCTGGGCTACCGGAAGCCGGAAGCGCGCCTCTGCGGCGGCGGCTCCGACGCGGCGTATACCACTTCGGAAGGCGTGGCGACCCTCTGCGCGACAGGCGTGGAAGGCGGACGCAATCACACAGTGGAGGAATGGGCCGACGTGGAAAGTTTCTTCCGCCGGACGAAACAGATGGCGGGCATCCTTTTCCGGGTGAGAGAAAAAGAATCCATATAAAAAAGGAAGAAGGTACGCATGGCGTATCTTCTTTTTTTGCGGCTTTTCACTTCATGGTATACTGATATCGATCGAGGGGGAGCGCCCTGGGTCGTTTTTGAATGCGAGGGAACCCGTGTTTCGGGGTGAGAGGGCACTACGGAGTGCCGACCGACCGGCCGTGCCGCACAGTCCCCCGCGTCAGACGCTTTCCGGACTCCGGCCGGACGGAGTTTTCCGGAAGGAGTGAAAAATTTGAAAAAAGAAAAGCAGATCCGGCGGTTCGTCTTTTTGGCCATGATGGTGGGACTGGGCGTCGTCATATCGCCGATCCTTCGCATCGAGGGCATGTGCCCCATGGCGCATCTCATCAATATCGTGTGCGCCGTCTTTCTTGGGCCGCGGCAGGCTTTCCTCTGCGCCGCGCTCATCGGCGTCATCCGCATGACGCTGATGGGCATCCCGCCGCTGGCGCTTACGGGAGCCGTTTTCGGCGCGGCGCTCTCCGGCGTGCTGTACCAGGCATCCCGCGGCCGCATCTGGACGGCTGTCGCGGGAGAGATCATCGGCACGGGGATCATCGGAGCCGTCGTGTCCTATCCGGTGATGGAGCTCTTTTACGGGCGGACGGGCCTGTCGTGGCTGTACTATGTGCCGCTTTTCCTCTGCGGCACGCTCATCGGCGGGGCGCTGGCCTTCGTACTTCTCACGGCGCTCTCTCGGAACGGCACGCTCCGGGAATTTCAGCGGAAACTGGGAAGTCCTGTTTATGAAATGAGAAAATGAGTATGAGGGAGGAAAAAACGGGCGCGCCGGTCATGGTGAGGCCGTTTCAGGCCGGAGATATCCGGCGGGCGGCCCGGCTCTTCCGGGACACGGTCTTTCGCGTGAACCGGGCGGATTATACGGAGACGCAGCTCCGCGCCTGGGCTGCCGGCGCGGACGGCGCCGTCTGGGAAGAGCGCCTGAGCGGACTGCGCGCCTTTGCCGCGGAGAGGGGCGGCGCGCTCCTCGGCTTCGGCTCCGTCAGAGAAGACGGCTATGTGGATCATCTCTTCGTCCATGCCCGGCATCAGGGGGAAGGCGTGGGCACGGCGCTCCTTGCCGCGCTGGAGGCAGCGGTCCCGGCAGGAACGCTCCGCACGGAAGCGTCGGTCACGGCGCGGCCTTTCTTTCTCGCCCGGGGCTGGCGCGCGGTGCGGGAGCAGGAAGTCTTCTGCCGAGGCGAGTGTTTTGTGAATTTCCTTATGGAGAAAGAGAGGAAGCGGCAATGAATCTGACCGTATACTGCGGCGCGAACCGCGGGAATGATCCGGCCTTCTCCGCGGCCGCGGCGGAGCTCGGCTCATGGATGGCGGCAAAAGGGATCGGCCTCATTTACGGCGGCGGCCGGACGGGGCTCATGGGCGTCTGCGCGGACGCGGCGCTCGCCGGAGGCGGAAAGGCGACCGGCGTCATTCCTTCCTTTTTGAAGACCCGGGAGCAGGCGCACACCGGGCTTACGGGAATGATCACCGTAGAGACCATGACGGAGCGGAAAATGAAGATGATCGCGCTGGGAGACGCTTTTCTTGCCCTGCCCGGCGGGCCGGGAACGCTGGAAGAGATCGCGGAGGCTTATTCTCTGCGCCGCCTCGGACGGCACGGGAAGCCCTGCATGGTGTGGAACGTAAACGGCTGCTATGACGCGCTGGCGCGGTATTTCCTCGATATGGAAAGAAACGGCTTTCTCAGCGGGGAAGACCGGCAGGCGCTTCATTTCATTCATACGCTGGCGGAAGCGGAAGAGATCCTGCGGGAAGCGGGATGGCCGCTCTGAACAAAGAAAAAAAGCCCGTATCGGAAAAGATAGGGGCTTTTCTTTTTTTGCTTTTTCAGGGCCGCGGCAGGGAGCGCTTTTATCCCGGAAGGAGGATGCGCCGGAGCGCCGCGGCGTCGGCGGCAGTATACATGGGCTCCGCGGCGGCGAGCTCTTCCGCCGTGCCGTAGCCGTAGGTCACGGCGACGGAGTCGATGCCGTTCCGCCGCGCGCCGGTGATGTCGTAGCGGGTGTCGCCGATCATGACGGCAGGGCCGTCCGCTCCGCTCTGCCGGAGCAGGGCGAGCGTCCCGGCGACGATCTTTTCCTTGTTGTCCGCGCCGGTCTTATTGTCCAGTTCATCTTCGATGCGGCTGCCCTTGATGGCGCGGAAACAGCCGGTCAGGCCGAAATGAGCCATGAGTGTTTTCACATGGGGCTCGGGCTTGCTGGACGCGACGGCGAGGGCGAGACCCGCGGCGGCGCAGTCCCGCACGAGGTCTCCCACGCCGGGATAGAGCTCGCATTCATAGAGCCCCTTCGCTTCATAGCGCTCGCGAAACCCCGAGATGACCCGCTCGATATCGGCCGCGCTGAGGCCGTAAGCGGCGCGGAGCTCCACATTGAGGGGCGGTCCGATGAAGCGGGTGAGGCGGGAGAGATCGGGCTCGTCGATGCCGATGCGGCGGAGCCCGTACTGGAGCGACCGGGTGATGCCCGGCGCGGAGCGGGAGAGCGTCCCGTCCAGGTCAAAGAGGATGGAAGTATAGAGGGTCATGATGGTCCTTTCTGCGGGAAAATGTGTATCCAGTATACCAGAAAACCGGCGGCGTCCGGAAAGGGAGAAAAAGAGTTTTTGGAAATTTCCCTTTTGCGCCCGCTCTGTTCCGAAGGTATGATAAAAGAAAGAAGGAGGGGATCCCATGGAGATCAGAAAAGTGACGGCCCTGTACTTCAGCCCCACCGGCGGTACGGCGGCCTATGCGGAAGCCGTCGCGTCGGCGCTGGCGGCGGAGCATGAAACGGTCGACCTGACGGGGCCGGAAGCGCGGGAGAAGGAATACCGCTTCGGCGGGGATGAGCTTGTCATCATCGGCGCGCCGGTCTACGCGGGCAGGCTCCCGCCGGTGAAGGGCCTGCTGACCAATCTTCACGGCTGCCGCACTCCGGCGGTCTATCTCGTGAGCTACGGGAACCGCGCGTTTGACGACGCGCTCCTTGAGGAGAAAGAGCTCTGCGATGCCCGCGGATTCATCGGCATCGCCGCCTCCGCGTGGATCGCGCCGCACACCTTTTCCGCGAAGATCGGCGCGGGCCGTCCCGATGAGGCGGACAGAGCGAAGATCAGGGCCTTTGCGGAAAAAGTGAGAGACATCCTGCGGGGAGAGCTGCGGGAGGCGTCCGTTTCCGTGCCGGGCGGCCATCCCTACTGTCCGGTGAAGCGCATGCCTTTCCATCCGGAAGGGAGCGAAGCCTGTGTCCGCTGCGGGCGCTGCGCCGCGGTCTGTCCCGTGCGGGCCATTTCGCGGTCTACGCCGGAGAAGACCGACGCGGAGAAATGCATTGACTGCCTCGCCTGCGTCCGGGCCTGTCCCGTCCGGGCGAGAAATGTGTACCGTCCGCCGCTCGCGCAGATCGGCGCGGGATGCGAGGCCCATTTCCTCATGCCGAGAAAAGAACCGGAATTTTTCTTCTGATACAGGCATAAAAAAGAGCCGCCCGAAAGGGCGGCCTTTTATATTTACGCTTCGCGCTCCGATTTTTTCTTGTGGACGAAGTAATAGAAGGGAACGGCGATGAACGCCGCGCCGAGGCCCATGACGAGCTGCTGCATGGTGGCCTGCGCGAGGAGCCACACGCTGACCAGCACGGCCACGACCGGGATGACCGGGCCGCCGGGGATCTTGAAGGCCCGCGGGGCGTCGGGCATCTTTTTCCGGAAGACCGGAATGGAGAGGCACGTCGGGATGTACTGGGAGAAGCGGGATACGACGCTGATGGAAGCGAGGTATGTGAAGCTTCCCGTATAGGCGATGAGCGCCGCGATGACCGTGGAGATGATGATCGCCCAGTACGGCGCGCCGTAGCGGTTCCGCGCCGCGATGAACTGCGGGAGCATTTTCTGCTCCGCCAGCGCCAGGCAGCTGTGGGGCGTGACGAAGGAAGAACCGATGCAGAGGCTGCCGATGGAGATCAGCGTGCCCGCGGCGATGACCGCCGTGCCGAAGGAACCGGCCACGCGGCCGAAGGCTTCCTGCACCGGCGCGGTGGTATCGGCCAGTTCGTAACCCATGATGCCGATGGCTACGGCCAGAAGCAGCACGTAGATGGCGGCCACCACGAAAATGGTGATGATCGTGGCGCGGGGAAGATTTTTCTGGGGATTCTCCATTTCCGCCGCCGCCACGGCGATGCTCTCAAATCCGGTGAAGGCGAAGAAAAGCATGACCGCCGCCGCGCCGAAAGTGCCCGGCGTGTATTCACCGCCCGGGAAGAGCGGTGTGAAATTGGACGGCTCGATGAAGAAGATGCCGATGCCGATGAAGAGGACGAAGGGGATGAGCTTGGCGATGGTGGCCACATTCTGCACGATCTTGTACAGCGGGACGCCGAAAAGATTGACCCCCGCCAGGATGGCAAAGATCACCGTGACGATGACATTCTTCATGAAGTCATCCGCAAGAGACGGCATGATGCCGGCCAGCGCCGTGGCGAATCCCACGCCCATGGTGGAAAAGGCGATGACGCGGGTCATCCATGTGAGGAATCCCACTTCATAGCCGATAAAATCGCCGAAGGCTTCCTTGGCGTAGATGTACGCGCCGCCGTTGTCCTTGAAGAGGCCGCTCGCCTCGGCGAAGCAGAACGTGATTGCCAGGACGAGAAACATGTCGAAGATCATGACGAGAAGGCTCGCCGGGCCGATGAGGTCGACTGCCTTGTTCGGCAGCAGGAAGATCCCCGAGCCGATGATGCCGTTGATGCCGAGGAGCACGATGCTCCAGAATCCCAGTTTATTGGAACCCATACATACACTTCCTTTCAGTGAAGAGGCGGGATCGCCGCTTCGGAGAGATCATTTGCTGCGGAACGCTTCCGCGCGGGCGATGAAATCCGCAAAGAGCGCGCGCATTTCCGGGTGCTCCTGCCACATGTTTTCGGGATGCCACTGCACGGCGACGATCTGATCGCTCTCCGCGGATTCCACGCATTCGATCACGCCGTCCGGCGCTTTTGCCGTCGCACGCAGGCCCGGAGCCACGTCGCGGATCGCCTGATGATGGCGGGAATTGACGTAAGCTCTCTTGCCGAGGGCGTGGAAGATCACGCTGCCTTCCTCGATATCGATGTGATGAGTGGAGTAGCTGCCGGGCGCTGCCTGGGAATGACGGATGTACGCATCGGGATTCTGAGAAGGCAGATCCTGATACACCGTGCCGCCCATGAGCACATTGATGAGCTGGCAGCCGCGGCAGATGCCGAAAATCGGCTTGCCGGAAGCACGGAATGCCCGGAAGATTTCCGTTTCAAAAACATCCCGCAGATAATTTGTCGTGCCGATTTTCCATGTCGGCTCCTCTCCGAAAAACGTCGGGTCCATATCCGGGCCGCCGGGCAGGACCAGCGCATCGAAAAGCTCCGCATAGTCGCTGCCGTCTGCATCCGGCACATCGGGCAGCACGATGGGAAGTGCCCCCAGCTCATGAATCACATCCACCAGCCCGCGGGCGGTGAACGGCGCACGGACCAGATTCGTCACATCCGAAGCATACGGATAGGTATCCGCCGTGATGGCGATACGAAGTTTTGACATATTGTTTTCCCCCTTGTCAAAAAATCTGGATTTCTTTCCCGCGGCGCTTCGTCAGAGCGCCGGCAAAAAAGTACACACTTATTATAAGAATCGCATGAGAGGCTTTCAAGCGCCTTATGAACGTTCCATGCATATAAGAGTGCCGGAAACAATATGCCTATCGGTAATATGCATAAAAGAATGAGGAAAAGAGCACAGAATGCCGATGAAATGGAATAAAAAGAATATAAAAGATGAAAAGCGAATTTTTAATAGTGGATGAGGGGCGGAAATATTTGCTAAAATAATAAAAAGATAATTGATAAATGGAGGCGGGCCGTTTCCGGAGAAGCGCGCCGCGGAGCGGGAGAGGAGGGAAAGAAGATGAAAAACGGCCGGAAGATGAAACAATGGGGCTGCGTGATGCTGGCTCTCATGAGCGGCCTCATGCTGCCGGGGATTGTGCAGGCTAGCAGCGGATTGAGTGATATACCGAAGATCATTGACGGGAAAATTTATTATGTAGGAATCAAGGGCGCTTCGGGCAATGAAGTGATCATTGACAGGGATCTGAATGCCGGAGCTGTCGGCGGCTATGCGTATGATTCCGGTGATGTCGAGGCAAACAGCAACAGTGTGGCCGTGAGAGACAGTACGGTTGCATATGATATCTACAGCGGCTATGCGTATTCTGTTCAAGGGGATGCAACGGCAAACAAAAACAGCGTGACCATAAGCGGCGGTACAGTCAACACTGAAGATAATAAAAATATTAAGAATAAATATGCGAAAAGCACCGTATTTACGGGATTTTTTTGTAGAATGGCCAAAATATGGCCAAAAATTATAGCCGGTCATGAAAAACATGGCCGGCTTTTTTTGTTATCCGAAAATTCGAGACACGGATTCGGAAGCGTTTTTTCTCATATCGTCTACATAGTGAATGTATGTGCTGATGACAATTTCTACGGTGTCTCCGAGAAGCGCTGCCACGGTCTGCACGTCCACGCCGTTATATAAAAGGCGGGTGGCGTAAGTATGCCGCATCGAATGGGCCGATCGGCCGGGGCAGTACTTTGAAATATATTTGTTTGTCGTCCAGCTTGTGACATTATCTGTGAAAAGACGGCCATCTATGGAACGGATCGGAGAGATAATTCTGTATTCCCGGAGAGCGCGTATTAAAACGGGGGGAATTGGGACATCTCTTCGGCTGTTTCTGGTTTTCAGCCTCTTGAATCCATATACCTTTTTTCCTTTGTCTGTAGAAATCAAGCTCCATTGCCGGAACACGTGGATGATTGCCGCATCGAGGTCAATCGAATCCCATGTTAATCCGATGATTTCAGCGTAGCGCAAGCCTGCGTACAATCCAATCATGCACAGCGTATATTGTTTCCGGTTCTCTTTTTTGAGGGCCGCAAGAAGTTGCGCTGATTCTTCTTCGGAAATGGTGCGCAGCCGTTTCTGCTCATCCTGTCCGCGCCTGTATTTCTTCAATCTGGCAGCAGGGTTGTCTTCCATGATGCAATACGAATCGACGGCCGCGGCAAACATGGACCGCGCAATCGTTATACATGAATTCAGCGTGCTTACGGCCCGTCCTTTTTTCTGCTCAGCATTCAAACAGCGAAGCAGGTCGGCATATCCTATCTTTTGCATCGGCATATCGCGGATCGGATCAAACAGGGCAAGCCAGTATCCATAGATCATGGAGGTATTGGCGGCCCAGCGGGAGGCGTTATCTTCCATCCATACGGCCGCAAACTCTCCGAAGGTGATTTCACTCATAGCAGACGGCTTCGGGGCCATGCGGACCTTTTCGAGCAATTCCCTCTTCACGCTTTCCGCTTTTGCATCGGACACGCGGAGGAATCCGCTCTTGCTGATCTGCTTCCAACGGCCAGTCACAGGGTCCTTGTAGGACAGGACGAGGGCTTTCCTTTTACCGCGGTCGCGGACATAAAAATTGTACTTCAAATCGGTCATAAAAAATCAGCCTCCTCATGGGTAAAAAAGGGGCTGATTATGGTAAAATATAATCGTAATCGGCCCCGCGCAAGGTGGATTACATTTGGCCGGAGGTGATGGTAACACCTTCGGTCCGGCTCATCGCATATTGGCGTATGCGGTGGGCCTTTTTATTTTTTCAGTACAATATTTTCGGAACCGGATAACATTCATATTCCGTTGAGGATTCATCAGGAACTCTCCAAAGTGCTGCGTATTTCTTTTTTCCGTATACACAGAAATCAGAATTACGTTTCCGCTGGATGGCATCGCTCAAAATCAGCGCCATCGCCGGCGGATAGAAATAGGAAAATGGGAGAATCTGAAACATTTCCTTTGCAATCGGTATGAAATTCCGGATGATTTCTTCCTTTTTCTTTGAATGACGGAACCGGAAATTGGCAAGGAATTCCAATGCGCATAGATCAATCCGCACCACGTCCCGGTGTTCCAGCATATTGCAATCCGTCATGCCGGATAAGCTGATACATATTGACCGCAGGATGTATTTTTCCGCGTCGTCAAAATTCCCGCCAGGATCTGCCGTGTCCAGCAAATTCGCCAATGTGCAGAATTCCCGCCATAGGGAGAACCAGTCTTTGTTTTTAATATGCTCATCGCATTGATTTTCATGCATTCTGCGGAATACGCGGATGGAGTCTTCTTTCGTAAAACGGCATCCGATGGACAGCGCAGACTCGATGACATCGGAACAGAACCGAGCATCGAGCTCGAATTTATTCCGGATGAAAATATAGTTGGCATCGACAAGATCTTTCCCCGCGTCTGTCAGCACATTCACCTGCGGCACATCGTTTTCATATGCGGATTCTGGAAGAGATTCTACGACCCTTTTGACAAGATCATCCTTTTTCCCCGTCAGCTTCAATCCGTTGGCGCGGAGGATGTCTTTGATCTGCGGTATGGTCAGATGGGTAAGACCCTCCGGCGGCGTGGAAAATCGGATGTATCCCTTTTTATAGGAATCTACGGCGATTTCTTCAAATTGGTTTCCGCAAAGCGACTGCAAAGATTCGTACGGCGAGCATCCGACCTCGCGGCCGTCCAGATAATCGCACACAATCGCAGTCTTGATTATTTTGAATATATCTTCTATTTCTTTCATAATTAATTATCCCGTATGTAATATTGAACTTTGCTTTGTTATAGACTTCAAATGTTCCATTCCATCCGGTATTCCGACAGATTTTGCGAGATGGTCAATGGAGCATTCAGGATGCTCCCGCAGCATTTCGTCCGGCAAAAGCAACTCCACGGCAAATGCATTAGCCTGCCGCTCGTACACGGCGGGGGAAAAGAGCGTGTGCGCCCGCAGATAGGGTAGGGACATGCCCGGATGCAGGACAGCGTGCCCGAGTTCGTGGGCGCAGGTGAAACGCTGCTCAGCTTCGGATATGCCCGCGTTGATGTGGATGAATCTGATTCTCTTATAGGTGGTGCAGCATCCCCACGTTCCGCCGAGATCGCTGTACAGGATGTGGATTCCGAGCGCCGCCGCCAGGGCAAATGGATCATTTGTGTGAAATCGTTTGATGAGTGACGCTGCTTTTTTCTTTGCGTCCATTGCGTATCAGTCCTTATTCTTTATCGTCTTTCCGGTATTTCTTCGGAGTGAATTTTTTCTTCGCGATCTTTTTGGCGAGCTGCATCGATGTGAGCAGGCTGGCGCGCAGCAGCTCCAGATCTTCTTTATCTTCGACAGTCCCGCCGACAGCGGCGAGACCATTTTTGTCGTCCAGATCTGCGAGCATCTTCTCTAAATCGCGTGCAATCTGACGCTCATCCCGCGGCGAAAGAGACGGAAGTTCCTCCGCGGCTGACGGTTCCTTTTTTGAAGAAATGGGGCGCTCCCATCCGAGAAGAGTTTCCGCAGGCACATGAAGCGCATCGGCAAATTTTTTGGCAATGTTTATATCAATGGATTTAATTTGTCCGCGTTCATACCTTTGTGTGGTACTTTCGCTCAATCCAACCAAATTTCCCAATTCTTTCAATGTCATATTTTTTTCTTTGCGGGCGGCTCGAATGCGGCTTCCAACGAGGCGATTATACTGCGCTTCGGTCATGGTAACGCACCTCCAATAAATGTTTCTGAAATCATATTACTATATTTTTGCACACAATACAAGAAATATAACACGTGAAATGGAAAATCTTGCATGTCGTGCTTGACATAGAGAGGTCAGGCTTGTATACTTAGATACAAGAAAACTTGCATGATATGCAAGAAAAATAAAGGAGGTGATACATATGGAAATGATGAAATTGAAGGGCCTGCTTACGGAAAAGAAGAAAACGTATGAAGATTGCGCGAAAGAGCTGAATATTTCGGTAACTTCGTTCAATGATAAAATCAATGGACGTCGTGCTTTCTCTTGTTGGGAAGCAACAAAGCTGTCCAGCTATCTTGGGCTGGATTATCAGGAAAGAGCAAATATTTTTTTGTCCTAAAACTTGCATATTATGCAAGAAATAAAGGGGGGGGAGCAAAACATGGAATGGAAAGAACACGGGCAGAGCCTGCGGGACTTCTGCGGCACCTATGAACTCATCGACGTGGCATGGATCCGCGGGCGGAAGTATGTGATGTACCGGAGCGAGCAGCGGCCGGAGGCGCTGCGGCTTGTCTACAACGTGGAGGGCCGGCTCATGTGCCGGACGGATTACAACGACATCAAGACCGCTTTCGTGGAGGAGCTGTCGTGGGAAATGTGAGAGGAGGCGTGAAGAGGGATGGACAAAGTCTTTCTGACGAAAGAGGAGCTTATGCAGCGGTGGCGATGCAGCATGGAGTCCATCGATATGAGGGTCCGGCAGGGCATATTGAAGCCGTGCCGGAATCTACCCGGATGGAAAATCCGGTTCGCGGATGTTCTGAAGCTGGAGGAGGCGCCGCTCGATCCGATGAGCCCGCTCGAACGGCGCAGGCTGCTGCGGGAAATCGACGGGCTGAAGGATGAGAACGCGAGGCTGCGCGGGCGGATGATGCAGATCACCGCTCTCGCGGCGGATTTCATGAGTGATGCGGCAGACGGAAGCCGCAAGCACGGGAGGAAGGAAACGGCATGACGTTCGATACGAAGCATCAGCGGTTCCGCGGCTATCCGGGCGACTGGTACATGATCTACGCCCGATACGACGGCGAGCGGCTGTGGCTGAAATTTGTCAGCGACGCGCCGGGGAACCGGAAAGCGCTCATCGTGGACGGCGAGACGGGCGAGGTCATCAAAGAGACGTTCATGCAGCCGATGGAGGATGCGGTGGACGACTGGTACAGGGAACGGAGGCGGACAAGATGAGACGGGGATTTTTGAAGGGCATCGCCTGCGGCCTCGCGGCGGCGGCTCTTGCGATGAGCGCGGCGGCGGCCACGGCTGACGACCGGACTATCGAATACCGGTACGAGGTGGAGGAGGGAGACACGGTGTACGACATCGCCGCCCGCATCGCCACGCCGCATGACGATATCAACCGGCTGTCGTGGGAAATCTGCCGAGACAACGGTATCCGCGGCGGCGTGATTCAGCCGGGGCAGGTGCTCCGGATCAGGCTGCACCCGGCGTATTGAGAGGAGGTGAACACTATGAAACGGACAAAGGAAGACATCCTCGACCGGCTCCGCAACAATGCGGGGATGAAGCGGAAGGACGCGGAACGCGCGCTGAATGAGACGCTTCTCTGCATCGCGGACATGATGCGGGACGGGGACGACCTCAGCCTGTATCAGTTCGGCATTTTCAAGCCGCGGCGGATCGCGGAGCGGGAATACCCGGTGCCGGGGACGGACAGGAAGACCATCGTCCCGGCGCACGTGGAGGTCAAGTTTTACATGAGCGATACCCTCAAGCGCTATGTGAACGGGGACAGCTCCGATGCGTAAACAGAAAAAAGCAGGCCGATGTGCAAGATCAGCCTGCTTGGGGAAGGTTTGGGAGCCTTCCCTTTCAGTATATCACGAAAGGATGAAAAGCATGAAAACACTGATGAAACTGGGAATCACACTCGATGACGACTACAACATTTTATTTGATCTGAAGTCAAACGCTCCGAAAGATGCCATTGCTCCGCTTGCGATATGCAGGCTCGCCCTTGAACTGAGGAATCCGGATGATCCGCTCTCAGAGGCGATGTGCAGGGCACTGAGCGAAGCGGTCATGGACAAAAGCAAAGCCGCTCAGGGAATGACAAATCTCTCATGGGCCATTGGGAAGGCTGAAAAGGTTCAGGCAGAACTGGAGGCACATCATGAAGCCATGTGAACTGATCCTGAAAGCGGACGCGCCGCGGGACGAGTGGCTGCGCGTGCGGAATACGGGAATCGGCGGAAGCGACGCGGGCGTGATCCTCGGACTGAACAAGTGGAAATCGCCCATCACGCTGTGGGCGGAGAAGACGGGCCAGGTGGCGCCGAACGATATGTCGGGGAACATGGCCGTCGAGGCTGGAGCCGGTCGTGGCGGACTGGTTTTCCGATGAGACCGGAAATAAGGTAAAGCGGCGCGGCACGCTCCGCAGCGTTTTCCATCCGTTCATGCTCGCCAATGTGGACCGCTGGGTGATCGGCGAGAATGCGGGTCTGGAAATCAAGACGACCAACGCCTTCTCCGCCGCGCAGTGGGACGGGGACGAGGTGCCGGACAGCTACTACGCGCAGTGCCTGCATTACATGGCGGTCACTGGCGCGGAGAAATGGTATATCGCGGTGCTGATCGGCGGGCAGGATTTCCGCTGGAAGGTAATTCCACGCATCGAAGAGGACATCAAATCATTAGAGAAGGCAGAGTGGGAATTCTGGCGACACGTCAAGGACGGCACCATGCCGGAGGCTGTCGACGGGAGCGAAAGCACGGCCCGCACGCTGTCCGCGCTGTACCGCGAAAAGCCGGAGGCCGTGGAGCTTCCGGAAGAGGCGCTGGACCTGATCCGGCGCTACGACGAATGGACGGCGCGGAAGAAGGAAGCCGAAGACGGCATCCGGGAATGCAAGAACGGGCTCATGGCGATGATGGGCGAGGCGGAGACGGCCACGGCGGACGGGCGGAAGATCACCTGGAAAACGGGAAAGCCGCGGGAAACCATCTCGGCGGCGGATGTGAAGAAAAAAGATCCAGCCTCATACGACGCGCTCATGTCGGCGGGTCTGGTGAAAGTCTCTGCTCCGTCCCGCGTCTTCCGGGTGTGGTGACGGCATGAGAGCCGTCGATTTCGACCGGCTCCGCATAGGAGACCGCGTCGGCATCTATGAGGGCCCGGACCGCCCTATGATTCCATGCGATGTCATGGACAAGGTGTGCGAGCATCCGGGCGTCCATACGGTGCTTGTGAGGATAGGAAAGGAGATCCACCAGAATCTCCGGTATGTGGCAGCAGTACATCTGCGGGAGGTCAGACGATGAATGTGAACAGAGGATTTTCCAGTGTGCCCGTACAGAAAAAGCCGTCTGTACAGGCGATGCTGAATGAATATGTAGATCAGGGCGGATGGCGGAAGCGCTTTGACGAGTTGCTCGGGAAACGGGCGGCGCAGTATATCTCCAGCGTGGTGACGCTGGTCAACAGCGACGACAAGCTGATGTCTGTCTTTTACGAAAAGCCCATGCAGGTCATCCAGTGTGCGCTGAAAGCGGCGACCTATGACCTGCCGCTGGAAAAGGCGTTCGGGTTTGCTTATATCATCCCATTCGGCCGGGACGCGGTTTTCGTGCTCGGGTATAAGGGAATCATCCAGCTCGCGCTGCGGACGGGCCAGTATGTGAGAATCAACGCCATCGAGGTCCGGGAAGGCGAGCTCAAGTCCAGAAACCTTCTTACGGAAGACTTCGTCTTCGACTGGTGCGAAGATCCCGTGGAACGGGCAAAGCGCCCTGTCGTCGGATACATCGCGTATTACCGCCTGAAAAACGGCATGGAGAAGTATTTCTACATGTCGAAGGCGGAAATGCAGCAGCACGAAAAGGAAAACCGGAAAGGGAAATTCATGTCCCCCACCTGGAAGGATCGTTTCGACGACATGGGGAAAAAGACGGTGCTCCGGCTGCTGCTGTCGAAATGGGGCATCCTGTCCATCGACTATCAGCACGCGGATCAGTCTGTGCAGCATTTCCAGGAGAATCTGGCAAACGGGACGCTGGACGATGAAGACACGTTCACCATCGAAGCGGATGCCAAAGAACCGGATGACGAGGCTGAAT
Source organism: uncultured Dialister sp. (assembly GCA_900545365.1). Lineage (GTDB taxonomy): Bacteria > Bacillota > Negativicutes > Veillonellales > Dialisteraceae > UBA1822. Next base: position 5,972 of record UQYL01000008.1, on the reverse strand, counting down.
CGGTGAATGTGCAGGAAGCCGGCGCCCCGGCCGCCTGTGAAGAGCATCCGGCCGCCGATGAACCGGAAGAGGAGATTCCCATGGACTGGGGCGAGCCGGCGGTGAATCCGGGAACGGGCGAAGTCATGAACCGATAAGGCGGACACCATGGCAAGACCGACAAAACAGGGATTAGATTACTTTCCTTTAGACGTCGGCTTCCTGAGGGACATCAAAACACGGAGAATCATGAAGGCTTTCGGTACGCAGTCCATCCCCGTACTAATCAGCCTGCTCGGTAGTATCTACAGAGATGAAGGGTACTACATGCAGTGGGACAACGATATGCCTTTTCTGATTGCTGACGAAGTTGGGATCAGCGAGGGCGCGGTTACGGAGACTGTCGAAAAGGCGGTTCAGGTGGATTTCTTCAACTCTGTCATATGGAAACAACATGCGATCCTTACCTCTGCGGGAATACAGCGCCGATTTTTTGAGGCGGTTTCCCGCAGAAATGAGGTTCGTGTCCGTAGGGATATTCTGCTCATTGACATTTCTGCATACAAAAATCTGGTTAATGTCGACAATAACTCAGTTAATGTAAGCAATAATCCGATTAATGTAGACAGAAATGAACAAAGTAAAGGAAAGGAAAGTAAAGAAAAGAAAAGTATATATACGCCAGCGCGGGAAACATCTATGCCGGCGCTTTCCGAAGCTGTGAAGGACGAGTGCACGAAGACGTGCGGCGGCATCGGCCCGGCTCAATATGAGGAGCTGACCGAGCTCGTGAACATTCACGGGGAGGCGCGCGTCGTGGAGGCGATGAAGATCGCACGGCGGCGGGGGCAGCGGCGGCTCGCCTACGTCGCGGGAATTTTGCGGAACTGGAGGAGGGACGGCTATGACGGAACTGAAGAGCGCGGCGGACATTCTGGAGGAAATCCGGAAAAACGGGACGCCAGAGGATCAGACATCGATAAATACCGTAACATCACCGGATTATGACCGGAAGGCGTGGCGGGAACGGCTGGAACGCGCCGGCATCCATCGCCGGTTCTGGCCGTGCACCTTTGCCAATATGGGCTCACGGTCCATGCCGGAAGGCGTGAGGGACGGATTCAAGAAGGCGAAAGATTATGCGGAGCACTTCGCAGAGTATGAGAAGAGCGGCGTGGGCGTGATTTTCATCGGTCCTGTCGGGACGATGAAGACAAGCATGGCCGTGGCCATCGCGCAGCACCTGCTGCGGAACGGGCGCAGCGCCATGTTCGTACCGCTGGCGGAGCTCTTCGACAATCTGGTGCGGATGTCGAAGCAGAAAGACAACGCGGAATATCTCGCATTCGAGAGCCGGCTGAAAGAGACGTCCCTTCTCATCCTGGACGACCTCGGGACGGAATATCCCGGCGACTGGATCAGGAACAAGGTGGACGCCATCATCTCCAATCGGTACAACCGGATGCGGCCCATCTGCATTACCACAAATCTCGTACCCGGCGAAATCGCCGGACGGTATCAGGAGCGCGTGTACGACCGGCTGAAAGGCTCGAGCCTCGTCATCACCGTGGCGGCGGAAAGCCAGCGGCGCGCTCCGAAGGAAATCAAATAATCATTTTGCGGAGGTCCGCAAAATGGTTGACAAATGAACTGTTTGCGGACGTTCGAAAGATGATGGACATAGGAGGATATCATGGTTCCGATTGATAAAACGTGGAGAAGGAGAAAAAAGAAGATGTGGAATAATTCGGTGGACATTGTGGGGAATCTCACGCGTGATCCGGAGGTGAAGACGACGGGAAGCGGCCGCCCTTATGCCAAATTCACCGTGGCGGTGAACCGGAAAACGGACGGGAAAGAGTATACGGACTGGGTGCCCATCACCGCGTGGGGCGACATTGCGGAAGCGGCTGGGAACTGGCTGTCTAAGGGGATGCGGGTGCGCATATCCGGCCGGTTCACGTCCAGCAGCTATACGGATAAGAGCGGACAGAAGCGGTATGTGAACGACATCACCGCGGAGGGGATTTTCGTCCAGGTGTATAAAGACGGCGTTGGCATGCACACCATGGGCGGAGACAGCGGCCAGAATGCGGCTCCGGCATATTCCAATCCGCCTCCAAGCGCGCCGCGCGGGGATTTTTCCAGATTCGGCGCGCAGCAGGCACAGCAGAAACAGAATCCGCAGGGAGCCATATCCTACGATCAGGAAGACATTCCGTTTTAATGGGAGGAAATCGTCATGAGATATAGTGGAAATCAGGTGCCGCCGAGCATGGTACGGCAGATCAACAAAGAGAAAAAGGAAACGCAGGCCATCGGCAGGGATATTCTGGCAGCCGTAGGTGAGGCGCAGGAGGTCATCGGTAAACTGGCAGCCAGCATCCGGGAAGCCGGGAAGTCGTACCACGGGGAAGAGCTGGAAATGAAGATCAGCGAGCTTCGCCGCCGTACGGCTAACATCACGGTCAGCCTTGGGCAGATGAAGATTATTTCCGGAAGCATTGCCAAAGGCGGGAAGGATCACTGATGGGGAAAATGTCCAGGGAAAAGGGGAAACGCGGCGAGCGGGCGTGGGCGGCAGTCTGCCGGGACCATGGATTCATGAACGCCCGGCGCGGCGTGCAGTACAGCGGCCGTGAAGGGCAGGCGGACGATGTGACCGGCTTGCCCGGTATCCATCAGGAGGTCAAATACGTGGAGCATTTGAACCTGAGGGACGCCATGGACCAGAGCCGCCGCGATGCGGAAGCTGCCGGCCGCGGGGATATTCCCATCGTGGCGCACAAAAAGAACAACTGCCGATGGCTGGTGACGATGGATGCCGATGATTTTTTCAAGCTGTATCGGTCCTATTACACCGATTTATGGTTCGAAGGATTCAAAGTCAGAGGGAATGAATGATGAAAGAAACATACACAAATCTCACGATAGAATCGATGATCGCGGATTTAGGAGATGAGGACAGTGTTATTTTTAAGGCTGTCAGAGATAGAAACAGTGCGTGTTTCCATGAGGCGATGAAATATGATCTGGATGAAACGGATTTGAGAATCGAATTCGGCTCCGCGCATAGATTAATCCGTATGGCATCGCGCCGTGCTTCTGATGCGATTGCGCTATACAGAGAGGCCATGTCCAGAATTAATCTCATGGAGATCCGCGTCGAAAAGGAAAAGGCAGCGGCGGAGGTGAAAAAGAATGAATGAGGATGAACGTGACATCCTGCGAAGGATCGGAATCGGTCTGCTTGCGCTGGCGGTGCCGGTGGCCATGTTTTACGTGGCAAGCCTTAGATGAAGGATAGGAGTGGGTCGGAATTTACGAACTGCTCTGGTTGCCGAATTTGGCAGAAATCTGTAAAACAGTTGCATTAGTAAATTATTAGGGAGGACGCATGGAGGAAATCGTGGATGCGAGGGAATTTCTGGAGATGGTGCGGGTGAAACGGAAAAAAGTCATGCGGATGGAAGAGTCACTGGCAGAACACGTATCGCGGGCGGAGACGGTGACAGGACTCAAGATTGCGGAGAAGGTGCAGACATCAAACAAAGCGACAATCGATGCGACACTCGCAGCCATCGAAGAAGAAAGGCAGCGACTTGAAGAGGCGCAGAAAGAACTGGAAACAATGCTGGAAAAGGCAAAGGCGATGATTAACACTATCCGCGACGATGAAACCACATGGCAAATCCTCTGGGAGCGATACATCATGGGCGAGACGTGGGTAGCCATTGCCCGGAAGATGAACTACGGACGGGCTACTGTCATGCGCATTTCCAGTGCTGGCGTTGATGCCATCAATAAAAAGTTGAGACACTATGAGACATCGTGAGACATCATGAGACACAAAAATGTGATAAACTGTAGAAAAGGAATTGTCCGAAAGGGCAATACGGGATTCATGCACCTCCAAAGAGACAGAGACGGCCGCCGCGTGGCGGTCTTTTCTGTTGCACGGAGAATGCTGAGAATGAAATTGATTGAATTTATCACACAGATTTGTTGCCGGTGAATCGAGGTGGTGACGATGCATGAAGCCGGGACTGACAGAGAAACAGAAACGGTTCGTCGATTACTACATCGAAACCGGGAACGCTACGGAGGCCGCAAAAAAAGCAGGCTACAGTGAAAAAACAGCATTTATTATTGGTCATGACAACCTAAGAAAACCTAATATCAAAACGGCCATCGATGCACGGCTCAAGGAATTGGAGAGTACACGGATTGCCGATGCAAAAGAGGTCATGCAGCATCTCACGGCGGCACTGCGCGGGGAAATCGAAGAAGAAATTCCCGTGGTGGAGGGGCACGGAGACGGCATCAGCGAGGCCCGTATCATAAAAAAACAGATTTCAGCTCATGACAGGCTTCGTGCCGCAGAGCTTCTCATGAAACGCTATGGACTTTCCATGTCGGACATCGAACAGGAAGAGAAAAAAGCGCGCACAGAAGGGCTCAAAAAGAGAATCAACGCGGACAAGCTCGAAGTCACCGGGAAGGACGGCGCGCCGCTTGCCGCTGCCCCGTCGGTGCAGATTTATCTGCCGGACAACGGGAGGTGACGGCGGTGCAGATATTGAGGCCGCAGAAAGGGCCGCAGGAAGCCTTCCTGTCATCCCCGGCGGACATCACCATCTACGGCGGGGCCGCAGGCGGTGGAAAAACGTATGCACTGCTGCTGGAGCCGCTGCGGCATATCGACAATCCGGGGTTCGGGGCGGTCATCTTCCGCCGGCAGGCGACGCAGATCATGGCCGAGGGCGGGCTTTTCGACAATGCGGTGGAGATGTACACGCCGATCGGCGCGACCATCAAGCAGACGCCGCAGCCGACGGCCATTTTCCCATCCGGCGCGAAGGTGTCATTCCGGCATCTCGGAAGCGACAAGGAAGTCCATGCCTGGCAGGGCTCGCAAATATGCCTCATCTGCTACGACGAATTGACGCATTTCACAGAGCATCAGTTCTTCTACATGCTGTCCAGAAACCGCTCCACGTGCGGCGTGCGGCCTTACATCAGGGCCACGTGCAATCCGGATGCGGATTCGTGGGTAGCAGACTTCATTTCGTGGTGGATAGGGGAAGATGGATACGCCATCAAGGAACGGTCTGGGAAGATCCGGTATTTCGCCCGCATCGACGGGGAAATCATCTGGGCGGACACACGGGAAGAGCTCGCGTCGCAGTACGGGAGCGAGGCCGTTAAGAGCGTATCCTTCATCGCCTCTTCCATTTTCGACAACAAAGCGCTTCTTGAAATCAACCCGGACTACATAGCGAGCCTGAACGCGCTCCCTACGGTGGAGCGGGAACGGCTTCTCCGCGGGAACTGGAAAATCCGCCCCGCAGGCGGACTCTATTTCAAGCCGGAGCAGACGCGCATCGTCAAAGAAGTGCCAGACCGTATCGTCAGCGTGGCGCGGGCATGGGACCTTGCGGCGACGGAAATCACACCGGAGTCGAAGAACCCGGACCGCACCGCAGGCGTGCTCATGGGGCGGATGAAAAACGGGCAGTACATCGTGCTCGACGTCATCCGGCGGGCGGCCAATGCGGCCGACGTGCGGCAGATCATCAAGGCCGCCGCGGTGACAGACCGGGCGGCGTACCGGTGCAATACCATCCGCATTCCGCAGGACCCGGGGCAGGCGGGCAAGGCGCAGGCGGCGTCCATGGCGCGGGATCTCGCGGGATTCCACATCGTGATTCTCCCCGTGTCCGGCGCGAAGACCGCCCGGGCGGAGCCCTTCGCGGCGCAGTGGCAGCGGGGAAATGTTTTGCTTTTGGAAGGCGGCTGGAATGCCGCTTTTTTGGATGAATTATCAGGATTTCCCGACGCGCTCCACGACGACCAGGTGGACGCGGCGAGCGATGCTTTTGCAGAGGTGGCCATCTCCCACGACTGGAGCGGCCTCATTCGGTAAGGAGGGCGTATGAATCATCTGGACGGCTATTACAATGCGGTCATCGGACAGGGGGCGTACCGGCGGG
>UQYL01000007.1 GCA_900545365.1 uncultured Dialister sp. | reverse complement strand
CGTTCTGATCAATGAAAAAAGAGAAGGGAGCGGGAGACCGCTCCTTTTTCCGTGCGCAAAAATTTCCGGCGCAAAATGCCGAAGCGCTTTTCAGCGGGAGGCGTTCACCGCCGCGGCGCTTTTCGATGAGAAACGCTCATTTTCCGGCGCTTTCTGTCAGGGCGCTTCCCGACGGGGCCGTTCATTTTTTTCGTCCGGTCCGTGCATAAAAATTTATTTTTCAGGAAATTTTTCCGCTTCGAGAATTGACATGCCGAGGGAACGGGACTTACAATAGTAACATTAAGGAAATCCCGGCGCATGAAACCTGCGGGGCGAAGCCGCTTCCAGGGCCGTGTCAGGCTTCCCAAAACTTAAAATAAAGGAGAGATGTCTTATGGCAATTCGTTTTTCCAGCACTCTGGAAGCAATCAAAGGCTCTGATCTCGGTCCGCTGCTCGCTCTGACGGCGAAGCCGGAGGTCATTTCTTTCGCCGGCGGCCTGCCGGCTCCTCAGACGTTTCCGCTGAAGGAAATGACGGAATGCGCGGTGAAAGTCCGTGAAGAAGACGGCGCTGGCGCCATGCAGTACGGCCCGTCCATGGGCTTCATGAAGCTCCGTCAGGATATCGCCGACCGCATGAACCGCATGTACGGCCCCATGGGCATGGACAAGGTGGAAGCGAAGAATGTGATCATCACCACCGGTTCTCAGCAGGGCCTCGACATCATCGGCCGTGTCTTCCTCGACAAGGATGACGTCGTCCTCATCGAAAGCCCGTCCTACCTGGGCGCGATCAACGCGTTCGAGCTGAATCAGCCGAAATTCGTGGAAGTCCCCACAGACGGCGAAGGCATGATCCCGGAAGAACTGGAGAAGCTCCTCGAAACGACGGATCGTGTGAAATTCATCTATGTCATCCCGAATTACCAGAACCCCACGGGCATCTGCTGGACGCTGGAACGCCGTCAGGCTCTCATGGCTCTCGCGGCGAAGTATGAGATCCCTGTGATCGAAGACAATCCCTACGGCGATCTCCGCTTCGAAGGGGAAGAGATCAATCCGCTTATCTCCATGGATCCGAAACACCTCGTCATTTATTCCGGCACGTTCTCCAAGACGCTCGCTCCGGGCATGCGCCTCGCATGGCTCGTGGCGAATGACCAGATCATGGCGAAGATCGATCTCGTGAAGGGCGCGACCGACCTGTCCACGCCGGGCACGACGCAGCGGGAATGCGCGATGTACATGGAAAATTATGACTTCGAAGGGCACATCAAGGAAAACTGCGCGCTCTACGCGAAGCGCCGCGACGCGATGTGCGAAGCGATCAAGAAGTATTTCCCGGAAAACGTGAAGTGCACCTATCCGCACGGCGGCCTCTTCCTGTGGGTGGAGCTGCCGGAAGGAATCGACGCGCGCAAGCTCCTCATGACGTGCATCGAGAACAATGTGGCTTTCGTGCCGGGGGACAGCTTCTTCCCCGCTTCCAAGAAGAAGAATTATTTCCGCCTGAATTTCTCCTACAATGATGAAGCGACCATTGAAGAAGGCATCAAGCGGCTCGGCGAAGCGCTGAAAAGCTATAAAGACTGAGGCATGAAAAAAATCCTCTCCCGAAAAGGGAGGGGATCTTTTTTTGCTTTAATATCCTTTTGTTTTGTCGATGACGTTCTTCAGGGGCGCGCCTTCGGCGAAGGCGGCGAGATTTTCTTCCAGGAGAGCGAGGAGGCGGTCCCAGAAATCGGGCGTCATGGATGCCACGTGGGGCGTCATGATGACGTTCTGCATATCCCAGAGAGGATGGTCGGCGGGGAGCGGCTCACGGCTGAATACGTCCGTCGCCGCGCCGGCGAGGCGTCCGCTCCGGAGGGAGTCCATCATGGCTTCTTCATCGACGACGGTGGCGCGGGCGATATTCAGGAAGAAGGCCCCTTCTTTCATGGCGGCGAATTTTTCAGCGCTGAAAAATTTCTCCGTTTCTGCCGTGGCGGGGAGGGCCGCGGCGATGACGTCCGCTTCGGGGAGGACGGTCATGATATCTTCCGTGGCGGCGACTTTGTCGGCAAGGGGTTCCGGCGTGAGGCTCCGCTTCACGGCGATGATCTCCATGCCGAAGGCGCGGGCTTTCGCGGCGAGGGCTTTGCCGATGCCTCCGAATCCGGCGATGAGGAGCTTCTTTCCGCGGATGGTGTCGCCTTTGGGACGTTTCCACTGGTGGGCGTCCTGGTTCCGCACGGCTTCGGGGAGGCGGTGGTACCATGCGAGGAGGAGCGCCATGGCGTGCTCCGACACGGTGCTGTCATGGACGCCGCGGGAATTGGTGAGAATGACGGGGCGGGCCATCATGGACGGTGTGAGAAGTTTTTCCACGCCGTCCGACAGGGAATGGACCCAACGCAGCATGGGCGCGGCGAGAAGCACCGGCTCCGCGTCGTGGAAGCCCCACATGGCGACGGCGTCGGCGTCCGCGAGATGGGGGAGCGCCTCTTTGACAGAGGCATACGCTTCGACCGCTGTGCCGGGGGCCGCTTTTTCCAGCGCGGCGATGCGGGCGGGGGATAATTTATTGATGACGACGAGTTTCATGGAGATCACCAGTCCTTTCTTTTTATTTTCATTATAGCACAGGGGACCCGCGCGTTTTCCCGCGGACGGTTTCTGTTATAATAGGAAGAAAAATGCAGGAGCGCTGCGGCGCGGAAGGAGTCTGTATGGCGGAACGGAGAAGGAAAACGGTGAGAAAGACGGGGCGCGGGACGCGGCGGAGAAAGAACGGCGGCGGACGGCGTTTTCTTTTTGCGCTGCTCCTCTTCATCGCGGCGGCAGCGGCGGCGGTGTATTTCACTTCGGAGACGCCTCACGAGCGGCGCGGGCCGGTGAGACCGGAGAGTGCCGCGGAGAGCGTGCTGGACACGGTGCGGGAGAGCGCGGAGGAGATCTTTGAAGAGACGCCGCGGGAAGAGAAGGCGGCGCCGGAGAAGAAGTCTGCGCCGGAAAAGAAAGCGGCGGCGGAAAAACGGGCCCCGGCGAAGCAGGAGGCAGCGCCCGCGGCGGCTCCCGCGGAGAAGGAGACGGCGAAAGGCCCAGCGCCGGGCTCTCTCCGGGGACGGCTCGCGGTGTGCATCGATGACGGCGGCCGCGACCTGGATTCGCAGCGGGTCTATGAGCAGATGGGCATCCCCCTGACGCTCGCGGTCATGCCGAATCAGCCGTACACGCAGGAAGCGGCGGCGCGGTGGGCGGCGGCAGGGCTTCCCGTCATCATTCATCAGCCCATGGAATCGGTCTCCGGAGCAGCGGCGGAGAAGGTGCTCCTTCTCACGACCATGGACAGCGCGGCGCAGCGGCAGATCCTGGCCGATTCTTTCCGCCAGATCCCGCAGGCCGTGGGGCTGAACAATCATCAGGGCTCGAAGGCCACCACGGACCGGCGTACCATGGATACGGTCATGGCGGCGCTCGCGGCGCGGGGAATGTTCTTCTTCGACAGCGCCACGAATACGACCACCGCGGCCGATGCGGCGGCGGCCGCCGCGGGCGTGCCCTATGTGCGGAATCAGCTCTTCGTGGATAATTCCGCCGATGTGGAAGAGATCAAGGCGATGATACGGAAAGGCGCGCGCATGGCCGCGGCCAACGGAAGCGCCGTCATCATCGGCCACTGCCGGTCCCATACGGCGGAGGCCTTCCGGCAGGCCGTGCCGGAGCTGCGCCGGGCAGGCATCGAATTTGTGTATTTGTCGTCTCTGACGCACTGAGGGCATGATGGAAGAGAAAAAGATCGCCGTCATTTCCGGCGGCACGAGCGGGATAGGACTGGCGGCGGCGGAAGCGCTCGCGGCGGATGGCTGGACGCCGGTGCTGCTGGGGCGCTCGGCGGAGCGGGGGCGCGAAGCGGAGGCTCGTGTCCTGGGGAGCCGGTTCATCGCCTGCGATGTGGGGCGCTCCGCGGACTGTGAGGCGGCGCTCCGCGCGGCGGCGGGCATGGGGCGCGTCGCGGGGGCGGTGGCGGCGGCGGGCCTGTATGTGGAAGGGCTTCTGGAAAATACCACCGACGAGGAGATGGAAGCGTGCTTCCGCACGAACGTTTTCGGCCTGATGTACTTTCTCCGGGCCTGCGTCCCCCACATGAAGCGGGGCGGGAGCATCGTCACCGTCGCTTCCGACGCGGCGCTCCAGGGGAATGTGCAGTGCAGCGTGTACGGCGCGTCGAAAGGGGCGGCGGCGGCCTTTTCCCGGTCGCTCGCGCTGGAGCTCGCCGTGTACGGCGTGCGGGTGAACTGCGTCTGCCCGGGGGATGTGAAGACCCCGCTCCTGGAGAGGCAGATCGCCGCTTACGGCGGGAGCGAGGCGGACATGGGGGCGCAGTATCCGCTGGGCCGCATCGGGAGGCCGGAAGAGATCGGGGCGCTCATCGCGTTTCTCCTCTCGGAGAAGGCCTCTTTCATGACGGGAAGCGTGATCCCCGCGGACGGAGGGCTCACGGACTGGTAATCTTTCCGGGGAATGGACAATCCGGGTATAATAAATAAAAAAGGCGCCCCTGGGGCGCGTGCAGCATCAGTCTGGAGGGATGGACATGAGCGAGGAAATGAAGACAGAAACAGCGCTGACGGAAAAGACGGCGGCAGCGCCTGCGGAGAGACCCGCCGCGGCGGTGGCGGAAAGACCGGCGGCGATGCCTCCCGCGGAGAAGCCGGAAGCGGCTCTTCCCGCGGAGAAGCCGGAAGCGGCTCTTCCCGCGGAGACGGAAGCGGAGAAAGCGGCTCCGGCGGAAGCGGAAGAAGCTGCGCCGGGAGAAGCAGCGGAAACCGCGCCGGAAGAAAAGCAGACGGAGATCTCTTTTGATCTGCCGGAAGCGGAAGTGGAGATCGATATCCGCGATGATCGGGATGATGCGGCGGACAGCCTGATCCGCTGGGCAGCGGCCCGGGCAGGGGTGATCGTGGCGGCGCCTCTTCTCGGTACGGCGGCGCTCATGGCGAATGAAGTCTATATGATCGTGAAGATCGGCGAGACTTACGGCGTGAAGCTCTCCCACAAGGTGGTGCTCGCCTTCATCGGCTCCCTCGGCGGCACGGTGACGGGCAGCCTCGCGGCGACGCTCATCCCGGCGGCTTTCATGCAGGTGCCCATCGCGGTGGGCGTGACCTACGGCATCGGCAGGGCGGCGAGGAAATGGATCAAAGACGGCATGCCCGACGATGTGAAGCCGTATATGGAGATTTTTGAAAAGGAAAAAGAAGCGGGGGAAGCAAACGTGGAAGAATTGGAGAAGAATCCGCTGAAAGATCAGCCCCTGGGCGACGAGACGGCGGCTCCGGAAGCGGAAAAGAAGCTCTATCCCGATCAGGCCCACGAGGCGTTTGAGAAGCTGTCCGGCCGTCTGACCGACGCGGCGGACACGGTATCGGCGCGGTTCATCGCTGCGCTGAAGAAGGCCGGCGTCACGGACGAACAGATCGAGACGGCGAAGTACATGGCTATCGGCGTGTCGGAAGCGGCGAAGGAGACCGCGCAGGAAGCGGCGAAAGATCTTTCCGCCCAGGCGAAGGTGAAGGCGGAAGAACTGGCGGAGCAGGCGAAAGAAAGGTCAAAGGAACTGTCCGCGCAGGCAAAGGAAAAATCAAAAGAGCTTTCCGATCAGGCGAAGGCGCAGATGGAAGCGGTGAAAGAAAAGAGCCGCCGTCTCCGCCGGGAAGCGGACATCCGCGCGGCGGAAGCGAGAGTCCGCGCTGAGCAGGCAAAGGCGGAAGCGCGCATCCGCATGGCGCAGGCCCGCGTGAAGGCGGCCTACATGAAGGCGCAGGCGGAGGAACAGTCCGAAGAGGCGAAGGCAAAAGCGGCGGAAGTCTCCGAAAAAGTACAGGATATGGTGAAGGAGTACAGGGAAACGGCCAGAGAAAAGGCAGCGGAAGCGAAGGAGACAGTCAGAAACGCCGCGGAAGATTTCCGGGCGAAAGCCATGGAAAAGGCGGATCAGCGAAAGGCGGAGGACCGTGCCAGGCGCGCTGAAGAATGCGCCCGCGCCGACGAAGCCGATCCGGCAACGCCCGCCCCGGAAGCCCCGGAGCCGGTGGAACCGGAAGCAGTGGAATCGAAGAAATGAACCCCGCGCCGTCTGCCGGATAAAAAAGTAAAAATAAAAAACGCTTTTCATCGGAAATGGTGAAAAGCGTTTTTATTTATTTTCCGGAAAAAAGGCGGCGGAAGAAGCTGCGGAGCCTGCCCATCACGCCGGAAGAGCGGCGGGGCTGCGCGCGGAGCGGCGGACGGGAAGCGGCGCGGACTTCGCCGAGACCGACGGAGCGCCTCCCCTTTTGGGGGGCCTTCCGGCCGGGCACGGCGGGCCGGGCGGAGAGCTTCGGCGTCTGCCCGGAGGGCTTCCTCACTTCCGCGGCGCTCTGCGGCGGGCGGAAGACGGGCGCTTTTCCCGCGGGCTGCGCCTCAAATCTCGGAAGCACCGGAGAAGGCGGGGCAGGATTTTTCAGAGCCGCCGGAGACGCGGGCGCAGGGCGCGGGGCCGGGGCGTCCCCGCCGATGACACGGCCCGTTTTCATGTCAAATTTCTGAAACGCCGGGCGGGAGCGGTCGAACACGGGAGGCACGCGGGAAGCGGCAGGCTCCTGCGGCGGCGCAGCCATCTTAAATTCAAAATCGGGATTTTTCTGCTTTGCCTTTGCGATGGAGAGGAAGCGGTTTTTCGCGCCGGGCTTGAAGGGCGTCTCCGTCTCCGGCCAGAAACCGGCGCGCACCGGATTCGGGCGGGACAGGTCGTACTGGATGCGGCTGCCGCAGCGGGTGCAGCGGACCGCGCCTTTTCTCTTTTTTATCTGGCTGTCGAAAAGAGGGAGCTTCGTCCCGCAGTTCGGGCATGTGATAGTGAAATTCATGAGATCTCCTTGAAAAATTTTTCTGTATCAGTATAGCGCGGCCTTCCGGCGGGGGCCAGTATTTTTTGACATTTCTTTCCCGTGTAGTACAATGAATGGGTAAGCGGGAGGGAAAAACCATGTATGAACTGAAAAGAAGAGTCCGCTTCTGGGAGACCGACGGGATGAAGGTCGTGTATCACGGCAATTATCTGAACTGGCTTGAAGAAGCGCGCGTGGAATATTTGCGGACCGCTCACCTGACGCTGGACGACTGGATGGATATGGGCATCGTGTTCCCCATCGTGGAGCTTCATGTGAAATATGTGCAGTCGGCGAAGTATGACGACGATGTGACGGTGAAGACCTGGCTCGTCCATGCGGACCGGGCCAAGCTGGTCTTTGAATATGAGATCATCCGGGACAGCACGGGCGAGGTGCTGGTGACGGCGGAAACGACGGGGACTTTCACCCGCATGGACAACGGGCGCATCGCCCGCGTGCCGAAGGAGCAGATCGCGGAGCTTCTCGCCATGTCCGCGGAGGACAGGGAAGTGCGCCATGGATGACCGTCCGATCGGCGTCATGGATTCGGGCGCGGGGGGATTCACCGTGGCGCGGGCGATACGCAGACTCGCGCCGCTGGAAAATATCGTCTATTTCGGCGATTCGCGGCGGAATCCCTACGGAGAGCGGCCGCGGGAGGAGATCGTCCGCTTTGCCGGGGAGATCCGGGATTTCCTGCTGGCCAGGCAGGTAAAGGCGGTCGTCATCGCGTGCAATACGATCACGTTCAATGTGCCGCCGTCTTTCTTTGAAGTGCCGGTGCCGGTCATCGGGATGAGCACGGATTTTTCTTCGCTTCCTCCGGTCAGGAAGGCGGCAGTCTTTGCGACGCCCGCGTCGATCGCGGCGCACGCCCACCGGAGAGCCATGAAAGCGGCGCTGCCCGGGGCGGAGATCATCGAAGTCCCCTGCGAAGGGCTGGCCCACGCCATTGAGACCTGCGCGCCCAGGGAGACCATCCTGGCGATCGTGGCGGCGGCCATTGAAAAGTTCGGCGCGTCCGGCGCGGAAGCGGCGGTCTTCGGGTGCACCCATTACCCGCTGGTGCGGGACGTTTTTGAAGAACTCATGCCGGAGACGTACTTCCTCGATCCTGCGGAAAAGACGGCGGAAGACGCGATGGCGGCGCTCCGGGCGGCAGACGCGGAGAGCGGGGCGCGCCGGGGAGATGTCTTTTATTTCTCTTCCGAACGGGAGAATGCGGAAAAGCTGGCGGAAAAAGTATTTGGCGAAGCCGTGCCGGTGCGGCTGGCGGAGCTGTAAGGAGTTGTAGGCTATGCTGAGTGTGATCATTAATATAACGGCGGCAGTCATCCTGCTGGTCTGCCTCGGATTTATCGCGTACTGGCTTGTGGCGGCGAAGCAGGGAGACTGTGAATTCCGCCTGCTGAAAGGCAAGAAGACGCCGTTTAAGGTGGATTCCATGGACAGCCGCCGGGCAGAATTGTCCTGCACGGTGCCGATCAAGAATGTGGGCCGTCAGAACGGCACGATCATGGACGCTTTCGCCCGCCCCTACATGCCGCAGGAGCAGTATGACCGTGTGAACGTGCGGGCTCTTCTCATGGATACGGCCCGCCCCCGCACGGACGATTACTGGGAAGCGCTCATCGTGGAGCGCGGAAGAACGGTGGAGCTCCGGGTGCAGCTGACACTGGAAGCGAAAGAAGGCGGCATCCTGAAAGCGCTGGAAGAATTTCCGGACATGCCGCTGGATGTGATCTATCAGACGGTGGGAAGAAGCGACTGGGCCTACGAAAAGGGCCGCATCTGGCTGACGGAAGACGAGCTGAGAGAGGCTCTTTATGAATATACGGCGGGACATCGGGGGTAAGGAACATGGCTGAACTTGAATTGTTGCCCGTGCGCACACGGATACTGACGAATAAGGATAATATTGTCGACGCCATTAAGGAATACGCCGGCGGCGACATCACGGACAGGGACATCGTCTGCGCCGCGGAGTCGGTTGTGGCGATCACGCAGAACCGCTATGTCCGCCCGGAGGAGCTGTCTCCGTGCTGGCAGGCGCGCCTCATGAACCGCTTTGTTCCGGCGGCAGGCTCCATGGCGAGCATTTACGGCATGCAGGCGGCCATGGAGAAGGAAGGCCGCTGGCGCATGCTCTTCTGGTTCATCGCGGCAGCGTTTGCCAAACTTGCCGGGAAGAACGGTGTCTTTTACGCGAAGTGCCGCCAGGCGTCTCTTACGGACGACGTGACGGGAACGATGCCGCCTTTTGACAAATGCATCGTTTACGGCCCGGCGGATACGGATGAGGTGTGCGAAGAGATCGTGAAAGCCACCGGCGCCTACGGCGCGGTCATCGCTGATGTGAATGACCTGAAGCGCGCCGCTGTGCTGGGAAAGAGCAAAGGCCTCGATCCGAAACAGATCGCGCAGATCCTGATCGATAATCCTTTCGGAAACGCCAGCCAGAAGACGCCCATCGTCATCATCAAGAATTTCGCCGATCACCTGGACTGACGGGAAATAAAAAGAGCGCTCATTCATGAAGAATGGGCGCTTTTTTCTGTGCCTGAAAAAGGGCAGCAAAAAAGCCGGCTCCTGCCGGCTGTCTATGCGGTCTTATGCGCGGGTCACGTTTCCGGAACGAAGGCAGCGGGTGCAGACATTCATTCTTTTAACCTCGCCGTCCACCACAACGCGTACTCTCTGAACGTTCGGCTTCCAGGTTCTCTTCGTCTTCAGGTGGGAGTGGGATACGTTCATGCCAGTGGCGGTCTTTTTTCCGCATACTTCACAATAATGAGCCATGTGCTACACCTCCTTGCGCTTTCGTGATTGCAACATTCGTAATATATCATAAAATAATAGGAAAGGCAAGTGGTTTATCCCGCGGCGGAAGAGAAGAAGAGCGGGGAGATTTTTATCGGCACGGAGAAAACAGATGGTCATTGCGGATCCTGTGACAAAGATGAAGGGCGTCGGCCCGAAAATGGCGGAGAAGCTGGCGCGGCTCGGCATTTCCACGGTGGGAGATCTGCTGGGATTGTATCCCCGCAGGTACCAGGACTGGACGAAGATCATCCCAATGGATGAGCTCTCTTACGATGAGGAGGCGGCGGTGTACGGCGAAGTGGCGGATGTGCGGGAGGCGCGTCCCCGGCCGCGCATGTCCATCCTGACGGTGCTCATTACCGACGGGCGGGGCGCGGTGAATCTGGTGTATTTCAATCAGCCCTGGAAGCGGGAAGAATTTACGCGGGGCATGCATGTCCTTGCTTACGGACGGGTGGAGTTCAATTTCAGGAAGATCCAGATGCAGAATGCCGACACGGTCGCCGCGGAACCGGAGGAGCTGTCCCGTTTCTCCCGCCTGGTCCCGGTCTATCCGCTCACGGAGGGAATAAAACTGGGAAGGCTCCAGGAGCTGATCCGGAGAGTGCTTTCGGAGACGGAAGGGCTGGAGGAGAATCTGCCGGCCGGCGTGATTCGCCGGGAGGGCCTCATGGGGCGCCGCGAGGCTGTGGAAGCCATTCATTTTCCCCGAGACTGGAATGCGCAGAAGGCAGCGAGGAAGCGCCTCGCTTTTGAGGAGCTTTTTTTCATGCAGGCGGGGATATTCCTGCTCCGAAAGAAACGGGAAGCCGGCATGACCGGCATCAAGTGCGCGCCGTCGGGCGCGCTCGTGGCGGCGGCGGTGAAGAATCTGCCTTTCGCGCTCACCGCAGATCAGCAGAAGGCGTTTTCCGATATCGAAGACGACATGGAAGGGCTCGTTCCCATGCAGCGCCTCGTGCAGGGCGATGTAGGCAGCGGGAAAACGGCCGTGGCGGCGCTGGCCATCGCGAAGATGACGGAAAACGGCTATCAGAGCGCTCTCATGGCTCCGACGGAGGTGCTGGCGCAGCAGCATTTCCAGACGCTTTCCTCGTTCTATAAGGGACTGCCCATCCGCCCGGCGCTCCTCACGGGGACGACGCGGGCGGCGGAGCGGCGGGCGCTGCTCGATGCCCTCCGCGCGGGGGAGGTGGACGTGCTCATCGGGACGCACGCCCTGATCGAGGAAGATGTGGAATTTGCCCGCCTCGGCCTTGTTATCACTGATGAACAGCACCGGTTCGGCGTGCGGCAGAGGGAAGCGTTGGAGACGAAAGGGGAAGCGCCGCACGCGCTCATTATGACGGCCACGCCCATTCCGCGGACGATGGCGCTCTCCGTGTACGGTGATCTGGATGTGTCGTCCATCCGGGGCATGCCGCCGGGCCGTCATCCCGTGAAGACCTACGCCGTGGGACGCGATATGCTCCCGCGGGTGTACCGTTTCATGGCGAAGGAGATGGACGCGGGACGGCAGGTCTACGTGGTGTGCCCGCTCGTCGCGGAGAGCGAGAAGCAGGATCTGGCAGCGGCGGAAAAGGTGTGGAAAGAAATGAAAGACACAGTCTTTCCCTCCTACTCCTGCGGCATGGTGCACGGGCGGATGAAAGAGAAAGACAAACAGCAGGTCATGGATGACTTCCGGGCGGGCCGGATACAGCTCCTCGTGGCGACGAGCGTCATCGAAGTGGGCGTGAACGTGCCGAACGCGGTCATCATGTTCGTGTACGGCGCGGACCGCTTCGGCCTGTCCCAGCTCCACCAGCTCCGGGGGCGCGTGGGCCGCGGCAGCGCGCAGTCCTACTGCATTCTTTACACGGACAGCCGGAATGAGACGGCCCGGCTCCGCATGCGGCTCATGACGCAGATCCAGGACGGATTCCTCCTTTCCGAGAAAGATCTCCTCCTCCGGGGCTCGGGGGAATTTTTCGGCTACCATCAGCACGGCATGCCCGACCTGCGGGCGGCGGACATTCTGCGTGACCTGCCGCTGCTGGAACGGGCGCGGGCGGAAGCGCGGCAGGCTGTCGCGGCGGGGCTGGACTGCCGGGAGGAACTGGCCCGGCGGTTCGGCGGGAAATTTTTCGAGCGGATCTATCATTGAGAAGGCGCGGATCATCCGCGCTTTTTTCGCGCGCGGAGAGAGGGAAAAGGAATGCCCGCCGTTTTTTCTCGGGCAGTTGTATATTCACCGGTATATGCTATAATATGTAAATTACGAAAATGCAGGCTGCGCAAGGCAGGCAGAAAGAAACGCTGATCGTCCGTTTCGGCCCTCCCGGTCGGGAGGAAAGACGCGGATATGTCAGCGTTTCTTGGCAGGCGAGCGGCGGTTTTTCGGCGGCTGCGGGCGCGCCTTTCTCGCTTGCGGCGAAGTTTTTTTTGCATTACAATAAAATAAATAAGTATGTGCAGAATGTTTTATTTTAAGAGATGGAGGTCAATGATGAGAGAAGACAAGTTTGGCAAACAGGGACTGACTTTTGACGACGTCCTTTTGATTCCGGCGCATTCCAATGTCCTTCCGCGGGAAGTCGACGTGACGACGTACCTGACGAATGAGATCAAGCTGAATATTCCGGTCATGAGCGCGGGCATGGATACTGTCACCGAATCGGATATGGCCATCGCCATGGCGCGGGAAGGCGGCATCGGCGTCATTCACAAGAACATGAGCGTCGACGAACAGTGCAAGGAAGTCGATAAGGTCAAACGCTCCGAACATGGCGTCATCGTCGATCCGATCTTCCTCAGCCCGGACAACACCCTGTCCGACGCGGACGATCTGATGAATAAGTACCACATTTCCGGCGTTCCGATCACTGTGGACGGAAAGCTCGTCGGCATCATTACGAACCGCGATATGCGTTTCGAGACCGACCTTTTCAAGCCGATCAGCGAAGTTATGACAAAAGAGGGGCTGATCACCGCTCCGGAAAATACATCTCTTGAAGAAGCAAAGAAGATTCTGCAGGCACACCGCATCGAAAAACTGCCTCTCATTGACAGTGAAGGCTATCTGAAGGGACTCATCACGATTAAAGATATCGAAAAGATGAGGAAATATCCGAATTCCGCAAAGGACAGCGACGGCCGTCTCCTCGTAGCGGCGGCTATCGGCGTCACCCCCGACGTGGTAGAACGGGCGGAAGCGCTTCTCGCGGCGAAAGCCGATGTTCTCGTCATCGATACGGCGCACGGCCACAGCGAAGGCGTGCTGAAGACAATCCGCATGCTTCGCGAGACGTTCCCGCACATGCAGCTCATCGCGGGGAACGTTGCCACCGGCGCGGCGACGGAAGCCCTCATTGAAGCGGGCGCGAGCGCCGTCAAAGTCGGCATCGGCCCGGGATCCATCTGCACCACCCGCATCATCGCCGGCATCGGCGTACCGCAGATCACCGCGGTCTATGACTGCGCGCAGGCGGCGCAGCGCTACGGCGTGCCGATCATCGCTGACGGCGGCATCCAGTATTCCGGCGACATCGCGAAAGCCATCGGCGCGGGCGCGAACTGCGTCATGCTGGGCAACCTGCTGGCAGGCACCATGGAAAGCCCCGGCGAAATGATCATTTACCAGGGCAAGAATTACAAGGCTTACCGCGGCATGGGTTCCCTCGGCGCCATGCAGGCGGGCAGCAAGGACCGTTACTTCCAGAGCGGCGCGAAGAAACTCGTTCCGGAAGGCATCGAAGGCCAGATCCCGTACCGCGGACCGGTATCGGACGTTCTCTTCCAGCTCATCGGCGGCCTGAGAGCCAGCATGGGCTACTGCGGCGCGCCGGATATCAAGACCATGATCAATGAGACCCAGTTTATTCAGATCACCAATGCGGGGCTGCGTGAAAGCCATCCGCACGATGTGAGCATCACGAAGGAAGCACCGAACTACAGCGCGAAATGATTGATCTGGTAAAGACCTTTCATGAAGTATTAGACGTGGAGATCGCCGCGGTGACGATGGACGAAACCGTGGCGATCTGCTGTGCCATGATAGAATCCGGCAGACCGCACCTCATCGCTACGGCGAATGCGGAAATGCTGATGATGGCGCAGAGAAACCATCAGCTGCGCCGCATTCTCGGCGAGTGCGATCTGGTCGTTCCCGACGGGGCGGGCATCCTTTGGGCGGGCGAGCAGCTGGGCACGCCTTTTCCGGAGCGTGTGACCGGCGCAGACCTGGCAGAGAAGCTGCTCCTGCTGGCGTCGGAAAAGAAATGGCCCGTCTATTTCCTCGGCGGAGCGCCGGGCGTCGCGGAGGCAGCGGCGAAAAACTTCAGTGAAAAGAAGGGCAGACTTCTTCTGGCCGGTGTCCACGACGGATACTTTGACGGGGAAGAAGAAAAAAAGATTATACAAGAGATACGGGAAAAGGGCACGAAGCTCCTCCTGGCGGGCATGGGCGTTCCGAAGCAGGAAGCCTGGCTCTCCGATCACAAGGAGGAGCTGGGCCCTGTCCTTGGCATGGGCGTAGGCGGCGTCTTCGACATCATGTCGGGTCACCTGAAAAGAGCGCCCCTCTGGATGCAGCGGCATCGTCTGGAATGGGCATACCGCCTCTTTCTCCAGCCGAGCCGTATCGGGCGCATGATGGCGCTGCCGAGGTATATGGCGGCGGTCAAAGCGTGGAAGAAAACACGGAGCGGGGAATGACTGATCTGTTTTTTAGTGCGGCAGAAAGGGAGGAAGGCCGGTGGACAGAGCCATAACAAAACCGCTGATTATACAGGAAGGGTATCCCTTCATCGGGGTGACCGGCGCGGCGGCCCTGATCCTGGCGTGCGCCGGATGGCATCACGCGGCAGTCGTGCCTTTCGTCCTGATGCTGTACTTCGCCTATTTTTTCCGCTGCCCGAAAAGAGAGATCCCCGACGGAGAGGATATCCTTGTCTCGCCGGCGGACGGTACCGTCATGGCCGTAGAAGACGGCGTGGACGAAGACCTTTTCCTCGGGCAGAAATGCCATAAAATCACCATATTTCTCTCTGTTTTTAACGTGCATACCAACCGCGCGCCCATGGCGGGGAAGATTTCTCTCATGTCCTATACGCAGGGCCGGTTCCGCCCCGCCTATACGGACGGTGTCGGTTATGAAAATGAAAGAGGCGCCATTGGGATCACCGGGAAAGACCGGTCTGTGCTGGTCGTGCAGATCGCGGGGATCCTCGCGCGGCGCGTCGTGCTGTGGAAGGAACTCGGGCAGGAGATCCGGAAAGGCGAGCTCTACGGCATGATCAAATTCGGTTCCTGCACGGAGCTCTACATTCCGGGCGATGCGGATATCTTCGTGAAAAAAGGAGATAAAGTCTGCGGCGGCGTTACGATCGTAGGGAGGCTGAAATAATTGAACAAATCCTGGATTGCCAATACCGTGACCGCTACGAATGCATTCTGCGGCGCGCTGTCTATTTTCATGTCGGTGGAAGGCTATTTTGAGCCGGCAGCCATTCTGATCCTCATCGCCATGGTGGCGGATTTCTTCGACGGGCGCACGGCCCGCGCGCTTCACACGACGGGGCCGCTCGGCGTCGAGCTGGACTCCATGTGCGACGACATTTCTTTCGGCATCGCTCCGGCGACACTGCTCTATGCGTCCCAGCTCCGGGATTACGGATTCGCGGCGCTCATTCCGTGCGCGCTCCTGGCGGTGTCCTGCGCGTTCCGGCTGGCACGCTTCAATGTGAAAAGCGATGAAGTGCACGGCTATTTCCAGGGCCTGCCCTGCCCGATGACGGGAATGATCACCGCGGGATACATCCTGTCCGGTGCGGTGCTCTGGCCGCCGGTCCTCATCGCGCTCATCCTTCTCGTGGCGTTCCTCATGGTGAGCGAGATCCATTATCCTGACAATAAGGGGGCCAGCGCGGATCAGCTTCACTGGGAATCGCTCGTGGTCTGCCTGGCGCTTTTCGGCGTTCTTACATTCCTGCATCCGGCGGCATGGTTCGCCGCGCTCTGCCTGGGATTCATTTTCTTCGGCATCCTCAATACCTGGCAGAATCATCGCAAAGCGCTCCGCAAGCGCAGACGCAGAATGCACAGCGGGAGATAATACGGACCTATGAATTACACACTGGATATCATCATGCTTCCTGTACAGTGGATCGTGATCTTCTTCACGACCTACTACATTGTGCTGGCAATTTTCGGCTCCTGGCATGTGAAGGAAAAGAAAATCCTCACGCCGAAAAACAAATTCGCCATCGTCATTCCGGCGCACAATGAAGAAATGGTGCTTGGTGATCTTCTGGACAATTTGAAAATCCTGAAATATCCGAAGGAACTTTATGACGTCTACGTCATTGCGGACAACTGCACGGACGGCACGGCTCAGCTCGCCAGAGACAAGGGCGCTCACGTTTTCGAGCGCTTCAATAAAAAACTTGTCGGCAAGGGCTATGCCATGGACTGGGTTTTCCCGAAGATCTTTGCCCTTAACAAAGGGTATGACGCTTTCTGCGTATTCGACGCGGACAACCTGGTACACCTGGATTTCCTCCTGGAAATGAACAGCCGCCTGCTGAAAGGGCAGAAAGTCCTTCAGGGCTACCTCTCCGCCAAGAATCCCACCGATACGTGGGTATCGGGCACCTTTGCCATCGCCTTCTGGACGGTGAACCACCTGTGGCACCTGGGGAAATACAACATCGGCCTCTCCACGGCTCTCGGCGGCACGGGCATGTGCATCGCCGCTGATGTTATCGAGAAGTACGGCTGGGGCTGCGAATGCCTCACGGAAGATATGGAATTTTCCATTAAGTGCCTGACCCATGGCATCCGCACCTGCTGGGTGCACGACGCGATCATCTACGACGAGAAGCCCCTCGGATTCATGGCTTCCTGCCGCCAGAGAAAACGCTGGGCCCAGGGACAGTTCGACTGCGCGGAGCGGTACATCCCGAAGCTGTTGAAAGAAGGTATCCGTCGCAGGAGCATCCGCATCCTCGACGGCATCATGCAGCTCCTTCAGAACTATTTCCTGCTTCTCTCCACCTTCTACGCAGTGATGACCTATATCAATATTTTCCATCCCTGCTTCACGGTGATCCTCTATAATGACAAACTTCTGCCGTCGCAGTTCTGGACCGTCATTACCGTGCTCCAGTACATCCTGCCGCTGATCGTGCTCCTGCAGATCAAAGTGCCGGCAAAGATCTGGTTCTATTGGCTCCTGTATCCGCTCTTCATGTATTCCTGGATACCGGTGACTTTCCTGGGCTACCTGGACCGGCATAAAAAAGGATGGGTGCACACCATCCACACGAGAGGCATCCAGTTCCAGGATGCGTCCCTTACCAGAAAGAAAGAGATCGATCAATGATGCATATCTTCCTGACCAATGATGACGGCGTCGAAGCGCCGGGCATCCGTGCCATGGCAAAAGCCCTCGAAGGGCTGGCGCGCATCACCGTCATCGCGCCGCACCGGGGGCGGAGTTCCTGCTCCAGCTCGCTCACCCTTCAGCAGTACCTGCGCCTGTGGGAAAAAGACAGCTGGGGAGAAAATATTACTGTCTATGCCTGCACAGGCACCACGGCGGACTGCTGCAAACTGGGACTCGAATACTGGCTGCGGGACGACCGGCCTGACCTTATCGTGTCCGGTATCAATAACGGATTCAATACGGGAAGCGACTGCCTCTACAGCGGCACCGTCGCCGGGGCCATGGAAGGCGTTTTCTTCGGCATTCCCTCCTTAGCCGTCTCCGCGGAAACGGCCAAAGAACCGGAATTCCTGAAAAAAGCGGCGGAATTCGCGCGTTCCCTGATCGAAACGTACTTTGCGGAAAAACACTTCAAAGGCATCCTCAATCTCAATATTCCAAAGACAGAGGACATTTCCTGGAAAAATCTGAAAGTGACGAAGCTCGGCCTTCAGCATTACGACAACGCGATCATGGAGCTCAAAGATCCTTCCGGCCACCGGGGCTTCTGGCTCTCCGGGAAACCGATGAAGAGCTCCTCGCCCAGCGAAGACGTCTACTGGGCGCATCGGGGCAAGATCACTCTGACTCCCATCCGGTGGGATCAAACCGATCACGGCGCGCTGGAAACGGCCGGCCGTATTGCCGCGGAAAAGATTGACTGACCGGAGAAGCCTGTGATAAAATAAAGTCCGTCAGCGCAATAAGCCGGAGTGGCGGAATGGCAGACGCATCAGACTCAAAATCTGACGGGGGCAACCTCGTGCGGGTTCAAGTCCCGCCTCCGGCACCACAAAAAGGAAAGACACCATCGGGAATTTCACCGATGGTGTCTTTTTCGCTTTCTCTCTCCGCCAATGCGTCTGACGACCATTTGACGACCAGTGTATTTGAGACGGTCATCAGATCGTTTTTTCGATCACCTTGACGACTTCTTCCTCCATAGATTTCGTCACGTGGGCGTACGTGTCCATGGTGGTATTGAATGTACTGTGCCCGAGCCGGGCCTGTACGGATTTGAAATTGACGCCCGCCTGGATCAGGAGAGTCGCATGAGTGTGGCGGAGAGAATGAAACGTAAAATCATGCAGGCCGCAGGAATCCGCATACCGGCGGAACCAATGGCTCACGCTGTCCGGATGAACAGGAGTGCCGTCTTCTCGCGCAAAGACAAGATCCAGATCCTGATAGGCGGGATCGGCGAGCTTCGCCCGCAGACAGGATGCGCGCCGGGCGTGAAGAACATCCAGCGCCTTTCCGTCCAGTGCGATCGTTCGCAGGCTGGATTTTGTTTTTGCGGACTGCACGATACGCGCTGTACCGCCGGTGCAGATCACCGTCTGCGCGACGGTCAGAAAGCCGTGGTCCAGATCCACATACTTCCACGCGAGGCCGAGGAGCTCTTCTCTGCGGAGACCCGTGCGAGCCGCAAGAGTGATGATATCCCGGTACAGAGGATCCTCCGCGGCGGCGATGATCCGATCCAGTTGATCCCGCGTCATGGCACGCACTTCTTTTTTGACCATACGGGGACGGCGTACAGCCTGTAGAGGATTGGCGATAATTGCTCCGTCCAGGACAGCCTGTTTCAATGCCATGCTGCATACGGTATGGCAGTAGATGACACTGCGCGGAGACAGGCCGCGGTCAAGAAGCTGCTGCCAGTACGCGCGGAACATCGCCGGGCGAAGTTCATGGAGCAGCACGTCTCCGAGAGGGCCCCGTACGATGAGGCGGCGCAGCATCTCCCGGTAGCTCGTCTGCGTGGAAGCGGCTACAGTCGGGCCGATACTCTCTGCCCACGCCTCGCACCACTCCGCGAGAGTGATCCTCTTTTCCGCAAGCGGGCAGCGGTCCATGAGCTCTACATACTCGTCTCGTTTTCGCTTCGCTTCCGCGCGGGTCGCCCCGTAAAAATGCTTTTTCTTTCCGTTCACGCGCGCCGTCGCTTCATAACGGCCGTCCGCACGCATTTTTCTTTTCTGAGCCATAAAAAATCAGCCTCCTTTGGCATGAGTAAAAAGGGGCTGATTATGGTAGAATGAAAGAGTAATCAGCCCTTGGTAAGGAAGGTTACATGGACCGACGGGACGGCAATCCCGGCGGCCCGGCCCCGTGCATATTAGCCGTATGTGTGGGGCCTTTTTATTATTCTTTAGGCAAAATACTAAGATTAAGGCGATACCGATGAGCCCTGTGTGATTTATTGACGAGGACATGATCGGGAGGGAAAGAAGAAATTTTATAGCGCAGCGTACGGGTCTTCAGGCCCGTCACTTTCTCTAATTCTTCAAGAGAAATGCCTTCCTGAGAAAAAAGAGCTGCCTGAAGCAAAATATAATAAATGCGATATTTCTTATCATCGCTGATGATGCTTTTTAGCTTTTTGGCGGAAGTCTTCAGGATTTTTTTCTTATCCAGAAGCAGATCATTGACACGCGTAATGCTCTTCAGAATCAGCCACAGAAAGCCGGAAATAAAAGGCGTCAAGTCTCCACGGTTTCCGTGGGCATTCGTTTCCTCGAACAATTTGTAATATACACGAAGAGATTTTTTTATCGTCAAAGATAGTCGGATAGCGACCAGAGGGTCAAAAATCTTTGATAAATAATACGATGTAATAAAACGGGATGTGCGGCCATTCCCATCATAAAATGGGTGAATATATCCAAAAAGATAATGAAAAGCGGAAATTCGAATCAATGCGGGAATCGATTCATCATGCAGAAAAGCAAGGGCTGTATTCATGTAGCGAATGATTTTCTCCTCAGGATATACTCCACGGTGAATGGCTTTTCCAGTAGGGGAATCTACGTCAACTGATCCTGCGCGAAAAATCTTTCCGTCGGGAATGTCCTTCGGATCATTGTTTCGGATTTCATCCAAGATAAATTCATCATAAAATTTTCGAAGATCGTCACTCGTATTAAATGCGATATTATTCAGATTTAGCAGTTTATCGTATTTATTTACGATACTCCACATGCGCAGCTTCTTCATGTTCTTTGGGTCATTCTGCTCGTCTATGGCCAAACTGATTTCCCGACGCGTGCTGCGGACACCTTCGATGTCGTTGCTGGACTGAATCTCCTCAATCAGGCAGTTTCTTGTAAATTGCCCTATGGCAACGCCAGGAATTTCTTTTTCGGTAATCACAAGAGCAGCGTAACTCTTTGTGATTTCCTCCAGGCATAACACCATATTTTCCGTGTAGTAGAAAAATGCAGAATTCGGTTCCGCTTGAGAGTTAAACTGTTTGATTTTTATATCAATATGGCGTGATAGGGGGAAATGAAAAAGAGTTTGATACATATTTTCCCATTCCAATTCATTTTGATGAAAAAGAGAAAGTAAATTTTTATAAGCCATTTCATCCTCCATACAACTGTGCAAAAATACAAGAAACATGCATAGTTGAAAAGCAAACTGTGCAAAAAATGGATATTTTGCACAGAGTTTTATTTTGGAGTGCAAAAATGCGCAAAATATGCACAGATATAAGAGGGCCTTTTACTTTGCATCAATACATGTGGGACATCTTGTATTGTTGGAGTGCCATTTCTACTTCCGAGTCTGCCTGCTCCTTCGCGCGGAGGATCGTTTCGATATCCTCCCGGCAGCCGCGTACATATTCCTCGTATTCGTCGATATACCGGCCGATTTCTTCTGCTGTAGGGTCATAGGAAGAGAGATATCCGCTGAATGAAGGATAGTAGTATCCCATATTGGAAGCGGAAGCGGGGAAAACGGACACGAGCGCGACGGCGCAGGAAATCAGAATCTTTTTCATGATAGAACCTCCATAAAAAGAAAAGCCTTGACACGTTTCCGTATCAAGGCTTTCTTCGTCCGGTTTGTGCAATACGCCCCGGCTCACTCTGAACCCATGATACGGGATATAGGGGATGAAGTCAAATGATGGTGCTTTTTAGCCCTGTAGAAGCTTTGGCATCCTATTCCAGTTAAAAGGGAAGCCCAATAAAGAGAGAACATCGTCTAAGGAAATAGAGACAAGACAGTTGCCGAGACGATTCATCCTCTTACGGATTGCATTATTCAGGGTGCTGTATTCCGTTGTCGTTAAGAAGCACTGGAGAGAGAGAAATACCATATATACAGTACGTCTGTCGGAATTCTTCGTAATGCCGGATCGTGCATGAAGGGGAGCCCAATATCGGCTGTCGCGTCGGCATTTAAAATCAATGAGTCGATTATTGTGAGCGCATACATTTCGTACATCGTTGATATTTGCAAGAAAACTCAGCATGGTTTCGGGATCGAATTTTTCTGCTTCCGGTATGTGCGCATCAATAAAATGGCGCATGTCTTTTGCTACTGCATTTTGCAGATCCGACTGCACAGAGGACAGCATATACCGAAGCGTGCCGAAATCCATATGATTGACCAGAACCCAGATAGGAACATTGTGATACTGATGGAAATAATGACGAATGCTCGTTCCGGGGATCTCCTTCTGGTAGTTGATCAGCCCCGAAATACGGGCTATGGTGCTGCCGACAGAGAGGATCTTTGAATTGTCATAACAATCTGTATGAAGATATGCATACGACGGGGAAGGGAACATCTCTGCGAAACGATGAGCGAAAACAGCCCGTAAATGTGCTTCGGCATTAAGAATCGCCTCGAAGAATGCCTGTTTCAGTTCCTTATCAAAAAGATAAAGATGCCATACCTCGTCAAAGGTTGTTCCCGATGTGTAATTATCCCCATCCATTGGGAAATATTTACTATACCCATTAATGATATTGTAATAATTGTTCGTGAGAAGATACAGATAGGCCTTGCTTTCATCGGGGATCACAAGTCCTCTCGAACGAAGCAATGTGATTTGTTCATTAATCGTCTTGAATTCTTTCACAAAAAAAGCCTCCTCCGATAATGGAGAAGACTTTTTCCGCACTGGTCCCCGTAGAGATTCCAGCACTCTCTTTTAAGTATCTCCATTATAAATGCGTTAAGGAATATTGTCAAATATAGGAAAGAATAACAAAATCACCGGCGGTGGGGGCGGGTGTGAAAATCTATGACTAAGAGATTTCCTCTTCGTTCTTGACCCGGGGGCGGACGAGTTCGTACTGGCCGTCGATCATGGTATCCACGGCGTTCTGCACGGGCGGAGGCAGACAGCGGTATTTGCGGATCAGATCTTTTTCATGATCCGTGCAGTTCATGGGGCATAATGGAGCAATCGATGCCTCTGGTATATCCTGCTCCCCAAAAAGAAGGAAAGTCGGTGGGATCTTTAATACTTCTGCAAGCAATGCCATTTTGTCCCGGCGCATATTCTTGATAGAGCCGGTTTCCCATTTCTGGACGGTTCCTTTTCCTACACCCACATGTTCTGCTACTTCTTCAAGGGTCAATCCAAGGTCAAGGCGTCTTTTCTTTATCATCTCATTTATGGTCATTCAAAAAGCCTCCTTGTAAACATAATACAGCGTTTGTTTCTAAAAATCAACAAAAATGAAAAATAGAGAGAAAAATGTTTCCTAAAATATTTACACGTTGGGATGGAAGTGGTAATATGTAAGTATCGTAAAGGAAACAACGAAGGGAGGGGACAGGATGAATAAGAATATGCTGTATGCAGAAATAAAACTGAAAGGGTATTCATTACAGGAGTTTCTTACTAAAATCAACATGAATCGATCGACGTGGAATAAAAAAGTACGCGGAATCCATGAGTTCACAAGAGATGAAATAGTAAGAATTATCGAGGCATTGAATCTTTCGGTTGAAAAGACAATGGAAATATTTTTTTGCCGCAAAGTTTCCTAAAGGAAACAAAATAAAAAGAAGGAGAAGAGCCAGGCGGCCCTCCCGCCCGGCCGGCTGAAAGGAGGTGTGGGGGATGAAAGTACATATCGTTGTGGCAGATGCCGAGGACCTGGAGGAGATTGTCCGCATGGCAGAACGTATGGAGAAGGAGTTTCATTGCGAATGTGCAGTGACGGTATCTATGAAGAAAGACCCGAAAAAGGCGGAATAAAAAAACGATGCGCACGGTAATACGCATCGTTTCCAACATCAGCTGCGGGAACGCAGTACGGAGCATCCGTCTGGGATGGATATTAAATCGCGAAGGTCTTCTTCGCCGGTCCAGAGTGACTGGAAAATCTGAGCGTCGTCGTCTCGGTCAAAGCAGACGGCGCACCAGGAGTCGAACGCATCCAGCATGGCGATGTACTGCTCGCGGGACAAGTGGGAGCAGTCTACCCGATATATGTAGGTGTTGTCGGTCATGGTATTCACCTCCTTTCTGTATTCAGTATACAGAAGGGCGGAGGGTGAAATGAGGCGTGGGAATTGACGGAAGAGAGAAAAAGAGCCGTCATTCTGGATTTCCTTGAAGTGATGCACAGGGAAGGAATGACGGCTGCGGATTTCGATGGATTCGCCGGCACGGTGAAATGGCTGCTTCAGGATATGCCTGTCACCGGCGAGGCATTGTCGATGATGGACCTGAGGAAAAAGCTGAAGTTTCCGTGGTGAGGAGGTGCAGAGAATGCCGATGCTGGAAGTTGTTGTGAGAGCCAAAGTCAGATCATGGGAAGATGCGAAGGAGTTGATTCTAAAAGTGAAATGCATGGAAAAAGAGTGCAGCTGCCGCATCACTCTGCATATAGAACTTTTGTTTTGACCGGGTGATGCGAAGGGAGGGAAGAAGCATGATTCCCCATGATGAAGTGCGCGGGGTTCCGGATTTTGCGGAGCGGCAGAAGGCTTTCGAGCGCGCCGCAGAGGATGTGATTGAGGCACTAAAAAAGAATGGCGCGCAGATAGGGGACCTCGATGAGGTCTTCGGCCATGTGCGGGCCATTCTTGGAAGGAGGGAGATTTGATTATTCCATTTCTTCTGACTGCCGCTTCAGCTCTTCACGGATGTCTGCGAAGTGGCAAAGGAAGTTATGGACTACGGTTTTATCATCCTGATACAGATCGATTTCCCGAAGGCTGTCCGGAGAGGGGACTGGCTTATTCAGATTTCCGATACGGCGCTGAAGAGTAAGAATCGCCAGTTCGGAAGAAATGCGGGTGAGTTGGTCTTCTGTAAATGACATGGTATTCACCTCCTTTCTGTATTCAGTATACGGCAGGGAGGCGGAGGAGGAATGAGAAATGGATGAAGCGATGAAGAAGGAACTGATGAGGCTGTGCGAACCGGTGGCGGCATTCATGCAAAAAAACTGCACGCCCCACGATGCGGTGATTGTGACGGACGTGCAGGTGCGAATGGTATCAGATGAATTTTCCGTACCGGTCAGCGAATGCGGTCGTAGGGGAGCGGCGTCAGGTACTGATGGACGAAGCGGCCTTTGGACGGAGCAGCAAGGAACTGGCGGAACAGTTCTTCGCTCGCACGATACTGATAGACTGCTCCACTGTGGAACTGAACATAAATGAGGCCGTTCTCGTATCCGATGAAGGACACATTGGATGATTGAACAGGAATCATATTCATGGGGATCACCTCCTTTCCGTATTCAGTATACGACAGGGGGCGTGGGAGGAATGAGAAGTACAAATGCAAATGCGCCGTGACGGTTTCTGTTCCAAAGACAGGGAAAAGCAATAAGGAATCCACAGAAGAAGGGAGGGATTGCTGTGATTGACGAAAAAGAAAGAGCCGACATGATCCGCGTCAGACAGGAAATGGAGCGGGAAGGCATAACGGCTCAGGAAATACGAAGACTGGCTTTACTAAAGATGGAGTTTTATACCCTGTACATCACGAGAGCGAATGCTTTTATCCAAGATACTCCACCTGTAAATGAGGGGTATATAGATAGGCTCAATGAGATGTTCCAGAATGTCAGCTCTATTTCCATCCAAGAAAAGTAAGAGCAGTATCTGTTAGCTTCGTGTAAAGAATGTTCTGCAAAGCAGTCACAGGAATACGACTTACGGAACGAAGGATTTTTTCTACTGTAAGAGCAGAAGTAGTGGTCTTAATGGTATCCGTAATGAGGTCCGGGAAACATCCTTTCAATGTATTTTTCTGTTCCTCTGTAAGGTCGTCCATAAGATCTACGATTTTTTCAGCTTCTTCAAGAAGCTGCTTTGTCCAGGGATAGGGGCTACTGCAGTTGTAACAGAAGGCAGGCGGTTCGTTAATCGGCTGAATGCACAGAACTCTTTTTTCAGGATATTCTGAAGGCACATATCCTCTTGCATTCAAGTAAGTGGAATGAGGATAGGCGATTCCCATGAAATCCCCGTGAATTGGAGCACCGCAATGCGGGCATTTTGATATACATGGCTCGTGGCATTTTGGGCAATAGGGAATATTCTGCTCGGGA
This sequence comes from uncultured Dialister sp., assembly GCA_900545365.1. Lineage (GTDB taxonomy): Bacteria > Bacillota > Negativicutes > Veillonellales > Dialisteraceae > UBA1822. The sequence goes on along the minus strand of UQYL01000007.1, from coordinate 34,681 downwards.
TATTTTTCCAAATTCGTACAGAGAATATGACCGCCTTCACAGATTAAAGCGGTGGAATAGAAATGCTTAGTGTCATACATGATTGTTCACGTCCTTTCTATACAGATTATAACAGGGAGGCAGAGGAGGAAGGAGAAATGGAAAGCAAAGAGAAAATCGCTGTCATTCCGGAGGAGGCAGCTGAAATGTGCACGGTAGGGATCGGCGTCATTTTGGACTGGGTCAAGAATGAAACCTCGTTTCCCGCCATCAAGATTGGAAGGAAGACGATCATACCGGTAGACGGATTGAGGAAATGGATTGAGGCGCGGGGAGCGCTGCGTATCGGCTTAAAAACGCATTCGTCGCAGGTGGCGGATATCGTGATTTCAAATAGGAGGAGAAGGGAAGCATGAAAAAAGTGATGGCAATGGCGGCCGCGGCGGTGATGATCGGCGGCGCGGCGTATGCGTGGCAGATCAGCGAACCGCCGGACATGGAGACGGTGACTTATGTGGCCACGGTGGAAGCGGGCGACACGGTGTGGGATCTCGCGGCGCGCCTTGCCACTGAGCAGGATGATATCCGAGATGTGGTACGGGCGATCAAAGAGCAGAACGGCATCACCGACGCGGCGGCGCTCCGGCCGGGGCAGACGCTGCGGGTGACTGTGGAGCGTATCAAATGACAGCGGAGGAATGGCATCGGCTCACGAAGACGACAGGCATGACGATGTATTTCCGCCTGCCAAACGGGAAGCCCGTCCTCGGTACGGCGGTCGGCTTCATTGCCCGCGGCGCGACGCTGGTCGTCCGAGAGTTGAGAAAAGACGGCTCGGAGATCCAGAGTGAGACGTACTGGCCGTACCAATGCCTGTACGCGTGCCCGGACGGAGCACTGCCGGAATGGAAGCCGCCCGGCGAGAGGGACCCTATTCAAAAGCGGTGTAAGTGCTGTGGAGAACTCTTTCAAACGGAGAACAGCCATCAAAAGTTTTGCTCCAAAGAATGTCAGCAACGGTATTTCTCCAATAAACCGAAGAAACAGATCATCCGGGTCTGTCCGGTGTGCGGAAAGACGTTCACGATACCGCCGAAGAAAAAGGAGCAGAAATATTGCTCTAAGCAGTGCGCATGGGAAGGCATATCCGCACTTTACAGAGATTGAAAGGAGACAGGGAATGAATCAGGAAAACGCTTTCCAGGCGGCTTCGGACGCTCTCGAAGGAAAGCAGTACATTCTGGCCGTGCTCAATGAAGAAGACGGAACAGCGAGAGCCAGCCATACGATTCCCGACGTGCGTAATTTCGCCGCCGTCCTGGCGGGCATCATCATAGAAGCTGCTTCCAGAGAACCGGATGATGCGATGAATATCGTCAAAGGGATCGAAGCAGCTGTCATGGCGAACTGCGAAAGAAAGGAGGGAAGGGAAACATGCTGAATTACAGGAAGATCCGCGCCGCGCTCATGAAGAAATTCGAGAAGGGAAATGAGATCAGCTACTGTGCGAAGGACGACGCGTTGTATGTGGCGATCTTCGATTTCATGCTTGTGCGGTTCCCGCCAAATGAGAATCCCTATGACGTGACATGCTGGAATGCCGTGCCGGGAATGGAGCGGAATCTGGAGGACGCGAACAGGGAGCATCAGCTGACGGTGACGAATCGATATCAGTACGGCATGGATGACATGCTGCATCTCCTGAGCACGAAAGAGAAGACGGCCTGGATATCAGAGCGGGCGTTTTCATTGCTCGAAAAGGCGGATAACTGCGATTTATTCCTGTCGGAGGACGGGAAGCGGGTGTGGTTCGTCCGAAAAGATACGGGCGACGTGGAAGCCGTCGTAATGGCCGCTCATGTAGAAGAATAAAGGCGCTGCACGGACGGAGGGAAAAATATGGAAAAGCTGAAGATCAGAGTCACGGCGTGGGAATACGAACTGCTCGAAGAGTGGGCGAAGTGCTGGAAGACGACGCCGGAGCAGGTGGCAGAGGAAGCGGTCAGGAATTTCTGTGCTGAGATGAAGGATATGCCTCTGCCGGAGGACGCGTGATGGACTGGCTGAGAAGAGCGGGCGCGGTCATGGCGCTCCTGTCGATGACCGCGGCGGTGCTGTATGTGGCTAGTCTGGCAGCGGGGAGGGCACCATGACAAAAGAAGACGACAGGGAATGGGCGGAGATAGAAAAAGAAATTCAGACGATCGCCGATGGGCATACGAAATTCTCCGTGCGCTATGCCAGAAAATCGGTGGATGCCTGGCTGAACAAAGACTGCGATGGCTACAGCTTTTACGAAGAGAAGACGGTAAAGCACCGGTATATGATCGTCATGATCGAAAAGAAAGAGGATATCAATGCAGAAACGGGAAACGAAGTATTACGGGCCGCTCCGGGAGCTGGCGTGGAAGCGGGACCTGGCGTGCCATGAGGCATACAAAGTGCATATCGGGATCGACGCGCCGGGGCGGGACTACGTGCTGCACCACGTGCGGCACAGAAACGGGTGCCCCTCGATGGACAGGGAGGACAATGTGATCTCCGCCGATCTGCGGGAGCACACGGAGTATATCCACGGGCCGAAAGAATACGAGATCCGGGAGAAGATCCTGGAGTATCTGTCCTGCGGGGAGGTGGAAGCATGGAGGCAGCGGCACAGAGAAGAGATCGAGGCCGTAGAGGCGCTGAAGGAAGAGTGCCGGATACGGGCCGTCAGGAAGGGATGCACGGTGAAGAAACAATGCCTGTCCTTCCGAAACGGTGCGAAGAGTGCAAGTACCTGACGCACATCGCGATGAAGTCGGGCGTCTGGAAGAATGACATGTGCGCGCGCATCGGGAAGCGGTTCAGCGGCCCGCACCCGCCGAAAACGCGGCCCCGGTGGTGTCCGCTGAAAGAAGGCGGAATGCCGTGAAGACGCAGACAGAGCTGTGCGGCGGGAAGGTCATTGAAGACTATCAGAACCGGTACTGCGCGATCTGCGGGAAAGAGCTCCATCACACGGTATCCTGCCGGAAGGCGGAAGGGCTGGCCTGCCAGAGCCACTGCCTGCACTGCCGGCATTATCTGGAAGCGGTGCAGCGGTGCACATTCCGGGACAAATTGACGGGAGCGAACCGGACGGAAGAAAAATCGGAGCAAAAGAAAAAAGCCAGCAGGGCGAACTGCTGACTCACACGAATGAAAGCGGGCTGCGCTTCTTCATTCCTCTTCATTATAGCACAGGTGGAGAGGAATTTTCGCAGCCCGGGTCTGTGCCTCGGCGGGCTTGCTAAGAGTATTCATTTCAGGACACGGGGAGAAAAATTTTCTCCGTATCTGCGGAAACGGAGAGCCCGCCCGAAGAAATTTTCAGGAGCGGGCATGAAGAGGAAGGGCAAGTATTTGAGAAAGACCGTTTTCTGCGGGAACGTGATCCGGGTGGCGAAATATATTTCCGGCCGGATCGGAACAAAAGAACAGAGGTGGGGACGGGAGAAGCCGACGGCGGAGAAGGTGAAGCGCTGGCAGGACAAGCGGGCGGAGCAGAACTGCTTCGATCTGCTTCACTGCAATTTCCGGCCGGGCGATCTGTGGATGACTTTCACCTATCCGCCGAAAGCGAGACCGACGGCGGAGACTGTGCGGGAAGACATCGGCCATTTCCGAAAGCGTCTGCGGAAACTGTTCCGGAAGGCGGGGAAGGAGCTGAAATACATCCTCTCCGTTGGAAGAGGGAAGCGGGGCGCCGTTCATTTCCACATGGTCCTCACGAAGATCGACCCGGAACTGGTGGAAAACGCCTGGCAGGAAACGGCGAGGACGGAAGCCTGCCCCTATCCGCGGGTGAACACAAGGCATCTGGACAGGTCGGGCTACTGGCCGAAACTGGCCGGGTATATCGTGAAGAACGGACTGGAAACGTTCCGCAGCGAAGACCCAATCTTCTCGCGGCGCTTCGTGGCGAGCACGAACCTGAAAAAGCCGAAGATCCGTGTGGAGATCATCCGCGCGGCGGGGTGGAAAACAGAGCCGCCGGACAGGAAAGAGTGGAGGGTAGACAGGGAGAGCCTGTGGAACGGAAGCGGCCCGGCGGGTTTTCCGTATCAGAGCTATACCCTGATACGAAGGAACATTTAAGATATTCGGAATTTCCGAATCACTGAAAGGAGACCATTATGCTGGAAGACACGATAAAAAAGATCAGGGAAGAGCAGGAGAAGGGCGCCGGGGAAAAGAAGATCGGAGAGTACCTGCTGGAGCACCTGAAGAAGCGGCCGGAAGATGAAGTGTTCATCGCCGCGGAAGGGAAATCCATAGAAGGATGCATGAAGCACCTGAAAGACATATACATCAAGCAGGCGCGGAACGGCGTGGCTGTGGCAGCGGATGAAGAAGTCTATACGCATGTGCGGGCTTATTACGGACTGCCGGAAGAAAAGAAGATCGCCGGGATCAGTCTGGATGACCTGCTGTGAGGCGCGCCATGAAGAAAAGAGACTGGACGGGGATGCCCCTGCCGCAGACCGCGGAAGAGCTGGAACGGCATTTCCCCGGAGGGCTGGATCAGTATCCGCCGGAAGCGGAGCGCTACGCCCGGGAGATGCTGCCGGATTATCTGCTTGTACGCAAAGGGACAAGGAAACGGATCGCCCGCTGCTCTCACTGCGGGGAGACAATGGACCTTTCCGCGATCTGGCCGGACGTATACAAGACCTGGAAACACGGCGATGAAGTCAACTGCCCGCGGTGCGGGAAGAAAGTGAAAGTCATCACGAGAAACGGCGTGCTGTGGGATAAGGGATTTTTCTATTGGTGGGAACGCTCGGACATTGACCGGAGCAGCATCATCTGCCGGGGCATTGTCATAGACCGGGGGCTCGGAAGAGAATTCGCGGAGAGAGAAAGGATGTTCACGGACAGCGCCATCGTCTTTTCCTACGGCCGGGGAGCGGCCATGGCCATTCTGGACGGGAAATGGGACAGCTGCGGGAAAGAATGGAAAGAAGGATACCGCATGGTGAAGGACGTTCATTCCCGGATGGGCGTCTTTACGGGAAACGGATGGCAAAACAAAGGGGCCGAGATCGGAAGCCCGACGGACTGCCTGCGGGAAGCGGTCAAAGGAACGCCCTTCCAATGGTGCCGCTGGCACCGGTTCGAGCGGATGAGGCGCGCAGAGTCCGACGTTTATATCAAAATTTTCCAGCTGTTCGCCAAATACAGGGCGTGGGAATACCTGTCAAAAATGGGGCTCGAAAGACTGCTCCTCGACTACGCGGAAGGGAGCACGAATGCATGGGATCTCTTCAACTGGCGGGGAAAGACGATCGACGGCATCTTCCGTACGCACCTCACAAAGGACGACAAAGCCTTTCTGCTGGAAGCACCGGTGAAAGAAACCTGCCTGCGGGCATGGCTGGCGTGGAAGCGGTTCCACCGGGAAGCGGCGCTGCGGGACGCGGCGGAGATCTGGCCGCCATACTGGAATACCGTCAGAGCAGAAGAAGAACGGACGAAGGACGTGATGAAGCTGGTCTCGCCCGGGAAGTGGAAGCGGTACGGCGAAAAGGAAGACTGCGACCTGTCAGAATACACGGACTATATCGAGCAGTGCCGGAAGCTGGGCATGGAAATGAAGAAAGACGTACTGTGGCCGAAAGATTTTCAGGCGGCGCACAGGCGGACGGGCCAGTGTATCCAGCTCATAAAAAACAGGGAACTGGAAAAGAGATACGAAGAACGCCGGCCGGCGCTGGCCGAGAAGTACCGGATGAGGAGCGAACGATACGGCCTACGCATCGTCGTGCCGGAGAAGCTGTATGATCTCATCGAAGAAGGGAAACAGCAGCATAACTGCGTGGGCGGATATATGGAGCGCGTCGCGGACGGGAAGACGGACGTGGTTTTCCTGCGGAGAGACGAAGACCCGCAGAAGAGCTACGTCACAGTAGAGGTCAATCCGCGGGACGGGCACGTTTTGCAGGCAAGAGAGAAATACAATCAGAAAATTTCAAACCCGCAGGCGCTTTCATTTTTGCGGGAATTTGAGGCCAGGGCAAGGAGAGGAGCAGAAGCATGAACGAAATAGAGAAACAGGCAGCGGGCCGGGATCTGAATACGATCGCAGGCGAGATCAACACCATCAAAGACCAGGCGAGAAGCTATATTACCAACAGCTGCATAGAGATCGGGCGGAGGCTCATCGAAGCGAAAGCCATGATCGGGCACGGGAACTGGACGGAATGGCTGAAAGGCTCGGTGGACTACAACGAACGGACCGCGCAGAACCTCATGGCCATCGCTCGGCGTTTTGGGGAAGCGGGCACACAGACGCGTCTCATCGGCCCGGAGCTGGATGAAGAAAAGGTCAAAGAGCTGAATTATACGCAGATGGTGGCGCTGCTGAAGATCAGGGACGACGGCGCGCGCACCGAGATCGTGAACAGCGGAGAAGCGCAGGCGCTTTCGTCTCGGGAGCTCGAAGCGAAGGTCAAAGAACTCAATGAGAAGCTGGAAGAAAAGACGAAGCAGGCGGAAGACCTGGAGCGGAAAGCCGAGACTATGAGAGAGCTCGCCGAAAAAGAACGGGGAAAACAGAGCCTGGCGAAACGGGAGAAGGAAGCGGCAGAAGACGACGCGAAAAAAGTGCGGGAATCCATGAAGCAGATGGCGAAAGAAATTCGGGAACTGAAAGACCGGCCCGTGGAGACAGCCGTCGTGCGGGAGATCCCCGAAGAGACGAAGAGGCAGATGGAAGAGGACAAGAAGCGGATCGAGGACATGGAGACCGAGTTGGAAGGCCTGCGGGCCCGGGCGGGAAAAGAAGACGGAGAGATCCAGTTCTCCATCGCCTTCGAGAGCGTGAAACGGGATTTCGCCGCCATGAAAGAGGCGGTGGACGCCATCCGGGACACAGAGAAGCGGGAAAAATACAGAAACGCGGCGCGGAAATTCCTGGAGCTTCTCGCCGACGACTGGGAGGAATGACGATGCTGAGCAGGAAGCGGAGCATGGATTAAAGGAGGACATATGAAAGACAATACATGCAGGATCACGGGAAATCTGACGGACGACCCGAAAGTGAGACGGACCCAGAGCGGACTGGCGGTAGCGAATTTCACGGTCGCGCAGAACTGGAAAGACACGGAAGGCAACGATCATACAGAGTGGGTGCCAGTCACCGCATGGGGCTATCTCGCCGAGACGGCGGAACAGAAACTCGCGAAAGGGATGAGGGTATCCGTAGAAGGGCGGTACACCTCCGGCTCCTATACGGACAAGAACGGAGTCAAACACAGAAGCGACCGCATCACGGCGGAAGCGCTGTACCTGCAGCTCTTCAAAGAAAAGAAAGGAGATTTCAGCCAGTTCGGCGCGAAAAAGGAAGAGCAACACGACAAAGCATACGACCAGGAAGACATTCCATTCTGAGGAGGCGGGCCATGAAACCGGGAATGAAAAGGAAGGCGGAGCGGGATCCGACGTATGAGAGCGTCCTGGGGAAACTGAGGAAGGAAGCGAGGGATATGAAAGAACGGGAAGAAAGGAAAGCGCAGGACAGGGCGGCGCTTTCCGTGCTGCGGAGTGCAAAAGATTTCGTAAGGCAGGCCGGTTTCGCGGTAGAGCATCTGCAGATCCGCGGGCGGGACGGGAGGCTCTATACCGTGGGGCAGCGGAAGGAGGACGAATGAAAGGGTCGGCGGAACGATTCCTCGAAGACGTGAAGAGGCAGCGGAGCCTGGTGGCGGCGCTGGAACGGGACCGGGAACGGATCCGCGTCGAAATCATCAGTCTGCGGAGCCCGGAGCTGGGAGAGCGCGTGCAGTCCGGCCGGCAGAAAGACCTGTCAGACGCGGTGATCCGGCTGGAAGACGCGGAAAAGAAGGTCGGGCGGGAGCTGGAGCGGCTCATCCGCATGAGAGACGAGGCCAGCAGGCTCATTGCCAGGGAGCCGGAGCCGAAACTGCGGGCCGTGCTTTATAGCTGGTACATCATGGATGAGGGCATTCATGAAATCGCCGCCGCCATGGGAATCAGCGAACGGCACATCTGGAGGATGAAAAAAGAAGCGTTCTATCATCTGGAAAAAGCAGCGGCAGAGCAGGGAAATTTCCCAGATTTTTGAAAAATTTGTGAAAATGTCAGTGAATGTCAGTGGACATCTGTGATATTATGTATGTGTAAAAGCACGAGAAAAAGGCCGTCCACTGATTGGGCGGCCTTTTGTGTGAAAAAATTTTGGCTCCTTTTCATTCGCCGACTCGCCGTGTGAGTAAAATCGGGAAGGGAAAGAGGCATGCTGTACTATTTTGCAAAGAGGAATCCCCCGGGTATCGCGGGTCCTGTAGGTTGACAAATCGAAAACGGGTCCGCGACCCCAAAATTTGTCTGGATGAAATCGAAAAAATGAGGTTGGAAGTATGGCAAATGCAGAAAAACGCGCGGCACCTATTATACGCGCGAGAAATAAGCCAACTAACAAAAAATCCCAACTGGACGCATGGTGGATCCGGAGCACAGCGGAGACCTGTGAATTTTTCGATATATCCGACGAAGCGCTTCGGAAATGGGCGCTGAAAGGCGCGCCGAAGGTGGCGCGGGGCAAGTGGGATGTGAAAGCACTCATCGCGTGGAAGTACAGCAGCGAGACGAGCGCGAACCAGAGAAAGCTCAATGCGGAGGCGAAGCTCAAGGAAGCAAAAGCCTCCATCGAACAGATCCGTCTGGAAGTCACGAAAAAGAGATATGTGGAGGCGGCGCAGGTCACAAGGGAGCTGAACCGCCTTTTCAATTCCCTGAAAAAATCCTTCACGGCCCTCGGGCACCGGATCACCACGGAACTTAACGCCATGGACCCGGATATGGCCATCACGGCGGGAAAGGTAGTGGACGATACGGTGCGGGACGCGCTGGAGAAGCTGGCGGCGGGAAAGGAGATCGGAAGAAAATGACCTATCCGGACTACATCGAGGCGGCGCTTTCCACGTTCCGCCCGCCTGAACGCCTCACAGTGTCTGAGTGGGCGGACAAGTACCGCGTGCTCTCTGAGAAAGACACCGCCGCGCCGGGCCGGTGGCAGACCGCAAAGACGCCCTATCTGCGGGGCGTGATGGACGCGTTCAATGATCGGCGCATCCAGGACATCACTTTCTGCGCCGGAACGCAGGTCGGAAAGACCTCGGCGGAGCAGAATATGATCGGCTACGCCATCGATCAGGACCCGGGGCCCATGATGATCGTCTATCCGACAGACAAACTGGCAGAATTCACCTCGGAGAACCGACTGCAGCCCATGATCCGGCTGTCGCTGCCGCTTGCGGCCAAGTTTCTTGAAAATGACAGCCAGCGGCTGGAATTGCAGTTTCCACAGATGTACATCGCGCTCATCGGGGCCAATTCCCCGGCGAACCTGTCTTCCCGGCCGGTGCGGTACGTCTTTTTTGATGAAATCGACAAATTCCCGAAGTGGACCGGCGACGAGGCAAGCCCGATGGAGCTGGCGGCGGAGCGCACGAAAACCTTCTGGAACCGGAAGCTCGTGCGGGTCTCCACGCCGACGCTCGAGACGGGAAATATCTGGCAGGCGTGGCAGCGGGCCGACGCGCAATACAAATATTTCGTGCCCTGTCCCTTCTGCGGAGCCTATCAGGAACTCGAAATGAAGCAGATCAAGTGGCCGGAAGGGGCCGCGCCGCAGGAAGCGCTGTACACGGCATACTACGAATGCCCGCACTGTCACGAACATATCGACGACCGGCACAAGATGGACATGATCCGGCACGGGGAATGGCGGCAGATCAACGAAAAGAAAGGCCGCGTGCGGTCCGTGGGCTTCCATCTGTCGTCTCTGTACTCGCCGTGGGTGCTCTTCGGGGACATCGCGGCGAAATTTCTCACCGTGAAAGACACGCCGGAGCTGCTCATGAACTTCGTGAACAGCTGGCTCGCTGAGCCATGGAAAGACAAAGCGGACAGCATGCGGTCGGATATCGTCATGAATAAGCGGCAGCCCTATCATCGGGGCACCGTGCCGGCGGAGGCGCAGCTCCTCACCATGGGAGTGGACGTCCAGCTCGACCATTTCTGGGTGGGCGTCCGTGCGTGGGGCCCGTCGTACACGAGCTGGCTCGTGGACTACGACCGGGCGGAGACGTGGGGCGACGTGGAAGCCTGGCTCACGCGGCTCTACCCGGACACAAACGGGGAGCCGCGGAACGTGAATCTCTGCTGCATCGATTCCGGCTTCCATTCGGAAGAGGTGTACTACTTCTGCGCCCAGCATCCGGGCCTCGCCATTCCCACGAAGGGCGCGAGCCGGCAGATGACCACGCGCTACAGCATCAGCCGGCTGGACAAAGCCATGGGGGCCATGTCCAGCGTGAATCTGTACGTTTTCGACACGAATCAATTCAAGGATTTCATCGCGGGCCGCCTCTCCATCGGCGCGGGCCGGCCGGGAAGCTGGAATCTCTACGACGAAATCGACCGGCGCTACGCGGACATGATCTGCGCCGAGCAGAAAGTGCAGCACCAGGACAAGAAAGGGCACATCTCCTTCACGTGGGAAAAAATCTCCAGTCACGCACAAAACCACATGCTCGACGTGGAAACGAACAACGCCCTCGCGGCGGAGATCCTCGGCGTGCGGTATCTGAAAAAGCCGGAGCCGCAGGAACCGGTGCTGAAAGAGAAGAAAGAACGGGACGACTACCCGCCGTTTCCAGATTTCTATTGGTAAAACGAAACCGCTTGCGGAGTGCAGGCGGTTTTTACGGAGGAGGATCTATGGAAAAGCAAGATAAAGAACTGGAATTGTTGAAACAGCTTCCCGCTCAAAAACGGATAGAACTTCTCGAAGAAAAGGTAATGGACTTGGAGAATCTTGTAGAACAATTTCGGGAAGTCATTCAATATCTTCAAGGCAAATATTAGTGAATTCCCGCCCTAAAGGAGTCAGGCGAATGATTCCTCTCCTTATGGAAAAGGAATAGGGTGACGATTCGCATTGGGTTTTATCATTCTGTACGATTGGAAGATTGATAAGCGGGGCATAAATGGCTGTATCTGTGAAGGAAACGTCATATGTTTTGTCGATGAGCCCAAGACGAGAAAGGTTTGATAGATACATTGGATTTCCAGTTACAAAATCATGAAATGAGGTTATTTCTATTGATTCGGCTGGGGAGGTAATAATACTGACAGGGTAGAGGTAAATATCAGTTAGCGAGAAGTGATAGCCGGATTTATCTGGTTGCTCCCTTAGTGTAGATATTATAGGAAGCTCAGGCTTTAATGAAAAATAATGCAGGATAAGACATTCATCCGGATGAAGGGTTTGGATCATTGTGGCAAATGCCGGATGAATTTTATTTTCGTAACTTTTCAAAAGTGCTTTGGCCATCAATTTGGCATACATTTCACGAAGTTCTTTTTTATCAATGGAGGCCATGTATGAAGCCATTGCGGGGGCGAGGATATAATCTGGAGGATTTTCTGTAATATCTTCCGGGTTCTTACTTTTCAGATTATCAGCGAGATCATTTTGCAGATCTATGAACCGTTTCTTGCGCTTTTCTGCCCATACATCAATGCCAATAGCCAATGAGGAAAAGATTTTTGCGCCGAGAAGACCCATTTGTTTTACGGTAGGGCTTGCCAAATCGTCATAAAGTTTTTTGAGTGCATAACCGCCGGCGGCATATTGGGTAGCTTCAATCATTCCAGGCGTAGAAAGTGCCTGCGTGATTTCTTGTTCAAGCATGATATCAACTCCTTTATTTCTAATTTTAACACAGCAGATTTGGCTCCTTCGGGGGCGTTTTTTCGTGGGAGGATCTATGGAAGAAGAAGTGCTGAAGCGGCAGCTCCGCCGGGTGCGGATGGCCATCGCCCGCATCGAGGAAGGGGCGCAGGAATACACCATCGGAAACCGGCGGCTCACACGGGCGGATCTGAAGACGCTCTACGACAGGGAGAACGCCCTGCAGAACGCCCTCGCCGACGCCCGGGGCGGGGGACTCTGCGTGACCTTCGCCGAGAAAGGGGTGGACTGATGAACTGGCTGGACAAAGTCATCGCCTACATTTCCCCTGCGGCAGGCGCGCGGAGACGGGCGTACCGGGACATGATGCGCTACTACGACGCGGGGGAAATCAACCGGTACAACCACCGGTGGGTGCCCATGGACATGCCGGATCAGGAAAATGCGGAGATGGGCGAGCGCAGTCTCATCCGCAGCCGGTGCCGGTGGCTCGAGCGAAACAGCGACCTAACGAACGCCATTCTGTCCGCCATGGTGCGGAACGTGGTGAATACGGGCATCCGGCCGCAGGCACGGTGCGCCAGCGAGGCCGTCAACGCCCGCATCGAGGCGCTGTGGAATGAGTGGATCCGCCCGGAAAACTGCGATGTATCGGGACAGATGGGTTTCTATGAAATCCAGCGGATGATCGTGCAGCGGAAGACGGTGGACGGGGAAATCCTCGTGAAGCTCACCGTGGATGCGGGTGCGGATTTCCCTTTGAAATTGCAGCTTATCCGCCCGGACCTGTTGGACGACGGCCTGCTCACCGCGCCGAAGACGGGACACGTCGTGCGGGGCGGCATCGAGCTCGACGACCGCCTCCGCCCGGCGGCGTACTGGATCAAGCGGAAATCCGCCGACGGATGGGAAACCGCAGGCTCCGAGCGCATTCCCGCCGGAGACATCCTGCACCTGTGGCAGAAGAAGTATCCCGACCAGATCCGGGGCATTTCCGACCTCGCGGCGGTGGCCAAGCGCATCAAAGACCTGGACGAATACCTCACGGCAGAAAACATGGCGGCCTTCATGGCGGCGTGCTACTCCATCTTCATCGTGAAGAACAACTACGGCGGCGTCGGCGTGGGCAATATGGCCAATCAGAAATCGGGCCTCACCGACATCGAAGGGAAGAGCGTGGAGCGCGTGCGGCCCGGCATGATGGTCCGCCTCGCGCCGGGCGAGGATATCAAGGCGGCCAACCCGGGGCGGCCCGCGTCAACGGCGAGCGACATCACCGCGCTCTACACGCGCATGATCGGCGCCGGCGTGGGCCTGTCCTACGAGATGATCAGCCGGGATTTCGGCGGGAGCAGCTACAGCGCGGCACGGCAGGGCAATCTGGAGGACCGGCGCACCTTCCAGCCGGCGCAGCAGTGGCTCATCACGCATTTCTGCGAGCCCGTATACCGGGCGTTCCTGGACACCATGTACCTCAAGGGCGCGGTGGACATGCCGGGCTACGAACGGCGGAAAGAAGACTACCAGCGGGCGGAATGGATTGCGCCGGGCTGGCAGTCCATCGACCCGGAGAAGGAAATGCAGGCGGACGTGCTCGCCATGAAGAGCGGCACGCTCACGCTGGGCCAGCAGTGCGCCGGCCACGGCTACGACTGGAGGGACCAGCTCGCGCAGATGGCGCGGGAAAAAGCCTACGCCGAGAGCCTCGGGCTGACGCTGCCCATCCATACGCCGGAGGCCGTGCAGGCGGCGCAGAGTAACCATACGGAGGAGGAAGACACATGAACAGCATGGAACAGCTGCACGAAATGACCATGAATCGGGAAATGGCGGCGAGAGCCGACGCCGTGAACGAAGAGGCGCGCACGGCGGAGCTCACGTTCTCCAGCGAGACGCCTTACGAGCGGTGGTTCGGGCCGGAAATTCTGGACCACAGAGCGGGGGCGGTGGACCTGTCCCGTCTGGCGGACATCGGCGTGGTGCTCTTCAATCACGACGCGGACCGGCCCATCGGTCGGGTGGAGCGCGCGTGGATCGGGGACGACGCCCGCGGCCATGCGCTGGCGAAATTCGATACGGACGACGAATTGGAGAAAATCTTCCAGAAAGTGAAGAACGGATTCCTCCGCGGCGTGTCTGTGGGCTACCGCATCAGGGAATTTCTCCAGCTCAAGGAAGACGAAGTGAGCGCCGACGGCCGATTCAAGGGGCCCGCCGTGGTGGTCACGAAATGGGAGCCTCTGGAAATCAGCATCGTATCTGTACCGGCCGACCCGGGTGTGGGCGTGGGCCGGTCCATGGAAACCGAAGAAAAGGAGACACACATGGAAAAGAAAGACAATCCTGTGATGGACGAAGACAAGAGACAGCAGGACATCAGAGAAGAAGCAGTAAGAGCCGAACGGAAACGGGCGGTGGGCATCACCGCGCTGTGCCGTTCGTTTGAACTCGCGCCGGACGCCTACATCGAAGGCGGGCTGACGCTCGACGAAGCGCGCGCCGCCGTACTGGACGAACTGGCGAAGAAAAAGAAGCCCGTGGACATGGAAGTCACGGCCGATGAAGGGGATAAATTCCGCGCGGCCGCTTCCGACGGCGTGGCACTCCGCGCGGGCATCGCCGTGGACCATCCCGCCGAAGGAGCGGATGCGTTCCGCGGCATGTCCCTCCTGCGTCTGGCGGAGGACATCTGCGAGCGGGAGACCGGTAAGAACTGCCGCGGGGACAACGATATGCTTCTCCGCAGCGTTTTCTCCGGCGGCACCGGCGCATTCCCGAATATCCTCGCCAACGTGGGGCGGAAAGCGCTCATGAAAGCCTACGAAGAAGTGCCGGCCACCTTCCAGTACTGGACCGCGAAAGGCTCCAATCCGGACTTCAAACCGTCTACCCGCGTAGGCCTCGGGGCAGCGGACGAGCTCCTGGAAATGACCGAAATGGGCGAATTCAAGAGCTCGGAAATCACAGACCTGGGGCGGGAAACCACCATCCACACCTTCGGGCGCGAATGGTCCCTCACCAGACGGGCCATCATCAATGACGACCTGTCCGCGCTCTCCCGTCTGCCGGCGGCATACGGCGCGGCGGCGAAGCGCACCATCAACAAGCAGGTCTACGACATGCTTACCAAGGGCGCCGGCATCTTCTCGTCCACCAATAAGAATCAGGGCACCGGCGCGCTCAGCATCGAAAGCCTCAAAGCGGCGAAAGCGGCCATGGCGAAGCAGAAGGATCCGTCCGGGAAGATGTATCTCAATCTCCAGCCGGTCTATCTCATCGTTCCGGCGGAACTCGAAGTGGAAGCGTCCACGCTCATCGCCTCCGCGGTAGACCCGTCCAAGAACAACGCCTACCCGAACCCCTTTGCAAACCGCCTCACCGTCATCGCGGACCCGAATATCGAAGACGCGAAAGCCTGGTATCTGGCGGCCGCGCCGGGCGTGCTCCCCGGCATCGAGGTGACGTATCTGAACGGCGTGGAAAATCCCACCATGCGCACCTTCACCGACACGGACGTGCTCGGCATCAAGTACCAGATTTATCTCGACTTCGGCGTAAATCTGCTGGATTACCGTGCTTTCTACAAGAGCACCGGCGAATAAGGAGGATACAGACATGGCAAAAGCAAGCTACATGCAGAAAGGCGACGTCATCGACTACACCAACGCGGCGGAGACCGCCGTGGAGTATCATGACGTGCTCGTCATCGGCTCCCTCGTGGGCGTGGCCGAAGAGCCCATCCCGAAGGACAGCACGGGGAGCGTAGCCATCGTGGGCGTTTTCAGCCTGCCCACCGATGCGGTGGACATCACTGCCGGCGCTCCGGTCTACTGGGACGCCGTCTCCGGGAAGGCCGTGAAGGAAAACAGCGGGAGCCTCATCTGCGCAGGCGTCGCCGTGGGGGCCTCCTCCGGCGGCGCGGTGCCGGTCAAGCTCAATACGCTGGCCGCGCCGGCCGCCACGGAATGAGTCTCCATGCACAGATCGGGGAAGACCTCCGCGTCTTCCTTGACCTGAAGGACTTTGCCGATATCCACGACGTGAACGGCGTGAAGTGCCGGGCCGTGCTGCAGGAAATTTCCGCGGAGGACCTGTCCGGCACTCATTACGAAGTGTACCGGGACCTGATGCAGGTCCACTGCCGGGCACGGGACCTGCCGGAGATTCCCCGGTACGGGCAGACCTTCCGATTGGACGGGAAACTGTACATCGTGGACAGCTGTGCGGAAGACATGGGGATGCTCACCATCAAACTGGAGGCGAATGACCGGTGATACGGGTGACGCTCGACGAAAAGAATGAGCGCCTCGCGGAGACGCTCATGAAAACCATGCCGAATCTCGTGCAGAAGGCGGCCGCCGCAGCCATCAACCGCACCATCACGGCTACGAGGAAAGAGATTTCCAAGGCCGTGCGGGAGCGGTACATCATTCGCGCGGGAGATGTAAAGCGGGCGTTATTTACGCAGAAAGCGAAGAATCAGTCTCCCCGGGGCGTCATCACCGCGAAAGGGACGCCGCTGTCCCTTGCAAAATTCCGCCTGCGCCGGAGAAAACGCGGGCCTGTGCGCGTGCAGGTGCTTCGCGGAGGCTCTGCCCGGCCGGTGAAGGGCCTTTTCGTACAGCGCTTTCCGAGCGGTTATGAAGGACCCATGCACCGGAGGCAGCGGGCGCGGTATCCGCTCGCCACGCCCTTCGGTCCGTCCGTACCGGCCATGGTCGGGAAGGAAGAAACGCTCGAGCAGTTCGTACCCAAAGCGGAGAAGACGCTGAACGAGCGTTTTCTGCATGAAATCTCATGGAGGATCAGTAAACAATGACGCTCATGGAAGTGATGGAACACCTCGCCGCGCTCCTGCGGGAAGCGGTGCGGGACTATGCGGCGGAGCAGCCCTCCGGCCTGCGCCCCGTCGAGGTCTACGCGGGCTATCCGCCCGTGCCGGAGAACGCCGCCGAGAAATCCTCCTTCATCTACGTGCTGGCGACAGACTTCACCGATGAAGAAGGGGAAGACTACAGCACGGCGAAAGTGGAAATCGGCTTCTCCATATACGACGAAGACGAGGGAAACGGCTGGCGGAGCCTCTACAACCTCATGGAACACGCGCGGCAGGCCATGCTCCGCCGCCGGTGCCTTGCGGGGCGCACGGTGCTCGTGCTCCCCATCAAGGGCGCCGTGCCGGACAGTCAGCCGTTCCCTCAGTGGGAAGGAAAAATCACGGCGTTCTACCAGATCGGACAGCCCGTGGAGGAAGGAATCAACTATGACAATTTCTAAAAAGACGAAAGCCGCGGACCGGCGCATCTACATCGGCCCGGCCCTCTCCGGCCACCGGCTCCCGCCGTACTCCGTATGGATCGGCGGACTGCCGCCGCAGGTAAAAGACCTTGCCGCGGCCAATCCGTGGCTGGAAAAACTCTTCGTTCCCATTGCGGACATGAAAGAAAAAATGGCGGAGGCCGCCCGGCAGGGCACTCCGCTCCACAAGTATTATGAACAGGCAAAGGAGGTCTGATCATGTCCTATCAGCATGGCGTCTATACGTCTGAAGTGCCCACCAGCATCGTGCCCGCGGTGAATACCACGGCGGGGCTGCCGGTCATCTTCGGCACTGCGCCGGTCCATCTCGCGAGCGACCCCGCCGCGGCGAACCGGCCCGTCCTGTGCTACAGCTACGCCGAAGCCGTCGCGGCCCTCGGCTACAGCAAAGACTGGGAAAATTACACCCTCTGCGAAGCGATGTACAGCCAGTTTTCCCTGTACAACCGCGCGCCCGTCGTCTTCGTGAACGTCCTCGACCCGGCGAAGCACAAAGAAAGCGTGGAAAATGCGGAAATCACCATGACGAAGAACGAAGGCGTCCTCACGGATCCGGTGCTCCTCTCCACCCTCGTGGTGAAAGCCCAGAGCGGGGAAGGGGCGGCCCTCGTGCAGGGCAACGATTACGAAGCCGCCTACGACAGCGACGGCCGGCTCGTCATCACCGCCCTCGAAGACGGCGCGGCGTACAATGCGGGGACCCTCTACGCATCCTACGACAAGCTCGACCCCTCCGCCGTTACCGAAGACGACATCATCGGCGGCGTGGACGTGTCCACCGGCGCCTATACCGGCCTCGAGACGCTGAATCAGGTTTTCCCCCTGTACGGTCTCGTGCCCGGCCTCATCCTCGCGCCCGGGTGGAGCGACAAGCCCTCCGTGGCCTCCGTCATGACCGCCAAGGCCGGCAGCATCAACAGCCATTTCCAGGCCATGGTCCTCGCCGACGCGCCGGCGGACACCATCACGAAGTACACCGACGTGCCCACGTGGAAGAACAATTTCAATTACACCGACGAGCAGGAAGTGGTCTGCTGGCCCATGGTGCGGAACGGCGACGACATCTTCCATATGTCCATCCATCTTCTCGGCGTCATGGCCACCGTCGACAGCGACAACGGAGACATCCCCTACGAATCGCCGTCCAACAAGTCCATGCAGATCACCGGCACCTGTCTCGCCGACGGCACGGAAGTCATCCTCGGCCCCGACGAAGCGAACTACCTGAACGGGCAGGGCATCGTCACCGCGCTGAACTTCATCGGCGGGTGGAAAGCGTGGGGCAACCGCACCGCCTGCTACCCGTCCAACACGGATCCAAAGGACGCCTTCATCAGCATCCGGCGCATGTTCAACTGGCACGCCCAGACCTTTATCCAGACCTACTGGGCGAAAGTGGACAAGCCCATCAACAAACGCCTCATCCAGACCGTCATCGACAGCGAGAACATCCGCCTGAACGGCCTTGTGGCGCAGGGCGTGCTCCTCGGCGCGCGGGTGGAATTCCGGGAAGATGAGAATCCCACGACGAATCTCCTCGACGGGATCATCAAATTCCATACTTACTTCACGCCGCCCACGCCGGCGCGGGTCATCGAGAATGTCATCGAGTACGATCCGGATTATTTCCAGACGCTGTTTGAATAAGGAGGAAAAACGCTATGAACGTGCCGGAAAAGTTGATTAATTTCCGCGTCTACCAGGGCGGGGACGACCTCGTCGGCATCGCGGATGTGACGCTTCCGAACCTCGAAGCCATGACCGAGACCGTCAAAGGCGCGGGCATCGCCGGGGAAATCGACTCCCCGGTCCTCGGCCACTATTCCAGCATGGAGCTCGAGCTGAACTGGCGGACCCTCGAGAAATCGAACGTCCTCCTCGCATCGCCCAGAGGCGTGCAGCTCGATCTCCGCGGCGCGACGCAGGTCTACGACTCCAGCGCCGCCGCCTATGTGGTGCGCCACGTGAAAGTCGTCGTCTCCGGCGTGCCGAAGACCACCGAGCCGGGCAAGCTCGACGTGGGCACCACGAGCGACACGAAGAACACCATCGAAGTGAACTACATGAAAATCACCATCGACGGCGAAGACGTGCTCGAGCTGGATAAGTACAACTATATCTGCCGTGTGGGCGGCAAGGACTACCTCGCGGAAGTGCGAGACGCCCTCGGCCTTGCGTAAAAGGAGGCGCGCATGATCATCCATCTCACAAAGCCCATGACCCTCAAAGGGGCGGAAGTCTCCGAGCTCGCGCTCGATTTCGACGCCATTACCGGCGCTGATCTCGTCGCCGCGGAGAGCGAAGCCCGCGCCATGGGGGACAATACGCCATTCATCGCCGCTTCCATGCGGTATCAGGCGGCAGTGGCCGCACGCATGGCGGGATGCCCCGTAGACGACATCCTCGCCCTGCCCGCGGAAGACTTCAAGAACATCATCGCCCCGGTCGTCCGTTTTTTACTCGCATAGGCGTCCTGGACAGACAGGCACGCCGGGCAGACGGACTCCGGCAGCTGAAAAAACTGGCGATCCAGATGGCCATGACCACCGCGACGCCAGTCAGCTTTTATTTATCTCTGCCATTCGCGCAGTTATTCGACTACGCGGACATCCTGTCAGAAATACAGAAAGACAGGCCCTGATTTACAGTACAAAAAAAGAGCGCCCCGAAGGACGCCATAAAAGAGCTATATTCATTATACCACCCGTTCGGCATGTGCGATAAAAAAACGGGAAAAGAAACCGGGAAGGATGAGAGAATGGAGGATGAGGAGAGGACAATTTGTATGGCTGGCATATTACTCTGAGGCCTGCCGCGCACAGGCGGTTTTTACATGGAAGGCACAAATGAATTCCGGGAAAAATGATGCTATACTATTTCAGTATAACGATTGCGGGGCCGATTTACCGCATTTATAATAAAGACAAACAGGAGATGCTACTGAGTGAGTAAGGAAAAACGCGAAGAAGAAAGTTTTGTTTTGAATCCGCAGTATGGAATGTTTTCCGCCGCACGCATTCTGGTTTTCAGAAGTTTGGCGGCGGCGCTGTCCATCCTCATTTTGTGGAAAAGCGCAGAAAACAATGAGACTTTCTTCAGCACGCTTACCGTATTTGCCATTGGACAGCTTCTATATGCGGTAAGCCTGAAGGCGATGAATGCGATACGAAAACTGTTCAGTCTGCTTATCATTGTGGGCATAGCTTTTATGGGATTTATCGCGCTGGGAGGGCTTTTCGGAGCCATACGCATTATTCCTACGGAAGTGGGGCATATGATTGCGCTGGTGAAGCCGACAAGTATCATTTACCTGTGGGAGAGCGACGCGTTTGTCTTCTGGATGGGTGGACTCCTGATTTTTGCCTATGTTGTAGAATGGGGGACGAGCTGGTTTGTCCCTGTCAGAAAAAAGAAGACGGATTCTGAAGAGGAGAGTGAGTGATATGGCGTGGCTGGTAGGTGTATTGCTCCTGTCCGCATATGCGGGGCTGGTCGTATCCGTGGTTTTCAGAATGAACCAGTGCGGGGTGTTGGATAAAAGGATATGGTTGGCGCTCGGCCTTCCGTTGCTGCATTTCATCGTGCTGCCGCTGATGTTCCTGCTGCTTGAAAAGGAAATCAAATGGATGGAGCGGCTCCGTATCCTGTGGTTTATGGTCTACATGTTCCCCGGCATACTCGCGGTGTTCTGCGCGAGGCTGGCGGAGGAGACAGCGGAAATCAAATCCGAAGACTGCGGGAACGATGACTCCGAAGTCGGCATGTATCGCGGCGTCTGTTTGGATGTATCAGAAAAGCGTGCCTATGCGTATTGAAAATCAAAATAAAAGAAGCGCTCACGGGTGTGGGCGCTTTTGTATTGGCGGGATGCGGGCGGCGGAAATTTTTCTCTTTATTTTGTCTGGCATAAGTGATATACTACTTTTGCAAGACAAAATAAAGGAGGTGAGAGCGATGTCTGCAAAACTCGGAAGGCCAACGGATAATCCAAGAAGAAATAAGTTGAGCATTCGATTGAATGACGAGGATGCTGAGGCGCTGGAAACATATTGTGAGAAAAATAAGGTAACAAAGACTGAGGCGATAAGTCGAGGCATACGAAAGCTGGCCGAAGAGTCAAAAGAAAAATAGGATAATTGCCGCCACTGGAAATGAAAGCAATTACCCTATTTTGACCGGAGATTGCGTCTCCATGAAATATTCTATCATGGAGGTGTGTCTCATTCAACGAAAGGAACACACCATGAATGAGCTGGTAGAAATCAGGAAAAATCAGGTGGTCACCTCCTCGCGGCAGGTGGCGCAGGTTTTCGGAAAATTGCATAAAGATGTACTGGAAAACATCCGTGGAATTTTATCGGCGGAAAATTCCGCCAATAAATTTTTCTGCAAAACATCGTACACTTATCGAGGCCGGACGCTTCCAGAATATCTCATGAACCGGGACGGATTTTCCCTTCTCGTGATGGGATTTACCGGGAAGAAGGCCCTTGAATGGAAGATCAAGTACATCGAGGCATTCAACGCCATGGAGAAAGCCCTGCGGGAACAATCCGCGCCGGCTCTGCCGGAGAATCCGGACTGGCGGTATACCTTGCGGGGCGTGCCGGTGATGACTTCCATGCAGCTGGAAAAACTGCTGCATGTGGTCCACGAAGAGCTGCTCCGCCGGGTGAAACAGTACGGCCTGCCCTATTTTCTTCTGCAGGGGAAAATGCTCGGGCAGTTCAAACGGGAAAACCGCATCTGTGACAGCCGGGCGTCCTCCATGGCGGTTTACATGAAGGAGACCGTCTATGAGCTGGCCCGCCTGTTTGGCTGTCTGGCATCGATCCGGCAGACGCTGGAGGCGTATTTCTCCGCGGCAAGGGGCGAGGCGCTGGACATCCGCACGAAGATCCTCCAGCTCTACACGCTCCGCTCCACCATCGGCTATGTCAAGGACTGGGAGAAGCGGCGCATCGTGGCGGAGTACATCGTGGAGGAGATGATGCGCCTCGGCCTGTGGACGCCGCCCGCGGGGGAGAACCGACCCGGAAGATATGCTGAATATCAACAGCGCCAACGGATGGAGCCTCGATGGAGCCGTCCATATCGCGCATATGTTGATTCAGCAGGGCAGGGAAGTGACGAAAAAGAACATGGACCTGCTTCAGGCAGATATCAACAAATCAGTAGGAATCGGCTGATTGCGCAGCCGTAGTAAAAAACGAAACCGCTTGCGGAAGCAGGCGGTTTTTACGTGGACAATATAAAAGCGTCCCGAAGGACGCTGAAGAGGATAGGTTAGATGGTACTACACAGACAGCCGATAAGGCCGATGGTGAGAAGTCCGAGATTGGTTTTCCATGTATTGTGCGACATTTCCATAAGAAGAACAATCGCTGCGGGAAGAAAAATTAATGGGAAAAAGAGAACGGGGTAATAATTAGTAATAAAAACAACTAATACGCTGTATAAAGCCAAAGCGCCAAGAATAACAAGAAGCCACATAAGGGATCATCCTTTCTTAATTTTATTATATCAGGAATTTGGATTATTTGTAAGGAGGTCGCATGCCAAGCAAGGAATTTACCTTCGGGTTCGTTCTGTCTGCGGCAATGAATTCTTCTTTTGCAGCGAGCTTTTCCAAGGCGAGCAAAGAGGTGGACGAACTGCGGCAGTACATGGACAAACTGGGAGAGGAAACCAGACAGCTGCAGAAATCTTTCGGAGACGGAATCATCAATAAGAAGACATTTGACACAGCGGTGATGCGGAAAAACGAAAAAAGCCTGCTCGCATGGAAGAATGCCTCCATGGACATGTTCCGCTCTGCTTTCGCAGATTGGAATATTATGTACTACAACGTACAAGCATTCGGAAACATATTCGCAAAACCCGTGCAGGCCGCTATCCAGTTTGAATCCACCATGGCGGACGTACGCAAGGTGGTGGACTTCGACACGCCGCAGCAGTTCCAGCAGATGAGCCGGGACATCCTCGAGCTGTCGAAGAACATCCCCATGACGGCGGACGGCCTCGGACAGATCGTCGCGGCGGGCGGCCAGTCCGGAATCGCCCGGGAGGAGCTCGTATCCTTCGCGGAGGAGGCCGCCAAGATGGGCGTCGCCTTTGACATCACGGCGGATCAGGCGGGGACGATGATGGCCCAGTGGCGCACCGCCTTCAAGATGGGCCAGTCGGACGTGGTGGCGCTCGCGGACAAGATCAACTATCTGGGCAATACCACCGCTGCCTCCGCACCGCAGATTTCCGACGTCATCACCCGCGTGGGACCGCTCGGCGAAGTGGGCGGCGTGGCTTCCGGGGAAATCGCCGCACTTGGCGCAAGCCTCGTAGGCGCGGGCATTAATTCCGATGTAGCGGCCACGGGCATCAAGAATCTCATCCTCGCCATGGCTTCCGGAGAAAGTGCAACGAAGACGCAGCAGGAGGCCTTTGCGGCGCTTGGCATCGACACGGTGGAGCTGGCGCAGCGCATGCAGACTGACGCGAAGGGGGCCATCCTGGATGTGCTCCAGAGCATATCTCAGCTGGATGCAGCGTCGCAGGCGTCCACGCTGCAGAATATCTTCGGGAAAGAATCCCTTGGTGCCATCGCACCGCTCTTGTCGAATCTGGACGGCCTGCGGGCAAATTTCGATAAGGTGGCAGACGCCGCGCAGTATACGGGAAGCATGGAGCAGGAATTTGATACGAGATCGAAGACCACAGCCAATTCCATCCAGCTCATGAATAATCGGCTTGATGCAGCGGAAATTGCCATTGGGCAAGGGTTGCTTCCGCTCATAACGCCTGCGGCAGAAGCAGTTGGGACTCTGGCAAGCGCTATAGGAAATGTTGCAATGAGCTCGCCTGGAGCGATAAAGGGAATTGCCACTTTTATCGGGATTGTAGGTGGAGTCACAATTGCTGTCCGTACGTGGAAAATTGTGCAGGAAGAATTCAATGCCGTACGCATGTTGTATAACAGTCTGATGACATCCGGAACTCTGAAAACCTACGCGGCTCTGGCGGCTTCCAAACTGGCTGCTGCAGCGACACGCACGTGGGCAGCGGCGCAGTGGGTTTGGAATGCAGCGTTGAGCGCCAATCCAATCGGGCTGCTCATCGTGGGCATTGCGGGACTCGTGACGGCCGGCATCTGGCTCTATAACAATTGGGACACCGTGAAAAACTTTTTCGTCACGTTGTGGAACGATCCGGAGAGAGCGCTCTCTGATTTCGGAGCGGGCGTCAAGTCTACCTTCCTATCCCTCTATGAATGGGTGATCGAAAAATGGACTGCTTTGAAAGAATTCGTCTCGCATCCCATCGATACGGCGGTGAATTTCGTCTCCGGCGGCGCGGGTGTTGCCTCCAATGCGGCTGGCGGCATCTACAGGAAGGGCGCTTTTCTCACGACCTTCGCGGAGGACGGGCCGGAAGCGGCCATTCCGCTCACGCCGAGCCGCCGGTCTGTGGGACTCTGGACGGAAGCGGGACAGGCGCTCGGGACAATCCCCGGGGCGGACGTGCTCCGCCGGGGCATTACCGCGCCGCGCTCCGCATCGTCCGGCGGGGCTGTGACCGTGGATTTCCGCCCGCAGGTGACCATTCAGGGCAATGCCGACGCGGCGGTGGTGCAGCAGGCCATGACGGTCACGGTGCAGCAGCTCCGGCGCATGCTCGCGGATATCGCAAACGATGGAAGGAGGCTTTCCTATGAGTAAGACATATACGACCGTACAGGGAGACATGTGGGATGGCATCGCGTACAAGCTGTTCGGGACGGAAGCGGCGATGAATGCGCTCCTTGAAGCCAATCAGGATAAAAAAGACATCGCCGTATTTCCATCCGGAGTCGTACTGACCATCCCGGACTACACGCCGCCGAAGACGAACAGGCTGCCGCCGTGGAGGCGGGCATGACGCCCCGACAGATCCGCGCGCAGATTCTTTACGACAACAAAGACATTTCCGCGGACATCACGCCGTATCTGAAAACGCTTTCGTATACAGATAATCTTTCAGGAGAAGCAGATGACCTCTCCATCACGCTGGAAGACCGGGCGGGACTGTGGCGGGCGGAATGGCTGCCGGAAAAGGGAGCCACACTTTCCGTATCGCTCCTGTCTTCATCGTGGGGAATTCTCGGTGAGGAAGAAAAAAGCCTGCTGCTGGGAACATTTGCCATCGATGAGATCGAAGCATCCGGAGCGCCGTCGGAGGTCTCCATCAAGGCCGTATCCGTGCCGGAAAACAACGAGCTCCGCGGCGTGGAAAAGACAAGAAGCTGGGAAGACGCAGAACTAAAAGTCATTGCGCAGGATATCGCAGGAAGCGCGGGCATGACGCTCGCATATGACGCGGAAGAAAATCCGGTGATCGACCGGGCGGAGCAGACAGAACAATCTGACCTCTCTTTCCTGCTTCAGCTCTGTGAGGATCAGGGCATGGCCCTCAAAATTTGCGAAGAGCAGATCATCATCTTCGACGAATCGAAGTATGAGAGTGCGAAACCGCAGATCGCCGTCGTGAAGCCGGGCACGGCCTACACACCGGAAGAGGGCGTGCTGTATCTCACGGACATTACGGGCTGGCGCTTTAGATCCCGCGTACGTGATGTGTACCGAGCCTGTCACGTGCAGTATCAGAAGGCGGACACGAAAGAGACCGTCGAGGCGACATTCACAGACCCGAACAAAACGAAAGGGAAGACGCTGCAGGTGAAAGAGCAGGCGGACTCAATCGCCGAAGCGGAACGGCTCGCGAAAAAGAAGCTCAGAGAAAAGAACCGGGACGAAGTGACCGGCTCTTTTGATATGATGGGGAATTTTGCACTGCTCGCCTCGGTCACCATGCAGGTGATCGGCTTCGGCGCGTTCGACGGGAATTACATCATCGAAAAAGCCAGCCACGACATAGGCGGCGGATACTCGACAAGCATAGATATCAGGAGGTGCCTCGTTGGATACTAACCAGCTGAAAAACATGCTCCGCGTGGGGCGCGTGTCCTCGGTGAACGGGACGAATTGCACGGCGCGGGTCACATTTCCAGACAAAGAGGGACTCGTGAGCGCGGAGCTTCCGGTGCTGCAGATCGGCAGCCTTTCCACGATGGGATACTGGGTGCCGGAAGTGGACACACAGGTGCTGTGCGCGTTTCTTCCCAATCCGTCGGGGAAAGGGATCAATACGGGATTTATTCTGGGCGCTTTCTACAGCACGGAAAATCCGCCGCCGGAGTCTGATCCGGCCGTGCGGAGCATCACCTTTCCAGACGGGAGCCGCATCCGATACAGCGACGGGACCATAGAGATACACGGAGCGTTGGCAGTCAAGATCACCGCGCCGCGCATCGACATCAACTGAGGAGGTACCATGGCAGCGGCAACAAGGCTGGGAGACAGCGACACAGGACACGACGCCTGCCCCCCGACGGCGCTCATATCCGCAAGCGACGATGTTTTTATCAACGGAAGAGGAGCGGGCCGCGTGTCCGACAGCTACGCGCCTCACGGATGCGATGTACACCCTGCGCACAGCGGACAGATCGCGTCTGGCAGCGGGACGGTCTTCATCGACGGACTGGCAGCCGGACGCGTCGGTGACCCGGTGAGCTGCGGCGGGAGCGTGGCGGAAGGCAGCGGGAACGTATTTATAGGAGGATGAAATGATAGTCGGATATCTGGATGATATTCCCTTTCTTTCGTCGGGAGCCATCGTGCGGACCTTCGACGAATTCTCCAGGAGCGCAGAGGGCCGGTGGCAGAAGCATGATCTCATCGGACAGAAGCCGGTACTGGAATTTATCGGGCCGGATACGGAAGAAATCTCATTCAAGATGATTCTCCGGGCAGACCTCGGCGTTGATCCGCTCGCAGAGGTGGAACGGCTCCAGGGAATGAGGGACGAAGGAAAGGTATTTTCTCTCGTCATCGGAGGGAAGACCGTGGGAGAAAATTTCTGGGTGATAAAAAGCATGGCGCACAGCGTGACCTACTGGTCAAAGTGGGGACGGCCGGTTTCGGCGGAAGTCTCCATCACGCTGGAAGAATACGTGGAGAATGGACTGGGAGGCGTGCTATGAAGCTGTACGATGTAGCCGTATCGCTGAAAGAAGGCGTGGACTTTGCGCCGGAAACAGAGACGGCGGAAATTTTGCAGAATCTCCGTACCATCCTCGCCACGGCGGAAGGAATCGTGCCGCTGGACAGAGAATTTGGAATCGACGCCTCGTGCGTAGATCTTCCCATAGAGCGGGCGCGGGCAAAACTCGCGTCGGAAATCCTTGTGAAGATACGAACCTTCGAACCGCGCGTCACGGTGACGTCGCTCACATTTGAAGCGGACGGAGAAGGAATCTTAAGACCGAAAGTGCAGGTGAAAATCAATGGAACTGCGTAGTCTTCCGGAGATCGTCTTCGTAGACGCGGACAAAGAAAAAATCGAGGCGGCAGTCATTGGAGAATATGAGTCCATCACAGGCCGGACGCTCGCCAGGGGCGATCCGGTACGGCTCTTTCTGCTGACCATCGCGAACATCATTATTTTGCAGATGAACAGCATCAACGAGACGGGAAAAATGAATCTCCTACGCTATGCGTCGGGGGATTTTTTGGACCATCTGGGGGCGTTCATGGGAGTGGAACGGACGCCGGCCGCCGCGGCGCAGACGACCATGAAGATCACGCTCTCCGCGGCGCGGACCGTATCGACGATCATTCCCGAGGGAACCCGTTTCACAGCGGGAGACAATGTATTTTTCTCTTTAAAGGAAGACCTGCTCATTCCAGCGGGAGAGACCACGGGAAGCGGGGAAGCGGACTGCCTCAGCGAAGGACCGACGGGAAATGGGTACGGGTCGGGAACGCTGAAAACGCTCGTAGATCCCGTGCCCTATGTGGCGTCTGTGGAGAATACCACCGTATCCGAAGGCGGAGCGGACAAACAGGACGACGAGAGTTACAGGGAAGACATTCATATCGCGCCGGAGAGCTTTTCTGTGGCAGGGCCGGCTGGAGCTTATGAATATTTCACAAAGCGAGTCTCCGCGCTGATCTCTGATGTGTCTGTGCGGTCGCCGTCGCCGGGAGAAGTAGAAGTACGGCCCCTGCTTGAAGGAGGAGAGATTCCCGGTGAAGAACTGCTGGATCAGGTGGAGACCGCGCTGGCCGACGACAATATCCGGCCGCTCACGGATCATGTGACCGTCGTGGCGCCGGAGAAGAAAGAATATGAAATGGATCTGACCTACTGGATAGAGAGAAGCAATCAGGCTCAGGCAGAGACCATCCGCGCCGCCGTGGAAACAGCTGTAGACGAATACATCCTGTGGCAGAAAGAGAAGCTCGGACGGGATATCAACCCATCAGAGCTTATCGCCCGCATCATACGGGCCGGAGCAAAGAGGGCCGATGTGCGGAGCCCGGTTTATACGGCGCTCAAAGGAACGGAAGTCGCCATATGCGGAGAAAAGACCGTCGAATACGGAGGTATAGAGGATGAATGACGTGAAGGACATCCCGCTTGAAACAACGATGCCGGACAGCATTCGCAGGGATAAGACCGTGCGGAACATCTGCGAGGCGATCCGCGGAGAAATGGAAGCGGTGAGCCGGTGCGCCGGATACTGCCTGCTCCTGCCGAGGCTGGACGAATTGAGCGAATCACTCATTGACGAACTGGCGTGGCAATACCACGTCGATTTTTATGATCAGTCATTGCCGGTTTCGCAGAAACGGGAAATGGTAAAACAGGCGCTGGAGAACCACAGGAAAAAAGGCACCGCCGCCGTCGTTCGGAATGTGGTGTCCATCATCCTCGAAGACGGCCGCGTGGAAGAATGGTTCCAGTACGGCGGAGAGCCGTATCACTTCCGCGTCATCCTCATCCTCGGGCCCATGGCCAGCGAGGACACCATTCAGAAGCTCGTGGATACGGTTTACGCCGTGAAAAATGTCCGCTCCTGGCTCGACTACGTGCAGTTCCACCGGGAGTCGGAAGGACGCATTTATTTCGGAGGAGCTAATACCGTACATAAACGCGTGGAAATCACGTCGGACATCACACAGCAGATGACAGTCAATACGAAACTGTATTTCGCCGGAGCCAACACCCTGCACAGGGACATTCAGGTATCCGGGCATTTATAAGGAGGAAACATCATGGCAAATTGGACGGGATTCAGCATGACAAGCCGAGGCGCGGAACTTCAGGCAAAAGTCAACGCCGGGAGCACCACGCTTACTTTCACCAAACTGGCTCTGGGCAGCGGGGAAGCGGAAGGCAGTCTGGAAAATCTGACGGAACTCGTACACAAGGAAATGGATATGACCATCAAGAGCATCTCCAATGAAGGGAATATCGTCACGTTGCGGTCCACCATCACAAACAAAGGCATCAGCCAGGCATTCTACGCGCGGGAAATGGGCCTCTATGCCACGGACCCCGACCTCGGAGAAATCCTCTACGCCATCCAGACCGACCCGAAGCCGGACAACATCCCCGCAGAAGGCTCCGCCACCGTAGTCTCCGAAGACTTCACTGCTCATCTCATCATGAGCAACACCGGCAGCGTCTCCGCCGTCCTCGATACGGGCGCACTCGCAACGCTCGAAGATCTGGACGCGCACAATGCCGCCAAAGACGCTCATCCGGACATTCGTCAGAAAATCACGGATGACATTTCCGCGCATAATAAGGATGAGAATGCACATTCCAATCTGGTTCGCGTCAAATCCATGAGCACAACGGATGACGGCATCAACTACATCACGCAGGATGGACAGCCGCATGGCCTCAATCTGTGGGACAGCCTGAAACGCGCCATCACCGGGGCCATGACGGGGAGCTCGAATAAGAACAGCCTCTTCCAGCAGATCGACGCGGTAGCCGGGATGATTAAAAAGATCACCGGCGGAGCGAACTGGTACGACAATCCGGCATATTCAATCCAGCAGCTTGCCTCCATGGTCAACAGCATGTCCGCCACTTCTGAATACGACGTGGACGACCCAAACGCGTGGTGGATGAAGCTCCGCGGAGAACCCGGGCTAATTATCCAAGGGATACACGGTAATCTCAAAGGTACAACAACTCTGCCCATAAAATTTGCAACTCCTTTTCTGGCCGTCCCCGTGAAAATAACTGACTATATCGCGAGTGGCCACAATTATGTGGCATCGGGAATAGTGGGAACAGGACTGACAACCACGACCGTAGAATATTTCGTAGACGGGATGGGGGCCTACGTTCTTTGCTTTGGGATATAACCAAGGGGTAAAGGAGGAATTCCTCGGTGATTCTGTAAAGGACATCTCACTTCCGATTGCATTCTCTGTCGCCATGACCGCGGCTACATTCAGCGAATACTTAGGCGTTCAAAATTCCAGTACCATTAACTCCGGTGTTGGATGCGTCCTTTATACGACATATATCAGAATAGCGAACGACAACAGGAAGACGAATGTCGGCGCGGTCTGTTTTGGCTACTAACATCCAAGGGATAGTTAATGCCCAACGGCGATGAAATAAACGTTATAAGTTCCGCTTCCTGAATTATGCCAGTCCATAACGATATTTACGGAAGAAGATGATAAATTCCTGACATAGCAACATATAACATCATCTACTTGTCCTGTATTTGCGACCGATGCAACACACAACAATGGAGAAGATAACGAAACGGGGAACGAAACATTCTTCCCCTTTTCGCTCCCACTCGTTATTGCCATTCCCCCTTGGATAACGCTGGTGAAATGACACAGATTCCTTATGGATCTCATTTTGGGATGAAAAAAACAGGAATTTTTTCATTTCCCAATTTCCCGGAATATGCGGGATTCACGGGAAATTAGGAAATGAAAAATCGCAAAATCATACGGTTTCTGCGAATTCTACTGGTAACATCAGTAACAGCTCTTACATAAAAGAGGACACGAGCGACGCTTGGAATCAGTAACGGGAGAGTATCACTCATTTGATGAGATTCATCGCTTTCCGCAGCTGACGGATAGCTTTGTGAGTGTACACGCGGTCGGTCACATCGCCGCCTGCGTGGCCAAGGATGCGGCGGACAGAATTTGGATTTGCGCCGGCATTATCGAGCAGCGTTGCACAGGTGTGGCGACAGTCGTGCGTTGTGTGACCCTCGCCGCGGATGGCCGCCATGACGCTCTGCCAAAGTGTACAGTAGCGGGCGTAGGAGTAGGGATGGCCATCTGCATCGGAGATGAGATATTCTCCTGGTCTTTCCATCCGTGCTTCGACAAGCGGCCATATCCTGTCGTGGATGGGGATGATGCAGATGCCGGCGGCAGTCTTGAAATGACAGATGTCGAAAAAGCGTTGCCGACGATGCACATCTGCTTTGCGCAGGTTCAGCAGTTCATTGACCCGCATGCCGGAGTAGATGAGCATGAGAACCGTGTCCGCTCCCGGAGTGTCGGCTATAGACCATAATCGGTTGATCTTCTGCCTGCTGAACGGATGGTGCGGGCGCACCGGTTTGTTTTTGCCGATTTGGATTAGCCGGTCAAAGGACCTGTTGGTGTATTCCATACGCAACGCATATTTGAAGGTCAGCGACAGCAGAGACCGGACCTTTTTGCACGAGCTGTATGAAAGCCCGTGCTTTTTCATGCGGTCAATCACATCCTGCAAGTGCCTGTATGTGATGCTGGAGACCTCCATATCGTACAGGCTCGCACAATGCAGATACGCCGAGCGGTATCCGGAGATGGTACTCGAGGATGGACCTGTGTGCTCAATATGGACTGGGAGCCACCGATGGTACAGCTCGGCCCAAGTGATTTTATTGTCAGAAAGGCGGGGACGGCCATGCGCTCGATTGTAGTCCGTTTGAAAAATCAGGGCTTCCACGTGAGAGGGAAACGCGCCGATGACGCGCTGCTTTCCCTGCTCCGAAATCACGAAAATATACGGCCTCCGCCGGTTTCCGCTTAGCTTTTTAATGCACCCGTATCCATTGGGATTTTTCATAGTATCATCCTCCTTCATGGAGGATATTTTAATTTGTGGGAGGAAAAAACATGGGGATTATCGCGAAAGCAGCACAGGAAATCCTCGGAACCGCACCGCACAAGGTGACAGAGTACATCGACATTTTTGATACAGATGGGAAGCGGATCACATCGCTTCCGGTGTCGAAAGGGAAAACAGCGGATGATGTGCTGAAAGAAGCACAGGAAAAATATCCGGACAACACGGTGGTGGCAACCTCCATCGAGGACCACCGGTTATATGTGAGCGGCGGATATACGTATGACGCCTCGACGGGTGCACCGAAAGCGCCGCCGGAACCTACCGCGGAAGAGCTGGCAGATCAGCAGGCGCAGCAGGAAGCCTACGAAGCGCAGAATACGCTGAACGCTATACAGACAAAGGCCACGCGTATGATGCTTGCCGGCGGGGATATCGCAGCGGCGCAGAGTGATTACCAGACGGCACTCATGAGCATCAGCGACGAAGCGGCGCTCAAAATGCCTGATTATTTTCCGACATGGGACGGGAATTGTCATCAGTATGCAGCAGGGGATCGCGTCATGTATGGAGACGTGCTGTACAAAGTTTTACAGACGCATACGAGCCAGAGTGACTGGGCACCGAATTCCGCACCGTCACTCTTTGCAAAGGTGCTAACGTCTGTAGCTGGCGAGCCTTTACCTTGGCAGCAGCCTGACTCGACCAATCCGTACATGATCGGGGATCGTGTCACATACAAGGGAAAAGTTTACGAGAGTCTTATCGACAACAATGTATGGGCGCCGGATGCATACCCTCAGGGATGGAAAGAAATCGAGGTATAATCTATGGATTTTTGGGCAATCGCTGGACCAATGACAGCCCTGCTCACGTTTCTCGGTGCTATTTTCAATTTTTCGGTGATCCGGCCGTTAAATCATTCCATCCTGAATTTGAAGGACATGATCATTGACGTGCGTGTGGAGCTCCGAGAATCTGAAAAGAAGAGACAGCAAATGGCGGAGGATCTGGCACGGGTGAACTCTTCTCTTGAAGATGCGCACCGAAGAATCAGCTATGTGGAAGAGCATTATATGAAGAATCCGGAATCATGATGAGTAAGGTCAAAGAATGGATACGGGAACTGCTGCGAAAGATCCCAACGATCGGCGGGAACAGCGCGGCGATGAAATACATCAGCGGTTATGCCCTTCTTCTCGTGCTGTGCGTAGGGCTTTACATCCTCATGATCTGCGCAGACTGGGTAAACAATGGAAGGCCCAATCTGACAGAAATGCGGCAGTTTATATCAACGGTAGTGAGCGGCGGCTTTGTGGCCGCCGTTTCATTTGCCTGCAAATATCTTGTGGATAGTAATGGGAATGGTATCCCCGATGAAAATGAAAGGGAGAATACAAATGAAAGACTATTGGGAAAAACACAAAGAAAGCTTTAAAAATGCTGCGGTGTTCTGCGCAGGAATCATCATTGGTGGGTGCGGCATTGCATTCCTGGCCAATTTTTGATTGGAGGAAGAAATGACACTGGAAGACATTCGCCGGACGGTAGCGGCGGAAAAAGACAATCTCTGGGTAGATGCTCTCACCATTGGCCGTGATCCGAAAATCTATCTGCATTGGACGGGAGGGCCTTATGACGCCGACTACCCGGACTACCATTTTTCTATCCATGCCAACGGAAGCGTGGAGCAGACGCATGATTTCGGCAGCGCCGTGGAGGCGACCTACATGAGAAACAGCGGTTCCGTGGCCATTGCGCTCGACTGTTGCGCCGACGCTGTGGCTTATGCCGGCGGCGGGTGCGATCTCGGTAATTATCCGCCCACCTCTGCGCAGATCGAATGCCTTGCGCAAGTCGTCGCCGTCATAGCAAAGGCTCTTGATATCCCCATTGACTTGCAGCACGTCATGACCCACGCGGAAGCGGCGGACAATCTGGACGGCCTCTATCCCTGCGATCCATACGGTCCGGCGCACACCTGCGAGCGGTGGGATCTCGCTGTGGTATTTGAGGACGAAGACTGGATGACCGGCGGCGACACTATCCGGGGCAAAGCTCTTTTTTATCAGGCGCAGGGGGTGTGAGAGTGGATGCGTATAAAAGGTATTTTATATACACTCTTATTGGCGTGCTGCTTTTCAGCACCGGTTACTGGCTGGGCGGAAGAGCCGACGTATCAGATCACCGCGGCGCAGCTGACACAGCTGGAGAGCATATTTCAGCAGCTCAGGACAGCGCAGACCGAGCAGGAACAGCAAATCGAGACGCTCAGAATACAGCTGACAGAATCGGAGACAGCAATCAGACAATCGCAGACCTCATTGCAGAAGGCGAATCAATCCTTGCAGGAATCCGCGGAGGAGGCGAAGAGGACACGTGACCGGCTGAAGAGACAAAGAATCATATGGGGCTGTGTTGGACTGATTGCAGGATTTATGATGGGAAAATCATGAAAAATATGTCCGTCGTAGAAAAATGGAGATACGACAGACAATACGACGCTTTTAAAATTTTTTAGCGAAACGAGCATTCAGAAGGGCAGATAAAACGCCGCCTTAATCGAATGAATTACAAAAGAAAGTTTGCGGAAAAATCTCAAAATCTGACGGGGGCAACCTCGTGCGGGTTCAAGTCCCGCCTCCGGCACCA
>UQYL01000006.1 GCA_900545365.1 uncultured Dialister sp. | reverse complement strand
GAGCGCGGCCACGTATTCTAGATAGTCCGTGACCGTGAATTCGGGGTAGAAGCCGAAGCTCTGCGGCAGGTAGCCCAACGCGTCCCTGTACGCCTCGCCCAGGTCCCGGATATCCACGCCGTCATAGAGCACGCGCCCCGAGCTGGGCGGCAGGATGCCCGCAATCATCCTCATCAGTGTCGTTTTCCCGGCGCCGTTTGCCCCTATGAGGCCCCACACGCCGGGCGTTATCGAAAGCTCGACGCCGCGCACGGCAGTCTTTTTGCCGTAGCGCTTGCTTAGATTCCTTATCTCCAGCTCCATGTCACACCTCCTGAAACTCCACTGCTTCATATGCATCAGGCCGGGCCGCCTGCCTCAGCAGCCTGCGGCACTCGAGGGCCAGCACGACCGTGAGGAGCACGCAGGCGGCTGCGGCGAAGCTCCGGCCCTGCCCGGCAAGGACGGCGCCAAGTTCCTCCTGCAGCAGGCGGTATCCCGCCGCGAGACCGAGGCCGAAGCCCAGCGCGGCGAACAGCCCCTGCTCCCCTCTCGCACGGTCCAGAATAAGCAGGATGCCAGTACAGCACAGCAGGAACGGCAGGACTATGCTGGACAGCACCAAGCCGACAGCCCCTGCCAGCAGTCCCGCAGAGACCTGGGATATCACCGCCAGGCATATAGCGTCCCCCAAACCGACCGCACTGAGCTTCGCCAGCATCAGCTTTCCATGGGAGGCCCTCGTCACGCCCTCGATCTCGCGCATTTTAAATCTGCGGGAGCGACCGTGGAAGGGCAGTACACTCATGGCGACAAAAACGGAGGACATGCTGAGCAGAGCCGGGCCGTCGGCCTCTAAGTTCTCCGCGGCGGAGGCCAGGTGCAGCAGCAGGCATATGCAGAGCACGACCGCTGCCTGCAGAGCCCATATGGGAGCTGCAATGAAGCGTATCTGGCTTACGACCATTTCGGGAACGCCAATTCTCCGCAGCGGTCTGCGCGAGCGGTAAGCGGCGAGACTAAGGGTCGCCGTCTCAGTGAGATGTTCCGCGCGTGGCTCCGGCAGGGGCATTGAGCCGAGTTCGGCTCTCAGGATGTGTTCAACTTTTCTGCTCATTTGCGGCTCCTTTCACAGTGTCTTTTCGAGGGCCTTCAGCGCCGCGCGCAGCCGCGACTGCACGGTGCGGAGCGGTTCGCCAAGGACCTCGGCTATCTCTCTCAGCTTCAGCTCGTGCACGTATCTGAGCACGACCACCTCCCGCTGCTTTTCCGGCAGCGCGGAGATGAGCTGCGTCAGGCTGAGCTCCGACTCGACTTGTTCGAAGCCGGGCTCCATGTATTCCTCCGGCTCGAGGGACTCCGTACGTCCGTTTCGTCGCTGCAGGTCGGTACAGGTATTTGCCGCGATTTTGTACAGATACGCCCTGAACTTTCCCCGGTGCGCATAGGCGTCGATATGCCTTACCGCCTTCAGGAAGGTCTCCTGAGCTGCATCCTCCGCAGTCTGCCTGTCCGGGGTGTGCCACAGACAGTATCGGAGTATATCTGGATAGGCTCCTATTACAAGCTCCTCCAGCGCCGCCGCGCCTGCCATGGAGCCGTCCCCGCCGATCACGATGAGCCCTTCGATGCCCCGCGCCGCGAGGAGGGCCGCCGCTCTTTTCTGCGCTTCTTTTTCCCGAAAAGCGGGACACCGGGCCGTTTTCAGCACCGTGCCGCCGTGATGGATGATGCCGCTCGCCGACCGCGGGCGGAGCTCGATCATATCGCCTTCCAGCAGTCCTTCATAGCCGCGGAAGACGCCCCATACTTCCATCCCGGCAGCGCATCCCGAGCGGATGACGCTCCGCACCGCCGCGTTCATTCCCGGCGAATCGCCGCCGCTCGTGAGGAGCGCGATCTTTTTCATCAGTCTCTCCTTTCCCAGCGCATCGTCTCGTGGCGCTTCACAAACTCGATGTGGTGGCGGTCGATGAACCGCGCGATGAGAAGCGCCGTCTGCGCGGGATGGCGGTTTGTCGTATTGAAGACCGCGTCCGCCCTGGGCTTCCACGATTCCCACTGGTTCCGCATGCGCCGGACAAAGCCGTCCACATTGGAATAATCCATGGTGGGCCGCTTCCCGATGCGCTTCGACACGCGTTCCGCCAGACGGAACGGACGCGCCACCAGGAGCACGATCAGCCCGTGCTCCGAAAGCAGCCTGAATTTTTCTTCCGTCATGGGGAAATTTCCGCCCATGGCGATGACCGCTTCATGATAAAAGCGGACGTGATTGATGATGTCCATTTCTGTTTCAGCGAAGGCCTCCGGCCCGGCGTCCCGCCAGTAGTCGGCGATCTTCTGCCCCGTCATGCGTTCCATGATGCGGTCTGTATCGGCCAGCTGCCAGCCGAAACCGTCCGCGAGGATCCGCGCGGCGCGGCTCTTCCCCGT
This sequence comes from uncultured Dialister sp., assembly GCA_900545365.1. Lineage (GTDB taxonomy): Bacteria > Bacillota > Negativicutes > Veillonellales > Dialisteraceae > UBA1822. The sequence continues at coordinate 63,535 of UQYL01000006.1, read as the reverse complement.
GCCCATCGGCCCGATCAGTACGATATTTCTTTTCTTCATATGCGCCTCTGCCCGGCACGCTCTCCGGCCCGGCCCGTCATCCGCGGGCGCGCGTGCCCATTCTTTTTCATTATTATATCAAAAAGGAAAAGCGCCTGTAGAAGATCCGCCCCGCGGATTTCCCTCTTTTCCGGCGGCGGAGCAATAAAAAAAGCGGAAAGATCCGCTTCTTTTTTATTTCTCCGCTTCCGCGGGCACCAGTTCCGGCGCTTTTTTCTCCGCTTCTTCTTCCGCCAGATGCGCCATGTAGCGCTTTGTCTCCGCCGCGACCACGCCGGAGAGGCCGATGAGAGCGATCAGATTCGGCACGGCCATGAGCCCGTTCACGATATCCGCGAGCACCCAGATCGATTCGAGCTTGAGAAACGCGCCGCATGCCACGAGAACGATAAATACGATCCGGTAGGGCAGGATGATCTTCACGCCGAAGAGATATTCCGCGCACCGTTCGCCGTAGTAGTTCCACCCGAGGATGGTGGTAAAGGCGAAAAGCACGAGGGAGATCATGAGGAAGTAGCCGCCGAACGCGGGGAAGGCCGCGGAGAAAGCGGCGTTCGTAAGGGCCGCCCCATTCATATCGCTCGACCAGAAGCCGGACACGATGATGGTAAGTCCCGTCAGCGTGCAGATGATGATGGTGTCGATGAAAGTGCCCGTCATGGAGATGAGCCCCTGCTCCGCCGGCCATTTCGTTTTAGCGGCGGCTGCCGCGATAGGCGCGGAACCGAGGCCGGATTCATTGGAGAAAACGCCCCGGGCGACGCCGTTCTGGATGGCCATCATGACCGTCGCGCCGAGGAATCCCCCCGCCGCCGCGGTGCCGGTGAAGGCGCTCTCCATGACAAGAGCCGCCGCCGCGGGGATGTCTTCCCAGAAATAAGCGATGACGCCCACCGTGGTGAGGAAGTAGATCACCGCCATGGCGGGGACGATCTTTTCCGCCACGCGGGAGATGGACTGGAGCCCGCCGATGGTGACTGCCGCCACGAGGACCGTAAGGATGGCCGCCGTCCATTCCACGGGGACGCCCATGGTGATCTGAGTGATCTCTACGATGGAATTGACCTGAGCAAATGTGCCGATGCCGAAGTAAGCCACGAGGATGCCGAAGACCGCAAAGAGCGTGCCGAGGGGCTTCCATTTTTCTCCGAGGCCGTTCTTGATGTAGTACATGGGGCCGCCGGCGATGTGGCCGTTCGCGTCGGTCTCACGGTATTTCACCGCCAGAAGACCTTCGGCGTACTTCGTGGCCATGCCGAAGAAAGCGGCCATCCACATCCAGAAGAGCGCCCCCGGGCCGCCGGCGTGGATCGCCGTGGCGACACCTACGATATTGCCTGTGCCGATCGTCGCGGCCAGGGCCGTGCAGAGGGCCTTGAAACTGTTGATGTCGCCTTCGCCGTTATTCTGGGCGGAAAAAATGAGAGACAGCGCTTTTTTGAGCCTGAATACTTGGATCAGGCGGAGACGGCACGTGAGCAGGATGCCCGTCCCCACGAGGAGCGCCAGAAGCGGCGGCCCCCATATAAAGCTGTCCACTGATTTGAGTAATTCCAGATCCATATTCATTCCTCCTTACGGGCGCGGGAAGGATCGTCCCGCCGATAAAAAAATACCGGCCTCCCTGAGACTGGTACTCTGGAGACCGGAAATTTCGCCCATCACGGAAAAATGATCGGGGATATTCTCTGTCCTTTTGCCTGAGAGATTAGGACCTGCGTCCGTGCACCTTCGGCGCCCAATTGAATGGGACTCTCCAGAGTGTGTCCGCATACGGTACTGCCTTACGGCGCCTGAGAGTGTTACTCCTTCGGCAGACTCGCGTCTTCTCCCGCATACATCATCCACAGATATAAAATTGATTGTATGTGATTATAATGCAGTTTTCTCATCCATGCAACAGAAATTTTTGCTTTTATACATTGACATATTGTCAGAAAAAGCGCATAGTAAATTTGATGACAGAATGTCAGTAAAAGGAGGTCCTATGTATGAATAAGAAAATAATGGTCGTCTATTTCTCCGCCACCGGCACAACGGCCCGCGCGGCCAGAGAGATCGCGGAAGCGGCAGGAGCCGATCTGTATGCTCTCACCCCGGCGGAGCCTTATACCCGGGCAGACCTGGACTGGACAGACAAAAAGAGCCGCACCACCATGGAATCTCACGATCCCGCGTGCCGTCCCGCGCTGGCAGGCCGTCTGCCCGATCTCAGCGGTTATGATACGGTCGTCCTGGGATTTCCCATCTGGTGGTACGAAGAGCCCCGCATCGTGGATACTTTTCTCGAAACGTGCGGCCTCTCCGGGAAAACGGTGATCCCCTTCGCCACCTCCGGCGGAAGCGGCATCACCCGGGCCGAACAGAGTCTCCGCGCTCATGCGCCCGGCGCGTCGTGGCAGAAAGGAGCGCTTCTCAATTCCGGAGCCGCCGCATGGGCGAAGCGCGTTCTGAAAAAATGAGCCCTTCCATGCGGAAACATACTCTGCACAGTACATCCAGCGGCCGTTCTTCTTTCTTTCCGGCCCGGAAAGAAGGCATATCATGAGAAAAGCTTCTCCCGAACTTTCCCGGGCGAGACGGGAAGAGATCATCTCCGCCTGCGCCTCCCTCTACGAGACCATGAGCTTCCGGGAGATCACCATCGGCGATATCGGAAAAAAGACATCCTTCACACGCACGTCGATCTACAATTATTTCCACACGAAGGAAGAAATCTTCCTCGCCCTGCTTCAGCGGGAACACGAGCTCTGGGCGAAAGACCTCTCCGCTCTCGCTGAGAAAGGCGCGCCCCTCCCCGCGCCGGTCTTCGCGGAAAAACTCGCCGCCACGCTGGAAGACCGCCCCGTCATGCTCCGCCTCATGGCCATGAATCTCTACGATATGGAGACGAACAGCCGCACAGAGCGCCTCGCCGATTTCAAGAGATCTTACGCCGCCGTGACAGCCGCCCTTTTCCGCGCGCTGGAAACGGCGTTCCCGTCCATGACGAAAGAAAAAGAAGAAAGCTTCCTCTATGCTTTCTTCCCCTTCCTCTTCGGCATCTATCCCTACACGTCGCACACGGAGAAGCAGATCCGCGCCATGGAGATGGCCGGCGTCCCCTATGTGCGCTTCACCATATCGGAGCTGGCGGGACGCTTCATCGAGCGCCTCCTCGCTTCGCTTCTGTAAATGAAAAGGAGGTTCCCATGCGTTTTACCCGCAAAAAGTTTCTTCTTCTCCTCGCCGCGGCGGGGCTGACCGCTTTCGCTTCCGCCTGCGGCAGCGCCGCGTCTCCCGAAAAGAAAGCGCCCTCTCCGGCGGAGCCCCACAGCCGGGCGGTGGTGTATTTCTCCGCCACGGGCCACACGAAAGGAGCGGCGAAAAAGATCGCCTCTGCCGCGGGAGCCGATCTGTACGAAATTCTTCCCGCCGAGCCCTACACCCGGGCCGACTTGAATTACAGGGATCCGGAAAGCCGGTCTTCCCGTGAAATGGACGATCCCGCCGCCCGGCCCGCCATGGCCGGTGAGATCGGCCTTTCCGGATACAAGACCGTTTTTCTCGGCTACCCCATCTGGTTCGGCGAAGCGCCGCGCATCATGAGCACCTTTGTGGAAAATCATAATTTCACCGGAAAAACAGTGATTCCTTTCTGCACGTCCGGCGGAAGCGGCATCGGCGCGAGCGCGGAAATTCTGGAGAAGCAGGCCGGCAGCGGCCGCTGGCTGGAAGGAACACGCTTCGGCTCCTCTCCCTCTGAAAGCGAGATCCGTTCCTGGCTCGGCAGTCTTTCTCTCTGAAAGGAGATCCCCATGAAGATCATCGTACTGGAAGGCAACCCGAATCAGCACGGCTCTTCCAATCTGCTTGCCGGTCAGTTCATCCGCGGCGCGGAAGAGGCGGGCCACACCATATCCGCCGTCGATATTCCCCGCGCCGGCATCCATCCCTGCACGGGCTGCGTCCGCTGCGGCTACAAAGGCCCGTGCGTCCAGAAAGACGGCATGGAACCGCTCCGCGAAAAGATCCTCTCTTCCGACATGCTCGTCTTCGTGACGCCGCTCTACTATTACGGCATGTCCGCCCAGCTGAAAGCGGCGGTGGACCGCTTCTGCGCCTTTAACAGCAGTCTTACGGCAAAAAGGATGCGCTCCGCTCTCATCGCCGCCGCGTGGAACAGTGACAGCTGGACGTTTGATGTCCTCACCGCCCACTACCGGACCCTGGTCCGTTACCTTTCCTTCCGGGATCAGGGCATGATCCTCGGAAAAGGATGCGGCACGCCCGCCATGACCGCCGCTTCCCCTTACATGAAAGAAGCCTATGAACTGGGCCGCTCACTGTGAGAGCAAAGCCCGCGGGACCTTCGGACATATCCGGAGGTCTTTTTTATGTGTTCGGGCAGCAGAGAGAAAAATGAATGTGCTTATCCACTGATTTTTCACAGAGTTATCAACATTTTGTGGATAACTTTGTGAAAAACTTTTCTTTTTCCACAAGAACTGAAAAAACAGCAGCAAAAAATTCTTTTCTGCGGAGTTTCCGGCGGCAGAAAGAAAAATGCATATGAAAAAAGCGGCTCTCGCCGCTTCATTTGTACGGGCAGGACAGGAGATGATCGTTGATAAGACCCACGCCCTGCATATAGGAATAGACCGTGACGGGGCCGAGATACCGGAACCCCCGTTTTTTCATGTCTCTGCTGACCTTCCTCGAAAGCTCATCCTCCGCGGGAATATCATCCAGCGTCTCCGGCGTGCGGACGACGGGCTTTCCCTCTGTCCAGTGCCACAGGTAGGCGTCGAAGCTGCCCCATTCTTTCCGCACCTCCAGAAAAGCCCTGGCATTTTCCCCGATGCTTCTGATCTTGCCGCGGTGATGAATGATCCCCGGCGTGCGCAGGAGCTCTTCTTCTTTTTCCGGCCCGTACAGAGCGCAGATCTCCGGATCGAGCCCGCCGCAGGCCCGGCGGAGCGCTTCTTCTTTATGAAGGATGAGCCGCCATGAAAGCCCCATAGAGAAGCATTCCAGCACGAGCTGCGCGAAAAGTTCCCGATCTCCGTGTTCGGGACGGCCCCACCGCCGGTCGTGATAGTCCCGGAGAAGCGGGTCAGACAGACACCAGGGACAGCGCGTTTCTTTTTCCATTGTTTTTCCTTTCTGAAATCAAAAGGCCGCAGGTCTCCCCGCGGTCTCTTTACGTATCGAAGGGCCCTTTGTATTCGATTCCCATATCTTCCTTTAACAGTTTGATCGCCGCCTCATCGCGCTGCGCGGCGGCTTTCTCCAGCCATTTTCGCGCTTCCTCCCGGTCTTCTTTTGTGCCGATCCCGTAAAGATAGCACGAAGCGAGCCACGTTTGGCCGCGGGCGTTTCCTTTTTCCGCAGACTGCCGGAAATAGCGCATGGCCGCCTTTGCATGCCCTTTTTCCCGCTGGTAGATGCCGTATTGGCACGCCGCTTCCGCATGGCCCCTGTCAGCGGCGCAGCGGCACCAATATTCCGCCTTTCCCTCATCTGCCGGAGTACCGATGCCGCTCTCATACATGACGGCCAGATGGTTCATCCCGACGACGGAATCATATTCGGCGGCGCGCTTCATCCATGCGAAAGCGGCCCGCCGGTCTTTTGCCACACCGTTTCCTTCGAGATGCATGAGCCCCATCATGTTCGCCGCGTCTCCCGCGAAAAGAGCGCCGTGGGCAAAGGCCCGCCGAAAAAGGGACGCCGCTTTTTCATAGTCTTTCTTTGTTCCGCTGTACCAGCACATGCCCAGATTGAGCTCCGCGTCGCCGTAGCCCATGGCGCTTGCCTTCCGGAACCACCGGACGGCTTCTTCCTCGTCCCGCTCCACATCTTCGCCGTACCAGTAGATCTCGCCGAGCTTGTTCATGGGCCGCCAGAATCCCCGATCCGCCGCCGTCTTGAGCCAGCGGATGGCTTCTTCCACATTTTTCTCCGTTCCGATGCCGTAAAGATACAGGTCGGGGATCTCATTCTGCGCGAAAATATCCCCTGCCCGGCACAGGCTGAGAATATCCGGGAAGAGCTCCCGCGGCAGGCGGTATCGGGCGAGCGCGTCAGCAGGCAGGTCATAAGCCGTATTCAGCATGGCGAGAATGCTTCCCGCCGCTGCGCCGCGCTTTCTCCAGAGAGCGCCTTTTTTCTCATCCCTCCTGATGTGGCCGTATCCCTGCGTGTAATATTCGCCGAGGAAGTACATGGCCTCCCCGCTGCCATGGCGGGCGAGCTTTTCAAAAAGGGAAAACGCTTCATCCAGGCGGCACCGGAGGTAGAGCGCTTTCGCTTCGCCCAGTTTTTTTTCTCTCTCTTCTTTTTCCATCACAGAAGACCCGCTTTCATCAGCCAGTCCGCCGCTTCCCGGCTGCCACCCCGGGCGGCCCGGCGGAGCCATTCCGCGCCGGCTCCTTCATTTTTCTCTGTGCCTCTGCCGCCGATCAGGCAGATTCCCGTGAGATACTGCGCCGCCGGGAGTCCCATCCGCGCCGATTCCAGGAAGTACCTGAAAGCTTCGCCTTCCTCGCCGCCGTTGAAAGCTTCTTCGCCGAGGCGGAGAACGGCGTAGGCGCTTCCCGCGCGGGCCGCCTCTCTCCAGAGCTTCTCCGCGCCTTTTTTATCCTTTTTTCCCCCGCGTCCGTCAGCGAGAAAATCTCCCCAATGAGCTTTTCCCTCCGCATCGCCTGCTTCCGCAGCCTTTTTGTAGAGCAGACCCGCTTTCTTCTCGTCTTTCTTTACGTACACGCCGGATTCATAAAATACGCCCAGTTCCACCGCCGCTTTCGCGCAGCCGTGTTTCCACGCCCGGCGGTAATACGACGCGCCGAGGGAGGGATTTTTCTCCATGCCGATACCGGCGATGCAGCAGAATCCCATCCGGTATTCCGCGATGCCCGCTCCTTTATCGGCAGCGCTTTTCATGAGAGCCGCGCCCCTGACTTTGTCCGCTTCTTCATTTTCATTCAGCAAAGAAAGCCCCAATTCATATTCGGCCTGCCAGAATCCGGCCGCCGCGGCTTGTTCAAAAAGCGCCCGGCTTTTTTCCAGGTCCGCTTCCGCCGCTCCGGAAAGGCCGCTCCGAAGGATGCACGCCGCGGCGAAAAGTCCCGCCGGACCGTCTTCACCGCCCTCCGCCGAAAGAAACGCTTTCCGAAGTCCTTCCGCGGAAACGGCGCCTTCCGGAAGAAAGAACGCGGAAAAAAGAAGGCACAGACTGTCTCCGGCGCTCCCCTTTCTGAACCGCGCCGCCCCTTCCGCGGGATTCTCCCTTTCATCACCGATCCCGTAAAGGGCGGCCAGTCCGAGGAAAAACCATGCCCGGCTGTCGCCTTCTTTCGCTTCCCCGCGGAGCATCGGCAGCGCTTCTTCCAGATGTCCTTCCATATAGAGCTTTTCTCCAGCTGTCATCGTATGTCTCCTTTAATTTTTTTTATTTTATTGTAGCACAAAGGAAAAACCGGGGAATGTTTCACGGGAAACAAAAAAGACCCCGCAGGGTCTTTTCTCTATTTTATTTCAAAAACAGCATCGGATCGACGGCGGTGCCGTTCACCCGCACTTCATAATGAGTATGCGGCCCCGTGCTGTTTCCCGTGCTTCCCGCCAGGGCCACCGTATCTCCGGCGCGCACCTGCTGTCCTTCCGTAGTGACGATGGCCGAATTATGGCCGTACCGCGTGACGATGCCGTTGGCGTGGCGCACTTCCACCAGGTAGCCGTAGCCGTCTTCCCATCCCGTACGAGTCACCACGCCGTCGGCGGTGACTTTCACGGGAACATTGTAATCCGTAGCGATATCGATGCCTTCATGATAGGAAGAGCCGATATTTTCCGGACTTTCCCGCCAGCCGAACCCGCTCGATACTTCGCCGTACACAGGCCACATATTCGGCGTGAGCGTTTCAAAGGCTTGATGAATCATCTGCGCGGAAAAACTCCTCGTGAGCAGATCGGACCGGAGGCTGATGATGCGGCGCAGCTCTTCCGTGAGCTTTTCATCCATGCGGACGAGCCTGGCCAGAAGGTCTCCCGGATCTTTCACCGTTTTTACCGCGATGTTTTTCGCCCTGTCCGGCACGGTGGACGCACCGCCCACGCCGTTCTTCACATTGCCCACATTGCCTGTGACCATGCTCTCCACTTCGCGGCTGATCTTTTCCACATTATCGATCTTCTGATCGAGGGATTCCATCTTTTCCTCCGCCATGCGGAGCTGATTTCTGTAGAGTTCGTTCTCCGCCCGAAGAGACGACATGGACCAGACAGAATAGCATGTGAGCCCCGCGCCGACGCAGAAGCAGGCCGCCAGCGCCGCCAGGATGCGCTTGACTTTTATAAATTCTCCGCCGGTGAAACGGAATTCCACATGCCCTGTTTCCTTATTTTCAAATCTCTCCATCCATTCACCTTCTTTACGGAAAGGAAGCCGTCAGGCTCCTTTTTTATATGATTCTGATTCCGCCGGACCGTCCTCCGGCTTTGCCGCCGTGCGCCGGGGCTGCTCGTAGGCGAGAGCCATATTGATGCTGTCCGCTTCTTCGGAAGAGATGGAGTCACGGCAGAGCCCGTTGACGACCTGTTTCGCATAAATACGGGACGTCTCCCGCCCTACAAGAGAGGACAGGACAAATCCGTTATTCTCCCCGTCAAGGAGCGTCAGGGAGAAAGACAGATGATCTCCGGAATCGTCAAACGCATCATATTTGACGAGGCCGATCCGCTGAAAAGACCGGATCTGCATATTTGACAAAAGCTCATGCTGGTGAAGCATATCTTCCCCGGAACGGGTCATTTCACGGAGCTCCGTCACTTCCGCGGCGAGCTGTCTTTCCAGACTTTCGCCTTTCTCTCCTGTCATGAAATAACGGTACCGGTTCTGCAGGGCGCTCACTTTCGCCCGGAGCTGGAGCACCATGGCCGCCAGCAGGATAATGAGCACGAACATGAGTCCCATGACCGCATAAATGATGATTCCTGTCTGCATCTTATTCCCCATTCTTCAGGAAATCCACGAGCCGCTGAAATTCTTCCTCGCTCCCGTAATCGATCACCACGGAACCGCGGCAGCCGTTTTTTCCTTTGCCGTTTTTAATGCGCACCCCCATGCCGAGGGACAGTTTCAAGTCATTTTCTATCTTTTTAAAATACGCTTCCGCCGGATCCCGTTTTCCGGAAGGCGATTTTTTCCTTGCCTTGGCCGCCGCGGCGAGAGCTTCCGCCTGACGGGCGCTAAGGTTTTCTTTTTCAATGCGCCGCGCGAGAGCCGTCTGTTCTTCCTGAGAAGCCAGCCCCAGCAGAGGACGCACCTGCCCCACGGTCAGCGCGCCAGAAGCGAGCTTTTCCAGCACTTCCTTCGGCAGACCGGCAAGGCGAAGCATATTCGCCACATAGGGACGGCTCTTCCCCACCGCTTCCGCGAGGCGTTCCTGGGTATAGCCGTATTTCTTCATGAGACTCCGATAGGCTTCTCCTTCTTCGGCGGGATTCAGATCCTCCCGCTGAAGGTTCTCGATGAGGGCGATCTCCGCGGACTGTTCTTCATCATAGTCTTTTACAAGGACAGGCACCCTGTCGAGACCGGCCAATTTCGCCGCGCGGAGACGGCGCTCACCTGCGATGAGCTCATATTTTCCCTTCGCCAGTTCCCTCACGATGAGCGGCTGCACCACGCCGTGGGCCCGGATGGAATCCGCCAATTCCGAAAGGGCCTCCTCGCCGAAGATGCGGCGCGGCTGTCCGGGATTCGGGACGATGGCCGAGACCGGCGCTTCCCTTTCCTGCTCCGCCGGCCCGTCGGAAAGGAGCGCGCCCAGTCCGCGGCCCAGCTTTCTTCCTTTAGACACGCTTCAATACCTCCTGACAAAAACTCTTATAAGCCGCGGCGCCTTTAGATTTCGGCGCATATGCCGAGATGGGCTCGCCGAACGACGGCGCCTCGGAGAGCTTCACCGCCCGGGGGATGACCGTGCGGAAGACTTTCTTCCCAAAATAACTCTTGACTTCCTCTTCCACCTGCTGCGCCAGATTCGTCCGCCCGTCGAACATGGTTAGGAGGATGCCCAGAATCTCCAGCTCCGGATTGAGGCGTTTTTTTACGATATTGACGGTCTTCACAAGCTGTGAGAGCCCTTCCAGCGCGTAAAATTCCGCCTGAATGGGAATGATGACCGCATCGGCGGCGGTAAGAGCATTCACCGTCATCAGGCCGAGCGAAGGCGGGCAGTCTATGATGATGAAATCAAAATCCTCCCGGAGTCCTTTCACCGCGCGGGAGAGCAGGCGCTCCCAGTCCTCCATATTGGCCATCTCGATCTCCGCGCCCGCCAGATCGATGGACGCAGGCAGCAGAAAAAGACGCTTCCACTTCGTGCGGTATACGGCTTCCTTTGCGGGAAGACCGCCGATGAGCACATCATAAAGAGCCTTTTCATACCGGGAAGAATCCATGGTGAGGCCGCTCGTGGCATTTCCCTGCGCGTCTTCGTCGATGAGAAGTGTCCGGTGTCCTTCTTCCGCCAGGTACGCGGCAAGATTGACCGCCGTGGTGGTCTTTCCGACGCCTCCTTTTTGATTGATCACGCTGATGACGAAACCCATAGACTCCTCCTTTCGTGCACTGCTTTTATTATAACATAAAGCAGAAATTTTTCTCCCCGCAGCATTTGCCTGTTTCACGTGAAACAGCAAATGCGGAGATACCTCTTTTCCCACGCGGCGTCCATAAAAAACGCTTTTTCTTTTTGGCGCCGCGCATCAGAAAAACACCGTATGTTTTTTATATTTTTTTGCGGATACGCTCCGTTTTTCTATTAAAGCCCTTTCTTTATTGTTACAATAGCATAAGAAATATTTTCCAGCCGGGAAAGGAGGGCCTCATGAATCTTTCTGTTTTTCACATCGCCGTCATGCTTGCTACAGTCTTTTCCGTCATCGCGGCGGGGCTCTGCGCGGCGCGGTCCGTGCGCTCTTCCGAAGGATACGCCCTGGGCGGCCGGTCCGCAGGGGTGCCGATGATCGCCGGCTCCATCGCGGGAACCATCGTCGGCGGAGGCGCCACGGTGGGCACGGCGCAGCTCGCCTATACCTGCGGCCTCTCCGCCTGGTGGTTCACCCTCGGCTCCGGCATCGCCTTCATCATCATGGGTCTCTTTTACGCCAGCCGGCTCCGCGGCACGGGTCTTGCGACAATTCCCGAATTTCTCGCCGCCCATTACGGCACGCGGGCGGAAGAAGCCTCTTCCCTCATCGCGTCGGCAGGCATGTTCTTTTCCGTCGTGGCGAGCACGCTCCCCGGCATCCAGATCCTGTCCGCCTTCTTCGGCGTTTCCCACGCGGCAGCAGCAGCGATCCTCGCCGTCCTTGTCATGGGCTACACTTTTTTCGGAGGCATGAAGAGCGCCGGCATAGGCGGCATTCTGAAGATGGGCATCATCTTTTTCGCTCTCTTCGCGGCAGGTTTCTCCGCTTTCCGCGGGCTCCTCTCGATGAATGACTTTTCAGCGGTCTTTCCGGATACGCCGTGGCTCTCCCTTTTCGGCGCCGGTACGGATACGGCCCTGGCCAGTCTTTTCTCTGTGGTGGTAGGCGTCCTCTGCACACAGACCTACGTGCAGGCGGTGTTCTCCGCAGCCACGCCGTGGGAAGCCGCCGCGGGATGTTTTACCGCCGCGGCGGTCACCATTCCCGTAGGCCTTCCATCTGTCGCCATCGGGATGTACATGCGCGCTTTTGATCCGAACGTACTCCCCGTCCTCGTCCTTCCGTCGTACCTCATCTCCCATGAGAGCGAGTGGCTCGCAGGGATCGCCCTCGGCGGCATTCTCCTCTCCCTCATCGGCTCCATCGGCGGACTCTCTCTCGGCATCGGCACCATGATCGCCAGGGATATGGCCGGTGAGATCTTTCACATCAAAAACGACAAGATGCTCCTCCGCATCACAAAAGGCGCCGTTCTCGTCGTTCTCATTGCGGCCAGCCTTGTTTCTGCGGCAAATGCCGGCTCGCAGGTGCTCTTCTGGAACTATCTCTCCATGGCGCTCCGCGGCGGCGGCATATTTCTTCCCCTGTCGCTCGCCATCTTCCGCCCCGGTCTCATTCCGAAAAGCTGGGCCCTCGCGTCGATGCTCCTTTCCACGGCCGTCTCTCTCCTTCTCACTTTCTTCCCTGTCTTTTCCGTCAATCCTCTCTTCGCCGGTCTCGCGGTCTCCGCGGCAGTTCTCGCGGCGGGATTTCTGTCCGTAAAAACGCAAAAATGAAAAACTCATGAAAGTATAACAAATCAATTATAATGGCTTAAAAAATACGCCTATAGCATACACAGACAATACATTGCTCTTAGAAGGTCAAATAGTCTCCTTCTATACTCTATGGCAGGATAAAAAGTCCGCTGCGGCTTTTTATACCTGCTTTTTCTATGATTCCGCGCATTAAGAAATGAGGTGTTTCCATGACACTTACTGATTCTTTTCTGATCTCCTATCTGAAAAGACTGGACAATTCCTGTTTTACGGTCACGCTGCATGGAAAGACCTGGCTCATCGGAAAAGGAGAGCCTCAGTTTTCCGTGACCTTCCGGAACAGCATTCCCCAAAAAAACTTCTGACTTCCACGACGCTCGCTCTCAGCGAAGCCCATATGCGGGGCAATCTGATCATTGAAGGCGATCTCTTCACAGCGCTCTGTGCTCTTCTCTCTCAGACAGACAAGCTGGCGCTGAATCGTTCCGCTCTTCACGGCCTTTTAAAACAATCTCATACAGAAACGGCTCAATATGGACAGATCTCTGCTCACTATGACCTGGGCAATGATTTCTACCGCCTCTGGCTCGATCCGACCATGAGTTATTCCTGTGCGTATTTCAAACATGACAATGACTCTCTGGAAGAAGCGCAGCGCAATAAAGTTCACTATATCCTTCAGAAGCTCTTTCTCAGCAAAGGCTTATCTCTCCTCGATATCGGATGCGGCTGGGGCTTTCTTCTTCTGGAAGCCGCCCGGTGGTACGGCGTGAACGGCCGGGGATGCACTTTGAGCAGACAGCAAAAAGCAGAAGGAGACAGCCGCATTCTGAACGAAGGCCTTGCCGGACGCCTTTCCATCAGTCTTCTGGATTACCGGGAACTGACGAAAGAAGGCCGCGTCTATGACCGCCTGGTCAGCGTGGGCATGCTGGAGCATGTGGGCCGTGAAAATTATCCGCTCTACATGCAGACCGCCGCGTCCCTTCTCAAACAAGGCGGGCTCTTTCTGCTCCACTTCATCGACGGCAAAACGGCGGAGAGCAGCAATCCGTGGATGCAGAAGTATATTTTCCCTAGCGGTACGCTTCCCACGCCGGGCGAGATCATCCTCCTTGCCGTTCAGTGCGGATTTCATGTCCTCGATGTGGAAAGCCTGCGCCGCCATTATGAAAAAACGCTTCTTCTGTGGTATAAAAACTTTAAAGCCCGTCAGAAGGAGATCATCCTCATGAAGGGAGTGCCTTTCACACGCATGTGGGAGCTCTATCTGGCGGGATGCGCCGCCGCTTTTCATGTAGGTCGTATCGATGTCCATCAGATTCTCCTGTCAAAAGGAGTAAATGATGATCTGCCCATGATCCGGTGGTACTGAACTTTTCATCCGCCTCTCAGAATGTAAACAAAAAACGCCCCTTAAAAAGGGCGTTTTTTCATGCTCATTTTTTGCTGCCGGACAGCACGTCCTGCATTTCTTCGATCATATTGACATTGCCGCTCTCGATGAGCCTCCGGAATTCTTCCAGCTGTGCCTTCACTTCTTTCGACATTTCCGGGAATTTCGGAGAGATCTTTTCCAGCGTCTTCACTACGATCTGGGCGATCACAAAGCGGGTATACCACTTATTGTCCGCCGGAACGATGTACCACGGCGCGTTTTTCTTGGAAGTCGCGGTGATCATTTCGCTGTAGAGATCCTGGTACTTGTCCCAGTAGCGGCGCTCATTGATATCCGCCATGGAAAATTTCCAGTTTTTCTTCTTATTCAGGATGCGCTCCGCCAGGCGGTTCCGCTGCTCGTCTTTCGATACATGAAGGAATATCTTCACCACGGGGAATCCGTTTTCAAAAAGATATCTTTCCCAGTCGTTGATCTGACGGTACCGGGTATCCCAGAGATCTTTATTGACCAGATTTTTCGGGATCTTGTCATTGGCGATGAGGTCGTGCACGCGGGTGATGACCACATCTTCATAATGAGACCGGTTGAATACGCCGATCTCCCCGCGCCGCGGCAGAGCGCGGTTGATGCGCCACATATAGTCATGGTCTTTTTCCTCGCTCGTAGGCGCTTTGAAGGAAATGACTTTGATCCCGTTCGGGTCGAGATGGGAAAATACGTGGCGGATATTGCTGTCCTTCCCGGCGGCATCCATGGCCTGCATGACCACCACGAGACCATAGGTGCTCTGCGCGTAGAGCTTCGCCTGGAGCAGGGACAGGTCTTCGAGAATCTGCGGAAAATATTCCATCTTTACCTTTTCTTTATCGATATCCACATCGCAGCTGGTGGCGCGGTCTTTCAGATGGATGACTTTCCCCGGTTCCGCTTTATACCGTTCGATATTGATTTCTCCTGCTTTATCCATTCACATTCCCCCTCGTAGAATTTTGAGAGTCAGCATCTCTCTTTTTATTTTAATTCTTTTTTGTTCTTTTTTCTTGAGTTTTTTATTAAATCCTATGCTTATCTTACATAAAACAAAAAGCCCCTTTCGGAGCTTTCTTTTTTATTCCAGCGCTTTCTTCATCTTCTCGATTTCTTTCGGATCAATACGCTGAATGAGCTTTTTGAACTGTTCCAGCTTTTCTTCCGCTTCCGGAGGAAGAGCAGGAAACTTCGGATCCATCCGGCGCAGAGTATCCCTGACGATGAGAGCAATCACACAGCGGGTATACCATTTATTATCCGCCGGAATGATGTACCACGGCGCACGGTCCGTCGATGTTTCTTCAAAGATCTCTTCGTAGATATCCTGATACTTGTCCCAGTACTGCCTTTCCGTAATATCGGAAAGAGAAAATTTCCAGTTTTTCTGCTTATTGATGATCCGGTCGACAAGGCGTTTCCGCTGTTCTTCTTTAGATACATGAAGAAAGATCTTTATGATTTCGAACCCGTTCTGCGTCAGATACTTTTCCCAGTTTCTGATCTGTTCATACCGTTCTTCCCAAATCTCCCGGTCTACAAATTCTTTCGGAAGATCCATATTTTTCAGCAGCCCATGAACGCGGGTCACGATGACATCTTCGTAATGAGAGCGGTTGAATATGCCGATCTCCCCGCGCGCGGGAAGCGCTTTATTGATGCGCCACATGTAATCGTGATCTTTTTCTTCCGCCGAAGGCTGCTTGAAAGCGGCCACCCTCACGCCGGACGGATTCAGACGGGAAAAGACATGATTCACCGCGCCGTCTTTTCCCGCCGCGTCCATGGCCTGAAGGACGACGATGAGCCCCCGGCGGTTCTCCGCATACAGCTTTTCCTGCAGCTCCACCATCTCCGACAGTACATCCGGAAAAAGCGTTTCTTTCACAAAACCTTTTTCGATCTCCTGATCACACCGGGTCGGCCACTCTTTCAGGTGAATCTTCACGCCTTTTTTCACGCGGTAGGCTTCCGTATCAATTCTGTCTTTCATTCTTATTTCCTCCGCATACCGTCCTTCCGGACGTATTTTCTCCGCGGAAGCGCGGACAGCGTCTTTTCCGCTTCTTCCGCCGTAATCTCATAAAAAGGCTTATGAATGAGAAGGGAAAGAAGACGGCGCTTTTCTTCTTCCGTGCCGCATCCAGCGGCGTAATTTTCCCTGTAGCGGCTCATGAGCATATCCCGCGCCGCGGAAAACTGCCCCCATGTGCAGGGCACCGCGCGGCGCGCGTCTTCATAGAGGAGCTCCGGTCTCTGCTGAAGAAGAAGGATCAGACGGCTTCGCACGAGGCTCTCTTCTTCAATGCGGCATCTCCCGCAGAGACGGTCTTCTTTCGGACAGAGAGAGCCGCACCGCTCGCAGGAATGCCATCCCTCCGCTCTCTCCGCCCGCTGGAGACGGAGAGCGTTTCTCATCATGTCCGCGATGAGCGGGCGCAGTTCTGCTTTCTCCACATTGGCCTCCGTCCAGCTCCGTATCCACGCCTCGTCTTTTTCGGAAATCGGCGCGTTCCGAAGCCGGCTGTCCCTGCCGTAATATTTTTCAAGGCCGTCCGCCGTAGTCTTTCCCGCTTCTCTCCGCTGTCTCGGCCCCTGCTGGATCCGGATGTTTCTGAACCGCTTTCCAAAGGGATCTTCCTGAATACGCCGGAAGATCTCCGCCCGGTTCATCATGAGCTCCTGCATCCATACGGAATTGGTACAGCAGATGTAGATCGTGTCTCCTTCCTGACGGCCGATATAGGACTCTTCCGCCAGAACATCGCCGACGATCTCTTTCCATTTCTGCCGGAAGAGCCAGAACTGAAAGGCTTCATTTCCTTCGAGGATCCCGCCGATCTCTTCCGCC
This sequence comes from uncultured Dialister sp., assembly GCA_900545365.1. Lineage (GTDB taxonomy): Bacteria > Bacillota > Negativicutes > Veillonellales > Dialisteraceae > UBA1822. The sequence goes on along the minus strand of UQYL01000006.1, from coordinate 46,977 downwards.
GGGCCGCCGAGTTTTCCCGCTCTCTTCAAAGCTCCTCCCTTCCCGTTTCACGTGAAACATTCAATTTTCCACAGAAATGATCTTTCCTGTTTCTCCGCTTTCCTCCGCCGCAGTGACCAGGGTCTGCACCTTTCCCGCCCTGATCCAGGCAAAGAGCGCTTCTCTCCGCTGGCGGTCGATCTCACTTCCCATATCGTCCAGCAGAAGCACCGGATATTCTTCCGTTTCCCGGCGGATGAATTCCGCTTCCGCCAGTTTCATGGCCAGAACTGCCGTGCGCTGCTGTCCCTGCGAGCCGAAGCGGGAAATATCCCGCCCATCCAGCTCAAAAAGCAGATCGTCCCGGTGCGGGCCGACGGACGTGCGGCACAGCCGCTCATCTTCGCCGCGCCCTTCGGCAAGTTTTTCCAAGTACCAGCTCTCCGAAGGCGGCTCTTCCGCGCCGCCGGAAGCCAGATACCGGATGGAGAGCGCTTCTTTTCCGCCGGTGAGAGCTTTCTCCGTCTCTTTCAGAAGCTCATTCATCCGCTCCGCCGCTTCGAAGCGTTTCTTCACAAGGTACGCCGCGCCAGAAGCGATCTGCATGTCCCACATGTCGATATCCGCCTTTTCACCGCGGATCTGCGCCTGCCGGAGCGCCGCGTTTCTCTGGGCCACCGCCCGGCTGTACCGGAGAAGTTCTTCATAATAGCGGGGGCTGACCTGCGACACTTCCAGATCGATAAAACGCCGTCTTTCCTGAGGCGCTCCCTTGATGAGCTGCATTTCATCAGGTGTGAAAAGCACCGTCCGAAACGTACCGAGCAGATCTTTCCGCCGGAGCTTCGTTTCATTCATAAAGAAGCGAGGTCCTTCTTTTCTGGACAGCCGCGCCTTGATCCGGTGCGTCACGCCGCGGAGCGTAAAATCCAGAAGGATCGTCCCCTCTTCTTCGCCAAACTGGATCAAATCTTCATTGCGGAACGTGCGGAACGATTTTCCCACAGAAGCGAAATACACCGCTTCTATGAGATTCGTCTTGCCTGCTCCGTTTCTTCCCGTGAAGACCGTCAGCTCTTCTCCCGGCTCGTACTCGCTGTCCCGCTGATTGCGGAAATGAATGAGCCTCAGCAAAGAAATCTTCATTTTTCCCGCTCGATGAGATAGTCATCCCCGTCCAGAGAAAGCACATCGCCGGGACGGAGTTTTTTTCTCTTCTCGCGGACCGGCGCGCCGGAAAGAAGGACCCGGTGCATTTCCAGGTACGGCGCGATCTCGCCTCCCGTCGATATGATTCCTTCTTTTTTCAGCGCCTGATCGAGCTGAATATAGTCCGTGTGTATATAGATTTTCTTCATCATTAGCGTCCTCTCATGGGCGTCACCACATACTGATAGGTCTTGTCTTCCTCCTGCTCCACCAGCATGGGGCCGTTCTTCATGAGATGGAGCGTCACCGTTTCCCCGCCGGAGTGCTTCAGGATGTCTTCCACATAGAAGCAATTGAAAACGATATGAATGGGATCGCCTTCGATTTGCGCCGGAATGGACGTGCGGGACGACCCGATGGCCTTATCCTCTTCGTAAATGTCCAGCATGCCGTCGGAAAAATTAAAATTGATCGTCTTATAGCTCATATCGCGGGAAATCGGTGCGACCATGCTCACGGCATCGCGGAACGCTTTCAGATTGAGCACGGCCGTCGTGTCAAAGCGCTGCGGGATGACGCGGTGATAATCGGGATATTCTCCGCTGATCAACGTAGAAATAAAGTAAGTGTCCCCGAACGTAAAAGCGATGTGGCTCTTTGCCCAGGTCATGCGCACCACGTCGTCTTCTCCCTGCGGAAGCATGCGCACCACTTCCGTCATGACCTGCGCCGGAACGATCATACGGCCCGGAGCGGTCGCGTCTTCTTCCAGCGTGGATTCCTTCGCGGCGAGGCGGTGCGTGTTTGTGGCAGCCATAGCGAAAGAATTTCCCCGAATCTCAAAGAGAATGCCCGTAAAGAAAGGCTTTTGCCGGTCTGTCGCGGCGGCGTACTGCGTAAGATTGACCATTTCCGACAGCACCTTTGCCTTCACGGAAGCGCCGTCCGCATTTTCCATCACTTCCACCATGGGGAAATCGTCGGGATTTCTAATGGGAAAATGATACACTGCCCGTTCCGAGCGGAATGTGACAAATCCTTCCCCTTTTTTCTGTTCCATAATGACTTCGCTTCCCGGAAGCAGGCGGATCATGACCGGCAGCTGCGGCGATGCCGTCACGATATCGCCTTCTTCTTCAACGGATGCGAAGCAGGAAGTTTTGATGGCAATGGAATAATCGTTGGCCTGAAATTCCGCTGTGCTGCCGGAAGCTTTGATATAAATACCGTTATTGGTGTTGGATGTCACTTTATTCTGCGCAGCTCTCTGCACAATGTCGAGGGCCTTGACCAGATCCTCTTTTTTGAAGATGACTTTCATGGGATTCCTCCTTGGCTGATACTGAAAATGAGATAAGTAGAAGAAGCAGCTGTAGGGATATGTGAATAAGTGAATAACTCTGTGGATTTCCCGTATTTTCGCACTTTTTCCGCGGGAATAACTTTGTGAAAACGGAGGTTTTCTTATTCACAGTATTCACATTTTTTTCAGCTGCCGGGATATTCACATGATTTTCACCGGCAAAATCACTGTTTTTTTAACAGGCCGGTAAGTTCGGCGAGCGCTTTTTTGGAAGCTGCGTCAGTATCTATATATTTCTGCATCTTATTGCATGCATGGATGACCGAGGTATGATCTTTCTTGTGAAAAATATCCGCGATGGACTGGAAAGATTCGGAAAGAACCGTGCGGCACAGGTACATGGCCATTTGCCGCGGGAAGACGATATCTTTCGGACGGCCCGTTCCGAGTATTTTCTGGCGGGATACGCCGTAGAAACGGCACACCGTGTCAATGACGCGGTCTGTGGAAAGATCAGCTTCCGGCTGGATGTACTCACTGCTTTCAAGAGCGGCCTTCGCGTTTTCTTTCGTAAAAGGCAGGCGCTGCAGGCTGCAGTAGGCTTTTACGCTGTTGTAGGCGCCTTCGAGGACACGGACATTCGTGTGAACGTGGCTCGCGATAAATTCGATCACCTCTTTCGGCATGTCGATGCCGTCCTGCTCTGTGCGCCGCTCCAGGATGGCTGCGCAGATCTCGAAATCCGGCGGCATGATCTGCACGACGAATCCGTTTGACAGGCGCGATTTCAGACGATCTTCCAGATCCTTGATATTGCTCGGCGTGGTATCGCTTGTCATGACGATATTTTTGTGGTTATCAAAGAGCATATTAAAAGTATTGAATAATTCATATGCCGAAGAATCTTTCCCGCTGAAAAACTGTACGTCGTCCAGAAGAAGCATATCGACGGTACGGTATTTTTTGCGGAATTTTTCCTGAGAAGAGCTTTTGATCGCCGCGATCAGTTCATTTACAAAATCTTCTGTCGTCATGAATATGACATTAGAAGACGGAGAATTTTTCTTGAGATAATTCTGAATAGCCCGGAGAAGATGGGTCTTTCCCAGACCGGAAGGTCCGTAAATGAAAAGAGGATTAAAAGTACCGTCGTATTTCTTCCTTGCCGCCATCTCCGCTACGGTCAGCGCGGAATGATAGGCCATTTCGTTGCATGTGCCGTAGACGAAATTTTCAAATGTTTCCGTATAGACCTGTGTCGGCACAGGTTCGGGAGATTCTTTTTCCGTTTCCGGGAAAAGGCTCCCTTCCGGGCCGATGACATCGGTGATCTTCGGAAGGTTTGCCTCTCCTACGGAAAGCGGGCGGATGCTGGAAAAATCAATGGGCGCGTTTTTGGGAAAAGGATCTTCCGAAGGGAAAGGCGCGACGTCAGAAGAAGAAAACGGAGTCTTTTCTTCCGATACGGCAAAAGTCGAAGAAGGGACCGCGGGCTGCGGTTCCGGGACGGCTTCCGTGGAGAGACAGTGAATATGCACCCGCGCGGGCGCGCCGGTCTCTCTGGCGATGATGGACTCCATTTTATTCAGATACATCGTCTGGAGCCAGGAGGCGATGTATTCTTTTTTTACGACAGCAGTAAAAACGCCGCCCTGAAAAGATTCCGGGAAAATTTCTTTCAGAAACATGGCGGAATATTGGGGGTCGTTCTGTCTGACGTGAGCGAGGATGCGCTCCCAGAGTGTGAATACGTCCATAAGGATCCTTTCTGCCGGAAACGAAGACGTCCGGAGGATAAGTGAATATGAGAAAATCAAATTGTGAATAAAAGTGAATAAGAATTAAGAGAGTTCTGATTTATTCAGAAAATACGGAAGATTTCAGATGTGAATAGTCTTCAGTGCCTGTGTGTTTTTCTGTGAATAACCTCCTCTATTTTATCAAATTCTCTTTCCGAAAGAAACGGGAGACGGTGATTGTCTTCTTTCTGAAAAAACAGGGCCTGGGGAAAAGAACGCTTCCGTTCCATGAGCTCTGTTACAATAAAAGCAGAATGTTTTCGGGAGGCGCGGTATGGAATTTGCATTTTTAATGATCTGCCTGATTCTAGCCGTCAATGGGATATTGTACCGGAAATTTCCCCGGATGAGGCCGTGGGCGCGGACAGAGCGGGCAGCCCGTTTTTATGAGCGCCATCCGCATGCGGTTCTTTTTGTTTTCGGCGCCGCGTATGCGGGGTTTCTTCTCATGATGCTTCAAATTGTTGTCAGAGCGGTATTCGGATAAAGAGGACAGTGAATCTATCTAAAAAAATCTCCTTTTTGCGTCAGTCGCAGAAGGAGATTTTTTTCGGTGTATTTCTTACGACAAAGTACGTCAATTTCAGAAAAATTTTTCTTTATGAATAACATACAGAAAAAATCTTTTTCATAAAAACATGATTTTTGTTTTAAATATATCTCTATAGACAATACAAAAGAGAGGGACTTTTGTTATTAAAATGCGTGAATAACGTTCTCTTTTATTAAAAAAAATAGAGAAATTATGAGAAATTAAAAGAAAAAATTTGTTTTAGTCAGATAAGATAGGAATTTTTTTATTTTATTCAGACCGGATAAAAGAGTAAAAAGTATAGAGAAAAAATAGATTGTAATTATGCATCCGCGGTATGAACAGGTCTAAAATAGATATATGTTTTTTGGGGCGGAAGGAGGAAATATGAAAAGAATATGGAGAAAAGCGCGGCGGGGATTCACTCTGATCGAGCTGATGATCGTGGTGGCGATCATCGGGATTCTTGCGGCAGCGGCGGTGCCCAACTTTGTAGACGCTACGGACGAGGCGCGGATCGCGCGCATTCAGTCGGACCTGTCGGTGATCGGTTCGGCGGTGGAGATCTATCATGCGAAAAACGGAAAATATCCTTCCAGTCTTTCCGAACTCGTGAGCGATCAGGCTGACGGCAGCGGCGGATATCTCCGGTCGGAACCGAAGCCGCCGGTGGATGGAGATTCTTACGGGGAGCCGAATCCGTCGACCGGTGAAGTGACCTATACGTTTAATGATGTCACGTATTCGTCGTTCGGTACGAATACAAAGGATGAAGGATGACGATCTCTTTTTTTGAGGGCGTTGTTTTTCTGGCTCTTCTCGCGGGAGCGGCTCTGGAAGACTGGCGTACCGGATATATTTCCGACGGCTGGAGCCTGGCGGCGGGCCTTTTCGGAACGGTCCGGATTTTTGTATCCGGTTCGTTTCTGCCGCTCGTTTCCGCGGCGGCGGTATTTTTCTTTTTTCTTTGCCTGCGGTGCTTCCGCTGCGCCGGTGAAGGAGACGGGTTTCTGGCTTCGGCTGCGGCGCTCTGGATGTCTCCGGAAAGCTGTGCCGTTTTTCTGTGGACGGCTTTCGTCCTGGGGGGACTGACGGGCGCGGTGTTTCTGATCTCCGGAAAGCGGAAAAAAGAAGACCGTCTGCCTTTCGCGCCATTTCTGTGCATCGCCGGAGGGATCGCTTATGGATGGGGAGACGCGCTCTGGCATCTTTGGCTCGCGTCATAGGCAGGGCTTCTTTCTCATGGAAGCGCTCCTGTTGGCGCTGATCATTGCATTGGCCGCGGCATCGGCAGTCCCTGTTTATTCCGAATGGGAAGATGAAAAACGGCTTGACCTGGCGGCGGCGGAAGCGTGCGCTCTGATCCGGTCAGCGCAGCAGGAAGCGAAAAACGGGACGGCCGCTATTTCCGGAGGGGGAATCGAGGAGATCACTGTCCGTTTCGCGCCGTCCGGCGGAAGAGTCAAGTATTCTACGGTCCGCGGTGTGTACAGCATCAAGCCGTCGGGATATCTGCCGAAAGGAATCGTGATGAATACCACGGCGCAGATCAATTTTAAAAAAGACGGTTTTGCGGGGGGAAGCGGTGATTACAGTTTTATTCTTTTTAATGAAAAGCGGACGAAAGGACGGCGGATCACGGTCGCCATGTATACGGGAAGAGTGAGAGCAGAGGATTTCATCTCATGACGGCGAAAAAAGAGGGCTTTCTTCTCATCTGGACAGAGATTGCCGCTTGTTTGATTCTCATCCTCGGCGGCGCGGCCCTGTCCGCCGCGGCGGAAGCGTCCCGGAGCGAGGAGCGGGCGGCAGAGGCGGCTGATCTTTCCCTGATCGGCGAAGAGGCTATGGAAATCATGAAGTACAATGCCCGTTTTGGAGCGGCCCTTCCTGTCGCGTCGGAAATGACCCGGAACGGACGGCGGTACACCATATCCGTATCGGAAAGTGTCCGCGCCGTGGAAGGGATATTCATGAAAGAAGCGGCTGTGACGGTGCGGGCAGAGGACGGGCGCACAACTGTATTTCGTTCGCTGACCGGAGAAGCGGAGGAGGAAGAATGAAGCGTCGGGGATTTCTCCTGCTGGAAGGTCTGCTGGCGCTTGCTTTGTCCGCCTGTCTGGCGGCGGCGGTCTTTCCGGGCGCGGCGCATCTTGTCGGTGCGGCGGCCCATACGGAGGAAAGGCTCCGCGCTGATGAAGAATCTCTCGCAGCCGTCCTCTATATCGCAGACGGCATCCGCTGGTCTCTGGCCCGCACAGATCCTGCGGACGGCGGGCGCACGGGAAATCGGTATACGTTTTCTGCCCTTTCGGAGAGCGGAAAAGAGGAAGAATATACTTTTGCCGCGGAGGGCGGCCAGTGGCAGCTGATCTTGTACAATGGCCGCTCTCAGCCGATTACCGGCGGCAGCGCGTCTTCCGGGACGGCGGAAGAAGGCAGCGCGCCGTATTTTACCGTATATCCCGAAGGGCTCGCCGTGGTGGATTTCCGGCTCGTCATGCCGGGAAGCGGCGCTTCACGGGAGATACGGACGGCTGTGCTGCCTCTTTCCGATTATTTTCTCATGGGAGAACCGTTCCGGTGACGCGGGCCGGCCTTGAAAGGAGATCATGAAAAGAGGATTTCTCTCGCTCTGGATGGCGCTTATCCTGGCGGGTCTTTCGGCGGCGCTGGCCGGGATATGCAGCACGGCGGCCCACACCGCCGGACGGTCGGAAAAGACCGGCGCGGAGCTTGCCGCGCAGTATGCCGCTGAAAGCGGCGCCGTATGGGGGATCGCCTGCGTGAGGAAGAATGGATTTGCCGCGGGCGATCATTTCTTTTCGTCTGAAGGGGCAGATATCTCGGTGCGCCTTAAACCGGAAGAGGACGGCCGGCACGGAGAAATCCTTTCAAAAGGCGAAGCGGCGGGGATTCTCCGTTACGTACGCCTCACGGTCTCTGTGAAGGAAGGAGAGGAGCGGCAGGTGACGGTGGAAGAAACGGGGCGTCGGAAATGGTAATCTTTCGCGGAAAGCAGAGGATCTTCTGCGCGCCGGAAAAGGAAGGCCTTCTTTTTATAAAAGATGAAGTGTCCCGCTTTTATCCGTGGGAAAAAGGAGACGGGGACGAAGCGGGCCGTCTTCTTTCGCGCGCTGTGAGAGAAGGATTCCGGGGAGAGATGACGCTCCTTCTTACTCTTCCCGAAACACGGTACACGGAAAAATGCCTGCCCGACATGTCTGATTCCGATCTGGCGGAGACGATGCGGTGGGAAGAAGACCGTCTCTTTCCGGGAAAGGGGCCTTATCTTTCAGGATGGAGCGTGATCAGTCATACGCCGGAAGGATACCGCCTGTTCGCGGCGGGATGCCCGGAAGAGATCCTGCGTCCGTGGGCGGAAGCCGCGGAAAAGAAAGGTATCTCCCTGCGGGCCGTTCCTCCGACGGAAGCGGGGCCTGTCCTTCTTGTGGGAAGGGACGGATGCACCGCCGTCGAACCGGACGGCAGCCGTCTTCATTTTTCTTTTGATGAAGGAGAGGATTTTCAGTCTTTTTCAGAAGGGACAGACTGTATGCCCGTGCCGCTCGCCGACTGCGGAGAAGAAGAGTGGCGAGCGGCGCGGGAACATTTCTTTCCAAGCGGACCGGGAAGCCGGGAAGAAGCGCTGGTCTCGCTGAGCGCCCGCATCAGGGAGAAACCGGGAATTTCCATCGTTCTCGCAAGAAAGACCGCATTCCATAAAGAAACGGTGATTTTCCGCGCCGCGCAGGGCGCCTGTGCCGTTCTTTTTGCGGCGTGTATTGTTCTCGGGGCGAACGCGTACATGATGAGAAAAGATTTCATCGCGGAAGAAGCGCGGGCAGTCTCTCTCGAAAGCGCGCGGCGGGCCATGGATGCGGAACGGAAGGCGCGTGCTGAAAAGGAAGCGGAAAAGAAAGAAAGGAAAGCGTTTATCGACGCGGATCCGCTCTGGGAGGGCCGTCTCCTGTCTCTCGCGGAAGCGCTTCCTCCGGGGACCGCCTTGAAAGAGATCGAAACAGACGGCGGAAAAACGCGCGTCACCGGCACGGCGGCGGAGCGGAACAGAGTGGGGGAACTTCGGAGCCGCCTCGAAGCGGCATGGCAGATGGACTGCCGTACGGAATCTGTCCGAAAAGCGACGGGTCTTCCCTATTATGAGTTCACCATTTTCTGTGAAAAGAGAAAGGAGAACCTGTGAATCTCATCAATGACAGGAAGTACGCCGCTTTCTACGGCGGCGCGGCGGTGCTCCTCTTTTCTGCCGCGGCCGTCCTTTTTCGGGCCGGAGCAAAAGCGGAAGAGGAAACGGCGGCTCTCCGCGCGCGAAATGACGCTGCTGCCGCATGGACGGAAACAAATCAGGAAGAAAGCCGATCTCCCGCGCTTCGGGACGAGTATTTCTATGGTCTTGCCGAGAGCTCTTCGAAAGGGGATGTCCTGGTCACGGGAGTATCCGAAGATCCTTCGGAGAAAACGGAACATGGACGCATTCTTCAGATGACGCTCGACGGGAGGGGAAGCTACCGCCAGCTTCTTGCCCTTCTCGACAGGGTCATGGAAAAAGAATGGATCTCCGCGGACGTCCGGCACATCCGCCGGAACGGGAATGCCCTGGATTTTACGATCGTTTTCCGGGCGTACCGGGGCGATTCCGAAACGGGCGGCGCGGCGGAGCGGTCATAATGAAGCGGAAGAACGGGGAAACGGCCATGGAGACGATGTATTTTGTTTCTGCGGAAACGGCGGTCAATGAGATATGCCGGACGGCGGCGGCTGAGGGCGCGAGCGATGTGCATATCGAACCCGGCAGGGAGCGCGTCCGCGTGCGGTTCCGCCGGGACGGGGCATTGGAGGAACGGTATGCGCTGCCTCTTCCCATGGCGGAAAAACTTGCTGTGCGGTGCAAAGTCATGGGGAGGATGAATGTAGCGGAGACACGGATTCCGCAGGACGGGAGCGCCGTCTTCCGCTGCGGCGGAGAGGAATATGATCTCCGCCTGTCCGTTCTTCCTTCTCTCTACGGGGAGACCATCGTTATCCGCCTGCTGTCGGGGATGGTGCCTTTTATTGAGCGGAATGAGCTGGGCATGCTCCCCGTGCAGGAAGCGCTTTTCCGGAAGAGCCTTTCCGGGCGGAGCGGGATGATCCTGACCACGGGACCGACCGGTTCCGGGAAGACATCCACTCTCTATGCGGCGATGAAGCTTCTGAATACGCCGGAGGTGAATATCATTTCCATTGAAGATCCGGTGGAGTACCGTCTGGCAGGAGTGACGCAGGTCGCCGTGAATGAGAAGGCGGGCCTTACTTTCGCGTCCGGTCTCCGGTCGCTGGTGCGGCAGGATCCGGACATCATCATGGTCGGAGAGATCCGCGACAGGGAAACGGCGGAGATCGCCGTCCACGCGGCGCTGACCGGGCACCTGGTGCTGTCGTCGCTCCATACGGGAAATGCCGTGCAGGCGCCGTTCCGCCTAATGGACATGGGAATCCCCGCGTACCTGGCGGCGGCGTCTCTTTCGCTCGTCATTTCGCAGCGCCTCGTGCGCCGTCTATGCCCGTCATGCCGGGTGAAAAAGGACGGTTATTTTACAGCGCCGGGATGCGCGGACTGCGGCGGGACGGGAAGAAGCGGGCGGACCGGCGTTTTTGAGCTCCTCGGGATCGGCGCGGAAGAGCGGGCGCTCATCCATGATATGCGGCCGGCGGCGGAACTTCTGCAGCGCATGAAAGAGACGGGCCAGCCGACGCTTGCCGAGGCGGCGGAGAAAGCCGCCGGAGAAGGGCGCATTACGAAAGAAGACGCGGCGTGGGTCGCGGGCGAAGCGGAGGAAGAACTATGACGGGAGAAGAAGAATTCCGCGCGGTGGCGGCGGCCCATCCGGAGGCGACGGATATCCACGCGGAAGAGGGCGGTCTCTGTTTTGTACGGGAGCGGGGGCGCCTCATCCGGGAAACGGCGGGCGATCTGCTCCCGTGGCTGCTCTCCCGGCTGCCGCCGGAAAGGAGAGAGGAGCTTGCGGAGCGGGGCGCCTGCGACGAGTCGTTTTCTCTGGGAAGCACGCGGTGCCGTCTCCATGTGTACCGCGCGGCGGGAAAAATCTCGGCGGCGGTGCGGCTGCTGCCGTCCCTGGCAGAGCTTCCGGATGATCCTGACGGAGATTGGTTTGAAGAGCTCGCCGGTCTGACGTCGGGCCTCATCCTCGTGACGGGGCCGACGGGATCAGGCAAGACCACTGCTCTGGCGCGGCTCGTGCTGGCCATTTCCGAAAGGCCTCTCCACATCATCACCATCGAAGATCCGGCGGAATATATCTTTACCGGCGGCGCGGCGCTCATTCATCAGCGGGAAGCGGGGCGGGACACGGCTTCCTTTTCTTCCGGCGTGCGGGAGGCGCTGCGGGAAGACCCGGATGTGATCGTCATCGGGGAGATGCGCGACGAAGAGACCATCGCGGCGGCTCTTACCGCGGCGGAAACGGGCCATCTCGTGCTGGCTACGATGCACGATGCCTCGGCGGCGGGCGCGGCGGGGCGCATCGTCCATGCGTTTCCGCCGGAAAAAGAAAAGGAAACGCGGGCTCTTCTCGCTTCCGTTCTCCGCGCGGCGGCGGCGCAGAGACTCTGGCGGTACGGAGAGAAGACCTGCCTTCTCCGGGAGATATTGATGAATATTCCCGCCGTGTCCCGCCTCATCCGGGACGGGAAGGATGAGCAGTTGGCGAGTTATATGGAAATGGGAACGAAAGGCATGCGCACCATGAGGCAGGCTGCCGGGCGGCTTGCGGAGCGGGAGCGGTTCTCCCCCTGCGAGAGGAAAGCTCTCTTCGATAGTCTGGAAGGATGGGGCGGAAAAGACAGATGAAACGATACAGGTACCGGGCTTTTCGGGAAGGGGGCAGCCCCTTTTCTTCGGTCATCGCGGCGGAAAGTGAAAAGGAAGCGGTGCTCCGTCTCCGGGAAAAAGGATGCACGGTGATGCGCCTTCGCGAAGAGCGGCGTCTCATCCGCCGGCGTCCGTACCACGGGGCGGCGGCGCTCTCCCTGTTCTGCCGGGAATGGTCGGCCCTCCTCGCGGCGGGGCTTCCCGTGACGGAGACACTGGCAGTGATGGAGGCACAGGGGAAAAAGGCAGAGCGGGCAGCCCTTGCGGAAGCGGCGGAAATGATCGAATCCGGGCGCACGCTTTCCGAGGCATTTGCTTCATGCGGGACGTTCCCGCCTTTTTTTCTGTCCATGCTGGCTGTGGGCGAACTTTCGGGGACGCTGCCGGAGGAATTATCCCGGCTCTCGCAGTATTATGAGAAGCGCGCGGAGTTTCGGCGGAAACTTTCGGAAGCGCTGGCGTACCCCCTTTTCGTGTTCTGCTTTTCCGCGGCGGTCTTTCTTCTCGTCCTCACAGTGGTGCTGCCGTCATTCGCGCTCCTTTTTGAAGGACTCCGCATCCCTCTTCCTCCGGCGACGGAGGCGGCGCTGGCGCTGGGGAGCTTCCTTCGGGAAAAAGGGCTCCTGCTGCTGGCGGGCGCCGGGGCGCTGGCGGCGGGCCTCCTTCTGTGGCTGCGCACGGCGCGGGGAAAGAATATGGCGGACAGGCTCTTCATGAAGAGCGCTTTCATCAGGCGGATCCTGCTCATCCGGTTCTGTTATTCTCTGTCATCACTTCTGTCAGCGGGGCGCCCCCTTTCGGAAGCGCTCGCCGATACGGCAAAGGCATCGGAAAACGGTGAGATGCGCCGGCGCACGGAAAAGCTCGCCGCCGTCCTCGCCAGAGGCGGCGGTTTTACGGACGCTCTCAGAGAAGCGGGACTCGGCGAGGCCCTTCTTCTCCGCATGGCATCCGCCGGGATGGAAAGCGGGACGCTGCCGGAATTTCTCGGGGAAGCGGCCCGGCTCATGGAAGAACGGACGGAGAGAGCTCTCCTCCGGCTGCGGGTGGTGCTCGGCCCGGTATTTCTCCTGGCGACGGGAGCTGTCGCGGGTTCTCTCGTTTTTGCGGTCATGATCCCCATATTCACCGCGGTGGGAAAAGGCTTCTGATCTGCGGAAATGCCCGTCCTGTGCGGGTTTGTGATATAATAAGGCAGTTATGCGGCATAAATTTCCGTATGAAAGGGACCATCCATGAGAGATTCAGACATTCACCGCGATCTCCGCGGGAAGAAAAAGAAAAAATCCTCTCCGCTGAAGAAGATCCTCGTCTTCTTCGCCATCGTTTTTGCGGTGCTCTTCCTCGGCGCGGCGGCGGGATTCGCCGGAGCCGTATGGGGCGGACTGCCGGATGTGAGCAAGAACATCACCCCCGACGCGTCGTCGCAGATCTTCGACCGGAAAGGACGGCTCATCAGCACGATCTACGCCGAAGAAGACCGGCTTCCCGTCACCATCGACCAGGTGCCGAAAGATCTGCAGAATGCCTTCATCGCGGCGGAAGACATCCGTTTTTATGAACACCACGGCATCGACCCGCGGGGCATTCTCCGCGCGGTGTACAGCAATATCGTTTCCGGGAACGCCACGGGACAGGGCGGCAGCACCATCACTCAGCAGCTCGCTCGGAATGCTTTCCTCACGCAGGAGCAGACCCTGAAGAGAAAGCTCCTCGAGGCGGTGCTCGCCATCGAGATCGAAAACGAATATCCGAAGGACAAGATCCTCGAGATGTACATGAATCAGATCTATTTCGGCCAGGGGTGCTACGGCATCCAGACCGCGTCGAAAGTCTATTTCGGCAAGGACGTGAAAGATCTGAACTTGGCGCAGTGCGCGCTTCTCGCGGGCCTGCCGAACAGCCCAAATTATTATTCTCCCTTCCGCAGCGTGGAAGCGGCGAAATCCCGCCAGGCCGTCGTACTTGACCAGATGGCGAAGTACGGCTTCATTACAGAAGAAGAGGCGGCTGCGGCGAAGCAGGCCGATCTGGAGCTGGCCAAGCCGGACGGGGAAGGCACGTCGGCCACCGCGTCGTACTTCGTTTCTTACGTGGTGCAGGCGCTTTCCGATAAATACGATTCCGAAGCCATCTACAGAGAGGGCCTGAAGATCTATACTACCCTCGATCTGGATATGCAGAAAGCGGCGGAAGCGGCGGTGAAACAGGATCTGCCGGAAGGCGCGAAAGATGAGAACGGCCTCACCCAGCCGCAGGGCGCGCTCCTCGCGCTGGAAGCGGAGACCGGCGACGTCCTCGCCATGGTGGGCGGCCGCGGGGAAGACCATTTCAACCGGGCGGTGCAGATGGTCCGTCAGCCCGGCTCGTCGTTCAAGCCCTTCACCTATGTGACGGCTCTCGAAAAAGGAAAGACTCTCTATTCAAAGATCGACAACAAACGGGAGACCTTCGCCGGCGGATGGACGCCGAAGAATTACGACGGCACTTACAGCGGCCCGGTCACCCTTCATGACGCGCTGGTCAATTCGCTGAATGTCCCCACCATCAATCTGGCCAATGATGTGGGCATCGGCAGCGTCATCGACACGGCGAAGAAATGCGGCATCACCACCCTCGTGGACAGCGGTGAATACAGCGATGTGAACCTGGCGGCCTCCATCGGCGGCCTCACGCAGGGCGTTTCCCTCTGGGATATGGCGAAAGCGTACAGCGTATTTGCCAATGACGGCCTCCTCGTGGAGCCGCGGGTCATTCTGAAAGTGGTCGATCAGAGCGGAAATCTTCTGGAAGACCACAGCACGCCGGACGGCGGGAAACAGGTGATTTCCGCGGAAGCGGTGCAGCAGCTGAACAGCATCCTCCAGGATGCCGTCCTTCAGGGCACCGGCGGCGGCGCGTACATCGGCCGGCCCATGGCGGGCAAGACCGGCACGACCGACGACGAGCACGATGCGTGGTTCATCGGCTACACGCCGGACATCGTGGCGGCCGTGTGGATCGGTGACGATACGTCGAGCAACGCCGGGTACACCGGCGGCACCATTCCGGCTTCCATCTGGCGCGACTTCATGAGCGCTGCCGTAGCGGACCGGCCGGTCACCTACTTCCAGATGGGCAGCGCGGCGCAGCAGAAGATCGCCGCGGCAAAGGCGGCAGCCGATAAGGAAGCGGAGGCGAAGAAGAAAGCCGAAGAAGAGGCGAAGAAAAAGAGCGCCGTCGATAAGGCGAAAGACGCGGTGAAGAACGCGGGACAGAAAGTGCTCCGCAATATCACAGGCGGCAAAGTCAAAGGCGAAGAATAAACAGCAAAAAACACGGATATCTGAAAAGATATCCGTGTTTTTTTTGCTTCCGCCGGGGAATGCCTTTAGAAAAATCCTTCATTTTTCGATGCCCGCTTCGCGGAGGACCTCTTCCGGAAGCGATGAAAACGGAATGACGGACCTCGCCGTCTCATGGGCGCCGATGAGCTTTTCCATCCAGATCATGTCGTACCACCGGTCGAATTTCAGCCCGCACCGGTGAAAATGGGCTGCCCGTCGGTATCCCATGCGCTCGTGAAAACGGGCGCTTGCTTTTGTGAGAAAGGGATCATCCGCCGCGGGCCAGGCGATGCAGGCATTCAGATTCTGTAGGCCCTGGGCGCGGAGCGCCGCTTCAAGAGCGGCGTACAGTCTGCGGCCGAGCCCCTCGCCGCGCCGATTCCATGCGGCGTAGATGGAAACTTCCGCGGCCCAGCCGTAAGCGGCGCGCGCCGCGAAAGGTCCGGCATAGGCGTAAGCGGCGATCTGTCCGTTTTCCTCCGCGGCGAGCCAGGGATATGTTTTCGTCACCGCGGCGACGCGCCGGGCGAATTCCTCCGTGTCCGGCACGGCATATTCGAAAGTGACCGCCGTGCGTTCCACATAAGGAGCGTATACCGCGCGGAGCGACTCCGCGTCAGAAGGCCGCGCGGGACGGATGCGGATGGTCTCACTGCTCATGAGCGGCCTTTACTTTCTGCTGGTACGCCGAGCCCCACGAGCGGAGCGCGTCCAGCACGGGCGAAAGGCTCCGGCCGAGGGGCGTCAGGCTGTATTCCACCCGCGGCGGCACTTCCGCATACACTTTCCGCGAGACGAGCCCTTTAGACTCCATGTCCCGGAGCTGCGCCGTGAGCACTTTCTGCGACACCGTGCCGATGGAGCGCTTCAGCTCGCTGAAACGGCGTGTCCCTTCCATGAGGTCGCGCAGGATGAGCACTTTCCATTTATCTCCGATGAGGGCGAGCGCCGTCTCTACCGGGCAGGCGGGGATCTCTGTCAGACTTTCCATATTTCCTCCATGGTTTCCAAAAGAAACTTCATTACAAAATGGTACCTTCTTCACAAAGTGGATGTATATCTGTATTCTAAGACCAGGAAGGAAAATGAGCAAGAAACATATTTTTGCCGTGTTTCCCGCGAAGCCTGCCGTCTGCGGCCGGCGGAAGATCCATGTATAATAAAGAAAAGGAGGAATTATGATGGACAAAGAACTGCTCGATTATGTGAAGGAAAAAACGGAAGAGCTCCGCACCGCGCCGTCGTGCTGCCGGGAGCTCCGCACCGCCGCGGAAGCGTGGCTCGCCGCGCTCGGCACGGAAAAAGAAAAGGACGCCCTTGCCGCGTACATCGCGGAACTGGAAGCGGACATCATGCCCGTGGACGGGCTCATTGCGTTTGCCGAATCGGAAGCGGGCCAGGCCGTCTTCGGGAAAGAGACCGCCGCGGTCATCGCCGCCCACGGCTATGAACTGAAAGCCAAAGGCGTACCGTACTGTGACTGCCGGGCCTGCGCGGCGGCGGAAGCCATTCTCGACAGAAAAGACGAACTGTTGGGAAAAGCGTGACCCGACGCGGACGGGAAAGAACGGAGACCTTCGGAGGCGGCCGTTCTTTTCGGTGTCCGGAATAAAAAACAGAAAGAGAATAGCATGAAGACCATTCGGCTGCGGTACCCGGATCACGTGAGCGGGAAACTGCACGGCTGTCAGAAAGAATTCCTTGACGATATGGGCGCCGCCTACACGGTGCAGACGGAAAATTTCATCCCTCTAAGCGAGATCGCCGCTTTTGCCGCCCGGTATGACCGGCTCTTCGTCCATTTTGACGTGGATGTGCTGGACGAGCGGTTCTTCCATTCCACGTACTTTGCCGATCCGGCGCTGTCCGGAGACGGCTCGGGCGGAGGGAAAATGACGGCGGAACAGCTGGCGGGCATTTTCCGGTGCGTGCGGCAGCACGGGAACGCCGCCGCCTTTACCATAGCGGAATACCTGCCCTTCGATGAATACCGCCTGCGCGGCGCGCTGTCGGAGATCAGCCTTTTCACGGAATGAGACCGCACTTTTGAAGGAGGATGAAATGACAAATATACTCTTCGTCTGCCACGGCAATATCTGCCGCTCGCCCATGGCGGAATTTATCATGAAAGACCTCGTCCGCCGTGCGGGGAGGGAGGCGGAGTTCCATATCGAATCCGCCGCGGCCACGCGGGAAGAGATCGGCCATGACATGTATCCCGCGGCGAAGAGGAAGCTCGCGGAGAAAGGCGTTCCCTTCACGCCGCGGGCGGCCCGCCTCGTGACGCTTGCGGACTATGAAAGATTCGACCGGATCATTGCCATGGACGGGGAAAATCTGCGCCACCTCCGCCGCCTTCTCGGCGAAGACAGGAACGGCAAGATCCGCCTCATGATGGAATACGCCGGAGAGAAACGGGAAGTGGCCGATCCCTGGTACACCGGGGATTTTGAGCTCACCTGGCGCGATCTCTCCCGGGCGTGCGCCGCGCTCCTTGACGCGTGCGGAAAATAAAAAATTTCCTTTCCTTTTATGGAAGGGGAGTTTTTTTTTATGCCCGCTCATGGGAGCGGGATGCAGGCGCTGCGGACCCGCACAGGGAGACGCGCCATATTCGCGCACGGTGCGTTCCCGTCTGTTTTCGGGCACGAAAAAAGCCTGAGAATGATCTCAGGCCTTGTGGTGCGCCCAATGTGATTCGAACACACGACACACGGTTTAGGAAACCGCTGCTCTATCCAGCTGAGCTATGGACGCATGGACGGGCTTTTACCCGTATCAGTATATCACATTTCCCGTGCTTCGGGGAGCGTCTGCGGTCAGTCTTCGTCGGTGTGCCCGGAGAAGGCGCTGCGGATGGCGCTGAACCAGCCCTTTTTCCGGACTTCTTCTCTCTCCGGCGGACGGGGACGGGAGGGGCGGCGCGGCATAGGCGCTTTCTTTTTTGCTTCACTCGGGACGAAGGCTTCCGGCGGCGTGTATTCCGGTACGGGAATGGCAGGCATTTTCGGAGACGCCGCGCCTGGAGAAGGCAGAAGAGCGTCGCCGGAGAAGCGGCCACGGCGGATCATGGCCGAAGGATTTCTGCGGGGGAGATATTTGTTCCGATCGAAGTCTTCTCCGGCGAGGCGCTCGATGAGGATGTCGCTCATGACGCGGGGAGAGAAGTAAGAATAGGGGATCGGCAGGGCCTCGCGGGCGCAGGCGGTGAGGAAGGCGGAGCGCACTTCGCTGTCGGTCATGCCGAGCTTCTGCCGGAGCTGTTCCATGAGGACGATGATCCCTTTCTGCGTGGGGAAGAGTTTTTCATAAGGCACGACGGAGTGGCCGTTCTCCGCGCCGGACATGTCCAGAAAAAAGACAAGGAAAAGGGAGGTGAGCGCCTTTTGGTCATCTTCCGCGCGGAGGTAGAAATTGGACTGGCGGAAATAGAGGTTCCGCAGTTTCGCCCAGCTGCCGGAGGAGGCCAGGTCGGCGATCTTTTCTTCAAAGGCCCGGGCAAGGACCGTTCCCGCCGTGGGCGGGATGCCGCGGGCTTCGATGAGCTTCCGCGCCCGGTGGATGTCGATACGGGAAAGACCGTAATTGAAGCGGCCGTTCAGGACATAGGCCATATTGCGGGAGATCTCCCTCTGCCCTTCGGCGGTGGCTACATAGACTTTCGGCACGATCCGGGCGTATTCCGCTTCCGGGATGTCCCGGATGACGCGGCGCACCAGATCGGCTTTCGCGCCGGCCGGGGAGAGTCCTTTTTCAGTCAGGAGGCGGACGAGGACGTCTTCGGAAAGGAGATTCACTGTCTCATGGGGCTGGCTCTCGCGCATCCATCCGCCTTCGCAGAGGTCGTGGATGCGGGCGTTCGCGTCGGCGCCGTAGAGATCTCTCTGGTATTCGGGGATGAGCGCGTGCACGGGTTTTCCATTGAAAAAATCCAGAATGAGCACATCCTGTATGGACAGATTCATACCTCGTCCTCCTTTCCTTTTATTATCTCTTTAGTATAGCCCGAAACGGCATTTTTGGGTAGAGAGCCCCCTTTCGGGGGGCATCTTCCTTTTCCCCGGGCTCTTTTGTAAAATAGATAAAAAGAGAAGATTTTTATTTTTTATAGATTGATAATTTTTCATTTGCCGCGGCAGGTGATCGTATGGAACATTGGAAAAAACTAGTCTATATCATGGGGGCCATCCAGGTGGGAACAGGCATCACCATCATCGGCGTGGTGTCTTTTATTCCGCTCTTTCTCACGGCGGAGCTGGGCGTGACCGATCCCGGCGAGGCTGCTTTCTGGGCGGGTCTCATTTCCGGGGCGACGCCTTTCCTCGTGGCGTTCGCCACGCCGTTCTGGACGCTGCAGGCAGACAGGCACGGGGAGAAACGGGCGCTCTCGCTGATCCTCTTCCTGCTGACGCTGATCGTCTTTGCCAATACGTTTGTGGAAACACCCATGCAGTTTCTCCTGCTCCGCATCCTTCAGGGCGCGACAGGGGGCTTCGTCGTCGTGGGCATGGCGTTCATGATGAATATCACGCCGAAAGAGAAGCTCCCCTGGGCGATGGGCGTTTTTCAGGCGTCCATGGTGTCGGGCATCATGTTCGGCCCCCTTGCCGGGGGTATGATCGCCGACGCTTTTGGCTACCGCGTGCCTTTTATCGTATTCAGCGCGCTCACGCTGCTCTGCCTCGCCGCGGTGCTCCTGTGCCTGCCGCATCACACCGCGGAAAATCTGGCGAAGAAAAGAGAACCTTTCGCCCGGCAGCTCCGGCGCTTTTCAAAGAATCCCGTCGTCCGGCTCATGATCCTGCTCCAGTTTCTGTGCAATTTCGGCATGACCGGCATCGGCCCGATCCTGCCGCTCTACGTGCAGCGCATGATGGGCGGAGACGCGCAGATCGTGGCGACCATCGTGGGCATCATCATTTTCGCCGCCGGCGCGACGAGCATCGTGGCGTCGCTCTCCGTGTCCCGGTTCACGGCGCATTTCGACATGCCCCGCATCCTCGTCACCGCCGCCGTCGTGACGGGCTTGAATTTCATCCTCCA
This sequence comes from uncultured Dialister sp., assembly GCA_900545365.1. Classification (GTDB taxonomy): domain Bacteria; phylum Bacillota; class Negativicutes; order Veillonellales; family Dialisteraceae; genus UBA1822. Next base: position 26,954 of record UQYL01000006.1, on the reverse strand, counting down.
GTACCTCATGCCCACCGTATTCACCCTGGGTGTCATGCGCGGCCTGACCGGCCTGTCGCTGGGATTCATCATGCCCATCGCGAATACGATCCTCGCTTCCGCGGTGAGCCAGGAAGACCGGAATATGGTGGTGGGATTCGCGGCGAGCTTCTCCATCATGGGCAATGTGGCCGGCCCCGTCGCTTCCGGCGCGGTGGCGATGCACTTCGGCTACGCTTCCGTATTCTGGATGACCGCGGTGTGCTTCTTCATCGCCGCCGGAATGATCCGGAGCCGCCGGCACCTCATCGCGGCGGATCTGACGCTCATCAAGGAGAAGAAGTAAAAATATGCGGAGAAAATAAAAAATATTCAAAACAGGACGCATCACTATTGACGTCCTGTTTTTCGCATGATATGATAACTTACATCAATTTCATAGTTTCACCATTCATCAAGAGCGTCGGAGGGACTGGCCCGGTGAAGACGCGGCAACCTCATGTAAGGTGCCAAATCCAGCGAGGGTAACTCGAAAGATGAGTCAAGAACATGATTTCCTGTCTTTCGGGCAGGATTTTTTTATTCCTGTCCGCCCGTCAAGGAGACCGAGTCTTGATGAAGGGAACAGAAGGAGGTCATTACAATGAAACTGAAAAAGATCATCATCGCCGCCGCGGCCGCCGCGGCCATCGCGGGACTGGCAGCCGGGTGCGGCGGAGATACGGCGAAGAGCGAAAAAGCCGCTGCTTCCGAAAATAAGGAGATCACCATCGGCATCAATCCGGGCTACACGGAGCGCATCATGGAATTTGCCGCCAAGGAAATGGAAAAAGAGGGACTCAAAGTCAAAGTCCAGCCCTTCTCCGACTATGTCACGCCGGACCTGGCCCTCGCCAACGGAGACATCGATCTGAATATGATCCAGCACAAGCCTTTCCTGGACGCTTTCAATGAAAAGAACGGCACAAACCTCATCAGCATCGGCAATACATACCTCGCGCCGCTCCGCCTCTATTCGTATAAAGTGAAGAGTGTCGCCGAGATCCCCGAAGGCGCGACCATCGCCATCCCGAATGATCCGTCCAACGGCGCGCGGGGCCTGCTGCTTCTGGAAAAGCAGGGCCTCATCAAGCTGAAAGACGGCGTGGATGTGACAAAAGCGGTGCCGCAGGATATCGTGGAGAATCCGAAGAATCTCAATATCATCGAGCTGGAAGCGCCGCAGCTCCCGCGGTCTCTCGATGACACGGACGTGTCTGTGGTAAATGCGGGCTTCGCCAGCGACGCGGGCCTTTCGAAGGACGCGGTCATCGCCACGGAAGATAATACCAGCCCCTACGTGAACATTATCGCCGCCCGGGCGGAGGATAAGGACAATCCGACGTACCAGAAATTCGTGAAGGCTTTCCAGAGCGAATCGGTGAAGAAATACATCATTGATACCTGCGACGGCAACCTGGTGCCGGCATTCTGATGCGGGAAGATCTCCCTTTCTGAAAAGGAAGGGAGGTCTTTTTTATTTCCGCCGCCGCGGCGGGAGCGCATGCCCCTTGACGGGCAGGGGGGAGAGAGGGTAATATTACATCATATATGAAGCATTGACGAAGACGGTCTGTATCGGACGTGTTCAGAGAGAGCCCCGGCCGGTGGAAAGGGGCAGCACAGATGCAGGCGGATCACTTCTGAGCTGCGGGGAAGAAAAGCCCCGCCGGGACACCGTTATCTGTACCGAGTGGCTGAAAAGGTCATGAGGGTGGTACCACGGGAATACTTCCCGCCCCTTGCCGGGGCGGGCTTTTTTATTTTCAGGAGGAAGAAATGGATTACAGCAAGACTCTGCACCTGCCGCAGACGGATTTCCCCATGCGCGGCAACCTGCCGCAGAAAGAACCGGGCTATGTGAAGCTCTGGCAGGACATGGATCTCTATCATAAGCGCCTGGCGAAGCGCGACGGAGCGCCGAAATTCGTGCTCCACGACGGCCCGCCTTACGCGAACGGCAAGATCCACATCGGCCACGCCATGAATAAGACCATCAAGGACATCATCGTGAAGTACAAGGCCATGCGCGGCTGCGAGGCGAATTACGTCCCCGGCTGGGATACGCACGGCCTGCCCATCGAATACGCCGTGCTGAAGGATTCCGGCGAAGACCGGGCGAACATGACGCCCCTCGAACTGCGCCGGAAATGCCTCGCCTACGCGAAGAAATGGATCGAGATCCAGAAGACGGACTTCATCCGCCTGGGCGTCATCGGCGATTGGGACCATCCCTACGTGACCTACGACCCGAAGCTGGAAGCGCGGGAGCTGGAAGTCTTCGGCAAGATGGCCGACAAAGGCTACATTTATAAAGGCAAGAAAGCCGTCTACTGGTGCCCGCACTGCGAGACCGCTCTCGCGGAGGCGGAGATCGAGTACAAGGACCGCAAGTCCCCTTCCATCTACGTGAAATTCCCCGCCATGGACGTGAAGGGCCTCGGCCCGGACGGCGTGGATGCGTCGAAGCTCTTCGCCGTCATCTGGACCACCACCCCGTGGACCATTCCGGCGAACCTGGCGATCTGCGTGAATCCGAAATTCACCTATGTGTGGATCCATGATCTCGACGCGGACGAATATTATCTCATGAATAAAGAGCTCGCTCCGAAGGCCCTCGAAGACTGCAAGGTAGAGCACTGGGAGACCGCCGGCCGCGAGATGACCGGCGCGGAGTGGGAGCTCGCCACCTTCCGCCATCCCCTCATCGACCGTCCTTCCTATGTGCTGGAAGGCAATCACGTCACCCTCGACGCGGGCACGGGCTGCGTCCACACCGCGCCGGGCCACGGCATCGACGACTTTGAAGTGGTGCAGAAATACAATAACGAAGGCAAGCTCGATCTCGACGCGCTCTGCCCGGTAGACGGCAAGGGCCGCATGACGGACGAAGCCTGCGATCCCGACATCACGGGACTCTCCGTATGGGACGCGGAGATCGAAGAGATCAAGAAACTCGCTCACGCGGGCATGCTCCTGGGCAAGAAAAACCTCCACCACCAGTACGCGCACTGCTGGCGCTGCAAGGAACCGATCATCTACCGCGCCACCGACCAGTGGTTCGCTTCCATCAATTCCTACCGCGATCAGGCTCTCGCCGCCGTGGACGCCACCACCTTCTATCCGGCGTGGGGACATGACCGCCTGTACAATATGATCCGCGACCGCCAGGATTGGTGCATTTCCCGCCAGCGCTCCTGGGGCGTGCCGATCCCCGCTTTCTACTGCGACGACTGCGGCAAGTACATCATCAATGACGAGACCGTGAAACACGTCATGGCCATCGTCGCCGAAGAAGGCACCGACGCGTGGTGGGCGCATACCACGGAAGAGCTTCTGCCGGAAGGTTACAAATGTCCCTTCTGCGGCGGCACCCATTTCCACAGAGAGACAGACATCATGGACGTGTGGTTCGATTCCGGCTCCACGTGGAACGGCGTGCTCCGCCAGCGGGAAGGCATGGACTACCCCTGCGAAATGTATCTGGAAGGCGCTGACCAGCACCGCGGCTGGTTCCACAGCTCCCTCCTCACCTCCGTCGCCGTCAACGGCTGCGCTCCCTACAAGTCCGTCCTCACCCACGGCTTCACCATGGATGAAGAAGGACGCAAGATGTCCAAATCCGTGGGCAACGTCGTCGCTCCGCAGGAAGTGATCGACAAATTCGGCGCCGACGTGCTCCGCCTGTGGATCTCCAGCGTCGACTACCAGGGCGACGTCCGCCTCGGCAATAAGATCATCAAAGGGATGAGCGACGTATACCGCAAGATCAGAAATACCTTCCGCTACCTCCTGGGCAGCCTCTCCGATTTCGACCCGGCGAAAGACGCCGTTCCCTATGACCAGATGGAAGAATTCGACCGCTGGGCGCTCCTCCGCCTCGAACGGGTGAGAAATGAAGTCACCGCGGCCATGGACGAATACCAGTTCCACGTGATGTACCACGCGGTGCATAATTTCTGCACCGTCGATCTCTCCTCCATCTATCTGGACGTGCTGAAAGACCGCCTCTACACGGAAGAGACCGACTCCCGCCTCCGCCGGAGCGCGCAGACCGCCATGTACGAGATCCTCACGACCCTGGTGCGCATCATGGCGCCGGTCATCTCCTTCACGGCGGAAGAAGTCTGGCAGGCCATGCCGAAGACCGCCGGCATGGAAGAAAGCGTCCATCTCGCCGACTGGCCGGAAGAAAAGAAGGAATATCTCGACGAAGCGCTGGAGAAGAAGTGGGAGAAACACCTCGCTCTCCGCGGCGTCATCACCAAAGCGCTGGAAAACGCCCGCACGGCAAAAGAGATCGGCCACTCCCTCGACGCGGACGTCACGGTCTACGCCGACGGGGACGACTACGAAGACCTCGCCAGCATGGAAGCCTTCCTCGCCGATTTCTGCATCGTCAGCACCGTCACCCTTGTGGAGGGAACGGATAAAGCTCCGGAGACCGCGCAGCGCTCCGAAGACGGCAAAATGGCCGTATCCGTCGCGCCGAGCACCCGGGAGAAATGCGAACGCTGCTGGAAGCATGATCCCACTGTCGGTTCCGACCCGGCTCATCCCCACGTCTGCGCGAGATGCGCGAGAGTCCTCACGAATATGGGCGAATAAGCAAAAAAGAACAGCATCCGAAAGGGTGCTGTTTTTGCGTGCGCCGGAGCGGATCGGTTTCTTTTTTACAGTTTTTTGGAAACTTTCCCTTTTTTCTTCGGTGATGTATAATTATTGAAAGCATGGAATAACGAAAGAAATTATAAAAGAGACGAGATACGCACAGAAAGGGCGGGAATGCGTATTATCTATGCGCTTTTTGGCTGTATTCGGCAGAGAAGAGCGCGGGGACGCCCGGAAGGAGAACGGCAGATGGACGAGAAGAGGAACGTGGTCTACAGGTGTATCGGGGCAAAAGTGGCCTATTTCCGTACGATCCGGGCGTTTTCGCAGGAAGAATTTGCGCAGAAGATCGGCATCAGCAAGAGCACGCTCAGCAAGATCGAGCGGGGCCGCTACAATGGGGGCCTATCTCTGACGATGCTTATGGATATTGCCGACGGACTCGGCGTGGAGCTTCCGTCACTGCTGATCTTCACAGAAGAGGAGAAGCGGATCTGCGGGAAAGAGAATTAAAAAAGACCGGTCAGATGAGGCCGGCCTTTTCATTTGCCTCATTCCGCGGCGGCGAAGGTGACGTCCGTATCGCCGGAAGCGGCGAACCCGTCCAGATCGCCGAGGACGCGGCCCAGGTGCTGCCGCTCGAAGTGTTCGCCGTTCTGCGCGTAAAGGATGACGAGGCTGCCCATGGGCGGCCAGTAGGCGATATCGCCCACGGCGTAGCTGTCCGAACGAAGCGCGGATACCGGAAGCGCCCCCGCGCCGAGGCGGCGGCAGAGTTCCCTGCCGTAGAGATCGCGCATGGAAAGGGTCAGCGGCATTTTCGCGGCAAGCGCCCGCGCAGCGGGGCTGTCTTCCAGTTTCTGCCCTTATGGTAAAACGGAGCGCGGAATTTCTCTAATATGTATATGTATGTATATGGCATGCTCCGGCATGCGGAAACCGCATGATAAAAGGCCGACGTTTCTTGTCGGCCTTTTCCTGCTTTTATTTCTTTTCCAGCTCTTCCTCGTCGATGACGGGGATGCCCCGGGCGAGAAGCGCCGCCGCGAGGAGACCCGCGCCGGGAATGCGGGTGCCGGTGAATGTGCCGTCGTAGATCTCTTTCGCGCCGCATGTAGGGCTCCGCGCTTTCAGCACGGCCAGATCGGGCTTTTCCCCTTCGATGAGGGCCAGTGTCCGCCGGACGCCTTCTGTGAAAAGGGCGGTGCGGTCTTCGCCGGCTTTTGTGATGACCCGCCCTTCCCGGATCTCCGCCGGGGGACGGGGCGGCGGCATGACGAGGCTCTCCGGGCAGACGGGGAGGACTTCTTTCCCTTCGAGAAAGCGGAGAACGGCGCTGTTTTTATTGTGCCTGCCGTCGTACTTGCAGCGGCGGCCCAGAAGGCACGCGGAGACGATGACTTTCACGGCGCGCCTCACGACCGGTACTCGATGACATCTTCCGGCTTTTTACGCGGGAGGGGCCTGAGGCCTGTGCGGGCGGAGTAGCCGAAGGACATGGCGAGCACCATTTCGCCGGGCTCGTCCAACCAGGCGGAGAGCTCCTCGTAGGCGAAGAAAATATTCCCGTTCCACAGGCTCCCGATGCCCAGATCCGCCGCGGCAAGGGCCATGTTCTCCGCTGCCGCGCCCACGGCCTGCACATTGCTCAGCTCGTTGATCTTGTCCTCCGCCGTCCATTCCGCCAGCGGGGAGCGGCCGAGAGGATTCACCGCGATGACCGTCACCGGCGCTTCCCCCATGGCGCGGAGCGTGAAGCGGGCGTTCTCAATGTAGCCCGGAAGAGGCGTCAGCAGCCCTTCCCCGGCGGCGGAGCGCTCGATGCCCTTTGCCATGGCGGCGAGCATGGCTTCTTTCGACGCGCCGGAAATGACGAGGAAGCGCCAGGGCTGGCGGTTCTTCGGGGACGGCGCCTGCATGCCCGCCCGGAGGATCTCCGCGAGCGCCTCCTCCGGCAGCGGCTCATCCTTGAAATAGCGTATGCTTCTTCTTGTATAAATGGCTTCGATCATACAGTACTTCCTGTTACGAAAGATTTCTTTTGAAACAGGTATAGCCTCCTTTTATCTGATGATGCCTTTATGTTATAATAAAATAATCATCATTGTAAAGAGAAGCTCTCTGGTTCATAAGGAGGTAATGCTATGGCATTGAAAGAATTCAAATTCGGTTTCGGCACGGGTACGCAGTCCGTCATGCTTCCGGAAGAACACATTTCCGATGTGATCGAAGGCAATCCCACGCCCGCTGTGGACGTGAAGGAAGCGACCATCGAGTGTATGCGTCATCCCATCGGTTCCGCTCCGCTTCAGGAAGTGGTGAAGAAAGGCGATAAAGTCTGCATCGTCTGCGCCGACGTGACCCGCACATGGAATCATTCCGATCAGTTCGTCATCCATGTGGTGAATGAGCTGAATCTGGCGGGCATTCCCGATGAAGACATCACCATCGTCTTCGCGCAGGGCACGCACCGCGCTCAGACCCATGAAGAAGACATCCGCGTGGTGGGCGAAGAAGTAGCGGGCCGCATCCGCCTCATCCAGCACGACAGCCGCGATAAGGACGGCCTCACCCTCGTGGGCACGACGAAGCTCGGCACGCCGGTGTGGATCAACAAGCACGTGGCGGAAGCGGACAAAGTCATCCTCGTGAACGGCATCACCACCCATCTTTTCGCGGGCTACGGCGGCGGCCGCAAGCTCATCCTCCCCGGCGTGGCGGGATGGGACACCATCCAGACGAACCACTGCCACGCCCTGGCCGACCAGTTCGGCGCCGGCATCAATCCGAAGACCCGCTCCACGCTGCTGGAGAACAACCCCGTCAGCGACGATATGCAGGAAGCGTGCGACATGGTGAAGCCCTGCTTCCTTGTCCATTCCGTGACGAACGCCGACGGCGACATCTGCCGCATGGTCGGCGGCGACCCCTATGAAGCGTGGCTCGAAGGGACGAAAGAAGTCTACAACATCCAGAAAGTGCCCTTCAAACAGAAAGCGGACGTGAGCTTCGCCTGCGCCGGCGGCTATCCGAAAGATGTCTCCCTCTACCAGGGCTGCAAGTGCTACGACCCGGCGGAAGCGGCCACAAAAGAAGGGGGCATCATCATCGCCATCATGGAAGCGCGGGACATCATGGAACCGGCGGAATACATGGGCAGCTTCAAGTACGACACGGAAGAAGAAATGGAAAGCGCCCTTCGCAAGAACTTCACCATTCCTTTCTTTGTGGCGTTCAACCTCTTCTGCCTGTCCCACCGGTACACGGTTTACCTGGTGACGAAGGAAGAAAACATTGAAATGACGAAGAAGACCGGCCAGATCCCCGTGGCGACAGTGGAAGAAGCGTGGGAGCTCGCGCGGAAGCAGCTCGAAGCGCAGGGCAAGAAAGACTACACCATCAACATCATGCCACACTGCGCGGCCATCGTGCCGACGCTGGCGGAATAAAACAAAAAGGCTCTCTCCGGAGGGCCTTTTTTGCATGGAAATATAAAAATTGCGGCTGAAGAAGGAAACGAAAGATACACATACGGAGAAAACGATCAGTTCTATAATTAAGATACCTTCGAGCGAAGGGAGGTGAATCCTCTTATGAGCGAAGGGCTACTTGCTTTTGTTGTCTTGGTATGGACAACGTTGATCGCTCCGGCGCTCCTGCCATCCTGAAATGGTGGCTGAGAAAGCACTGAGGCGGCGGAAAAAAGAGCGGATGTCGCTGGCGGGGAAACTGCCTGCCGCTCTTTTTTCATTGCAAGATTGCACGAAAAAAGCGATGCCTGTCGAAGCATCGCTTTTCCGGTGAACCTCTTAGAAGGTCTACTTGCTTGTACTTCGATTATAGCATGAAATACAGATTTTGCAATTCTTCTTCGCTGCGCGGTCATCGTGCCGAAATAAGAAACAGAAGAAGTCTCTCTCCGGAGGGCCTTTTTTGTGTGCTATAATGGAAGAAATTTTTTTACCGCAGGGAGGAGCCATGAGAACATTTACATTTGGATTCGGCACGGGCACGCAGTCCGTGGAAATTCCGGAGGACTGTGTCCGGAGCATCATCGAAGGACGCCCCGCGCCCGCTGTGGACGTGAAAGAAGCGGCGCTTGACGCCATGCGCCGCCCCATCGGCTCCGCCCCGCTCGCGGAGACCGTGAAGAAAGGGGAAAAAGTCTGCATTATCTGCGCCGACGTGACCCGTTCGTGGAACCGGTCTGACCAGTTCGTCATCCATGTGGTGAATGAGCTGAATCTGGCGGGCATTCCCGACGAAGATATCACCATCCTCTTCGCCCAGGGCACACACCGCACCCAGACCCGCGAGGAAGACATCCGCGTGGTCGGTGAAGAAGCCGCCCGCCGCATTCGTCTCATTCAGCACGACAGCCGCGATAAAGACGGCCTCGTCCTCGTGGGTACGACGACACTCGGCACGCCGGTGTGGATCAACAAACACGCCGCGGAAGCGGATAAGATCATCCTCGTGAACGGCATCACCACCCACCTTTTCGCCGGATACAGCGGCGGACGGAAACTCATCCTCCCCGGCGTGGCGGGATGGGACACCATCCAGAGCAACCACTGCCACGCTCTGGCGGACACCTTCGGCGGCGGAGTGAATCCGAAGACCCGCGCCACCGTGCTCGAGGACAATCCCGTGAGCGACGACATGCAGGAAGCGGCGGACATGCTCGCGCCGTGTTTCCTCATCCATTCCGTGATCAATGCGGAAGGCGAGAGCTGCCGCATCGTCGGCGGCGATCCCCACGAAGCGTGGATGGAAGGTGTGCGGGAAGTGGCGCGCACCCAGCGGGCGGAATACACCGAGCGGGCCGACGTGACCTTTGCCTGCGCCGGGGGCTATCCGAAAGACGTGAATCTCTACCAGGGCAGCAAATTCTACGACGCCGCCGCGGAGACCACGAAAAAAGGCGGCGTCATCATCGCCATCGTGGAAGCGCGGGAGATCGGCGACCCGCCGGAATTTATGGCGAGCTTCGCCTATGAGACGGAAGCGGACATGGAGCGGGACCTGCGGAAACGATTCACCATCCCCTTCTTCGCCGCGTTCAACCTCTTCTGCATGGCTCACAAATACACAATCTACATGGTGACGAAAAAAGAAAACTTTGACGCCGTCCGCAGGACGGGCCAGATCCCCGCGGAGACCGTGGAAGACGCGTGGCGCATGGCCCGGGAAAAACTCGCCGCCGAAGGGAAGACGGACATCACCGTGAACATCATGCCTCACGGCGGAGCGGTCATTCCCGTGCTGAAACAGTAAAAACAGAGACTCTCGAAGGAAAGCCCTTCGGGGGTCTTTTTTTGAGAAAAATTTATTCTTTTCAGCGCGGAAGTGTATTCCCTCGCGGGACGGGCACCTGCTGCCGCGGGCTTTTCGGAGCAAAAGAAAAAGCCCCGCCATGCGGAGCTTTCTGTTTTTCAGGAGAGAATGATGAGGCGGAGCGCCACGAGCATGAGCGCGCCGGCGAGAAGGAAGAGGATGGAGCGGCCTTTGACTTTCTTGGAGATCTTCGCGCCTTCCTGCGCGCCGAAGACGGCGCCGATGCCGAAGAGGATCGCCGGGCCCCAGAGAATGTGACCTGCCCACTGATGGCTCGCCACGCCGATCATGGAGGAAATGGCCAGGACGAGCTGGCTCGTGGCCGTGGCGATGTGCGGCGGGAATCCCAGGAATCCCACCATGGCCGGCACCTGGATGACGCCGCCGCCGATGCCGAAGGTGGAGGAGATGAATCCGATGCCGAAGCTGATGCAGATGCCGAGGGGAATATTGACTTTCACGTCTTTCGGATCGGCGTTCGCGTCATACTGGGGCGCGGATTTTCTCGTATTCTTCCAGATGATGACGAAGGAAATGAAGAGGAGCAGCACGCCGAAAGCGGTGCGGAAGGTGCTGCCGGTGAACCACGTCGACCAGAGAGCGCCCAGGATGGAGCCGGGAATGGTGGCCGCCGCGAAGGCGAGGGCCGCGTCGTACTTGATCTTGCGCTGTTTCTTGAAGGCCAGCGTCGCCGAGATGGCGTTGAAGAAGACGATGGCGAGAGATGTGCCGGCGATGGCCGTCGGCGGCCAGTCGAACATCCACATGAAGAGGGGCACGAAGATGATGCCGCCGCCCGCGCCGATGAGTGTGCCGAAGACGGCCACGGCGAAGCCGATGACGATGTAGAGCGCCGCCGAGAGGGCGGAGATGCCTGCGAAGAGTTCCATAAATGCCTCATTTCCTTCCGACAGGCCGCCTTATGGGGAAACAAGGCCGCCTTCTTCAGCGTTTTTATTTTCAGATATCCATATTATATGCACAAAAGCGCCGCCTGCCAATGCGGCTTTCCTCGGCGTACACCCGCCTGACGGCGCTTTTCCGGGAGGAGACGGAATTTTTCTGTCATGCATGAGGATTTCGCCCATTTCGCGCCAATATCTATGCAGAAAAAACATGAAAAGTTCCGGAAAGGACAGAGATGGAACGGGATTTTCCATAGCTATTTTTATTTCTATCTTTTATACTGAATATGGTTATTGACAGTTTTCGAAAAAGGAGGACCTATGCACAGCTATCACCTGCTGGAGATCCTCGCCGTCGGTTTCGGCGTGGCGCTTCTCTTCGGCTACCTGGCGCAGCGCGCGCGCCTGTCGCCCATCGTGGGATACCTCGCGGCGGGATTCCTCATCGGGCCGCTTACGCCGGGCTTCGTGGCGGACGCGGACCTGGCGAACAATCTGGCCGAGGCGGGCATCATCCTGCTCATGTTCGGCGTGGGCCTCCACTTCAATACGGACGATCTCATGGAAGTGAAGGGCATCGCCATTCCCGGCGCGGCGGTGCAGTGCGCGGCATCGGCGGCTTTCGGCCTGCTGGCGGCGCTTGCCATGGGCTATTCCCCGGCGGAAGGGGTCTTCCTCGGGCTGGGGCTCTCCGTGGCGAGCACGGTGGTGCTCCTGCGGGTGCTCACCGACAGCGGCCGTCTCGATTCGGCGGCGGGCACCATCGCCGTGGGCTGGCTCGTGGTGGAAGATATCTTCACGGTGCTCATGCTGGTGCTCCTTCCAGCGGTGGGGCCGTCGCTGGCGGCGGGCGGTTCCTTTTCCCTTCCGGCGCTCCTCTGGGCGGTATGCGCCGCCGGGGCGAAGCTGGTCATCCTTTGGGGCCTCGTCATGACCGCGGGGAGCCGCGCCGTGCCGTGGGCGCTGAAACACATCGTCCGCACGCGGTCGCGGGAGCTCTTCACGCTCACTGTCCTCTCGGCGGCGTTCCTTACGGCGCTCGCCGCGGCGTACATCTTCGGCGCGTCTTTCGCGCTGGGCGCTTTCCTCGGCGGCATGGTCGTCGGCAAGAGCCGCGTCGCCCATCAGGCCGGGGCGGAGCTCATTCCTCTCCGGGACGCTTTCTCCGTGCTCTTCTTCCTCTCCGTGGGCATGCTCTTCAAGCCGTCTTTCCTGCTGGAGCAGCCGGGGCTCGTCGTCCTCTCTCTCGCGGTGGTGCTCCTCGTGAAGCCCCTTGCCGCGGCGGGGATCACGGCGGCTCTCGGCGGTACGGCGGAGACGGCATTCACCGTGGCGGCGGGACTGGCGCAGGTGGGGGAATTTTCCTTCATCCTCGCCCAGACGGGGCTTTCCCTCGGCCTCATTTCCGAAGATATTTACAGCGTGCTCATCGTGTGCGCCCTTGCGTCCATCGCGGTGAATCCCTTCCTCATGAACGCCGTCCCGGCGGCGCTCGCCGCGGCGAAGCGGTTTCCCTCCTTCTGGGGGCTCCTCAATGCCCGCGCGGAGCGGCACGCCGCGGCGGTGGAGGTGTCGTCTCTCGCCTTTGCCGATGAGATGACGGAAGGGAAAGAAACGGTGCTCATCGCGGGGTACGGCCCGGCGGGGCAGCTCGCGGCGGAAGCGGCGGAACAGTGCGGATTCGCGCCGGTCATCCTGGAAATGAACATGGACACCGTTCTCCGTCTGGAAGAGGAGGGAAAAGCGGCGGTGTACGGCGATATCACGAAAGAAGATGTCCTCCGCGCGGCGGGCGCGGGGAAGGCGTCGCGCTTCATCATCACCATTCCCTCCGCGGCGGCCGCGGCGGAAGCGTCCATCGCGGCGAAGGAGATCAATCCGGATATCCTCGTTTTCGTGCGGACCCGTTTCCTTCAGGACAGGGCGCTCCTCGCCGAAGCGGGGGCGGACTGCATCATCTTTGAAGAGAGCGCCGTCGGGGAGAAACTGGCGGAAGAAGTGCGGCGGAGCCTGTCGGGGGAAGCCCTTTCGGCAGCGGAAACGGAAACATAAAAAAGAGACCGGTCATCCGGTCTTTTTTGCTGCGTTCTTCTCTTCCGCGGGGATCCGCCGCTGCGCTTCCCGCTCCGCGATGCGGAAGAGCCGCTCGCCGAGGGTGCCCGCCTTCACAGGCTGCCATTCCATTTCCTCCTCGGAATACACGACGGGAACGCGGCGTCCTTTCATAGGGCCCTCCGCGGGACAGATCAGGAGCGTCTGAGGGGCATAGGCGCGCTGTTCCAGATCGTACCAATCCAGGCAGAGGATGCGGCTGCCGTCATTCGCGCCCATCCAGCTCACCATGGCGACCACATGAGGCCGCACCGGAGCGACGGACGCCGCTTCCGCCCACACGGGGCCGCCCTCTTCATCGAGACCGGCGGACACGGGCCGGATGAGGCGGACGCTCTCCCCGCCGGGAAGCGAAATGGAAGACGGCGGGGCCTTCGGCAGCGCCTCGGCATAAACGGGGCCCGCCGCGAAAATCGCCGCCGAGAGAAGGGCGGCGGCAAAGAACTTCCTCATGACGATCTCTCCTTTCCGGTTTCTTTCCTCTATTTTACAGGAAGCGGGGATGCCGCCGCAAAGACGGAAATTTTCCTGATTTCATGCTCTTGAGAGACGGAAAAAAGCTGTGTTATCATATTTTCAGCTATTTCATGAAAAATAAGGAGGCGCTCATGGATCTCTGCGGTTTTATGGATCTGGAAAAAGGGGATGTGTGCCGTCTGGCGGTGCTGCTCGCCATGAGCCGGACGGAAGAGGAAGAGAGGGCCTTCATCCGGGCCTATGAGGCGCGCCGCCTGAAGGCCGCGGCGACCACCGTCTTCGGATACAGCATTTCTTTCGAGGAGACGGTCATCCGCAATGTGGTGAATCTCTGCCTGAATAAGGGGATCATCGACCGGAAGCGGGCCCATGTGCACCCCGTGGCGCACTGTGTGCTGGAAGCGGCGCAGAGCACCCGCGCGTCCGACGCGATCGGGCAGAATTTCAAATTCAAGGCCGCCGCCGTGCGGAGGGGAAACGAATTTGCCCTCTGTTTCTACGGCGATCTGGGGCTGCACGCCCTGTCGAGCCACAAAACGGTCGGCGTGGGGTATCAGATACTGGGAGAATAAAAAAGAGCGTCCGCCGGGGACGCCCTTTTCATTTGTCATTCTTCTTCCGGCTCTTCATAGGGGAAGAGCTCTTCTCCTTCACCGGTCTCGTTGTACAGGGTGACGGGAAACCGGTGGGTGCGGTTCACGTGGAGCTGGAAAATATCGAAGCGCTGGTACGCGCCGTAAATGTCGTGGATGCCCTTCGCGGCGATCTCATTCGCGATGTCCATATCCGCGTAGGCGATGCCTTCCTGATTGTCCGTGATGATCTCGGAGCAGGGAATGCCCGCGGGAGAAGCGATCATGGTCATGGCGTAGGGCTTATTCTGATCGGCCAGATGGAGGAGCCACTCTCTCGTCTTTTCGTCGCCTTCGGTCATCTCCATGACTGCCGTTTCATCCATGACGGCGGAGCAGCAGATATTGTACACTTTTGATTCGAAGGCGTGGGCGCAGGTGCGCACACGGAGGCAGTCTTCGTAATTGGTGGCCGCGCGGAAAGTGGGCCAGCAGGCGGGGTAAATGGAGATGTGCACCTGTTCGCCCTGCGCGCCCAGCGTGTACCGGGCGAGGGTATTGGAATTTTCCCCGCAGATGAGCGTGCCGATGCGGCCGAGCTTCGTATCCTTCGGCGCGAGCGACGACCCGTCGCCGAAAGACCACACCAGCTTCTCGCCCCATGTGGGGAGGATCTTCCGGTGGTGCCCGATGAGATTGCCTTCATCGTCGAAGAGGAGGCTCGTATTCCACATGGTGCCGAAATTGACGGTGCTCTTCTCGCAGACGCCCACGGAGAGATAGACACCGTTGTCCCGGGCGATCTGCTGGAGCCGGGCAAAGGCCGGCCCGGGCACTTCCACGGCGTTTTCATAGAGCCTTTTGAAAAGCGGGTGCTGATCCACCGGCGGCAGGAAAAGGCACCAGTAGGGGAAGGTGGGGACGAAAGATTCCGGGAAGACCACGAGGCGCGCCCCGTTCGCCGCGGCTTCCGCCACCTTTTCCGCGATCTTTTCTATGGTGGCGTCCCTGTCGAGGAAGACCGGCGCGGTCTGCACCGCCGCCGCTCTGAATTTCGGATACACGTCGCCGACAAATTTCTTTTCTTCCATGATGATTCCTCCTTATACGACCTGCGTGCGCAGGAAATCAAAAACTCAGGGAATGAGACCGAGCATCTGCCACCAGGGCACGCTCGCCGCGAGGGCCAGGATGCTCACGATATGGAACGTCAGGCAGAAGGGGACGAGCTTTCTGTGATCGAGCATCTCGTCGCCGCCGCCGGAATTGAACGCCGCGAGGAAATTCACATTCTGGTACTTGGTGAAATACGGATAGACCACGCAGTACGCGCACATCGCCGCGACCCACGGGCTCATGCCGGCGTCGATGCAGAAAGGCGACAGCACGACGATGAAGAGGGCGTAGCATGTGGTCATATCCACGATGATGAAGCGCGCCAGGAGCGCCGCCGCGCCCACGGTGAGGACGAAAAGATAAGGCTGGCTGATGAGCGCCGACATGGGGCCGCCGAAGGCCGCGCCGAGCCATTTGTCGATGCCCGTCACCGTGATGGCGTGAGCCAGATTGATGGCGCCGCCCATGAAGCAGATCACGTTCCAGCTGATGCGCTGATTGAAATCCTGCGGGGTGATGACCCGGAGCGAGAGCAGGACGCACAGCCCGCCGATGGCGGTGATCGCCGCGGGCACGCCCAGGACCTGCTCCAGCACCCAGAAGACCACGCACACCAGAAGCACCGCGAGAGTCAGCTTTTCCTCCCGCTTCATCGGGCCGAGCCCCTCCGCCATGGCGCGGATATCCTCACGGGTCACCTTCGGCGCGTGCTCCGGCCGGTAATGCAGCTGGATCAGCACCGCGCCGGCGATGGCGCACACGATGAGCCAAGGCAGCGACGCCAGCAGCCAGAATGTCCACGTGAACTGCGTCTGCACCGCCGCCGGGAAGAGCCCCAGAATGATGTAGGCGAAGAAAGACGCCGAGAGGAACGCCTGGCTCAGCTGGTTATATCCCAGATACATGGACGACCACAGACCGGCCATGCCCTTCGACCGGCGCTCATAGCCCAGCTTCGCCCCGATGTCCGTCGCCATGGCGCCCACGATGGACACCTTCACGATCGTTGACGGAATGAACGGCCCGATGACCAGTCCCGAGCCCATGAGCGCCAGAGACTGCCCGCGGAAGGTGGGCGGCGCGATGCTCATGATCTTGAGCGCCACCCGGGCGAGGAGCCCGCTTTTCGACACCGCCGCGCTGATGCCCATCGCCGCGATGAGGAGCCACACCGTGGTGCCGGAAAAACTGCCGAACGCCGAGGAGAAAGGCGTGATCCCCAGCAGCACCCACGCCGAGCACATCACGAAAATACACACGAAATCAGGCACGGCATTGGTCATCCAGTTGATGATGCCCCAGGCGAGCAGCCCCAGCACCCACATGGCGGGCTGACCGAGCCCCTCCGGCGCGGGGAAGAACCCCACCGCGAGCCCCGCGGCGACGGCCGCCGCCTCCGCGAGCCACCGCTTTTTCACTTCACTCTCCACAAGATCCACCTCCTGAAAAATAAAAAACAGCAAACAGAGGCGCCATGGCCGGTATTTGCTGTGATGCTGAAAATTTGAGGTACAGAATTTGCTTCGATGCTCTATGCACTTGTTTATGTATAAAATATAACATCCGTCCGCTGCCGGCGCAAACTGTTATAGTATCGGTAAAACAGGAAATTTCACGAAAAGAAGGTACTATTATTAAAAATAATGATTCAATAAAAAGAAACAGCCTCTATAGAAAAATGAGAAGAAAATGAAAGCACCGGCACTCTCATCGGGCGATCTCCTGCCCGCCGGGAAAGACGGTATCCCTTTTGCGCGCGCCGCCGGGGTGGATATAATGGGGCAGCATTTATACAAAGGAGGCTGTCATGGAAACGGCTGTGCTCGCCCTCTTCGCGGCGTCCCTCGCCGCCTGCCTGGCATCGGGGCTGTCTATCCTCTGGGCGCTGCTCCTGGGATTCATTCTCTTCTTCGCCTGCGGCCTGCGGCGGCACACCGCGCGGGATATGCTCCTCATGGCGTGGAACGGCGTGAAGACCGTGCGGAGTGTGCTTTTCATTTTTCTCCTCATCGGCGTCATCACCGCCCTGTGGCGCGCCTGCGGCACCATTCCGGCCATCGTCAGCCTGGCGGTGCCCTTCTGCGGGCCGCAGTGGATGGTGCTCGCCTCCTTCCTCCTCTGCGCGGCCGTTTCCTTCCTCACGGGCACCTCCTTCGGCACTGCCGCCACCATGGGCGTCATCTGCGCCGCCCTGGCGGACAGCATGGGCGTGCCCGCCCTTTATATCGGCGGGGCGGTGCTCTCCGGCGCCTTCTTCGGAGACCGGTGGTCGCCCATGTCCACCAGCGCCCTCCTCGTGGCGGCCCTCACGAAAACGAAACTCTATGACAATCTGCCTCTCATCTGGCGGACGGGCCTCGCGCCGCTCCTCATCGCCTGCGCGGCCTTCGGCGCTGCCGGGGCGCTCCTCCCCTCGCACAGCGGCGCTTCCGACGCGGCGGCCCTCTTCGCCGCCTCTTTCGACCTCCATCCGGCGGTGCTCCTTCCCGCGGCGGCAGTGCTTCTCCTCTCCCTTCTGCGGGTGAACGTAAAGACCGCCATGGCCGTCTCCATCCTCCTCGCCGCGGCCCTTGCCGTCTGCCTTCAGCATGTTTCTGCGGCGGAACTCCTCCGCATGGCCGTCTTCGGCTACCATCCGGCCGGACGGCTGGAAGCCCTCCTCGGAGGCGGCGGGCTCCTCTCCATGGCGAAGGTCTTCTGCATCGTCTGCCTCTCCTCCAGCTACGCCGGCATCTTCGCCGGTACCGGCATGCTCCGGGGGCTCCAGAAACAGGCCGTCCGCGCCGCCCGGCGCCTCCATCCCTACGGTGCCGTCCTCGCGGTCTCCGTCATTTCCTCCATGATCGCCTGCAACCAGACCCTGGCCATCATGCTCACCCATCAGCTCTGCGGAAAACTTCTGCCTCACCGGCAGGACATGATGACGGCCCTCGAAAATACCGCCGTCCCCGTACCGGCGCTCATCCCCTGGTCCATCGCGAGCGCGGTGCCCCTCGCCGCCATCGGCGCGCCGGAAACGAGCCTCCTCACCGCGTGGTACCTCTGGGCCGTCGTCCTGTGGAACCTTTTCACCTCGCTTAAAAAAGAAAAATGAGAAAGATTCTTCCTGTGCTATAATGAATCCGTAAGAAAAGGAGGAATGCCCATGTGGAGACCCATGAGACGGAGCGGACAGCAGCTCCCCGATAAAGAAACGGAGACCATCCTCGCCTGCGGCAGAGAAGGCGTGCTCGCCGTGGCGGCCGGCGGCTGGCCCTACGCCGTGCCCGTCAACTACTGCTGGAAAGACGGGAAGATCATCATCCATTCCGCCAGAGAAGGACACAAGATCGACGCCGTCCGGGAGAATGACAAAGTCTCCTTCTGCGTCGTCGCGGAAAAGACCGTCATTCCCGAAAAATACACCACCGCCTACAAGAGCGTCATCGTCTTCGGCCGGGCCCGTCTTATCGAAGACCCGGAGGCCATGCTCCCCTTCCTGGACGCGCTGGCGGAGCGGTTCACCGGCGCGCCGGAAGAAGAACGGCAGGCCTACATCAGGAAATACCTCGCCTGCGTGGCGGTCATCATGATTGAGCCGGAACACATCACCGGCAAAGAAGGCAGCCTCCCCGCGGAAGCCCGGCGGAAAGCGGCGCGGCCGGAGCCCGTGCCGGCAGACGGCGGGGGAAAAGACACCGCCGCCCTCCTCGAAGACGGCCGGAAGCGGGCCGGAGCGGTCGCGGCCCTCGCGGAAAGCCTCAGCTGGCGCGTGAAATTCCGGGACGACCCGGAAAAAGAAGAACTCCTCCGCGTCCTCCGGGAAGACGCGCCCTTCGCGCTCCGCGCGCAGAAGACCGCCGAACAGGCGGCCCGGCGCATCGCCGGAGAAAAAGCCGCCGCCTCCCCGGACAAACTCGCCGCGGCGGAAGCGGCCCTCGCTGACACCGCCCGCCTCGCCGCCCTCGCCCTCGCGGACGTATACAAAGACCTGAAAAAACTGGAGACCCTTGCGGAATAAAACGCAAAAAAAAGACTTCTCACAACAGGGAAGTCTTTTTTATTTGTTCGATCCGCCGGAAAAGCCGATCTGCCGCCGGGCCCGGCGGAAAATAAGGAGAGGAACTCTCAGTATTCTTACGGATTCTGAAAATGCATGACCTGGTCTTCAGCAGAAAGAAAGGAGAGATTATGAATACCTACGGCTACATCCGGGTCAGCACCCGGGAACAAAACGAAGACAGACAGCGCATCGCCCTCCGGGCGCGGGGCATCCCCGCTTCGCGCATCTACACGGACAAACAATCCGGCGGCGATTTCGACCGGCCCCGCTACCGGGCGCTCGTGCGGCGCATGAAAAAAGATGACCTTTTTCGCTGCGTCCGCGTTTTTCTTCAGACGCCTTCATTATTTAGTGCGCATAACTTTTGTGGATAGTCCGCTTTCCTGGCTGTGGACATGGAACAGAGATAGGCAGAGTAAAATTTTTGACGACTTGGTCATTGAGTAGCTTTATTTAATTTCATGATTGTCATCTGCATATAAAGGACATCGGAGTTTTTCGGCGGTTGCAATATACACTGGAGAAAAAAATGGGGGATCAAAAAACAAAAACATTATAAAAGAAACGATCAAGATGGGCTATTTCGGCACATCGGGGTGCGTACCAACGATGCCATGTGGGCGTGATTTGACATGTGGGCAGCTGGCGTTGGGAATGATTTTTGTGTAAGTAGGTGGTGATGTCAGCTTCACGGTCGGGGGTCAATTAAGTTAAGGAGTGTGTCATAGAGAACTTCCTCCTGCTCGGGATTTGCTTGAAAGAAGGAGTGCAAAAAGACTTCAAAGAAAAGGTTGCACAGGGAGGCGGTAAGAGTAGCTCACCATGAATACGGTGAATTTTCGAATCTAGGATGGTATTGTATAAGCAGATTTGGAATTGAAATATACTGAGATGAATTTGTGCAGTGTGAAAACCTACGCGCCGTATACAAGATTAGGGAAGACGAGGCACTTGGTGTAGAAATTTTTTCGATGTACGTCAATCAAGGCATTTCTGATCTGCCAGGTTTTTCAATTTTGTTATTCTGGCATGGTTATCGTCGCTCTTTAGATGCCCGGTTCGTTCCTCCATTGTGATGCGTAGGAATTGTTAATCATTTTCATATCCGATTTGTGATTCCATATTCTTTGTGATACTTGTACTACTATACACAGGAAAAGCGGGACATAAAGGGAAAATAAATAATGAGATCCTGTTAAGGCACGAACAGCGGTCCTTTGCTATAAGTTTGACAAGATAAAAACAGGAATGCCATAATGAATCGGATATTTTCCTATGGATATGTTATGTTTTTATATCTATATGATTGTTGTCAGATGTTCAAAATTCATATGAATATGACGTTTTGTGGCCATAAAAAACATGATCTAAAGGAGGAAATCATGATCCGTATTGGGAAAATAACATTAGATGGACATGATAATTATGGGAATAAACTGCAGAATTTTGCGTTACAAGCTTTTTTAGAAAGATATGCAGCACATGTGGATACGTTATGGCATTCATCCTTGAATATTTTTGATCTGGATATGGCAAAATGGCCTTTGGCGCGAAGAGTGCGTCTGGCTTGTTTGGAAAGTAAATTTGAAAAGAGAATTGATCATTGGATGCATGAAGCTATACGAAAATATCGCTTTAAACAATTTGATGATCAGCATATTCATACACGATATGATTGTGGAAATATCTTACGAAGTGATATTGCCCGAGAGTATGATTTCTTCCTCACAGGGAGCGATCAGGTTTGGAATCCTCATGAACAGCAGGAAGATAAAAGAGTCAATTTTTTAACGTTTGCGCCTTCAGAGAAAAGAATTGCCTATGCGGCCAGTTTTGGGGTATCTGAAATTCCGGAAAAGATAAAGAAGGATTTTTCAACATGGATAGAAGGAATGACTGCGATTTCTGTACGGGAACAACGGGGAGCAGAAATCGTCAGAGAGTTGACGGGACGGGAGGTTCCTGTACTGGTTGATCCTGCAATGCTTTTGTCGGCGGAAGAGTGGAATAAAATAGCAAAGAAGCCTATTTGGTTCACCAATGAGAAATATATTCTCCTTTATTTTTTGAGTGGTATTCCGGAAGTTGCTCAATGCAACATTGAAAGGCTGGGCAGAGAGCGAAATTTGAAAATTATTGATCTAATGGATGAGGGAAAGATTGATTGGTATTGTTCAGATCCCGTGGAATTCCTTTATTTAATCTCTCACGCAGAACTGATCTATACGGATTCTTTTCATGGTGCAGTTTTTTCGATCCTGTACCATCGGCCTTTTGTTATTTGTGATCGGCAGGAGAAGCATACTGAAAAACGGGCAAATTCAAGAATTGATACATTGCTTGACTTGTTTCAGTTACCGGATCGTTATGGAATAAAATCAAATCAATATATGGTGGAAACTCCTTTTGAGATGGATTTCACGGGAGTAGAGAAAATTTTGGAGAGAGAACGGAAAAGATCCGATCACTTTATTCGGTCGGCTATGGGATTGCCGCTGAATGAAGTCCCTGACAGGAGGTAAGCAAAGGTGCAACAGTTAACAAATCAATATTTGAAAGAGCACAAATCGCAGTGCTGCGGCTGTCATGCTTGTTATAATACTTGCCCGGCAGGTGCCATTCAGATGCAGGAAGATGAGGAAGGATTTTTATATCCGCAGATCAATGAGGAGAAATGTATCCAATGTGGCCGTTGTGCTCAAGTATGTCGGATGATGAGGAAAGAGCAAAGTCCGGATGGTTCGATCAAGGCAGTGTATGCATGTATGAATCGAAATCTGAACGAACGGCTGGCAAGCTCATCCGGCGGAGTATTTATTCGATTAGCGGATTATGTGACAGCGCGAGGCGGACGTGTGTTTGGAGCGACATTTGATCAGGAGCTTCGACTGCATCATGAATCAGCAGACAATATAGAAGATTGTCAGAAATTTATGGGGTCCAAATATGTACAGAGCATAATAGGGAACGCATTTACAAAGGCGAAAAGAATATTGGATCAGGGGGGGCTGGTTCTCTTTAGCGGCACCCCCTGCCAGATTCATGGACTTAAATTGTTTTTGGGGAAACCATACGAAAACTTATTGACCGTGGATGTTATCTGCCATGGTGTGCCAAGTCCAATGGTGTTTAGAAGATATTTTCATGAATTGGGCGAAGTATCGGGAAGCAAGGTCACGTCGATTCAATTTCGGAATAAATCCTCCGGGTGGCAAAATTACTCTGTAGTATGTGGTTTCGAGAATGGAAATAGGACAATCATTTCTCGACATGATTCTTTGTATATGAAAGGCTTTTTATCTAATCTATATTTACGGCCAAGTTGTCCCCTCTGTGTAAATAAAGGAGATAATTATTTTTCCGA
Source organism: uncultured Dialister sp. (assembly GCA_900545365.1). Taxonomy (GTDB): domain Bacteria; phylum Bacillota; class Negativicutes; order Veillonellales; family Dialisteraceae; genus UBA1822. The sequence goes on along the minus strand of UQYL01000006.1, from coordinate 4,400 downwards.
TATCACCTTAGGTGATTACTGGGGTGTGGAAAACAGGGATCCGGATATGGACGATGATCGGGGGACTTCGGTGGTATTGATCCGTACAGATAAAGGGCGCCGTTTATTTGATGCTATTGTTCCCGGTATGAAAATAAAGCCAGTAGATTTGGAGTATGTGATCAAGAACAATCCAAGCATAAAATGGCGGGATCAGGAAAATAAAAACCGTGAAAAATTTTTTGCAATGTATAAAAAACAGACCAAACCCGTATACCGCATAATTGATGTGTGCAGCTGGAGTCGATGGATTCGGTTCAGAAATCGTGTGATCCGATTTTTTAAGAAATAAAGTTGCGGTGCAAAAGGGGCAATTCCCATTGAGAGCACGTTAACATTAGAAAACGGTAATGACGAAGCGTGTCAATTATCCGTGGTGACAGAAAGAGCGGCAAGGGTCGCTCTTTTTTGCTGGAATTTCCGGGCTTTCCCGGCGGCTGTGTTATAATGCAAGGAAATATACGATCACGGAAATTTTTGAAAAGGAATGACTGATGAAGGAGAAAAAATATCAGCTGCTGGTGAATGCCGACGATTTCGGGCGGCACGCGCTCATCAATCGCGCTGTGGCGGAGGGCGTCGAGCGGGGCATCCTGCGGTCGGCGACGCTCATGCCCGGCGGGAAGGCTTTTGACGGCGCGGTGGAGACGGCGCTCACCCATCCGGAGCTCGGTGTGGGCGTGCATTTCACGCTGGTGAACGGTTTCCCCGTGCTTCCGCCGGAGGAGATCCCGTCGCTCGTAACGGAGAGAGGCGTTTTTTACGATGACTATATCCATTTTGTGAAACGGTTTCTCGCGGGACGCGTTCGCATGGAAGAGGTCCGCCGGGAGCTTGCCGCGCAGGCGGAGAAGATGGCGAAGACCGGTCTTTCGCTCACCCATGTGGACGGGCATCAGCACATGCACGTGCTGCCGGGCATTTTCGACGCGGCGCTGGACGCGGCGGAAGCGGTGCATATTGACGCGGTGCGCATCCCGAAAGCGCCGCTCTTTGAGTCGTCTTCCGGCAGCTTAGGGCAGCTCGTGGGGCGGCTCGGCCTCTTCACGCTGGCGGAAGCGGCGGAGCGGCGGGCAAAGATCCGCGGATTCCGCACGCCCGATCATTTCGCGGGCATCGTGGCGGGGGAAGCGGTGAGCGAAACGCATTTCCGGCACATCGTGGAGACCATGAAGCCCGGCGCGACGGAGGTCATGATGCATCCCGGCACGGACAATGCCGTTTTGCAGCGGGACTGCCTCTGGGAGCACGATTTTGAAGCGGAATTGGCGGCCATCACGTCGCCGGAGATCGAGAAGCTTCTTGATGAGAAGGATATAGAGATCATTAATTTCAACGACTTGGAATAGGGAAATGGACACGATCACGATCATCGTCCCCTGCTACAACGAGCAGGAGGTACTGGAAGAATTTCATACGGAAGTGGGGAAGGTCTTCTCTGCGGTGCCGGATTGCCGGTTCCGGTTTCTTTTCGTGAATGACGGAAGCCGGGACGGGACGCTCGGCATCATCCGGCGGCTCGCGGAGGAAGACCCGCGGGTGTCGTACATCAGCTTTTCCCGGAATTTCGGGAAGGAAGCGGCCATGCTCGCCGGGCTGGACTACGCGGAGAGCGACGCGGTGATTCTCATGGATTCGGACCTACAGCATCCGCCGGAACTCATTCCGGAGATGGTCCGCTGGTGGCGGCAGGGCTATGACGACGTGTGCGCGAAGCGGGCTGACCGGAAGGACGAGGGCTTCGTGAAGCGCCATCTGACGAATTTCTTTTACAAGCTGCTCCAGAAGTGCAGCCGCACGGAGATTCAGCGGAACGTGGGCGATTTCCGCCTCCTTGACCGGCGGTGCGTGGCGGCGCTCCGTCTCATGCGGGAGGGCGAGCGGTACACGAAGGGTATGTTCACTTGGGTAGGCTTTAAAAAGAAGGAGATTCCTTTCCATGTGCGGCCCCGGGCGGCGGGAAAGACCACGTGGAATTACTGGTCGCTTCTGAATCTGGCGCTGGAAGGGCTCACGTCCTTCACGACGGCGCCGCTTCGTCTGGCGTCCATGTTCGGCGTGGCCGTGTCGTTCCTGGCGATCCTCTACATGATCTATGTCTTCGTCCGGGCCATGCTCTACGGCGACCCCGTGGCAGGCTATCCCACGCTCCTCACGGTGATGCTCTGCCTCGGCGGGGTGCAGCTCCTCGCGCTCGGCATCATCGGGGAATACCTGGGGCGGGTCTTCAATGAGAGCAAACGCCGTCCGCTCTACTTGGTGGACGAGATGAACGGCAGAAAAATGACGTATGTAATGAAGCCGATCCCGGTGGAGCGGCGGGTGAAAGAGAAGGACGATGATGATGACGACTGAGAAACACGGCGGGAAGACCTTTCTGCTCCTTGCGGGCGTCTTCCTTTTCATGGTGTTCCTGAATATTTACGCGCCGCTCCGGGGCGACGACTTTCTGTATTCCATGGTTTGGGAAACGACGAAGCACATTGAATCCTGGGGGGATCTGTGGCAGTCTCTGGTGAATCATTACACCTTGCACGGGGGCCGGATGGTGACGGTCTTCTTCCTCGACCTCTTCCTGTGGATCGGGAAGCTCCCCTTTGACATCGCCAACGCGGCGGTCTTCACGGGCGTGCTCATCCTCCTCTATTTCCATGCCACAAGAGATACGAAACTCACCGCCGAGCCGGGCATTCTGGCGCTGGCGGCGCTCTTTATGTGGCTCTCCCTGCCCCACTTCGGCGAAGTGGCGGTGTGGAAGAGCGGCTCCACAGTCTACCTCTGGTCGGGCTTCTTCGTGCTCCTCTTCCTGCTCCCCTATAATCTGTGGGCGGCAGGGAAATTGCATTGGGGCGCTGGCATGGCCCTGCCCATGTTCCTTGCGGGCATCCTCGGCGGCTGGTCTGTGGAAAACTTCGCCGTGACAGCCGTCCTCCTGGCGTGGGGCTCCGTGTGGTACGCCAGGAGAAAAGAAACGCTCTCTGCCTGGATGGGGAGCGGAGCGGTCGGCGTATTCCTCGGATTCATCGGCCTCCTTGCCGCGCCGGGGAACTGGGCGAGATACGGCGAGCAGGAACACGACAAAGGCCTCCTCATCCACATTGGAAACCAATTCGCGGGAAATGGGGAAATGATCCTCTACCTCATCCCGGTCATTCTTCTCCTTCTCCTCATGTGGCGGATCCTGAAAAAAGAACGGCTGACAGAAAAAGGAGAGACCATTCCGGAAGGGAAGAGCGGATTCACCGCGGGGCAGGGGATCGCGGCGGCGCTCATCCTGCTCATGGCCGTCTCCTACTTCGCGGGAGGATTCCTGGGCGACAGCATCCGCGATTGTATCATCAACTATGTACTGGAGCCGCTGGGGAAAGCGAAGCCTAAGACAGTCTACCAAATCAGCCACGTCATGGAAGGCTTTGAAGAAATGGCAGTCTACTGGGCGGGTATCTTCCTGATCTACTTCAAAGCGAAAAAAGAGCTCGGCTTTGACAAAGAGGCGGTAAAGAAACTGAACAGAGCCGTGAAAGCGAGAGACCTGTGGGACACATATCCGGAAGTGCGGTACGCAGGCTGTCTCATTGCCATGGCATTCATCAATAACTTCTTCATCCTCGCGGCGCCGACCTTCCCGGCGCGAGCCACATTCAGCTCGTCCCTGATGGTGATGGCGGCGGCGCTGTCGGTGCTGCGTATTCCCGCAGTACAGAAGGCCTTCGCGGGACACGCGGGAAGGACCCTCAAGATCGGAGGCGGGGCGGTGGCCCTCTTCATCGCCGCGGCGACCGTCGTCGTATCCGTGGCCATTACGCGGGAGAACGACACCCGCATTGCGTACATCGCGAGCCATGCCGGCAGCGGGAAAGTCCTTGAGATCGAGCCGATTCGCATCAAAAACCGGGCGCTCCGTCATGTGTTCTATAAGGAATTTGAACTGGGCCGAGACCGCGACTACATGATGAACCGCTATTACGGCATCAAAGACGTGAAACTTATCGGCGAAACCAAAAAATAAAAATGTCCCCTCTGCAACGGGAGGGGATTTTCTTTACACCTGATTTGCGATACCGTTTAATAAATGGTATATTTTATCGCCCATACTAAGCGGAAAAAGAAAGGAGGCGGGGACATGGAAAAACGTACTGGCCAAACCATACTCATTCTGGCATCGGTTTTTCTTTTCATGCTTGCGCTGAACTGGCTCATGCCGCTTCATCGGGACGATTACGACTATGCCATGATCTGGGGGACGTCACAGCATATTTCTTCCTTTTCTGATCTCTTCCAGTCTCTGGAGAACCACTACATGACCCACGGGGGCCGGATGGTGACGGTCTTCTTCCTCGACCTCTTCCTGTGGATCGGGA
>UQYL01000005.1 GCA_900545365.1 uncultured Dialister sp. | reverse complement strand
GGCGCGGGCCTTTTGCTGTGCTCATTTCTTTTCCATGCGGATCATGCCTTCGTTTCTCTTGAAAGGCTGTGTCATATCGTAGTGGCCGGTGAACCCTGTGACAGGATGGCCTTCCATTTGGAAAACGACCTGCCGGACATTGGGGAATTCCGTCGCCGTATTGACGAACATGGCGATGAAAAGGCCCTGCGCGGTGGTGCCGCCGGAGAGGTCTTTCAGCTGCCCGGAAAAATTGATGACTGCCGTCCCGTCTTCGATGGATACGTCTTTGATGGTGAGTCCCGTCGGGAGAAGCGGGTATTTCTGCTCTCTGTCGAGGCGGATGAGCTGGACAAGGGCATTTTTCAGGGTCATCTGCTTGGCGGGAACTTTGCTTTCGCGGAGCGAGACATGCATGCCGTCTTCATCAGGCAGATAGAGCCGGAGCGTCGCTTCCCGTTCTGCGGGGACCTGCTGAGAAGCGGCGGGGACAGTCTGCGTGTCGGCCGGCGGAGCAAAATCACCGCACCCGGCGAGGCCTGCCGCGGTGAAAAGGCACAGGGCCAGGATTGCTGCTTTTCTCATGATGCCTCCTTAGCTGATCTGCTTGAAATAGTCGATGATGCCGTAATACATGCTCTGGGCGATGCTCTTCGCCCCCCAGGAAGAGGTGAGCATTTTCAGACGGTGCGTATTGCTGATGAAGCCCATTTCCATGAGGACGGAGGGCATCTTGGTGTGGATATTGACATAAAGATCATTGGAGCGGACGCCCCGGTCAGGAATGGCCAGACGGGCCATGGTGGATTCATGGAGCGCCCGGGCAAGGAGCAGATCTTTGCCGCTCTTCGGATAGTAGTAGGCCGTGGTACCGTCTACGCTGGAATTGGAGAAGGAGTCGATGTGGATGGAAATGAAGGCATCCGCTTTGGCTCTATTGGCCACGTCGCATCTGGCCTGCAGTTCTTCCGCGTCGCCTGCGTAGGCGCGGGATACGTCTTTATCGGAATCCCGTGTCATGATGACTTTGGCTCCCGCCGCGCGGAGCATGTCGCGGAGCGGCTCGGCGATGGACATGGTGATGTCTTTTTCGTAATAGGATTTTTTGCCCAGCGTTCCGATGGCGCCCACGTCCGTGCCGCCGTGTCCCGGATCGATGCAGATGACTTTTCCCTTCAGAATCTTTTTCTCGTCTTTTGAAGCGGAATATTTTGCCGATTTGGACGATGCTTTTTCAGCGGAGCCTTTTACTGCGGAGGAAGACGCGGCGGGAAGCGCGCTGCCCGTGGAAGGAATGTCGATGACCAGACGGTGGGGCAGATCGGCCTTGGCGTCAGGTTTGAGCGCGAAAATTTTGATGTCGCTCATTTTCATGGTGCGGCGGAGCGCAATGTCGAGGCGGAGATCCGAGCCGTCGTTTTCTGCGGTGAGCAGATCTACACTCTGCGTTTTCATGGAATAATCATGTTTTACTTTGGAGCCGGCGGACGTATTTTTCAGAACAACCTCCAGATTACTCCCGTCGTCGCTGAGCGCCGCTACGGCTTTTACGCTGCCCGTCAGATCGAGGACGACCCGGACGAAAGGAGGCTTCCCATCATTTCGCGCGCTCCAGCGGAGATCGGAGACTTCCGCCGCTGATGCGCGCGCGCCGCCCGCGAGGGGCAGCAGAAAGAGAAGGAAAAGCGCTGCAAGAAAGAGTTGGAATTTTTTCATATGCGCCTCTTTATAAAATACATACGATACAAAATAAGAAATATTAGACAATCAGAAGTGTAAGTAATATAGCATGCTATGGAGCTGTTGTCAAAATTCTTTGGGCCGCGGAGCGCAGAAAGAGACCGCATCGCGCTCTTTCCATGCCGGAGACAGGCAGAATTGCAGGAATCTGAAAGAGTGTAGTAAAATAAAAAGCATATATTTTGAAATATTTCTGGAGAATGATGAGCGTGAAAAAATTCTGGATATACGGCGCGCTCTGCGCGGCGCTTGTCTGCGGCGGCGTTTTCACGGGCGGCTGCGGAGAGGAAGCGTCGTCCGGCGAAAGCACAGTCACCGAGGCGGCACCGCCCCGCGGCGAAGCGGTCGTCCGCCGCAGCGCGGATACGGTATACGCTGTGCCGGACGGCGTACCTGTGCTGATGTATCATATGATCGGCGATGAAGAAGGAAATCCGGCGGTCATGTCGGAGGAGAATTTCCGGTGGCAGATGGCGTATCTGGCGGAAAACGGCTACCACCCGATCACCATGCAGGAGCTTTACGATTACGTGACGAAGGAAGCGCCTCTTCCCGAGAAGCCGGTGTGCATCACATTTGACGACGGCTATGAAGACAATTACCGCATCGTCTATCCGCTGATGAAATCGTATGGATTCCCGTGGACGGTCTTCGTGATCACCGGCCATGTCGGGCAGGACCGGCGCATGACGTGGGAGCAGCTGAATGAGATGGCGGAGAGCCGCGCCGTGACGATCGCCAATCACACCGTGGATCATCCCGATCTGGATACGCTGACGGAGAGCCGGGCGGAAGCGGAGATCCGGGGCGCGCAGGAAGCGCTGAAAGAACATCTCGGCATTGATAATCGCTGGATGGCATATCCCAACGGCAGTTTCAATGAAACCGTGAAGGAAGCGGCGAAACGTGCGGGGATCGATATGGGCGTTCTCATGGACGGCGGCCGGATGCACGCCGTGGGCGATCCCTATGCGGTGACCCGCATCTGGGTAGGCAACGGAGTCTGGGAAGAGAATTACAAAGAACGCCTGACCATAGATGACTACACTTCACTTTGATGACAGGTACGCAGGGGAGAAAGAATGAAACCTTTCTGGAAAAGCAGTTTATTCAAATTTCTGGCGGTCACGCTGATCTTTTTTGTGGTGACCTCTCCTTTTATCGTGCTTTTCGGGCCTTTCGGCAATCTCCGCCGCGCCGTGGTGGGGGCGATCATGCGCTCCCGCCATCCCCAGTACATCACGTGGCTTTTTGACCAGAATGAACTGGATGAGATCCTGGGCGGCGTGTCTTCCGCGCCGAAGCAGAAGCTCCTCGATTTTACGGCGCGAACGGATTCTTCCATCCAGATGCAGAAGATCGAATCAAACCGTTTCGTCGGGTACCTGCTGGAGATCCCGAATCCGAAGCGCATTCAGGTGGCGACGGCGGCGGATATCAATGACAAGGGCGATACCACGAGCAATATCGCGCGGAAAGCGGATGCCGTGGCGGCGATCAACGGCGGCGGTTTCGACGATCCGAACGGGACCGGCACGGGGCGTCTGCCTTACGGCTTTATCCTGCACGAAGGGAAGTACCTCCTCGGTCAGCAGGTAAGCGATGAAGAAAAAGTTGATTTCATCGGCCTTACGGATAACGGCAGCCTGATCGCCGGGAATTACAATAAGAGAGAACTCCGCGAACTCGGCGCGGTGGAAGGGCTGACATTCGGTCCGCCGATCATCGTGAACGGGGAGAAAATGATCAAAAGCGGCGACGGCGGCTGGGGCATCGGCCCGCGGTCGGCCATCGGACAGCGGAAAGACGGCACGATCCTCTTCCTCGCCATTGACGGACGCCAGCCTGGCTACAGCATCGGAGCGACGCTGGCGGATATGCAGAACATCCTCTACGAGCAGGGGGCGTATATTGCGGCCAACCTGGACGGCGGGTCGAGCACGACGCTCTATTTCAACGGGAAAGTCATCAATAAGCCTGCGGATCTCCTCGGCGAGCGGATGATCCCGACGGCGTTTGTGGTAAAGTGAGGGGCCGGCATGAAGACTGAAATCCGCAAAGTGCTTCTCTATTTCTCCGCAGGCATCCTTTTGCAGGCGGGGGCCTATCTGTACCTCGACCAGGTGCTCTTTTCCACGACGGCCGATTACAATGTGTCCGATGTGGAGCGGCCGGGCCCGGCGATGGCGGGAGACAGGTCGGCGTATGAAGACATCGCGCTGAAAGGGAAAGCCTATTATTCTTTTGACAACGCCTACATGGCGGATGTGGCGAAAGATTCCGTGACCATTTACAGGGCCGACGATCTGGACAATCCGCAGCGGGTCGATCTCAAGGGCAAGGGCGTATCCTTTTTTGAATGGATGCCGGACCGCAATCTGGCGCTCATGGCTCTCTATCCGATCCACTGGCGGGGCGGGCAGTGGGACGTGACACTGGCGCGGTACAATCCGGAAGGCACCGTGCATGAGTCCGACGCGCCCATTGAAGACCTGCCGCGGGACAGCCGCATCGTGGATGTGGCCTACTCCACGGCGACCAATGCGGTCTATATGAAAATGGATGTGGGCGACGGCCTGTACCGCATTTACCGGACGGACGCCAATTATGACACGCGGCGCATCTATATGCAGACGCCGCACATCGGGAAGATCGCCGTCTTTTACGATGAAGACCGCTTCTTCTACGATGATACGGTGCGCGGTGTGATGTATACCTACAATGATTCCACCAGCAGCTGGCGCATCATTTCTCCGCCGGGCATGTTCCGCCTCGTCGGGCTTGGCGATGACAAGACCATCTACGCGGCGAGGGTGAACCGGAACGGCGACGCTGTGGAATATTACAAAGGAAAACTCGGCGTGGGCTTTGAAAAAGCCGGCGCGCCGTCTGCTCCGATCGATTTCGACACCGTGACGATCCACATGATCGAAGAAGCGGAAAAACAGAAACCTTCCGGCGGCGAAAAAGAATAAAGCGGACTCATGGAGAGCAGGCGCGCCTCTTTGCGGGGCGCACCTTTTCTGATGCGAAATTTTCCGCCGCTTTCGGTGAAAATTTTTTGCACCGCCGGCGGCTTTACGATATAATAAATTTGATGTAAAAAAGATAGTTCTATGAGTTTTAAGGCGTGCAGAGAGTTTGAAATGTTCCAGATTCTTTGCATTTTTGCTGTAAAAAGACAAGGAGGGCGGATATGACGCAGCAGCCAATCATTGCGGACGACCGGCTCATCGTGGCGTTGGATGTCGATACTTTTGAAAAAATGACGGCGCTTGTGGAATCTCTCGGGGACAGCATTTCATTCTATAAAGTCGGCATGGAGCTGTATTACGGCGCTGGACGAAAGACCGTGCGCTATCTCAGAGAGAACGGAAAGAAGATATTCCTCGATCTGAAACTTCACGATATTCCCAATACGGTGGGACACAGCGTGGCGTCGGTGACGCGCCTCGGTGTGAATCTCATCACCGTCCATGCGCAGGGGGGCCGCGCCATGATGGAAGCGGCGGCGCGCTCCGCGTGGATCACCGCGGAAGAACTCGGCGTGGAGCGTCCGAAAGTTCTCGCCGTGACTGTACTGACCAGCTTTGATGACCAGGGGTGGGAAGAGATCGGCGGCCATCTGCCGATTCAGGAACATGTGCTCCGCCTGGCGAAACTGGCGAAAGAGTCCGGTGTGGACGGCGTCATCGCGTCTCCGCGGGAAGCGGCGGCCATCCGGGAAGCGTGCGGCCCGGACTTCCTGATCGTCACGCCCGGTATCCGGCCCGCTTTTGCACAGACCGACGACCAGCGCCGCATCGCGACACCGTCTCAGGCGCTCGCAGACGGCTCGTCCCAGCTCGTCATCGGACGTCCGATCACACAGGCAGTGAATCCGACGGCGGCAGTCCGTCTTATTTTAGATGAAATGAGGGAGAATGCTCATGAATGAAAAAGAAGTAGAAAGCTTACTGAAAGAAACGAAAGCGATCCTGGAAGGCCATTTCCTTCTCACGTCCGGACTTCACAGCGGACTGTATGTGGAAAAGTTTAATGTGCTTCAGCATCCGGAATACACGGAAAAGCTCTGCGCGGAATTTGCGGCGCATTTCAAGGACATGGGCATCGAGACTGTCGTCGGCCCGGCGACCGGCGGCATCATCCTTTCCCAGGTGACGGCCCGTCTCCTCGGCGTGCGTTCCATCTTTACGGAACGTGAAAACGGAGTCATGACGTTCCGCCGCGGCTTCCATCTCGAACCGGGAGAAAAAGTCCTCATCGTGGAAGACGTCGTCACCACGGGCAGCTCCATCAAAGAAGTCGTCAATGCGGTCAATCAGCAGCAGGGCGACATCGTCGGCGTAGGCCTCTTCGTGGACCGTTCCGGCGGCACCGCGGACTTCGGCGTACCGGCGGAAAAAGTCTATCCGCTGCTCCACCTCTCCGTGCCGACTTACAAGCCGGAAGAATGCCCGCTCTGTAAAGCGGGTGTGCCGATCACCGAACGGGGAAGCCATCATCTGAAAAAATAAGGCAAGTAAAAAGGCAGGCATGAGCCTGTCTTTTTTGTGCGCTGAATTTTTCGGAGATATTCCGCGCGGTCCTCCGCCGCGGAGCGGGCGGTCATCTTTTTTCCGGCTCGTCTCTGTAGCGGAAATGAAAGTAGAGGAAGCAGAGGGCGGCTATGGTAAAAGCGGCAAGGCTGGTGAGCTGGGCGCTCTTGAGGCCCAGAAGGAGGGTGCCGTAGTCGCCGCGGAGATATTCGAGAAAGAAGCGGAGCAGGGAATAGAGCATGACATATAGACAGAAGACGGTGCCTTTCGCATGGCGGAAGCAGGAGTACCAGAGGAGCAGCACGAAGATGAGGATATCTCCCTGACATTCCCATACTTCCGCCGGCCACAGAGGCTGCGCGCCGTAGGTGCGGTAGGCGAGCGTGGTGTGGGGATAGAGGAGGCCGAAGGCTTCTCCCGTAGGGTGGCCGAAGGCGTCGCCGTTCATGAAATTGGCGATACGGCCCACGGCCTGCCCGAGAATGACCGCCGGCGCGACGGTATCCGCGAAGGGAAGAACGGGGATCTTATTTTTCCGGAGATAAATGTACGCGGCGGTGCAGGCGAAGATGAGTCCCCCCTGGATGGCCATGCCGCCCTGCCAGACGTAGGGGATCTCCAGCAGGTGGTCATGATAATAATCCCAGTCAAAGAAGAAGACGTCCCAGAGCCGCCCGCCGATGATGCCGGAGAAGGCAATGGTGAGGCCGAGGTCGAAAATATGGCTCTCCCAGCCGCGGCCGTCTTTTTTCAGCAGGAAGTAGGCGGTAATGCAGCCGGAGAGAATGCCGAGGGAGAAGAAGATGCCGTAGAAGCGGATGGGAAAATCGCCGATGAATGTGAGGTATTGATGCATGAGAACACGTCCTTTGGATCTTGCAGCGGAAAATGAGCGCCGGGAATGCGCGGGGCTCAGAGGAAGCGCGGCGGCCGTTTCTTGACAGACAGGGCCGCTGTTTTTATTATTATACACGTCATGAAAGAAAATCCCGGAATAACGGAGGCGGCAGAGTGAAAAAATTTTTGATCTGCGCCGTGACGGCGGCGCTGGCATGGTCGCTGGCAGGCGGCGCGGCAGACGCTGCGGACGCGGCGATGCAGAAGCTGAAAATAAAAAATAAGGACTGGCAGGAAGGAGAGCTCTTTCTGAAAGAGGGGCGGCTGTACGGCCCGGCAGAGGTGCTCGCCCGCGGCGGTGCGTGGGAGATCTCCCGCGAGGGCGGATCATGCTTCGTTTCCGTGCCGTCGGCGGAGGACGGGAGCCTGGCGAAGATCCCTCTCCCGCTGGAGAAAGACGGACTGGCGGATCTGACGTTCTTCGGCAGTCAGGCAGGGCTGAAATATAAGCTGAATGAAAAAAAGAAAGAGATCAAATTTGAAGAAGTGAAAAAGCCCGACCCGAAGAAAGACCGGAAAAAAGCGGAGAAGGAAAAGAAGGAGAAAAAACAGGAGAAGAAATCCGCTGAAAAGAGCAGACCGATCTTTGCCGTGTGGGATCCGGACTCGGAATATGCTCCCGGCAGGCCTTTCTTCAGCAGCGATGCCGGCGACCGCGTCCTGATCCCCGGATGGAGCACCAGCGAAGAGATCCGGCAGGGGACCCGGTCGTATTCGATCCGATATATCGAAGGCGCGCGGAAAGAGGGCATCCGGGTCATGCCCCGGATCAGCAATGATTTTGACCCCGACGGGACGTCGGCTTTCCTGCGGGACAGCGGGAAAAAAGAAGAATTTCTCCGCCGTCTGGCGGCCTATACGGCAGTGTACGGCCTGGACGGGTGGAATATGGATTTTGAATGCATGAATCCGAAAGACGCGCCGCTCTACACGGAACTGGTAGCCGGCGCGGCGGAGCGCATGCACGCCATGAATAAGGAACTCTCGGTGGACATCATGCCCATCGGGGCGGCGGACAGTTACTGGACGGGATGCTATGACCGGAAAGGACTGGCGGAGCACGCCGACTATGAGATCCTCATGGGATACGACCAGACCGGCGGCTCCAGTCCCCACGCGGGGCCGAACGCGGCCTGCGACTGGCTGGAGCGCATCCTGCCGCCGCTTCTGAAAGAAGTGCCTGCGGAGAAGCTCGTCCTCGGCATGCCGCTCTACACGCGGGTGTGGACCGGCGACGACGGCGCGGTGCGGTCGGATATACTGACCGTCCGCTATACGGATGAATTCAGCCGGAAGCACAAGATCGTGCCGCGGTGGCAGAAGAAGGAACGGCAGTTTTATGCAGACTGGAGGGAAGGCGGCGTCCGCCGGAGAGCCTGGCTGGAGGAATCGCGTTCTCTCGGCGAGAAGCTCGGCCTGCTCGATGCGTACGGCCTGCGGGGCGCGGCTTTTTGGCGGTACGGATTCGAGACGCCCTCTCTGTACGGGGAGTTGGAAAAGTCTCCGAAAAAATGAAAAGGGGGAGGCGGAAGCCTCCCTTTTTCCGATGCTCCCGCGGGGGGAAAGACAGGGCTTTCCGTTTGACGCTCTTCGGACAGCATATTATAATGACAACTGATGTACTCTAACGAAAAAGGGGAAAATCTTTCAAATATTTCCTGAAAGTATGGAAGGTGATTGTATGGAAAAATACGTTCCTCAGCAGATCGAAAAGAAATGGCAGAAGATCTGGAAGGAAACGGACGCTTTCGCGGTCAGGGAAGACCCGAATAAGAAAAAGTATTACGTACTGGAGATGTTCCCGTATCCCTCCGGCAATCTGCACATGGGCCATGTAAGAAACTATTCCATCGGCGATGTGGTCGCCCGCTTCAAGAAGATGCAGGGCTTCAATGTGATCCATCCCATGGGATTTGACGCTTTCGGCATGCCTGCGGAAAACGCCGCGATCAAGCACGGCATCCCGCCGGCGGAATGGACGTATTCCAATATCGACAATATGACCCGCCAGCAGGAAGAGCTGGGGCTGTCCTACGACTGGGACCGGAAGGTGCTCACCTGCGGCGAAGATTATTACAAGCATACCCAGAAATTGTTTGAAATTTTCTACAAGAGAGGCCTTGCCTACAAAAAAGAAGCGAAGGTCAACTGGTGCGAGAGCTGCCACACGGTGCTCGCCAATGAACAGGTCGAAGAAGGCCGCTGCTGGCGCTGCAAGACGCCGGTGGTGAAGAAAGACCTGTCCCAGTGGTTCCTGAAGATCACCGCCTACGCGGACCGTCTCCTGGCTGATCTCGATCATATGCCGGGCTGGCCGGAACGCGTCAAGACGATGCAGCGTAACTGGATCGGCCGTTCCACGGGCACGCAGTTCTCCTTCAAAGTGGAAGGCATGGACGATACGATCCCCGTCTACACGACCCGCGTGGACACGGTGTACGGCGTCACCTACATGGTGCTCGCGCCGGAACATCCCCTCGTGCCGAAGCTGATCGAAGGCAATCCGCAGGCCGATGAGATCCGCGCTTTCATTGAAAAGGTGAAGAACGAGAACGACATCGACCGCACGTCGGAAGCGGCGGAAAAGCTGGGCATGTTCACCGGCAGCTATGCCATCCATCCGCTCACCGGCGAAAGAGTGCCGATCTGGATCGCGAACTATGTCCTTTATGAATACGGCACCGGCGCCGTCATGGCCGTACCGACCCATGATGAACGCGACTGGGCATTCGCTAAAAAATACGGCCTGCCCATGAAGCTGGTCGTACAGAATAAGGAACACAGCCTTTCTCTCGACACGATGGAAGACGCGTACCATGAAGAAGGCTGGCTCATCAATTCCGGCGAATTTGACGGGCTGACTTCCGCGGAAGGCCGCGAAGCCATTACGAAGAAGCTCGAAGAAATGGGCATCGGCGAAGGCAAGGTCAATTACCGTCTCCGCGACTGGCTGATCTCCCGCCAGCGCTACTGGGGCTGCCCGATCCCGATTATCAACTGCCCGCACTGCGGCCCGGTGCTCGTGCCGGAAGAAGACCTCCCGGTGGTGCTGCCGAAAGACGTCGACTTCGTGGCAGGCGCTACATCTCCTCTTCAGACGAGCGAGAAATTCCTCCACTGCAAGTGCCCGCACTGCGGCGCCGACGCGATCCGCGAGACCGATACCATGGACACCTTCATCGATTCTTCCTGGTACTTCCTGCGGTATACCGATCCGAAAAACGAGGCGCAGCCTTTCGATAAAGAAAAAGCCAATTACTGGATGCCTGTCGATCAGTATATCGGCGGCATTGAGCACGCCATCCTTCATCTGCTCTATTCCCGCTTCTTCATGAAAGTGCTCCAGGACGAAGGCCTTGTGGAAGCGTCCGAGCCTTTCACGAACCTGCTCTGCCAGGGCATGGTGCTGAAAGACGGCGGCAAGATGAGCAAATCCGTGGGCAACGTGGTCAGCCCCGAAGAGATCGTCGGAAAGTACGGCGCGGACACGGCCCGCCTCTTCATCCTCTTCACGGCGCCGCCGGAAAAAGATCTCGCCTGGAGCGATCAGGGCGTGGAAGGTTCGTACCGCTTCCTGAAGCGCGTCTGGGCCATCGTCGGACGCTATCTGGAACTGAAACGCACCGACGCGCCGGCGCTCAATGAGGAAGAAAAGAAGCTTCGCCGCCGTCTGCACCAGACCATCGCGAAAGTCACGGAAGATCTGGACGGAAAATTCAATTTCAATACCGCCATCAGCTCCATCATGGAACTGGTCAACGCCATGTATCTCTATGTGGAGAAGCACGACTCCATCCATGACGGATTCGCGAAGGAACTGACCCGGAATCTGCTGATCCTCCTGGCGCCTTTCGTGCCGCATATCACGGAAGAGCTGTGGCAGCATCTGGACGAAGAAGAAAAGAGCGTCCACGACGCAAAGTGGCCGGAAGCGGATCAGGAAGCGCTCCGTGAAGACGAAGCGGAACTGGCCGTGCAGGTGAACGGCAAAGTGCGCGCGACGGTCACCGTACCGATGGATATGGCGAAGGACGACATCGCCGCGAAGGCGAAAGCTCTGCCGGAGCTGGCGAAGTATCTCGACGGCAAGACGATCGTGAAGTGCATCGTCGTGCCGCAGCGCATCGTCAATATCGTTGTGAAATAAACAGAGAAAAAAGAGACCTGTCTTTCAAAGGCGGTCTCTTTTATTGTGCCTGTGAAAAATGAGCGGTCATTTTTCTGCGGAGAGCGGAGAAAGTCCGCTCATTTTTTTTGCGCATAAGAAAACGGCGCTTCCTTTTTTCGCGGGAAGCGCCGTTTGTTTTTCCGCTTCTTATTTTTCGCCGTTCACGGACGAGCGTCTTTCTGATCTTCCGCTTGATCGCGCTGCTTGTCCTGCAAATTGGCGGCGCGGTCGCGGACGGCGTCTGCCTGGCGCGCGGTGACGTTATTGGGATCGCCGGGCCGCGCCTGTTCGCGGAGCTGCTGCTGACGGGCGGTGCGGGCGTTCCGGCTCTGCTGGCGGAGCTGCGTGTCCCGCTGGCGGTCGAGCTTATTCAGGATGCGGTTGACCTGGTTCTGCGCTTTCGGCGCGGCATAGACCGGCGCGGCGGCGTATCCGCCGAGGCACGCGGCGAAGAGAAGGACGGCGGCGATTTTTTTCTGACTCTTCATGATGGCCTCCTTTTGTGTACTTATCAATAATCTTGTCTATACTATACCACAAAACCGGAGGGAAACGGGAAGATTTCCGCCGCCGGTCGGCGCGGCGCAGGGGGATATGGTATAATGGTACCGATTAATTTCCGCAGAAATACAGGGGAAAACCGTTTTTCCGGAAGAAAGGAAAGTGAATCAGGTGAAAATATCTACAGAGGAAGTCCAGAAGGTCGCTCTGCTCTCGCGGCTCGCTTTTGAACCGGCGGAACTGGAGGAAATGAAGGAATCCATGAGCAGCATCCTGACGTACATGGATGAATTGAATCAGTACGACACGAAGGATGTGCCGCCCACTGTCCACGCGGTGGAGCAGTACAATGTCATGCGCGAAGATGTGCCGCATGAATCGTTTACCAATGAAGAAGCGCTTCTGAACGCGCCGGAAAAAGAAAACGGCTACTTCAAAGTGCCGAAGATCATATAAGGAGGCAGGACTGTGAATTCCATGACCATTCACGATCTCCATGAGAAGCTGGCCGCGAAGGAGATATCCGCGGTCGAACTGACAAAGCAGGTCATCGCGCACCGCGACGCGGCGGAAGGCGAGATCCATGCGTACCTTTCCACGAGTGATGAGAAGGCCCTCGCGAGAGCGGCCGCTGTGGATGCGAAGATCGCCGCGGGTGAGGCTGTTTCCGATCTGGCGGGCATTCCCGGCGCGGTGAAGGACAATATCTGCATCAAAGGCGAGACCTGCACGGCAGCGTCCCGCATGCTGGAACACTGGGTCGCTCCGTACAACGCGACTGTCATCGAAAAGCTGGAAGCGGAAGACTACATTTCCCTCGGCAAGACGAATCTCGACGAATTTGCCATGGGCAGCTCCACGGAAAATTCCTATTTCGGACCGAGTCGCAATCCGTGGGATACGGAATGCGTTCCCGGCGGGTCTTCCGGCGGCAGCGCGGCGGCGGTGGCGGCGAATGAAGCGGTGTGGGCCCTCGGCTCCGATACGGGCGGATCGATCCGCCAGCCGGCGTCTTTCTGCGGGCTTGTCGGCCTCAAACCGACGTACGGTCTCGTTTCCCGCTACGGCCTTCTTGCCTTCGCGTCCTCTCTCGACCAGATCGGGCCGATCACGAAGGACGTGACCGACGCGGCGATCGTCCTCAATGCCATTGCCGGACACGATCCCCGGGACTCCACATCCATCCCGATGGAGAAGAAGAATTACAAGAACGCGCTCACCACGGATGTGAAAGGGCTCCGCATCGGCGTGCCGGAGGAATTTTTCGGCGCGGGCATCAAAGCGGAGACAAAAGAAGCGATCGACAGGGCGCTGAAATTCTATGAAGGGGAAGGCGCGGAGATCGTTCCCGTTTCCATCCCCCATATCAAGAGCGGCGTGTCGGTATACTACATCATCGCTCCGGCGGAAGCGAGCTCGAACCTGGCCCGCTACGACGGCGTGGGCTTCGGATTCCGCATGCCCGGCGAGGACATCGTGGACATGTACATCAAGACGAGAAGCGCCGGATTCGGCAGCGAAGTGAAGCGCCGCATCATGCTGGGGAACTATGTTCTCTCCGCCGGCTACTACGATGCGTATTATCTGAAAGCGCTCAAGGTGCGCACGCTCCTGAAACAGGATTTCGACGCGGCTTTCGCGAAATGCGACGTCATCGCGGCTCCGGCGGCGTCTGGCGCGGCCTTCCGCTTCGGCGCATTTTCCGATCCGCTGTCCCTCTACATGGAAGATATCTGCACGGTGCCGGTCAATCTCATCGGCGCGCCGTCCATCAGCATTCCCGTGGGCTTTGCCGGCGGAATGCCTCTCGGCATGCAGCTCATCGGCCCGGCGCTCGGTGAGGAACGCATCCTGAACGCGGCGTACGCTTTTGAACAGGCGCATCCGGAATTCACGAAGACCGCGCCGAAAGGAGAAATGTAAGTATGAAATACGAAGCAGTCATTGGGCTTGAAGTGCATACGGAACTCCGCACCGCCACGAAGATCTTCTGCAGCTGCCGGACTTCCTTCGGCGCGGAGCCGAATACGAATGTCTGCCCGGTCTGCCTGGGCCTTCCGGGCGTCCTGCCGGTGCTGAATAAAAAAGTGCTTGAATTTGCCGTCCGCACGGGGCTGGCGCTGAACTGCGAGATCTCCCGGTACAGCAAATTCGACCGCAAGAATTATTATTATCCCGACCTGCCGAAAAATTTCCAGACTTCCCAGTATGACCTGCCGATCTGTGAGCACGGTCATCTCGACGTGGAAGTGGACGGGAAGAAGACCACCATCCGCATCACCCGCGCGCACATGGAAGAAGACGCGGGCAAACTCGTCCATCACGGCACGTCCATCACCGATTCCGATTATTCCCTCGTCGATTACAACCGCACAGGCACGCCCCTTCTGGAGATCGTATCCGAGCCGGATATGCGTTCCGCGAAGGAAGCCGTGGCGTACATGGAAAAACTCCGCGCCATCCTCCAGTACTGCGGCGTTTCCGACTGCAAGATGGAAGAAGGGAGCCTCCGGTGCGACGCGAACGTTTCCGTCCGTCCCGTGGGCCAGAAGGAACTGGGCACCAAGACGGAGATCAAGAATATCAATTCTTTCCGCGGCGTAGAGCGGGCCATTGAATACGAAGCCATGCGCCAGGCGGAGCTCCTCGAAGAAGGGGGCACCGTCGTGCAGGAGACGCGCACCTGGGATGAAAAGGAAGGCGTCACCAAGAGCATGCGCAAGAAGGAAGAAGCCAACGATTACCGCTACTTCCCGGAACCGGATCTCGTGCCCTTCACGGTGAGCGAGGAATACATCGAAGAAATCAGGAAGACTCTCCCCGAGCTGCCCGACGCGCGCAAGGAAAGATACATGGAGAGCTACGGCCTCACGTCGTATGACGCGGATTACCTGACGAACGACAAGGCGCGGGCGGACTATTTCGAAGCCATGGTGGCGGCCGGCGCGGACCCGAAGGAAGCGGCGAACTGGCTCATGGGCGACTTCGCGAAGAAGCTCTCCCAGAGCGGCCTCGAAATGGCGGCGGCTCCCGTCACGGCGGCGGCTCTCGCCGATCTGCTGGGCCTCATCGGCAAAGGCACCATTTCCGGCAAGATCGCGAAGCAGGTCTTCTCTGATATGTGGGAGACCGGCAAAGACGCGGAAACGATCGTCAAAGAAAAAGGCCTCGTCCAGATCAGCGACACCGGCGCGCTGGAAGAACTGGCGGACCGCATCATCGCGGCCAATCCTCAGTCGGTGGCCGACTTCAAGGCGGGTAAGAAAAAGGCAGTGGGCTTCCTCATGGGACAGATCATGAAGGAGACGAAAGGCAAGGCCAATCCGCAGGTCGTGAACGGCATCCTGACGAAGAAGCTCTCTGAGCAGTGAGCATGAACGAAGACTATAAAAATGAAGCGCCGGAAGAGAGCCCGCGGGTGATGTCCAGAGAGGACGTTCACGAATACCGGGGCCTCACGCTGAATGAATCCGGCGAGGAAGAACGAAAAGAAGAGAACGTCCGCAGCGGCTTCCATGTGCATGTGGTCGGCAATACGTCGGCCATGCCGTGGTGGAAGAAAGCGCTCTTCTGGGGCGCGGCGGCGGCGGTCGTGGCGGTATTCCTCGCGGTGGCGTGGTTTTTCATCGTCGGCGGAATGATCCTCGCCGGCGCGGCGGCGCTGATCTATTTCCTGAAACGCTATTTCAGAAGATAAATAAAAAGCATCCTTTCCGTGAGGAGGGATGCTTTTTTGCTGCCCGGTTCCGGGAGGAGAGCGGCCGGCGGAGACGCGCGGGGCGCCGCGGCGCCGCAGTCAAAAGAGGGGCGCGCCTGGCGCAGAGACGGCCGGCAGCGGTAAAAATTGAGAAACCCCGTTTGTATGCTATAATGAATTAAAGAGTGAAAGCATGAAAGGATTTTGTATAAAAGGAGGTCTCTATGAGCGTCAATCAGCGCCTTGTGAATCCGCTGGCGGATCAGCTTTTCGATGCGATCCTGACCCTGAAGTCCAGAGAAGACTGCTATGAATTTTTTGAAGACCTGTGCACGGTCAACGAGCTGCGCGACATGTCCCAGCGCCTCGAAGTGGCGCGCATGCTGAAAAACGGGGAAAAATATGACCGCGTGGAGGAGATGACCGGCGCGAGCACGGCCACGATCTCCCGTGTGAAGCGGTGCCTCCGCTTCGGCGCGGATGGCTATACGAAAGCGCTCGACCGGCTGGCGCAGGCGAAGGAGGCGCAGGGCGATGACGAGGGGTGAGCTGCCGGAGAGCCGCGGCGGGTTCAAAGCCTACGATATCCGCGGCGTGATCCCGACGGAGATCAATGAGGAGCTGGCGTACCGTGTGGGGCGGGCCTACGCGGAGATGTATCATCCCGAAAAGGTCGCCGTGGGCCGGGATATCCGCCTGTCTTCGGAGCGTCTTGCGTCGGCGGTCATGGAGGGGCTCTGCGACGGCGGCGCGGACGTGTGCGATATCGGCCTCTGCGGGACGGAAATGGTCTATTTCGCGGTCTTCCATTACGGCCTGTCCGGCGGCATCATGATCACGGCGAGCCACAATCCGAAAGACAATAACGGCCTGAAGCTCGTCCGGGAGGAAGGCATCCCCATCAGCGCCGACACGGGGCTGAAAGAGATCGAAGAGCGGGTATACGCCGGGAATTTCACGGAGCCGGAGCGCCGGGGGACGGTGACGGCGCTCGATGTGATGGATGATTACATCCGCCACATCCTCGGCTATGCCGACATCCGCCGCATGAAGCCTCTCTCCATCGTGGCAGACGCGGGCAACGGCGGCGCGGGTCTCGTTTTTGAAAAACTGAAGCCCCATCTGCCCTTCCGCTTTACGGAGATGTACATGGAGCCGGACGGCACGTTCCCTCACGGTGTGCCGAATCCCATGCTGCCGGAGAACAGGGGGCCGCTCATCGAGAAGGTGAAGGAGACCGGCGCGGATATGGGCATCGCCTGGGACGGCGATTTCGACCGGTGCTTCTTCGTCGACCACGAGGGCCGCTTTGTGGAAGGCTACTACATGGTGGGGCTGCTGGCAGGGTATTTTCTTGAAAAATATCCCGGCGAGACTGTCGTCCACGATCCGCGGTGCTTTTGGAATACGGAAGAGATCGCGGAAAAGCTCGGCGGCCGCGCGGTGGAGTCGAAAGGCGGCCACGCCTTCATGAAAGAAACGCTCCGCCGGGTGCGCGGCGTGTACGGCGCGGAAATGAGCGCCCACCATTTCTTCCGGGATTTTTCCTACTGCGACAGCGGCATGATCCCCTGGCTCATCGTGGCGGAGATCGTGAGCGCCACGGGGAAGAGCCTGGCCGCACTGGTGCGGGAAATGGAAGAGCGCTATCCCGTGAGCGGCGAGATCAATCTGCCCGCGCGGGACGTGGCGGGCGTGCTCCGGGCGGCGGAAGAAAAATACCGTTCCGAAGCCAAAGCGATTTCTCATCTGGACGGCGTGAGCATGGATTTCGGCAGCTGGCGCTTCAATCTGCGCCCGTCCAATACGGAGCCGCTCATCCGGTTCAATATGGAAACGCGCGGAGACCGAGCGCTGCTGGAAGAAAAGGAAAAAGAAGTAATGGATTTCATCCGCGCGGCAAATGAGCAATGAAAAGGCCCGGCGACAAGCCGGGCTTTTTGCGTGGTCACAAGGTCTTGAAAAACCGTTCCGCCGTCTCCGCCATGCGGGCGTATCCGCCGCCGTTCGGATGGACGCCGTCGGAATACCATTCGTCAGACCGGGGGAACTCTTTCTGGAAATCCAGAAGCGGCAGGGAGAGCTCCTCCGCGAGAGCGCGGAGAAAATCGCCGTAAGCCGCGAGCTCCCGGTCATTTTCCTCATACTGCCAGTCCTGCTGCCAGCCGGCGGCGATGCTGGCGCGGGTCGTGAGAAGCGGCGTGCCGAGGATGAGCGGGATGCGCGCGGAGAGGCCGCGGATCTCTTCCTCCGCCTTGCGGAGCAGCGCGGCGAACCGGATGCCGCAGAGAATGTCGTTGGTGCCGCCCATGAGGAAAAGCGCTTCCCCCTCCGCCGGGTAATGGACGACCGTCCACGCGTCGGCGGCGATATCGGAGAAGAGACGGCCGCATTCGCCGTGATTGTACAGCGTGAGGCGCGGGAAACGGCGGGCGAGGCGGGCGATCCAGCCGTCGGCGGGCGCCGCGCCGTAGCCTGCGGTGAGGCTGTCCCCGTAAAAATGAACGGTATGAATGCCGGAAAATCTGCGCATGACGTTCTCCTTTCCTTTTCCCCTATCGTAAAAAAATCCGGCCGCCCTGTCAAACAGGCGGCCTTATACTGCCGATCGGGGCAGAACGGGACAGCCTGATGCGGTCTGGAAAAAGTGTATACTGAAAGATACGGGGAAACATGGTACAATAAACGAAAAGACGCATACACTTAAAGGAAAAAGTAATTTTTGGACTGCTTCGGCAGACCGAGGAGGAGGCATCTCAATGGACAGACAGTTATCTCTGGAATTTGTGCGCGTCACGGAGCAGGCGGCCATCCGCAGCGCCCGTCTCATGGGAAAAGGCGATAAGGAAGGCGCGGATCAGCTCGCCGTAGACGGCATGCACGCGCAGTTCGCGCTCACCCCCATTTCCGGCACCGTCGTGATCGGCGAAGGGGAAATGGACGAAGCGCCGATGCTCTTTATCGGCGAACACGTGGGCCGCGGCGGCGAAGAAGTGGACATCGCCGTCGACCCGGTGGAAGGGACGAATCTCGTGGCGAAAGGACAGGACGGCGCCATCGCGGTGCTGGCCATCGCTCCGAAAGGATGCCTCCTCCACGCGCCGGACATGTACATGGAAAAGATCTGCGTCGGCCCCCGCGGCAAAGGACGCATCGATATCAACGCGCCTGTCACGGAAAACCTGCGCCGTCTCGCGGAAGGCATGGAACGGGATATTTCCGACCTCACCGTGGTCGTTCTCGACAGAGAGCGCCATGAAAAGATCATCCGCGAATGCCGGGAAGCGGGCGCGCGCATCCGTCTCATCACCGACGGCGACGTGGCTCCGGCCGTGGAATGCGGCATCGAAGGCAGCGGCGTCCACATGGTGATCGGCTCCGGCGGAGCGCCGGAAGGCGTGCTCGCGGCGGTGGGCCTCAAATGCCTCGGCGGCGACATGCAGGCCCGGCTCCTCCCGCACAATCATGAAGAGATCACCCGCCTCCACGAGATGGGCATGGACGACCCGAACCGCGTGCTGAAGCTGGACGATCTGGTGAAGGGCGACGACTGCATCTTCTCCGCGACGGCCATCACAGACTGCACCCTCATGAACGGCGTGCGCTTCTTCGGCAGCGGCTGCCGGACGCACACCCTGCTCCTCCGCTACAAGACGGGCACGGTGCGCTTCATCGACACCATCCACCGTTTCGGCGAAGAAAAGCCTCCGGTCAAGCTGTAAAATTACAAAGAGATTTGGTAAAATAGCGGATAAGCACTATCCGCTATTTTTGTTTGGAGGAAATCATGAGAGAAGTCTTTGACTGGATATATTCGATCGTCGTGGCGCTCTTCCTGGCCATGGTGATCCACATTTTTTTATTTGTGCCGACGAGAGTGTCTGGGGAATCCATGTACCCCACGCTGAATGACGGACAGTACCTGATCGTTTCCAAGATCGGCCACGTGCTCCGGGAAGAGCCGGACTACGGGGATATCGTCATCATCGACAGCCGCGCGCAGAGAGAACGTTCCTGGGCGGACGACCTGACGGAGCCTCTCAACAATTACATCGCCATCTTCAATAAGAGCCGGCAGGAACACAGCGTCTGGGTGAAGCGCGTCATCGGAAAAGGCGGCGACGTGCTGGAATTTCACGACGGCGCCGTGTGGCGCAACGGCGAGCGTCTGGACGAGCCCTATATCAACGAGCCCATGGAATTTTCCATGGACGGCTCCTACACCGTGCCGGAAGGCCGGGTCTTCGTGATGGGGGACAACCGCAACCACAGCAGCGACAGCCGCTTCATCGGCCCCGTCCCGGTGGATCACGTGCTGGGCCGCGTCGTATTTGAACTGTAAAAGAAACAGAAAGAAACGGTCCGCTTGAAAAAAGGCGGGCCGTTTTTTGCCGTATAAATACCCGGAGAAGGAAAGAATAAGAGAACGGTAAATCGGAATTTGAAGGGAGTACACAGATATGAAAGTTACAGAACAATTTGAAAAAGAAATTGCACCATTTTTCTGGGTAGAACATGAAGAAAGTGCTTCTGCTTGCCTGAATGTAGGAGAGTACTTACAAGAGATTTTTGATACTCGTGCAGATGAAGGATTTGAGGGAAACGGTTATGATTGGGGAAGTTTAGCACAAGTATTTTTGGACGAACAGTGTTCAGATTTACAAGGGAAAATAGACTTTGACCCAGAGGGCAGTATGTTCTGTGTCTATTCAAAAGATACAGATGCACTGGCAGACTTTATTCTCCGTTTCAAAAAAGCCTGTGAGGATAAGCCCCTTATTTTAGATTTATTTAGTCGGACTGAATTAGACTAAAAATTTCATCCGATAATTTCCAGTTATCGGGAAGCTGGGGAGAGAAGCAGATCGTAGTTTGAAAGGAGAAGAAAAATGAAAGCATTTGACCCAAATTATAAATTGCTGGATGAGATGTATCAGGATGAATACTATCCTGATTTTTTGGTAGATAAGGTAAAGAACAAACTTCAGAAGGTCATTGACTTGCTGGAGAGCGGCGAAACGGATACCGAAGCGGTGCAGGAGAAACTGGACGAAGCGGTCTGCGGCATCAATGATCTTCAAGAGGAATTTGACGAGAACGGCAGCGAGATCGAAACGGTGGCGCGAGACTGTATAGGAGTTACTGTGGCCTATATTCTGCAATGGTTTAACATCCCCATTGATACTGAAGAAGCTATCCGCGAAAGAGATTGGTAACTTACTATTCCCGTTTTGAAAAAGAAAAGCGCGTGTTTTAAGGGCATGCGCTTTTTGTGTGCCCGTAAAAGGGCAAAGAAAATCCCCGGAACCTGTCCGGGGATCTTTGCACGGCTCCGTATCAGCCGAAGAGAACGAAATTGCCGACTACGATGAGAATGCACGATACGGCCATGGGGATGGCGGTGCGTTTCACCAGATCGAAGGGGCTGATGCCCGCCATGCCGCTGGCGACGATGATGACGCCGGTGATGGGGGAGATGGCCCGGGCGGAGCTGGCGATGAGGTGCATCGGCAGGATCATGAAGGCCGCATTCACGCCGGTCTTCGCGGCGATCTCGGGGACGAGATTGGCAAAGGCGAAGAAGGGGGCGTTGCCGGAGCCCATGATGATGCTGCACGCGGCGATGATGCCGATCATGACGAGGGTGAGGCCCGTCGCGCCGAAGCCGGTGTGCTGCGCGCCGTTGATGAGCGCGTCGATGGAACCGGTGGCGGTGAGGCCCTGGGCAAAGAATTCGCCGGCGATGATGATGGTGATGACGTTCGCCAGCTGGCGGCCCATGCCGTCGAAGAAGACCTGGATCTCTTCGCAGACCATTTTGGGCTTGCCCGTGCGGATGAGCTGCGCGATCATGCCGATGGCCATGCCGATGAACATGGCCATGATGATGTTCATTTTGATGGTGGGGATGCAGAGCGGCGAGAAGATGAGGATGAGCGCCAGCGGGATGACCGGAAGCAGGGCGAAAAGCTTCGGCGGATGGGACGTCATGGCTTCCTGCTCCGCGGCGTTTTCCGCATGGACCGCCACATCGTCAGGACGCATGGGCTGCACCACGTGGCCGTCCCGTTTGTCCATGATCTTCTGGGTGAAGTAGTGAACGACGGCGACGACGGGGATGACGATGCACGCGATCGGGATCTGGTAGGTGTGCCAGTAGATGACCGGATTCAGGCCGGAGATCTCCGCGGCGAGGATGGTGCCCGTATCCGCGGGGCTCCAGTCGAGGCAGAGCGTCGTCGCGATGGCGGCGGTCGCCGCGATGCGGGAGACGCCGAGGGCCACGAGGATCGGGAACATGGTCACCATGAGGAGCATGGCCAGGCCGGAAGCGCTGTTGATGGCGAGGCCGAGGAACATGCCCAGCACCCAGCAGGCGCTCATGACGATGTACGGCGATTTCAGCTTCAGCAGCGGGGAAATGGTGAGATTGACGAGAGCATTGCTCGCGCCGATCTTGTCCATGTACCGGGCGAAGCCGCCGACGGCCATGATGTTGAGGCCCAGGCCCGCCACGCGGTTCGCGAAGAGGGAGCGGATGAGTTCAAAAAGATCGAATCCCATGAAGCCCGTGCCCTTGCCTTCCGGCAGGATGGAGCCGTAGCCCATGATGGCCGACCCGGCGAGCATGATGCCGCCTGCAATAAAGAGCACCGTCTGGGCCTTGTAGCGCCCGACGATGAGCCACCCGGCCCAGATGGTGACGATGGCTGCGAAAACCAGATTCAAAATAACACCTCCAGTGGAAATAAAAAGAAGAGCAGTCTGTGCGGAACGGAAGCGGAAATGTCCGCGGCGGAGCCGGGCCGCCGTCCGGCATAAAAAAACGGAGCCGCAAACTGCCGTCCCGCGTCTGTCTTTACTTTACTATAAATTCGAAAAAAATCATAGTGTATAAAGTAAAAGTAATTTATCTATCGCATCAGTGCAGAGACACGGTCATTTTCTTCCGCCGGAAGGAAAGCGGCGGGAAAATGCCCGGTGAAACGGGGAAAACGGCCTGTCATTTTTCAGCGCTCTGCGGAAAACGGACGGAATTTTTCCGGCGGGAAAAGAAAAACGAGCGGAAATTTTCCGGCGGAGAAATCGGGGAAGGCGAAATTTTTCCGCCGCGCCGCGGGCGGGGAGAAATTTTCTGTATTTCATTTCCCGCGTATGATAAAATGTAAGATAAATCTTTGAACAGGAGTTGAAAATATGGCACGTTGTAATGAAGCGTATCTGAATCTGCAGGGGTCTTACCTCTTTGCGGAAGTAAAAAAGAGAGCGGCCGCTTATCAGGCGAAGCATCCGGAAGCGTCGCTCATTTCCCTCGGCATCGGCGATGTGACGCAGCCTCTGGCTCCGGCGGTCATCGAAGCCATGCACAAAGCCGTCGATGAAATGGCGCACGCGGAGACGTTCCGCGGCTACGGCCCGGAGCAGGGCTACCTTTTCCTCCGGGAAGCCATTGTGGAGCATGATTACAGATCCCGCGGCATCGAGATCGATCCGTCGGAAATTTTCGTCAGCGACGGCGCGAAGTGCGATGTGGGCAATATCCAGGAGATCTTTGACATGAACTGCATCGTCGCCGTCACCGATCCGGTCTATCCGGTCTATGTGGACAGCAATGTCATGGCGGGGCGGAGCGGCGTCTTTGTGAACGGCGCGTACAACCGCATCGAATACCTGCCGTGCTACGAGGAATGCGAGTTCCAGCCGAACCTGCCGGCGCACGATCCGGCGGTCATTTATCTCTGCTCGCCCAATAACCCCACCGGCGCGGCGCTGGATAAGAAGGCGCTCACCATGTGGGTGCGCTACGCGAAGCAGACCGGCTCGGTCATCCTCTTCGACGCGGCGTATGAATGCTTTATTTCCGAAGACAATATCCCCCACAGCATCTACGAGATCGAAGGGGCGAAGGAAGTGGCCATCGAATTCCGCTCCTACTCCAAGACGGCGGGATTCACCGGCGTGCGCTGCGGTTTCTGCGTCATCCCGCATGAGCTCATGCTCGAGACGGCGTCCGGAGAAAAGGTGGAAGCCAACGCGCTCTGGGACCGCCGCCAGTGCACGAAGTTCAACGGCGTCTCCTACATCGTCCAGCGCGGCGCGGAAGCGGTCTACACGCCGGAAGGGCAGAAGCAGATCCATGACACCATCGCGATTTACAAGAAGAACGCGGCCATGATCCTCGAAGGGGCGAAGGAAGCGGGCCTCGCGGCATGCGGCGGCACGAACAGCCCCTATGTGTGGCTCACTGTGCCGGAAGGCATGACCAGCTGGGATTTCTTCGACTTCATGCTGAATGAAGCGCAGGTCATCTGCACCCCCGGCTCCGGATTCGGCCCCTGCGGCGAGGGCTATGTGCGCCTCACCGCGTTCAATACGCCGGAACTGACGAAGGAAGCGGTGGAGCGCATGAAAAAAGCGCTGGCCGCGCGGAAATAAGACGATTGAATTTCAGGCATGAGCACGGCTCTCCGGGCTGTGCTCTTATGCCGTGTCTATGCGGCGGGCAGCTGCCGCACAGGAGGACTTTATGAGTACAAATCTGCAGATCGGCATCGTGGGACTGCCGAACGTAGGGAAATCCACGCTCTTTAACGCCATCACGAAAGCCGGCGCGGAAGCGGCGAATTTCCCCTTCTGCACCATTGAGCCGAATGTGGGCGTCGTAGAAGTGCCGGATCACCGCCTGTATGACCTGGCGGACATGTTCCATCCGAAGAAGACGACCCCCGCTTTCACCCGCTTCGTGGACATCGCGGGGCTCGTAGCGGGCGCGTCCAGAGGCGAGGGCCTGGGCAATCAGTTTCTGAGCCACATCCGGGAGACCGACGCCATCGCTCACGTGGTGCGGTGCTTTGAAAATTCCAATATTACCCACGTGGAAGGTTCCGTCGATCCTGTCCGCGATATGGATATCATCAATACCGAGCTCTGTCTGGCCGATCTGGACAGCGTGGACAAGAAAAAGACGAAGACCGCGAAACTCGCGCAGGCAGGCATTAAAGACGCGAAAGCGCAGCTGCCGACGCTGGAAAAGGTCTACGCCGCTCTTTCCGAAGGCACACCGGCGCGGCTCCTCGACCTCTCCGAAGACGATCTGGAGATCCTGAAGGAACTGAACCTGCTCACCCTGAAGCCCGTGCTCTATGTGCTGAATACGTCGGAAGACGACATCGCCGATCCCCTGGCGAATCCTTATGTGCAGAAGGCAGCGGCGGAAGCGGAGAAGCAGAAAGCCAGCTGGGTGCCGATCTCCGCGGAGATCGAGCAGGAAGTGTCCGAGCTGGACGCGGAAGAAGCAAAGGCGTTCCTCACCGATCTGGGCGAGACCGAACCGGGGCTGAACCGCCTCATCCGCTCCGCTTATTCCCTGCTGGGGCTCATCAATTTCTTTACCGTCGGAGAAGACGAATGCCGCTCCTGGACGGTGCACGCCCACACGAAAGCGCCGAAAGCGGCGGGCAAGATCCACTCCGATATCGAGCGGGGATTCATCCGCGCGGAGATCGTGCCTTATGAAGACCTCGTGGCGTGCGGCTCCTTCAACGCGGTCCGCGAAAAAGGGCTGCTCCGCATCGAAGGCAAGGATTACGAGATCCAGGACGGAGACGTGGCGTATTTCCGCTTCAACGTATAACGCATAAACGGATACAAGGCAGAGCGGCCCGGCGGCTGCCCTGCTTTTCTTTTGGAAATAGGAAACAGCATGAAGGAGATCAGAAAAGGCCGGTTCCTCCGCCGTCCAAACCGGTTCGTCATCGAAATGGAGCTGGACGGAGAGACCGTGCGGGCCCACATGCCCAATCCGGGACGCATGCGGGAGCTCCTCTTTCCGGGGACGGCGCTCCTCGCGGAGCGTCATGAAAAGGAAGGGAACCGCACGGCGTGGCGCGTCGTCGGCGCGGAGCGGGACGGCGTGATGATTCCCCTCGATACGTCCCGGGCAAATGACACGGCGGCGGCGCTCATCAATGAGAAGCGCATTCCCGGATGGGAAGACTACCGCGTCCTGCGGCGGGAGGTCACCATGGGCGACAGCCGTTTCGACCTGCTCATCGGAAATGAGAAAGAAAGCTTCCCCGTGGAAGTCAAATCGTGCACGCTCTTCGGGGAGAAGGGGGCCATGTTTCCCGACGCCGTGACGGCCCGCGGGCGGAAGCACATCCTCCACCTCGGCGAGATCGGGAAAGGGGGAGGAAAGGCGGGGCTCCTCATCCTCGTCCAGTGGGACAGGGCGGAATGGTTCCTGCCGGATTACCACACCGATCCGGAATTCGCGGAGGCCTTCCTGTCCGCCGCGCCGCACATCGAATGGAAAGCGGCGGCCCTGCGGTGGCCGGACGACCTGTCCCGTCCGGAGAGCGTCCGCCTCCTCTCCGCGCCGCTCCCGATCGTTGAAAAAGAAGCGGGGAACCGGGGCTGCTACCTGCTGGCGCTGCGCCTCGCGGAAGACGCGGACATAGAGATCGGCCGCCTCGGGACGGTGCATTTCCCGAAAGGATACTATGTATACACCGGCTCGGCGAAGGAAAATCTCGATCAGCGCCTCGCCCGGCACCGCCGCCTGCGGAAGAAGATGCACTGGCACATCGATTACCTCCGGCAGCGCGCGGAATGGGTGGGGGCGGTCCCCGTCCGCACCGCCGAAGATCTGGAGCATGCCCTCGCCGCAGCCGTCGCCCGCGCCGCGGACTGGGATATTCCCGGATTCGGCTGCACCGACTGCGCCTGTCCTTCCCATCTCTTCGGCTTCCGTGAAGACCCGCTCCATCTTCCGGCCTTCACGAAGATCGAAGAAGACTTCGAGATCAACCGTCTGCAAAAATGGATCAGATAAAAACCATCCCCGCTCGATTTCCGGGCGGGGACGGTTTTTATTATAGGCGGTATCAGATGACGCCGCTGCTGTCCGTGACGGCGATGTACTGCGCCGGAATGGGCTCGGCAAGCTCATAAATGATCGTCATGGGGCAGCGTCCCGTGTGGGACACATACTTTGCGGGGCCCAAGAAGGTATAGCTCATGGAGTTGCCGTGCCCGTCTTTTTTCCGCTCTCTCACGAAGAACAGGACAGTCGTGCCGTTGCTCTTTTGATGGATATACCGTTGTCCGGTCCTGCTTTCCGGAGTGACGGAATTTTGCGTCTGCCAGTGAAACAGCGTCGAATTGATGGAGTAATCCTCATAAAGGGTCGAATCGGAAAATTCTTTGGAAGATTTGTTGAGCGTGACGAGAAATACATCTGTTTTCAATTCTTCCAAATATTTTACCCCTTCGCGGATACTAGCCGGGCTTTTATAACCCAAGGCGGCAAATAACTGGTCGCGTGTGTAGCGACTGTGCAGTTCCAGCGGGCTGTTTCCGGGGAGGGAGATCGGTTTGGCGATGACTTCAGTGCGGTCAGACTGATAGGCCAAGACATCGAGGATCTCCTGTCGCAGCGTGGGCTGCGCGGCAAAGCGGCGGATCGCTTCCAGTGGGTCTTTCATGCCGCATGCCGTATATTCCTTCCCGTACAATGTGTACTGCCACATGCGGAGGAATTTTCTGTCCCAGTCTGATCTTGGAGGAGCCGGGCAGAGAAATTGCTTCCGCAGAAAAGCCAGCCACTGTGGAGAATCGATGGAAAGAATATGAGGCATGGCTCTTCGCAGTACCGTCTCTTCTTCCGTTTCGGGGAGATCGGCTGACAGGTCGCAGGACGCGCAAAGGCGGGAATAGAGACGTTTCTTATTGTAAAAGACCTCGGCAGGGATGCGGAGCGTTTCCAAAAATTTGGAAAGGGAAGGGATCCTGCCCTCGGATTCATAGAGATCGCGCAGGCAATCCGCATAGAAACGGGTGCCTCGAGTCTGATTTTTGATATTCTCTAAGATCCGCTTTTGCGCCATTTCCGTGAGCTGAATGAAGCAGCCTTTCGGCGCATGCGGGAAATGGCCTTTAATCTCGGCTTCGAGATTGGTGTCTTTTCGGCCCAAAAGAGAATAGAGCCGTCCGGAAAAATCATATTTTCGGTTTCCCTGTGCGACAAAATCCAAGACCGTCAGGCAGTTTTTCCCCTCGGAAAGGCGCAGGCCGCGGCCGAGCTGCTGGAGGAAAACAGTGAGGCTGTTGGTCGGACGGAGGAAGAGAACCGTATTTACCGCGGGGATATCGACGCCTTCATTAAAAAGATCAACGGTGAAAATAAAGCGGATCGTTCCGTTTTCCAGTTTCTCTTTCGCGTTGTTTCTGATGGTTTCCGGTGTATCCGAATCCAGATTCATGGAAGGAACGCCGCGCGCCGTCATATAATCAGCCATGTACTTGGCGTGCTTTTTGCTCACGCAGAATCCGAGACCTTTTACGTCGCGGATATCCGCTGTATATCGATCAACGGCGGAGAGCACTGCGCCGGCGCGTAGGACGGCGCTGCGGATGTCTATAACATATTTGCGCTCCAAGTCGCTGATGTCGTAGTCGCCGCCGCTCCATTTCACATCGCTGAGATCGATGGGATCTTCCGCGCCGAAATAATGAAAGGGGCAAAGCAGCCGCTGTTCGATGGCGTCGGCCAAACGGATCTCGGCGCTGATATGGTTGTCAAAGTATTTTGTGATGTCTTTCCCGTCCATCCGCTCCGGTGTGGCGGTGAGGCCGAGGAGGATCTTGGGCTTGAAATGGGAGAGCAATTTCTGATAAGAAGCGGCCGCGGCATGATGAAATTCATCGATGACGATCATGTCATAATAATCGGGATCGATCCGGTCCCAGAAATTTTGCCGGTTCAATGTCTGAATGGAAGCAAACCTGTACGCCAACCGGGAAGCGTGATTGTTTCCCACATCGAGCTCGCCCCAGTCCGGCTCTTGCAGAATTTGGCGGAAACAAGACAGGCTTTGCTTTAAGATCTCTTCGCGGTGAGCCACAAAGAGCAGATTTGTCGTCCGCGGCAGCCGGCTTTTTGCAAAACGGGCGTAATCAAATGCGGCAATGGCCGTTTTCCCTGTGCCCGTCGCGGCAACGACCAGATTTTTCCAACGGTTTCTCAGCGTTCTTTCAGCTTCGAGATTATCTAAAATGGTCTGCTGGTACGGGTATGGGCGGATCCTAAAAGAATAAAGATTTCCATTGTCTGCGGAAGCGGGATGACGGATGGCGTCGATCTCCTGCTGCAAAAACGCTTCCTGATCGGCCGTATAGACTTCAAAATTGTCGGAATTCCAATAGACGTCAAAAGTAGTGTTCATTTTTTGGAAGACCATCGGCATATCTTGCGCGGTAATCTTCATATTCCATTCCAAGCCCTCTGTAATGGCGGCGTGGGACAGGTTGGAGGAGCCGATATAGGCGGTGGAATAGCCGCTGTTTCTGCGGAAGATATAAGATTTCGCATGAAGACGGGTACTTTTTACATCATAGGAGATTTTGATCTCCGTACTGGGAAGCTGGGAGAGCACACGGACGGCTTTGGGGTCTGTGGCGCCCATATAGGTGGTCGTAATGACACGGAGCTTTCCACCGCGGTAAGTGAATTCTTTCAGTGCCGGAAGGATCATGGAGATGCCTGAAAATTTGATAAAAGAGACGAGGAGATCGATCTGATCGGCCGATGCGATCTCTGCGTAAAGCTCAGTGGCAATGGGCGCGTCCTTTTTGCTGTTTGTAAAAAGAAAGCTTTGTGATAAGGAGGTGTTCGGGCGGGGGATATCTAGTTTTTTCGCGGCGTTGCGCTGATGCTGCAAAAAAAGGAGCAAAGATTTCGTATCCGCCACGGAAAATTCCCGCCTTTGTTCGGGGGCGTCTTTGAATAAGAACGTGATGAGCCGATTGATGAAGTCAATCTCTTTCTTTGCGGAGGTATCCGAGTCGTCGGCATCGGCGATATCTTTTAACAGCCAGCTGATGACCTGACGGATATAGGCGGAGAGCTGGGAGACGGCTTCCTGCGCGTCCAGGTCTTCCCGGTCGGCCCAGATCTGATTTTCCTTCAGCGCCTGATCCAGCTTTTCTTGAAATGTTTGTGTAATGATTTTTTCATAGAGTCCGTTTTGAAGGCCCTCAAGATCTTTTTCAGACATCGTGCACCTCGCAGTGTGATCGTGATATTGAGAAATAAATATATCCTTAGTATAGCAATAGAGAAAGTATTCTGTAATTCCGTGGAAATATTTTGATGACACAAAAGCGGGAAAATAAGGAGAAAAGTTTTCCGAAAAGGGTAGGAGGGACAGTGAAATTTTTTCGGGAGAAATTTCTTCGAAACGCCGGATTTTATTTGACATTTTTCTCTAAAAACGATAAAATATTCCTCGTGAGATTTGTCCGGACACCACTAGCCCCGGAGGAAGGACGAGATCTTGCAGTCAGTATTTTAGGAGGAAACAGCATGAAAGATACATTTATGGCCAATTCGAGCAACATCACTCGGAAATGGTATGTCGTTGACGCTGAAGGCAAAACTCTTGGCCGTCTGGCTGCTGCCGTCGCAGAGATCCTTCGGGGAAAGAATAAAGTCACCTTTACGCCTCATGTGGACACCGGCGACTATGTGATCGTCGTCAACGCAGACAAAGTTGTCCTGACGGGCAAGAAATTGACGAAGAAAGTATATTTCCACTACACCGGCTACATCGGCGGCGACCGCTATACGAAAGCGGGCGACATGCTGAAATACAAGCCTGTCAAGATGGTTGAACACGCGATCCGCGGCATGCTTCCGAAGAACAAGCTCGGCGATCAGATGTACAGAAAGCTCCATGTCTATGCGGGCGCTGAACATCCGCACGCAGCGCAGCAGCCGGAAGAGATCAAGTTTGACATCCGTTAATACCAGAAGGGAAGGGTAAAAGAATGGCAGAAGCTACATACTACGGCACCGGCCGCAGAAAAACATCCGTTGCCAGAGTCCGTCTGGTACCGGGACAGGGCAACATCACGATCAATGGTCGCACGCTCGAAAACTATTTCGATCTGAAGACCCTTGAACTCATCATCAAGCAGCCGCTGGAACTCACCGGCACCACCGCTGCTTACGACGTCATCGCCAACGTAAAGGGCGGCGGCCGCACGGGCCAGGCAGGCGCTATCCGCCACGGCATCAGCCGCGCTCTCCTCGAAGTCGACGGCGACTACAGAAAAGTGCTGAAGAGCGCAGGCCTCCTCACCCGCGATCCGCGTATGAAGGAACGCAAGAAATACGGCCTCAAGAAAGCAAGAAGAGCAAGCCAGTTCAGCAAGCGCTGATACAGTATGGAAAAGATGTGTGGGAATCTCCTGCACATCTTTTTTTCTGGGAAAGGAGGTCACATGGCGCTGATCTTCAGAAAGTGCGGCGCTGCCGACGGGGCGGTGCTGCTGGACTTCGCGCGGCGCACCTATTTTGAGACGTTCGCCCGGTGGAATACGGAGGAAAATATGGAGGCGTACCTGGCGGAGGCTTTCGCGCCGGAGAAATTTCTGGCGGAACTCGCGGACAGGGATTCTTCTTTTTACGGGCTCCTTGAGGACGGGACGTTTGCAGGATATCTGAAGCTGAATGAGGCCCCGGCGCAGACGGAGCTCCATGACCGGGCGGCGCTGGAGATCGAGCGGATCTATGTGGCGCGGGAATTTCAGGGACTGGGATTCGGAAAGCGGCTCATGGATCAGGCTCTCGCGGAAGCACGGAGCCGGAAGAAGGCCTATGTCTGGCTCGGCGTATGGGAGAATAATGAGAAGGCGCTCCGCTTTTATCGGTCGTACGGCTTTTATCCGGCAGGTACGCATGTCTTCGTCATGGGAGACGACGCGCAGACGGATTACCTGATGCGGAAAGATCTGTGAGAAAGACAAAATAAAACGGGAAGGAATCAGATCCTTCCCGTTTTTGCGTGGGAAAAGCGTCCCCGGTGAGGAGCGCTTTTTGTTTACAGTCCTTTTTGCTCGATGCCGCTGATGAGATAGCCGAGATGGACGGTGGAATTCATGAGGACGAGGCGCCACGCGCCTTTGTCGTATTCGATGACGTTGATGCAGGCGTTGTCCTGTTTGATCTGCCAGAAATGGGCCATGGAGAGGCCGAGGATGTCGCAGAGGATGACTTTATTCACCGCGTCGTGGGCGGCGGCGAGGACGGTCTTTCCGTCGTATTTTGCGGCGATGTCGTCAAAGGCGGCGCGGGCGCGGCGGCGCACGTCTTCGAGATTTTCGCCGCCCGGCATCTGCACAAGGTCGGGCCGGGTATGCCAGAGGCGGAATTCTTTCGGATACTTGGCGGCGATCTCTTCGGCGAGGACTCCTTCCCACGCGCCGTGGGAGATCTCCGTGAGCCGTTCGTCGGTGAGGACGGGCAGACCGTGGAAGTCAGCCGCGAAGCGGCAGGTGTCGCGGGCGCGGGACAGGGGGCTCGCGATGCACACGTCGATGGGAATGTCTTTCAGCGCTTCCGCCGCGCGCTTTCCCTGCGCGATGCCCCGCGGGGAGAGGGGCGTGTCTTCCTGTCCCTGGTAGCGGCCTTCAATGTTCCATGTGGTCTCGCCGTGCCGGATGAGGATGATGCGTACCATGGCAGACCTCAGTGATTTTCACAGTTGATGACTTTGAGATCGAGGATGCCGTCGATATTGCGGAGCGTCACAAGGAGATCATTGGGCAGGTCGTTGCTGACGGCGACGGCCATGATGTTCGTTCCCTGCTGGGCGGTGCGGCCCACCTGCATGCCGTTGATATTGATGCCCGCATCGCCGAGGATGCCCGCGATCTGGCCGATCATGTTCGGACGGTCGGCATGGGGCGCGATGAGGAGGTAGCCTTTCGGTTCGAAATCCATGAGGTATCCGTCAATCTGGACGATCTTCGCTTCTTTCCGGTCGAAGAGGACGCCTGTGATGGTGTGGCTTCCTTTATCGGTCTCGATGGTGACGGTGATGGAGGTGGTGAAATATTTCCCCTTTCCCGCTTTTACTTCCCGGATATCCATGTGGCGCTCTTCCGCGATGTTCCGGGCGTTCACGAAATTGACCGTCGCCTGGAGGACCGGCGTGAGGAGACCTTTGATGACGGCGGTGGTGAGCGGCGCGGTCTCCGTGTCTTTCAGCTCGCCCGTG
Source organism: uncultured Dialister sp. (assembly GCA_900545365.1). Lineage (GTDB taxonomy): Bacteria > Bacillota > Negativicutes > Veillonellales > Dialisteraceae > UBA1822. The sequence continues at coordinate 50,511 of UQYL01000005.1, read as the reverse complement.
TATTCGGCGGTGACGCGGGAGATATGGCCGTCAGCGAGGTAAATGCCGATATTGCCCATGCGCTCGCAGAGATCGAAGTAGGGCTGGATGACGGCGAGGGTGCTTTTCGTGATGGGGGAGGCATTCACCGCTGTGGCGACCGGTTCGCCGTGGAGGGCGTCGGCCACGCCTTTCGCCACATCGGTGGCGACGCCGATCTGCGCTTCCACGGTGGAGGCGCCGAGGTGCGGCGTGAGGCAGACGTTTTTCATGCCGAGGAAAGGATTTTCTTCCGGTTTCAGCGGTTCCTTTGCCCAGACGTCGATGCCCGCTCCGGCGACTTTGCCGGATTTGAGGGCTTCCGCCAGATCGTCGATCTTGATGACCGCGCCGCGGCTGGCGTTCACGATGCGGACGCCGTCTTTCATCTTCGCGATCTCTTTCGCGGTGATCATGTGGCGGGTCTCATCGGTGAGAGGCGTGTGGAGCGTGATGTAGTCGGACTGGGCGAGAAGGGTGTCCAGGTCGACCAGTTCCACGCCGAGCTGTTTGCCCCGTTCCAGCGGAATGTAGGGGTCGTAGCCGATGGTGCGCATATTGAAGGCCTGAAGGCGTTTGGCTACGTTCGAGCCGACCCGGCCGACGCCGATGATGCCTACGGTCTTATTGAGGAGCTGGATGCCTGTGAAGCTCTTTCTGTCCCAGCGGCCTTCCATGATGGACTGATGGGCCTGCGGGATATGGCGGGTCATGGCGAGCATGAGGGCGATGGTGTGCTCGCACGCGGCGATGGTGTTGGATTCGGGCGTATTGACGACGGTGATTCCGTGCTTCGTCGCGGCGGGGATGTCGATGCCGTCGACGCCGACACCGGCGCGGCCGATGACTTTCAGATTCTTCGCCGCTTCGATGACCTTGCCGGTGATGCGGGTCTGGCTGCGGGTGATGATGGCGTCGTAGCCGCCGATCACGCGGCAGAGTTCCTCTTCCTCCATGTTCGGGCAGATATCGACGATGTATTCTTTTTCCAGAAATTCTTTCGCTTCTTTCGCTACGTCGTTGGTGATGAAGATCTTGTACATGATGGGTTCTCCTTTTCCTTGCTTTTGATCAGCCCCGGGTGCGCTGATATTCTTTCATGAAATCCGCCATGGCTTCCGCCGCTTCCGGCGTGACCGCGTTGTAGAGGGAGACGCGGCATCCGCCGACGAGCCGGTGGCCGCCCACGCCGACGAAGCCGTTCTTTTTCGCTTCGGCGATGAAATCTTTTTCCTGTGCTTCATCGGCGAGATTGAAGGTGATGTTCATGCGGCTGCGGAAGGCTTTTTCCGCGTGGCCCCGGTAGAAGCCGCCGCTTTCGTCGATGACCTGATAGAGGGTATCGGCTTTTTTCTTGTTGCGCACCTCCATGGCCTCCGCGCCGCCCATGTTCTTGATCCAGTGGAGCATTTTGTTCAGAGTGTAGATGCAGAAGACTGCCGGCGTATTATAGGCGGAATCTTTTTCCACGAACGTGCGGTACCGGAGAAATTCCGGCACATCTTCCCTGGCTTTTTCGAGGAAATCTTTCTGAATGACGGCGAGCGCTGTGCCGGCTGCGCCGAGATTTTTCTGGATGCCCGCCCAGATGAGGGCAAATTGGTTGCAGTCGATCCGGCGGGAGAGGATGTCGCTGGACATGTCGCAGACCACGGGGACGTTTACTTTTGGAAATTCCCAATACTCCGTGCCGTAGATGGTGTTGTTCGCCGTGATGTGGAGATAATCCGTACCGGGGCGGATATCATAGGTGTCCGGAATATAGGTGTAATTCCTGTCCTTCGCGGAATTGGCGTCATAGGCTTCACCGAAGAATTTCGCCGCGTCCCGCGCCTTGTGCGCCCAGACGCCGGTGTCGGCGTAGGCCGCGCGGGTGCGAAGAAAATTATACGCTTCCATGACGAACTGCATGGAGCCGCCGCCCTGGATGAAGACGATCTCCTGCCCGCGGCGGAGGTCCATCAGCTCGGTAAGGAGCGCTTTCGTCTCGGCGAGGAGCGACTGAAATTCTTTCGACCGGTGGCTCATCTCGATGATGCCCATGCCGCATCCTCTGTAATCGGTCATTTCCTCGCGGATCTCTTCGAGAACGGACAGCGGCATCGGCGAAGGGCCTGCGTTAAAATTCCATACACGTTTCATACTGTGCCTCCTTCAAGGGTACAAAAAAAGAGAAGCGTCCCATGGGACGAGCTTCTCTTCTCGCGGTGCCACCCAATTTGCCGGAATGGAACGAAAATGAGCGGGGAAAACAGAAAAGGTCTCTCACCCCTAAGGGACGAGAGACCCGCGATACCACCCAAATTGCCTTCCGGCCATCTTTAGTCTGCTGTAACGGGCAGCCCCGATGAATTCATCACTCATCACTCTGAAGCGGAAAGACTCTTTCTTCCTGGCGGCTTGCACCGGACACCGCCTCTCTGCAAGGATTCCAGGTCCCTTCTTCATCCTCGTGCTGTATTTGAGCTTAGTATACGGACAGGAAAAAAGATTGTCAAGAAATTTTTTCGGGGATTTTATATCTTCTGCTCAAAAATAACGGTGTTTCCGGCGCTGCACAGCTCCGTCCAGCGGCCGGGGACGCTTTCCAGGAACTGATGCTTCCTCTTTTCCGTGACGCAGACGATGTACGGGCGGCCGGGTAGGATGTCTTCCGCCGCGTAGAAAGGCATGACATTTTTCGCGTTCCAGCTGATGCCGTGAGGCGTGAGCTGAGAGATCTCGTCTTTTTTCACGACGCGGAAGATCGGTTTCCCGCTGTAGAAAACGGCAGACGTGCGGAAATCGTCATAAGCGAGGATGGGGGCCGAGCCCGTATCGAGCGCGGCGAGGGCCATGCCGGCGTCTTTTCCTGAGAAACGGCCGGATACGGACGGCGCGGCGACGAGGATGACGGCGGTCAGCACGGCGGCGGAGACGGCGGCGGCCCGGCAGACGGAGCGGAAGGAACGGCGCCAGAGGCGGGCCGACAGGATCGCGAAGGCAAACAGAGAGGGGAAGGTATATGTGGTGTATTTCGTGGCGATACCCTGAAAGACGAGAATCACCACGGCGGCCCAGAGCAGAAGGAAGAGGGACGGCTCGGACATTTCCCGGAAGGATTCGCGGAAGCGGCGGAACTTTTTCCGGAGCGACCAGAGAAGGCCGAAGCTCCACGGCGCGAATCCGGCGAAGAACATCATGATGTAGAAGTACCACACGTTCTGCCGCTCATGCTCGGGGACGACGGCGCGGAGATAATTGTGGACGCCGAAGAAATTGACGAGGAAATCGCTGCCGTGGCGGAGGTACATGTAGTAATACCAGCTCCCGCCGAGGAGCAGGAAGAGAAGAAATCCGGAGAAGAGATGCACGTGGAGCATTTCCTTCAGGTCTTTTTTCAGCAGGAGGAAAAGAAAGCACGAGAGGCCGGGAAGCGCGATGCCGATGGGGCCTTTCGTGAGGAACGCGAGCGCGGCGGCAGCCCAGCAGCCCCAGTACCATCTCCGGTCTTCCGTGTAGCCAAGATAGAAAAGCGCCCCCGCGGCGGACATGAAAAGGAAGAGCGCCGCGTCGGTGATGACCGCTTTGGAGAGGAGGAAAAATTCAAGGCTCGTCGAGAGAATGAGCGCCGCGCCCCAGGCGGTCTTTTCGTCATAGACTTTCCGGGCGAACCAAAAAGTGAAGAGCACGGATAGCATGCCGAAAACGGCGGAGGGGAAGCGGGCGGCGAATTCATTGAAACCGAAGACGGAAAAAGACGCGGAGAGCGTCCAGTAGTAGAAGATCGGTTTGTCATACCAGTAGCGGCCGTAGATCTGCGGCGAGAGCCAGTCGCCGGAGAGGACCATCTCCTTCGATGTGAGCGCGTAATTGGCTTCCGCCGTGTCCGTCACGGGGACGAGGGAATTTCCGAGAAGAAAGAGGAATGCAGAGAGAAGGATGAGAACGGCATAGGGATGACGGCGAACGGTTTGCATAAAGGCCTCCTGAAAAATTTTTCTACGAAAGCAGTGTAGCATCGAGAAATTTCAGATTTTTCAGGAGAGGTGGTCGTTTTTTTCAGAAATGATTGAATAAATTTTAAATAAAACAGCAGGGAACGTTGTCTTTCTCTCGGAGGCAGGTATGATAGGAGAAAATATACTGGGAGAAATGGGGAATTCTGCATGACCATCCGGCACAGGCTTCTTGTCTCGCATCTGATGATGTTTTTCGCGCCGATCCTGATGCTCCTGATCATGGTCGCCACAGTGCTTGCTGGAGTCATGGTCTACATCCAGAGCGGCAATCATGTGTACATCGAGAGCAGCGATCAGTTCAATCGGGCGGCGGATATTCTGTATAATACAGTTTTTCACAATACGCGGACACCGGCTGACGTGGATGATACCGGCGATTATGCCCCTCTGATCCAGGTGCTCGATCCGGAGCAGAATTATGTGCTCCTTCGCAAAGGAGACCGCGAGCTGTACCGGTATGGGAATGAGGCGCTCACGGCGCTCTTCCCGGATATACCGCCCGCGGAAGATCTGCATGAGCTGAATCATCCCGAGAAAGGCGCGTATGAGCTGATCAAAAACAACGAGTATCTGATGATCCGGAAGCGCACGGTGGACGGCGTGCCGTACTATCTGTATTACATAAGCCACCAGGCGCCGCACGGCACGGACGACCGGCTGGAGCATGTCAGCCGGGGGGTGCTGATCTTTCTGGCCATGGCGCTTCTCGCTTTCATCGGGCTCGCGAGCTGGCTCCTGTCCCGGTTCATCCTGCGCCGGATCGTGCCTCCTCTGAAAGAGCTCCGCGGCGGGGCGGAAAAGATCAGGGAAGGCGATCTGAATTTCATCCTTCCCTATGACAGACAGGACGAATTTACTTCCGTATTTACGGCGTTTAATACGATGACAAGGGCGCTTTCCGATTCGCTCCGCCGCCGGGCGGAAGAGGAAGAGAGCCGGAAAGAGCTGATCGCGAGCATGGCCCATGATATCCGCACGCCCCTGACCTCCATCAAGGCGTATGTGGAGGGACTCATCGACGGCGTGGCAGATACGGAAGAGAAAAAACGACGCTATCTCGACGTGATCCGGCGGAAAGCGGACGAGATGCACAGCATGACGGAACAGCTCTTCCTGCTTTCAAAAATGAATGTAGGCGATAAGGCGGTGCCCCTGGAACTGCTCGATCTGGGGCGTCTCGTGCGGGATATCTGCGGGGAGCATGAAACGGTGCTGCGGCAGAAGGGAATGGACATCCGCTTCCGCGGAGAGCCGGGCTGCCTGATCATGGGCAATCCACTGCTCATCGAGCGCATCCTTCTCAATCTGTGGTCAAACAGCGCTAAGTACAAGGAAGAAGCGGGCGGTCACATCTGGATGACGCTGAAAAAAGCGGATGGGAAGATCCTGCTCGCCGCGGAAGATGACGGGCCCGGCGTTCCGGAAGAAGCGCTGCCTCATCTTTTCGAAGCGTTTTACAGGACTGATCAGGCGCGGTCGCATACGGCACAGGGGAGCGGCCTCGGACTGGCCATCGCGGCGCGGGCCATGGAAGTGATGTGCGGCACGATCCGCGCGTCTGACAGAGCGCCCCGGGGTCTGCGCATCGTCATGGCATGGCCGGAAGCGGCGGAAGATCAGGAAAAGGAGGAAGACCATGAAACGAATATTGATCATTGAGGACGATAAGGAGATCGCGGGCATCGAAGAAGACTATCTTCATCTGGCGGGATTTTTCGTCGATCTGGCCGATGAAGGACACGAAGGCATGCGCCTGGCGCTCACCGGCGATTATGACCTGATCCTGCTCGATGTCATGCTGCCGGGCATGGACGGATTCGAGATCTGCCGCCGCATCCGCGGGGAGATCGACACGCCCATCATGATGGTGACGGCCCGGCGCAGTGATATCGACAAGATCCGCGGCCTTGGGTTCGGCGCGGACGAATACATTGAAAAACCGTTCTCGCCGAGCGTCCTCGTGGCGCGCGTTAAGGCGCAGCTCGCCCAGTATGAACGGCTGAAGGGGAAGCCAAAAGACGACAGCATCGTCATCGGGGATATCATCCTGAATCCGTCGACGCATATCGTCACCGTGCGGGGACAGGAAAAGCTGCTGCCGAAAAAAGAATTCAAGCTGCTGGAATTTCTCATGATCCACGCGGACCGCGTATTCAGCAGAGAATTGCTATACACACGTCTCTGGGGTATGGAACCCATGGGAAATACGGCGACCGTGCCGGTGCACATCAACCGCATCCGCGAAGCGGTGGAAGAAGATCCGGCGCATCCGAAGCACATCATCAATGTGTGGGGCGTGGGATATAAATTCAAGCCGTAAAAAAAGAGTTCACAGCCACAGGCTGCGGACTCTTTTTTGCTGTCATTTTTTTACGGGGCGGCAGATCTGCTCCCGTCCGGCGCGGAGCTTTTCCGGGAGCCGGCCGCTTTGGGCGGCGCGCTCCGCCGCTTCCATGCCTTCATCCCGCGCGATCCGGTAGAACCAGAGTTTGTACTCCACCACATTCATCATGTCCCGGATCTCCTCCATTTTTTCCCGGAGCAGTTCCTGCTGGCGGATCAGGATATCCAGGCGTTTTTCCGCCGTCTCTTTTCCGTCGGCGGGGAGATCGATAAATTCCCGGATCATCCGGATGGGAAGTCCTGTTTTTTTCAGGCACTGGATCAGGCGGAGATAGGGGAAATCCTTATCGGTGAACTGCCGCGCGCCGGAGGGCGTCCTGGAAACGAAAGGCAGCAGCCCTTCCTTGTCATAATAGCGGAGCGTAGACGGCGCGACGCCGAGGATCTCCGCCGCTTCACTGATGCTGTATGTCATGATGTTCTCCTTTTCTTGACATAAAGTTTACTTCAACTTTTATTATAAGAACAGATTTGAGGGAAGTCAATGAAAGGGAAGACATATGCCTGTCCCGCATAATTGGGTATTAGAAGCAGGTATTGGCGGTCAGGCGGGAATTGTTTTACAGTAAAGACAGCAAAGGAGGTCCCTGATATGACGAAAGAAGAAGAATTGCAGCGTGTATCCGCATTCCCCGCAGGGGAAAAGAATCCCTACGGACAGTATTTCGACGGGCAGAGCTACCTGGCGCGCCTCGTTTCCGGCAAAGTGAGCGTGGCCAATGTGACGTTTGAGCCCGGCTGCCGGAACCACTGGCACATCCATCACAAAGGCGGGCAGATCCTGCTCGTGACGGGCGGCCGGGGATATTATCAGGCGTGGGGCGAAAAAGCGAGAGAACTTCATCCGGGCGACGTGGTGGATATTCCGCCGGAAGTGAAGCACTGGCACGGCGCGGCGCCGGACAGCTGGTTCAGCCATATTGCGATCGAAGTACCCGCGGAAGGCGCGTCCAATGAATGGTGCGAGCCCGTATCGGATGAAGAATACGGGAAGCTGAAATAGCAGCGGATGAAGAAAGGAAAAGAGCAATGAAAAAGACATGGATCGCCGCAGCGGCTCTGGCTGCCGTCATCTTCGGCAGCGTCTCGGCGCAGGCGGCGGATAGGAAGGGAGAAATGATGATGGATCCGACAAAAGTAACGGCAGCGCCGACGAAGATCGTGCAGACCGCGGGAAGAGACGCGATGAGCGAATTCGCTCCGAAATTTGCGGAGCTCAATGACGATGTGCTTTTCGGAGAGGTGTGGTCCCGGACGGACAAGCTGTCGCTTCGCGACAGAAGCCTCATCACCGTGACGGCTCTCGTGGCGAGCGGCATCACGGACAGCTCGCTCAAGTATCATATCGGCGAGGCGAAAAAGAACGGCGTGACCCGTGAAGAGATCGCGGAAGCGCTCACTCATGTCGCTTTTTATGCGGGGTGGCCGAAAGCATGGCCCGCGCTCCGCATGGCGAAAGAGGTATACGAGCAGGAATAAAGCGGAAGATCAGGAGACACGGGCGGACAGGATGCCCGTGTCTTTCTTTGCCGGAGCGGAGAGGATGAGAGAAGAGATGAAAGTACTGACAGTTTATTTTTCAAAGAGCGGTCATACGGAGAAAGTCGCCCGGCTCATTCAGGAGGCGGCCGGCGGCGATCTCGCGGAGATCCGCGTGAAAAAGGGCTATACCGGCTCATACTGGATGACCGTCATCCGCGGCGGATTGGAAAAAATGCGCGGCGTCAGGCCGGAGATCGAGCCGCTCGGCGTCGATCCGGCGGAGTATGACGTGATCTTCCTCGGCTCGCCGGTCTGGTGGTTTACGGCGGCTCCGGCGGTGAAAAGTTTTCTTGACCGGGCGGATCTTGCGGGGAAGACGGTCTGTCCTTTTCTGACGAGCGGCGGCTCGCCGAAAGATTCTTTTCAGGATATGAAAGCGCTTTGCACGGGGAATATGGAGAACGGAATGCATATCTATTTCCGCAAAGATGAGATGATGGCCGGGGAGGATACGGTCCGTTCCTGGGCGAAAGCCTGCGCGGAAGCGGCGAAAAGAAAATGGCTGCGGCAGAAGGAGGGAAAATGATGAAGAAGGCGAAGCGGTGGGCGCGGGGGCTCGCGCTGGCATCGGGACTTCTGGCAGCGGCCGTCCTGGCGGGGTGCGGCGCGGCGAAAGGCGCGGAGGATGAAGGCCTGGCGGTCTCTCTCGCGCCGGAGGCGCTCCGGCAGATCGTCGAAGAGGATAACGCACACGGGCGCACCATCATGTGGCAGCTGCCGGAGCAGCGGGAGATCGCCGTGGAATGGAGGGAAAGCGGCGGAGCACAGGGCTCCGTCCCGGCGGTTTTTTCGCTCCTGAAGGGGAATCAAGGACAGCCCGACCGGTATATCTACACCGCGCGGCTGACGGGCCTCGCGCCGGGCCGCACCTATGAATACCGGCTCCGCGCGGGAGACAGCATCAGCCGGTGGCACCCGCTGAAAACGGACGGCGGCGGCCCGTTCAGCGCGCTCATTTTCCCCGACAGTCAGAGCGCGGATTATGACGTGTGGGCGGCAACGGCCAAAGCGGGGCTGGCGAAAGAGCCGGACGCGGAGTTTTTCATCAGCATGGGTGACCTGGTGGACAACGGGCAGGACGAGCGGCAGTGGCAGGCATGGTTGCGGGCATCGGCGCCGCTCCTGGACAGAATGCCCGCCGCGCCGGTCATGGGCAATCATGAAGCCTATTCTCTCGACTGGAAGCTCGCGCCGCCGGAACGGTACCTGGCGCATTTCTCTCTTCCCGATAACGGCGTGCCCGGAGCAGAAGGGCTTTATTACTCCTTCGACTGGGGACCTGTCCATTTCTCCGTGGTGAATACGCAGATGCAGGAGCTGGCGGAAGAGCATCCGGATCTGCTGGAGAAGCAGCGGGCCTGGCTCGAGGAGGACATGAGAAAGACCGATAAAAAATGGAAGGTCGTGCTCATGCACAAAGATCCGCTGCAGTACCGCATCGCCGGGCGGCCGGAGAGAAAAGAAGGATTCTCTCCGGAAGGGGAGGCTTTTATGCCGCTTTTCGACAGGCTCGGCGCGGACGCGGTCATTTCCGCGCATCTCCATACTTACCGGAACCGCGGGCACATCTATGATTTCCGGAGAGACGAGAAGGGGCCTCTCTACATTCTTTCCGGCGTGGCGGGCGACGTGCGGTATCCGAATCTCTGGACGGATCACGCCCTGGATGTGACGGTGGCGGCGCAGCCGGAAACGGATAATTTCATGACCATGGAAGCGGAAGAAGACACGCTCATCTTCCGGGCCTTCCTGAATGACGGCACACAGATCGACGAAGCGGTGCTCAGAAAATAAAAGAAAATAAAAAAGGGAAAAAGAAAGCAGAGTCAGCCATAACAATTTCTGCGGGGCGCTCTGCTTTCTTTTTATGTTGACATTGCCGCGGGGCGGTATATATAATTACTTCCATATGATAATTTGACTGCTTAATAGGCGGCGACGCCGCAGCAGCCGACAGGAAAGGACTGATTCTTTTGGCAGAGACCGCTTGGTCGCTCGTACCGCCTATCATTACCATCGCGCTGGCGCTGATCAGCAAGGAAGTTTACATGTCCCTGGGCATCGGCATTTTCGTGGGCGCTTTCATGTACTGCGAATTTGATTTCCTGAAATCCGTGGATACCATGTTCGGCATCATGTCCGACAAAGTGGGCGATAACGTGCACATTCTGGTGTTCCTCGTCCTTCTCGGGATCATCGTGGAGGCCATCGCCCGGTCCGGCGCGGCCAGAGCCTACGGAGAGTGGGCTGCGAGAGCGATCAAGGGAAAACGGAGCGCCCTTTCCGTCACGGTCATTCTGGGCGTGCTCATTTTCATCGACGATTATTTTAACTGCCTGACGGTGGGCACGGTCATGCGCCCGGTGACGGATAAATTCAAGATTACCCGCGCGAAGCTGGCGTACCTCATCGACGCGACGGCGGCGCCGATCTGCATCATCGCCCCTGTATCGAGCTGGGCGGCGGCGGTCACATCGTCCCTCCCGGAAAATTCCGGCATCGACGGATTCAGCCTGTTTCTGCAGACGATCCCATTCAATATTTACGCGTGGCTCACCATCACGTTCATGCTCCTTCTCATCTGGAAAGGCCGGGATTACTTTACCATGGCCGATTATGAGATCAAGAGCCACGGCCAGCTGCTCATTGCCGAGGAATACAAGGATCAGCAGGCGTCCATGAATGCGGGGGGAAACGGCAAGATCATCGATCTCGTCCTGCCTCTTTTCGTTCTCATCACCTGCTGCATTTACGGCCTGCTCTATACGGGCGGCATTCAGGAAGGCGCGGGCATTCAGGAAGCTTTCGCTAACTGTGAGGCGGCGCGCGGCCTCGTGCTCGGTTCCTTCATCGCGCTGATCTTTACCTTCCTCTTCTATATTCCGAGAGGCGTTCTCACATTCCCTGAATTCTGCAAATGCCTGTCCGCCGGCTTCGTGGACATGACGTCGGCGATCTTCATCCTCTGCCTGGCGTGGACGCTGTCCGGCGTGTGCGGCGCGGAATATCTCAATATCGGCGGCTATGTGGGCAGCGTCGTCAGCGGCAACGCGCAGATCGCCATGCTGCTGCCGGTGCTCTTCTTCGGCGTCGCGCTCGGCCTCGGCTTCGCGACGGGCACGTCCTGGGGCACCTTCGGCATCCTCATCCCGATCGTCCTCTCCGTGGTGGATCCCGCAGCGGATTACCAGCTCCTCGTCATCACCGTGGCGGCGGTGCTGGCCGGCGCGGTCGGCGGCGACCACGTATCGCCGATCTCCGATACGACGATCCTCGCTTCCGCAGGCGCGCAGTGCCATCACATCGATCATGTGAGCACGCAGATCCCTTATGTCATCGTCGTATCCGTCTGCTGCGCTGCGGGCTACATCGTGGCGGGCGTCACGGAAAACGGCTGGCTTGGCACAGGCACCGGCTTTGCGTGCCTGCTCATCGGCTTCCTGGGAATGACGAAATTCGCGAGAAGCAGCGGCGGCGAAGAGTAACGGTCTTTTGGAAAGCTCCGGTCATCCGGGGCTTTTTTGATGCCTTCCGCAGGGCTTTCTTGCAAAAAATAAAAGATGCTGATATGATACTGGATATATAAAAGCGTTGATGGGAAGAAGCCGAAGGATTTTCCCGAAGAGAGCCGCTCCGTGGCTGGGAGAGCGGCGGAAATGAAACGGCAGGTCACCCCGGAGCCGGCAGCGAGAGCTGCTCCGCAGGCGGGCGTTAACCGCGCATGAGCGGCTGGCTGAGGCCAGTTAATTAGGTGGTACCGCGGAAATGTCTTTCGTCCTATGGGATGAAAGATTTTTTTATTTTCTGAAGGATGCCGCCGGCAGGCGCTGTGATTTTAATAAGGGAGTGGAAGAATGAAAGAGTACGAAAATCTGGGAAGTTATGATCCCGCGCAGATCGAAGAGAAGTGGTATGATTTCTGGGAAACCCACGGCGTGTTCCACGATGAGCCGGAAGAAGGGAAAGAAGGATTCAGCATCGTGCTGCCGCCGCCGAACGTCACCGGCCAGCTGCACATGGGCCACGCTCTTGACGGCACCCTGCAGGATATCCTCATCCGCTACAAGCGCATGCAGGGATACAATGTGCTCTGGCTGCCCGGCAAGGATCACGCCGGCATCGCCACGCAGGTCAAGGTCGAAAAGCAGATCGCTGAGGAAGGCCTCAATAAATACGATCTGGGCCGGGAGAAATTCCTGGAACGCGTATGGCAGTGGAAAGAAAAATACGGCAATACCATCGGCCGCCAGATCCGCAAGCTCGGCTCTTCCTGCGACTGGAGCCGTGAACGCTTCACTATGGATCCGGTATGCGCCCGCGCGGTGCGGGAGGTATTCTGCTCTCTCTATGAAAAAGGCCTGATTTACCAGGGGAACCGCATCACGAACTGGTGCCCCCGCTGCCAGACCGCGCTCTCTGACATTGAAGTAGAGCACGAAGATGAAGTGGGCCATCTGTACTATGTGAATTATCCCATTGCCGGAGGCGAAGGGTATGTGCAGATCGCCACGACCCGTCCCGAGACCATTCCCGGCGATACGGCCGTCGCCGTCAATCCGGAAGATGAAAGATATAAAGACCTCGTCGGCAAGACGCTCATCCTGCCGACCATGGGCCGGGAGATCCCGGTCATCGCCGACGAGTATGTCGATCCCAAGTACGGCACGGGCTGCGTGAAGATCACGCCCGCTCACGACCCGAACGACTTCGCGGTGGGCGAGCGGCATCATCTCGAATCCATCATGATCATGAATCTCGACGGCACGCTCAATGAAAACGCAGGCAAGTACAACGGCATGGGACGGGAAGAAGCGAGAAAGCAGATCATCGCCGACCTGAAAGAGATGGGCCTCCTCGTGAAGATCGAAGAAACGAAACACGCCGTCGGTCACTGCTCCCGCTGCCATACCACGGTGGAACCGATGACCACAAAGCAGTGGTTCGTCAAGATGAAGCCTCTCGCAGGTCCGGCCATGGAAGCCGTCAAAGAAGGAAAGACGAAGTTCGTGCCCGAACGTTTTGCCAATACGTATATCCAGTGGCTTGAAAATATCCATGACTGGTGCATTTCCCGCCAGCTCTGGTGGGGCCACCGCATCCCCGTGTGGTACTGCGACGACTGCGGGAAGACCATCGTTTCCCGTACGGATATCGATACCTGCCCGCACTGCGGAAGCAAACACATCCATCAGGATCCGGACGTGCTCGACACCTGGTTCTCTTCCGCACTCTGGCCCTTCTCGACCATGGGCTGGCCGGAACAGACGGATCTTCTGAAAAAGTGGTATCCCACCAATGTCCTCGTTACGGGCTACGACATCATCTTTTTCTGGGTAGCGAGAATGATGTTCATGGCCATGGAATTCATGCACGAGATCCCCTTCCAGTACGTATTTATCCACGGTCTTGTCCGCGATTCGCAGGGCCGGAAGATGTCCAAGTCCCTCGGCAACGGCATCGATCCGCTGGAAGTCATCAAACAGTACGGCGCCGACGCGCTGCGCTTTACGCTGGTCACCGGAAATACGCCGGGCAACGACATGCGCTTCTACTATGAAAGAGTGGAAGGGAACCGCAACTTTGCGAACAAGATCTGGAACGCCGCGAAGTTCACCATCATGAATCTCGACGATTATGATGAAAATTTCGTGCCGAAGAAGGAACAGTACACCCTCGCCGACCGGTGGATATTGGAACGTCTCGCGCAGACGGAAGAATACGTTTCTCAGAATCTTGATAAATTCGAGCTCGGCGAAGCGGCGGACAGCATCTACAATTTCGCGTGGAGCAATTTCTGCGACTGGTATATCGAGACCGCGAAAGCCCGTCTTTACGGAGAACATAATGATGACCGCCGTGTGACGCAGTACGTTCTGGTCTACACGCTCACCCGCATGCTGGCGCTGCTTCATCCGTTCATGCCCTTCATTACGGAACATATCTGGCAGCACCTGCCTCACGAAGGGGAGACCCTCGCGCGGGCGAAGTGGCCGGAAGCGGATCCGGAGCTGCGGTTCCCGAAAGAAGCGGAACAGATGGAGCGCATCATGGATGCCGTGAAAGCCATCCGCAATATGCGCGCCGAAGCGCACGTGCAGCCCAATAAGGACTGCACCGTCCGCATTGCCGTTTCCAGGGACGATCTGAAAGCGGCCGTAGACGCGCACCGCGCGTATTTTGAAAAGCTCGCCCACGTATCGGAACTGACGATCATGGGCAGGGACGAGGCGAAGCCGGAAAATGCGCTGGCTTCCGTCGTGACGGGCATGGAGATTTACCTGGAGCTGAAAGGGCTGATCGACGCGGAAAAAGAAAAGGCCCGCATCCTGAAAGATAAAGCCGCCGCGGAGAAGGAGATCGCCCGCACGAAAGGCAAGCTTGCCAATGAAGGCTTCCTGGCGAAAGCGCCGCAGGCCGTCGTGGAGAAGGAAAAAGCCAAGCTCGCGGAAATGGAAGAAAAACTCGTTTCTCTGGAAGAACGCCTGAATTTCCTGGCGCAGCTGTGAGACAGAGGAAGGTAGTACCGGGCGGGCTCCGCCCTACAGGAGAATCATGAATTACGAAGAATCTATCGCATATCTTGAATCGGCGCAGGTTTTCGGCATCCGTCCGGGCATGGAGCGCATCGAGGCGCTCCTGGAAAAGCTGGGACGACCGGAGAAAGCGTACCGCGTCATCCACGTGACGGGAACGAACGGCAAAGGCAGCGTCGTCGCCATGATCACGAGCGTCATTGAAAATTCCATGCTGAAAGTGGGCCGCTATGTCTCTCCCCACTTGATCGACTACACGGAGCGGATCTACTGCGGCGGTCACGACATTTCCCGTGAGGACTTTGCCCGCGCGGCGACGGCTGTCCGCGAAGCGGCGGAAGCGGCCGTCACGGAAGGCGTGGAAGCGCCCACGGAATTTGAGCTTCTCACGGCCATGGCGTTCTGGTATTTCCGGGAACAGAAAGTGGATTACGCCGTGGTGGAAGTCGGCCTCGGCGGGCTTCTCGATTCGACAAACGTGGTGCATCCTGTGGTCTCCGTCATCACCAATGTGGCCATGGATCATACGAAATATCTCGGCGGCACTCTGGAAGAGATCGCGCACCACAAAGCGGGGATCATCAAAGACGGCGTTCCCGTCGTGACGGCCGCCCAGCAGATTCCCCTGAAGACGATCAAAAAAGAGGCGCACGCCAAAAAATCCCGGCTCTATTTCTACGGCAGGGATTTCGAAATCGACAGCCGAAACAAATGGCAGCACGGCCAGGTCGTCGTGGTGAGGCGCAAGGACGTACCGAAAGACCAGGAGAAAGCGCTGCTCTTCGTGCCTTTCGTCGGCGCTCATCAGGCAGTCAACGCGGCGGTGGCGTTCATGGCGCTGGAAGTCGTCATGAAGCAGGATGACCGCATCAATGAAAATGATATCCGCGAGGGACTGGCGCGGGCCCGGTGGATGGGGCGCTTCGAGATCCACGATGTGCGCGGCGTGCCCGTCGTATTCGACGGCGCTCATAATCCGGCCGGCGCGGAAGCGCTTTCCGAGGCGCTGGAAGAACAGTATCCCGATAAGCGGCGGCTCATTGTTTTCGCCTCCCTGCGGGATAAGGACACGGATACGGTCATTGCGCTTCTCGTGAGGAAGGGCGACAAGGTCTTCATGACGGAAGCGCCGACGCCGCGCACCTGCACGACTGCCGAGCTTTCGGAGAAGCTCACTTGTGAGAAAAAAGAAGAGCCGTCCGTCGCGGCGGCGCTGGATGACGCGCTGGCAGAAGCGGGAGAAAAAGATATGGTCCTCGTGTGCGGTTCGCTGTACATTCTGGGGGACGCGCTCCTCTGGATGGCGGAAAAGGAAACGGCTCTCCGCAGAGAAGCGGAAAAGACAGAAGAGAAAGATATCTGAGCCGTATGCGAACGGAAAAAGGCAGCCCCTGCGGGCTGCCTTTTCAATAATAAAATCCCAATAAAAATCCCCTGCGGGAAGGCAGGGGATTTTTATATTACTGTTCGTTCGTGACAGCGAAGAAAGATCTTGGGTGATTGCATACGGGGCATTCCTGCGGAGCTTCTGCAGATTCGCAGACGAAGCCGCAGTTTGCGCACATCCAGAGTTTCTTTTCGCCCTTCTTGAATACTTCGCCGTTTTCTACATTGACGAGAAGCATTCTGTAGCGCTTTTCATGGCGCTTTTCGATTTCGCCGACTTTGTCGAAAAGCATGGCGATGTGATTGAAGCCTTCTTCACGGGCAGTCTTGGCAAATTCCGGATACATGGACGTCCATTCGCCGTTTTCGCCTTCCGCCGCGGCTTTCAGATTGTCAGCGGTATGGTCGGAGAGGCCGCCGACGAGCTGGAGCCAGATCTTGGCATGCGCTCTTTCATTGTTTGCGGTTTCCTGGAAGATCGCCGCGATTTCTTCAGAAGCGTCTTTCTTCGCCTTGAAAGCGAAGAGCTGGTATTTTACGTGCGCCTGGGATTCTCCGGCAAACGCAGCATACAGATTCTTTTCGGTCTGGGTGCCTTTCAGTCTGGCCATTTCAGCCTGTGCTCTTTCCTGACTCATTTTGTCCTCCTATATGAGAAATTAATTTTCAGATGAAAGCATTCATCCTTCCTTATGATAGCGGAATTCATTCATTTGTCAAATCGATCATGAGAAGGAATGGCAGAAACGGCTTTGAATATCATTTTGTAATAAAGGGATTGTTTTTGTGTAAAATCTTGTTTTATACTGAAAAAAGTGAACAGACGGAGAAAATAAAAGGCACGCAGGAGGAAAAACGGCTGAGAGCCGGGTCGAGTCCATGAGAAAAGTAAAAGAATTTACATAAAATTTACATATCACAGATATTATAAGAAAAGAATATACTTCGCGGTCTGTGCGTTGCGGCGGCGGAGAGTCATGAAAGACGGGAGGGCGGCTGTATGTTCAGCCTTGTCAACAAGCACGAAGAATTTTTTGATTATCTGGTGACGAATGCGGAATATTTCCATAAGGGGACGGTCATGGCACGGGAAGTGATGCATGATTTGTCCAAGCTGGATCGGTATATCAAGGACGCGCGGGAGCTGGAACATGCGGCGGACGCGGTGACGACGGAGATCCTCGCGCGGATGAAGCGCGTCTTCATTACCCCGATCGACAGGGAAGATTTTTATATGCTCACGAGCAATCTGGACGACTGTGTGGATGACATGCAGGACGTGGTCCTGAGCCTGAAGCTGTATCACGCGGGACTTTCCGGCGAGCAGCCGCTCCGCATGGCGGATATCCTCGTGGAAATGTCTTCGGAGCTGATCGTCCTTTTCCAGCTGCTCAAGGATATTGATAAAAATGAGGCGGAGATCGCGCAGCGGACGCTCCGCGTGAATCAGTTGGAAAGCGAAGCAGATGAGGTGTACCGCACGGTGATTTCCGATCTGTTTGACGGCAGCCACGAGGTGATGGAGATCATCCGGTGGAAGGAGATCATGGAGACTATGGAGACTGCGGCGGATCAGGCAGAAAAAGTAGGAAACATCATTAAAGAGGTGGTCATGAAGTATGCCTGATATTTACCTGATCGGTCTCGTTATAGGGCTGGCTCTGGCTTTTGACTTCATCAACGGCTTTCACGATACGGCGAACGCCATCGCGACGTCTGTCGCCACACGCGCGCTGTCTCCGCGGGTCGCCATCATCATGTCGGCGTTTCTGAACTTTGCCGGCGCCATGATCTCCACTGGCGTGGCAAAGACCATCGGCGGGGAGATCGTCATGTCGCCGTCCATGGTCGATTCGGTGGTGCTGATCTCCGCGCTCACCGCGGCGATCGGATGGAATCTTTTCACCTGGTGGATCGGGATGCCTTCCAGTTCGTCTCACGCGCTCATCGGCGGCGTGCTGGGCGCGGTCATCATTTCTTACGGGTTCGGCGCGATCAACGGTCACGGTGTGATCGTCATCGTCGCGGGACTTGTCTGCTCGCCGATGATCGCCATGTTTACCGGCTATACGCTGATGACGATCCTGTACATCATTTTCAGAAATGTGGACAAATCGCGGGTCAATTATATTTCCACGAAGATCCAGATCTGTTCAGCGGCGCTGATGGCCTTTTCCCACGGGTCGAACGACGCGCAGAAGTCCATGGGCATTATCACGCTGGCGCTGCTTTCCGGCGGATATATCAGCGAGCTGGAAGTGCCGGATCTGGTGAAGATCGCCTGCGCCCTCGCCATGTGCGCGGGGACGAGCGTCGGCGGCTGGCGCATCATCCGCACGGTGGGGAATAAGATTTTCCGCATGCAGCCGGTGCATGGGCTGGCGGCGGATCTGAACTCTTCCGTCACGATCTTTACGGCGACCATGCTTCATCTGCCCGTATCTACGACGCACGTTGTCACCGGCTCCATCATGGGCGTGGGCTGGGCGAAGCGCTTCCGCGCCGTTCACTGGAACGTGGCGTACCAGATGGTCTCGGCATGGGTCATGACGATCCCCTGCACGGCGGCTGTCGGCGCGGCGGTCTACCTTGGCCTGTCCCATCTTCTCTGATTTTTCCCATCTTCTCTGATTTTTCAGACCGGAAAGTCCGGTCTTTTTTTATGCACGTCCCGCGGGAGGTGTAAAAATCAGGGAAGAGTATGTTATGATAAAAAAGAATATTTTCACAAGGAGAACATCATGCTGATACAATGGTTTCCCGGCCACATGGCCAAGACGAAACGCCTGATCACGGAGCATCTGAAAGCGGTGGATCTGGTGGCGGAACTGCTGGACGCGCGCATTCCCAGCTCCAGCGCCAATCCCATGATCTCCGAGCTGACAGCGGGAAAACCGCGCATTGTCATCCTGAATAAATCGGATCTGGCTGATCCGGCAGAGACGGAGCGCTGGGTAGCCCATTACCGCGCCGGAGGGCTCGCGGCGATCCCTCTGGACAGCACGAGTCCGAAGAGCCGGAAGGTGCTGCTCCGCACGATCTATGAGACGGCGCAGCCGGTCATTCAGAAGTGGCAGCGCCGCGGCCTCAGGAACCGTCCGGTGCGTCTCATGATCTTGGGGATCCCGAATGTGGGAAAATCCACGCTGATCAATAGGCTTGCCGGGACGAAGGCGGCCCGCACGGCAAATACGCCGGGGCACACCCGGGGCAAACAGTGGGTGCGCCTGCAGGACGGGCTGGATCTGCTCGATACGCCGGGCGTTTTGTGGCCGAAGTTTGAAGACCAGACGGCGGCCATGCGCCTTGCCGCGACGGGCGCTATCGCAGGGGATGTTTTTGATCCCGATGAGATCGTGCCGGCGCTTATGGAAACGCTGGCGGAGCGCACGCCGGATGTGCTGAAAGAAAAGTACGGCATCGAAGATATTCACGCGGATCCCCAGCTCCTGATCGAAGCGGCGGGACGCAGGAGAGGCTGCCTCCTCCCCGGCGGGCACGTTGATTTCGGACGGGCGCAGCAGGCGATCCTGTTTGACTTCCGAAATGGCCGCCTCGGCCGGATCACACTGGACACCGCTCCCGGCGGGGAGGCAGAAGCATGACCATCGCGGAGATCAAAAGGCTCCTTTCGGAAAAAGAACCGGATGCCGATATGATTGCCGCTCTGATAGACGATCCCCGGCAGGGCGTGAGAGACCTTGTGGCGGCATATATGCGCCGGCTGGAGCGGGAGAATCGGGAACGCCTCCGTGTGGAGGCCATGTATGAATACGAATCGGAATTTTATAAGAAAGGGCTCCGCTATATCGCGGGGATCGACGAAGTGGGGCGCGGGCCGCTGGCAGGGCCTGTCACGGTGGCGGCGGTGATCCTCCCGCCGCACTGGTTTGCGGAGGGGCTGAATGATTCAAAAAAAGTCACGCCGAAACACCGGGAAGCGCTGGCGGAAAAAATACGGAAGGAAGCGGCGGTCTCCATCGTGAGTTATCCGCCGGAAGAGATCGACGCGGTCAATATTTACGAAGCGACGATGATGGCCATGTACGAGGCCGTGAAAAAACTGCCGATTCAGCCGGAGGCGGTCATCGTGGACGCCATGCCTCTTCACTTTTCCTGCCCTGTCGTGTCGCTCGTTCACGGCGACGCGAAGAGCGCGTCTGTCGCGGCGGCATCTATTGCGGCGAAGGTGCACCGCGACGCGCTCATGGATGCCTATGATAAGCAGTATCCCGGCTACGGATTTGCGAAGAATAAGGGATACGGCACGGCGGAACATATCGCGGCGATCGACCGGCTGGGCATCACGCCGATCCACAGGAAGAGTTTCGAGCCGGTGAAGGGCATGCTGGAGGACGGGCGGGCGCATTTTTATATAGAACCTGCAGAGAAATAGTACAGAAGATACTGTCTAAGGGGGGATGCTTTCCTTGCGGATGAACAGGACTTGTACAGGGTGGTAAAATGGTTAAGAGGTGATTAGAATAATGTATTCGCTGAACTGGAAGGCGGAAGGAGAATCCTGCCTGGTGATCGGCGCGGGCCATGTGGCGCTGCGCAAGATCCGCGGCCTTCTTGAAGCGGGGGCGCGCGTCACGGTGATCGCGCCGGAAGCGGAAGCGGATATAGAGAAGCTGTCAGAAGAAGGAAAAATCAGGTATTTGCGGAAGCCCTACGAGACGGGGGACGAAGAAGGCTGTAGGCTGGTCGTTTCCACATGCGGCATCCGCAGCGTCGCGGAAGTCCTCCATCAGTTGATGAAAGGGAAAGGATTTCTTTATAATGCCGCAGATTTTCCCGAGCTGGGGAACTGCGCGGTGCCGGCCCGTCTGAAAAGGGGCGATCTGACGATCGCCGTTTCGACGGACGGGCGGTCGCCGGCGCTCTCCCGCAGCGTCAGGGAATGGCTGGACAGTGTGATCCCCGCCGGATACGGCGAATGGCTTGACCGCGTGGCGGTTTTGAGGGAAAAAGCCAGACGGGAGCTGGACACCAGCAGGAAGAGAGAAGCTTTCTGGCAAGCGGCATTCAGCAAAGAAGTCATGGAACTGGTGGCTGAGGGCAGTTTGGATAAAGCAGAGGAGCATATTCAACATGCAATGGGTCGTTTTAGGACTGAATCATAAGACCGTTCCAGTTGAAATCAGGGAAAAATTTGCCATGACGGCGGAAAGCATCAAAAGCGGCCTCCGTCATATTCATGATCTGGAAGGAATGCGGGAAGCCGTCATCCTTTCCACGTGCAACCGCACGGAGATTTACGCCGTGCTCGACGGCAGTGAAGGAAGGACGTCGCTGGAAGACTTCTTTCTGACCGTGTCCGGCAATACGAGAGCGGACGCGAAAAAAGAATACTTTTATTATTTTGAAGGTGAGGGATGCATCCGTCACCTTTTTGAAGTGGTGTCCGGGCTGGATTCCATGGTTCTCGGAGAGAGCCAGATCCTGAATCAGGTCAAGACGGCGTACACCATGGCGCTGGCGGAAAAAGCGACAGCCACGATTTTAAATACGCTTTTCCACCGGGCAATTACCACGGGAAAGCGGGTGCGCACGGAGACGCACATTTCGTACAACGCCGTCTCCGTGAGCTACGCGGCGGTGCAGATGGCCCAGAAGAGCCTCGGCTCTCTGGAAGGCCGGACCGCGATGATCTTCGGCGCCGGGGAAACGGCGGAACTCACGGTGAAGAATTTACAGGGCAAAGGGCTGAAATCGGTCATCGTGACGAACCGCCACTTCGATAGGGCGGAAGCGCTGGCGCTGAAAGTGGGCGGCCGCGCCGTTCCTTTTGACAGCGCTTTTCAGGCAGCGGACGAAGCGGATATTCTGATCAGCTCCACCGGCGCGACGCAGTACATCATCAAGCCGTGGGAAGTGCGGCAGCTGATGAACCGCCGCCAGAACCGTCCGCTCATGGTCATCGATATCGCTGTGCCCCGCGACTCCGATCCGGAAGTGGGGAATATCAAGGGCGTGACCCTTGTCAATATTGACGACCTGCAGCAGATCGTGGAAGAAAATATCCGTTTCCGTGAAGGTGAGGCGGAAAGAGCGCGGGTGATCATCGAAGAGGAGATCCGTTCGCTGGAAGAGCGATTTACCTATCTCAGCACGCGTCCTGTGATGGTCTCGCTTTCCGACAAGGCGGAGCACATCCGGGAGAGAGAACAGCGGAAAGCGCTGGCCAAGATCGGACATCTGACAGAAGAAGAAGAAAAGATCATAGACCACATGACGCACATGATTGTGAGGAAGCTGCTCCGGGAGCCGATGATCCGCCTCAATACGGCGGCCGGAACGGTCCATGAGATCGCGGAGAAGGAAGCGATGGAGCGCATTTTCCGGCTGGAAATCAGGGAGGCCGCCAATGATAAATAAGATTGTGATCGCCACGAGGAAGAGCCTTCTTGCCATGTGGCAGGCAGAGTATGTGGCCGCGCGCATCCGGGAGCGGTATCCTGAAACGGCGGTTGAACTTCTTCCGGTGTCCACCCGGGGCGACGAGATATTGAGTAGGCCGCTGGCGGAGATCGGCGGGAAAGGGCTCTTTATTAAGGAGCTGGAGTATCTCCTGCTGGAAGGGAAGGCCGATCTGGCCGTGCACAGTCTGAAAGACATGCCGGCGGAGCTGGCCCCGGATTTCACGCTGGCCGCGGTAACGGCCCGTGAAGATCCGAGGGACGCTTTTGTTTCGCTGAAGTACGGGAGCGTAGAAGAGCTTCCGGCAGGGGCGAAAGTCGGAACTTCCAGTCTCCGGCGGCAGTCGCAGCTCCTGCACCGGCGGGGAGACCTCGCCGTGGCGTCTCTCCGGGGCAATGTGCAGACCCGTCTCCGGAAACTGGATGAAGGGCAGTACGACGCGGTCATCCTGGCGGCGGCAGGGCTCAAGCGGCTCGGGCTCGGAGACCGGATACGGTCTTACCTGACAGCGGAGGAGAGCATTCCCGCGGCAGGACAGGGCGTCATGGCCGTGGAAGTGCGGAAGGCAGATACGGAACTGCGGCGCATGCTGTCGTTCCTCCATGATGAGGATGTGGCGGCCTGCATTTCGGCGGAAAGAGCTTTCCTCGGACGCGTGGGAGGCGACTGCAAGGTGCCGGCCGGCGCGTATGCGGAAATGAGAGACGGGCAGATGCATGTGGACGCGTTCATTTCTTCCGTTGACGGGAAACGTTTCTACCGGAAGGCTTTTGCCGGCCCGGCAGGAGAAGCGGAGGCTCTCGGCGCGGGAGCCGCGGAAGCGCTCCTGGACGCGGGCGGGCGCGAAGTGCTCGCGGAGATCGGGGAAAATTGACAATTGGGAAATGAAATTTGAGGAGATTGTATGGGAACAGGGATTGTGTATTTGATCGGAGCGGGGCCGGGAGACCCGGAACTGCTCACGCTGAAAGGGAAGCGGTGTCTTGAAGAAGCAGACGTCATCGTAGGGGATTATCTGGCGGATCGGCGGCTCCTGTCGATGGCCAACCCGAAAGCGGAATATATTTACGTAGGGAAAATGTGCGGCAATCACGCCATGAAGCAGGAAGATATCAGCCGTCTGCTCGCCGAAAAGGGAAAAGAAGGGAAGATCGTGGCCCGGCTGAAGGGCGGAGATCCTTTCGTGTTCGGGCGCGGCGGAGAGGAGATCCTTGAGCTTCGGAAAGAAGGCGTGCCCTATGAGGTGGTGCCGGGAGTCACTTCGGCCATCGCCGCGCCGGCCTATGCCGGTATTCCCGTGACGCACAGAAAAGTGGCGGCATCTTTCGCCGTCGTTACCGGCCATGAAGATCCGACAAAAAAGGAATCTTCCATCCACTGGGAAAAACTGGCCGGAGGGACGGATACGCTGATCTTTTTGATGGGGGTGCACCAGACGGGGCACATCGCGGAAAACCTGATGAAGTACGGAAGGCGCGGTGATACGCCGGCCGCGTTTATCCGGTGGGGCACGAGGCCTTATCAGGAAGTCTATGAAACGACGCTGGCCGAAGCGGAGGAGGCGGTGAAGAATCTCCACATTCTGCCGCCGGCGGTTTTCCTCGTGGGCGATGTGGTGAAGCTGCGTCAGGAAATGCGATGGTTCGACAATAAGCCGCTTTTCGGGAAGCGGGTCATCGTGACGCGTTCCCGCAGCCAGGCGTCCCGGCTGACGCGGCATCTGGAGCGGCTCGGGGCGGAGTGCGAAGAGATCCCGGTGATCTCCATCGCGGAGCCGACCGATCATTTCCGCAGTCTCGACGGCTGCATTGAAAAGATCCGCACCTATGACTGGGTCATCTTTACCAGTCAGAACGGCGTGGACTGTTTCTTTAAGCGTCTGTATGGAAAGGGGCTCGACGCGAGAGCGCTGGGAAATGCGAAGATCGCCTGCATCGGGCCCGCGACAGCGGAATCGCTCCGGCCGTACGGCCTGCGGGCGGACTGCATTCCCGACGGCGAGTACAAAGCGGAAGGTCTGCTGGAGACGCTTGTGCCGCAGGTGGGAAAAGAAACGAAGATCTGCATTCCCAGGGCAAAAGAAGCGCGGGAGATCCTTGTGACAGGCCTCCGGGCAACAGGCGCTTCCGTCGATGTGGCGGAAGCATACTGCACGGTGGCCGATGAAGAGAGTAAAAAGCGCCTCAATGCGCTGCTGGACGCTGGGAAAGCGGATATCATTACCCTGACCAGCTCGTCGACGGTGCATAATCTCATCGCCATGGCGCCGGATAAGTTGGACGCGATACGCAATTCAGTGCTCGCCTGCATCGGGCCGATCACGGCGGAAGCCTGCCGGAGCTACGGCCTTAGCCCACAGGTCGTTTCCGATGTGTATACCATAGACGGTCTGGTGGAAGCCATTACGGCGGCAGAGCATTCCCGCGCGGAAAGTGACGCGGGGAACAGATAAGTTTTGAAAGAGGAGTGACACATATGAAATTGAATACACTTCGTCCGCGCCGTCTCAGAAGAACTGAGGCGATCCGCAGCATGGTTCGTGAAAATACGCTGAGCCCGGCGGATTTTGTTTATCCGATCTTCGTCGTTCCGGGCACAAATGTGAAAGAAGAGATCCCGAGCATGCCGAACTGTTATCATCTCTCCGTGGACAACGCGGTGAAAGTGGCGGAAGAGGTCTATAAACTCGGCATCCCCGCGGTGGAAGTGTTCGGCCTTCCCGAATACAAGGATGAGATCGGCTCTTCCGCATGGGACATGACGAGCCCGGTGCAGCGCGCCATGAAAGCCATCAAGGCCGCCGTGCCTGATCTGGTCATCGTCGGCGATGTCTGCCTCTGCCAGTACACCAGCCACGGACACTGCGGGAAGCTCTGCGGCCATGAAGTCGATAATGACGCGACGCTGCCCCTCCTTGCCAAAGTGGCTCTGTCTCAGGCGGAATGCGGCGCGGATATTGTGGCGCCTTCCGACATGATGGACGGGCGCATCGGCGTGATCCGTGAGACGCTCGACGCAAACGGCCTCCAGAATGTGTCTGTCATGTCTTATGCGGTGAAATACGCGTCCGCTTTTTACGGGCCCTTCCGCGACGCGGCGGATTCCGCGCCGCACTTCGGCGACCGCCGGGGATATCAGATGGACCCCGCCAACAGCCGGGAAGCGATGAAAGAAGTCGGCCTCGATCTGGAAGAAGGCGCAGACATCATCATGGTGAAGCCCGCGATGACCTATCTGGATATCGTTCATCAGGTGCGGGAGCGCATTGACCGGCCCGTCGCCGTGTACAACGTGAGCGGCGAATACGCCATGGTAAAGGCCGCCGCGGCAAACGGCTGGATCGATGAGCGGCGGATCGTTTTGGAATCCCTGCTCAGCATGAAACGGGCCGGAGCGGATATCATCATTACGTATCACGCCATTGACGCGGCGAAATGGCTGAAGGAGGAATACGGGAAATGATCCGCCTGGAAAAATCGGAAAAGGCTTTCGCGAAAGCGCGGGAATTCATGCCCGGCGGCGTGAACAGCCCCGTCCGTTCCTATCCTCATATGGGATGTCCGCCTCCTTTCATTGACCACGCAAAGGGCGCATACATCACGGATATTGACGGCAACACGTACATCGACTATGTAGGCTCCTGGGGCCCGATGATCCTCGGCCACGCCCATCCGGCGGTGATCTCTGCCATCCAGAAGGCGGCGGAGAGAGGGACGAGCTACGGCGCGCCCACGGAGATCGAAACGGAGCTGGCCGAACTCATTACGGAGATCATTCCGTCCATCGAAAAACTGCGCCTCGTTTCTTCCGGCACGGAAGCGACCATGAGCGCGCTCCGCGCGGCAAGAGGATATACGGGCCGGGATAAGATTCTGAAATTTGAAGGCTGCTATCACGGCCACGGCGACAGCCTGCTCGTGAAGGCCGGCTCCGGCGCGTCTACGTTCGGGAAGCCCGACAGCGCCGGCGTGACGAAAGGAACGGCACAGGATACGCTCGTCGTGCCGTATAATGATATCGAAGCGTTCAGAGCAATGATGGACCGCGCGGGCGACGAGATCGCGGCGGTCATCGTGGAGCCGGTCGCCGGAAACATGGGCATGATCCTCCCTGAGGAAGGCTTCCTGCCCGCGCTTCGTGAAGAAACGGAAAAGCACGGGACGGTTCTGATCTTTGATGAAGTCATGTGCGGATTCCGCGCGGATTTCCACGGCGCGCAGGCGAAGTACGGCATTCGTCCGGACATGACCTGCCTCGGCAAGATCATCGGCGGCGGGCTGCCCGCGGCGGCGTACGGCGGACGGCGGGAGATCATGAACTGCATCGCGCCGGACGGCTCCGTCTATCAGGCGGGCACGCTCTCCGGCAATCCGCTCGCCGTCACGGCAGGCCTCGCCACGCTCCGGGAAATGATGCGCATCCCTGATTTTGACGCGAAGATCGCGGCGAAGGTGGAAGCGCTCCTCGCCGGCTGGAAAGAGGCGGCGAATCGGGCGGGCGTTCCCGTCCAGCTCCATCAGGCGGGCTCCATGTTCGGCCTCTTCTTCAGTGAGAAGCCTGTCAGAAATTATCGGGATGCCTGCGCGGCGGATGCGGCGGCCTTCCGCGCGTGGTTCCGCTCCATGCTGGAACAGGGCATTTATCTGGCGCCGTCTCCTTTCGAGACGATCTTCATGTCCTGGGCGCACAGCGACGGGGATATAGAGAAGACCGTCGCCGCGGCAAAGACCGCCATGGAAAAAGCGGCGGCCGCGGAAAAATGAAAAGAAAAGCATGCGTGATGAGCGCATGCTTTTTTCGTGCCTGTTTTGAGAAAATGCCGGAAATTTTTCATCCGATTTTTTTGCGCGGATCTTCTGTCAATCGGCGGAAAGAGATTTATAATAGAAAAAAATCTTTCAGACGGCAAAAGGTGGTCAGCATGAAAATGATGTGGCGGATTTTTTATTTCGCGGTGCCCGCGGTGATGACGGCGGCGTTTTTCCTGTGCCCCGCGGCGCAGGCGCTCTCCGGCGCGAAGCAGACGGGGATGATCCTGGGGATCTGGGCGTATTGGATGCTCTGCGCGCAGCTCATCTTGACGGCGCGGATACCGGCGGTGGAGCGCGCTTTCGGGCAGGATAAGCTTCTCCGCTTCCACGGCGCGGCGGCGCTGATAGCGGTGGTCATTTCCATCGCGCATGCCTTTTTCATGCACCGGGGCTGGTTCACGCCCCGCTTCCGCTACGGCGAAGTGTCGCTCGTGCTCTTCATCGTGCTCATTGCGCTGGCGCTGTACTTCCTGTCCGATCTCATTACGGACAGGTCGCGCGCCGCGGCGAAGCTGCGGAAGAAATTGTACGCCTGGAAGCTGACCCGGTACAATACGCAGCTTGTCCTCCACGATCTGACAGCGGCTGCCGTGGCGCTTCTGCCATTCCACGCGGAGGCACGGCTGAAATTCTTCTGGGACGCGCCTCTTTTCGCGGCGCTCATCTTTCTGTGCGCCGCCGTATCGCTTGGATGCTTCCTGTGGCATGTGTTCCTGCGGAAACCGTACCTGTACAGAGTGAGGGACGTCATCCGGGACAACAGTACGATGACGACGGTCATCCTTGCTCCCGAGACGAGCCGTGTCATGCCTCGTCTGGCAGGGCAGTTCGCGTATATCAAAGCGGAAGATCCCGCCGTGCCCGGCGAATATCATGCCATTACGGCCTCGTCCGCGCCGGATGAACCGCTGGCATTCACGATCAAGGCGCTGGGCGACTGGTCGGAGAAGGTTGGGGATATCCGGCCGGGAAGCCTGGTGAAGGCCGATGGTCCGTACGGGCGGTTCTGCCCCGCTTTGTATCCGGAGACGCCGCTCGTCCTTATCGCGGGAGGCGTGGGGATCACCCCCATGATGAGCATAGTGAGGAGCCTTTATCACAGAGGCAGCCCGCGGCGCGTCCTCCTTCTGTGGTGCGTCCGGGAGCGGAGCGAGCTCATTGACTGGGACGAATGGGAGCGGATGGAAAAAGAAATGGCCGGTCTCACGATCGTGCCGGTCCTGTCCCGGGAAAAGGCGGCGGGCTGCGCGCACGGTCATTTCTCGGAATCCATTCTCCGGAAAGCGCTGGAGCGGAGCGGCATTTCTCCGGACGAGGCGTCTTTTTGGTACTGCGGACCGGGCCCTCTCCGCGCGTCGGTCCATGGGGTGATGAAGGCGCTCGGCGTGCCGGAAGGCCGTTTCCATGAGGAGCGCTTTTCCCTCTGAGCCGTTCCGTTGCCATTTCGGCGGGGAGTATGATAGGATGAAATCAGTGCTCAATATCATTAGGAATTGATATACAGGAGGATGTATGAATCAGCAGCGCATCATCGACGAATTTAAGGAACTCGTTTCTATCGAGGTCTATTCCCGCAGAGAAAGAGCCATTGCGGA
This sequence comes from uncultured Dialister sp., assembly GCA_900545365.1. Classification (GTDB taxonomy): domain Bacteria; phylum Bacillota; class Negativicutes; order Veillonellales; family Dialisteraceae; genus UBA1822. Next base: position 21,799 of record UQYL01000005.1, on the reverse strand, counting down.
TGTATTGAAGAAGAAACTGACCGATCTCGGCCTGACTGTCACGGAAGACGGCGCGGGAGAGATACTCGGCGGCGACACGGGCAATCTCTATGCCCTCCTGCCGGGCAATACCGACGCGGAGCCGGTCATGTTCTCCGCCCATATGGACCGCGTGGCCAACAACGGGCATATCTGTCCGGTCATCAATGAAGAAGAAGGAATCATTTACTCCGACGGCAAGACGATCCTCGCGGGCGACGACATCGGCGGCGTGTGCGCCATTCTCGCCATGCTCCGCACCGTGCAGGAAGAGAAGCTTCCCCATGGCCCGATCGAAGTGGCGTTCTCTGTCTGCGAAGAGAGCGGTGTGGAAGGTTCCCGGCAGTATGATTTCAGCCGGTTTCTCTCGAAGTCGTGCTTCGTGTACGATGCGTCCGGGAAGGCGGGCACTATTGTGACGGCGGCTCCCAGCAAGGGGAAAGTGACGATCAAAGTGCACGGCCGCACGGCGCATGCCGGCAATGAACCGGAAAAAGGCCTGAATGCCGTAAAAGTGGCGGCGGATCTTATCATGCACCTGCCGGACAGCCGCCTTTCTCCGGCGTCGACGGCGAATTTCTCCATGCTTCAGGCGGGCAGCGCCACGAATGTGGTGTGCGATCTTGTGACGATCACCGGCGAGCAGCGCAGCCGCAAGGCCGACGAGTATCAGGCCATTTCCGACAAGATCCATGGGGCGGCGGAAGAGATCTCCAAAAAATACGACACCCCCATTGAAGTGGACATCGCCACTCTCTATCATGCGTTCCATCTTGAAAAGGACGCCCGCCCCTGCGCGCTGGCTGAGGAAGCCTGCCGGAGAGTCGGCATCGAGCCTTTCTTCAAGGAAGGCGGCGGCGGCATGGACGCCAATCATTTCAATGAACACGGCATCGAGGCGGTGGGCATCGGTACGGGCAATTTCAAGTGCCACACCAGCGGTGAATACCAGGTCATCGCCGACCTGATGAAATGCGCGGAACAGGCCGTGGAGATCGTGAAGCTGGCGGCGGAAAAGAAATAAGGACGGCGCGGAAAATTTCCCCGTCCCGGCGGCTCGGAAACAGCGGCGCGCCTTGACAAAAGACAGAGCGCCAATTATAATGGTGAAGTTGATAAATTCTGTTCGGAACATTCCGAAAGAGGCGGCAGAGCCGCAAAAAGGGTCGGATCATTCCGATGATCGGTAAGGAGGTGCGAAAATGCCAGCCCCAAAGAGAAAACATTCTAAATCCCGTCGCGATAAAAGACGTGCAAATTGGAAATTGACGGTACCGGGTCTCGTTGAGTGCCCGCAGTGCCATGCACTGAAGATGCCTCACCGCGTCTGCCCCGTATGCGGTTTCTACAAAGGCAAGTCCGTCGTAGCGGCCAAGACCGAAGAATAAGAATCTGCGAAATACATCTCAGGGAAATCTCTGAGATGTATTTTTTTGCGCGCCTGCGGGAGAGATTTCCATTTCTTCCGCCAGATGCGGTATAATATTTAAATATCAGTGCCATTCTTACAGGGAGGATTTTTATGTGCGATAAACCGAAATATTATATTACCACGCCGATCTATTATCCGAGCGCGAAGCTCCACATCGGCCATACCTACTGCACGACCATCGCGGACTGCATGGCCCGTTTCAAACGTCTCGACGGATGCGACGTATTCTTCCTGACCGGCTCCGACGAGCACGGTCAGAAGATCGAGCAGAAGGCGGAAGAAATGGGCGTGACGCCGATCGAATATACGAATAAGATCGTCGCCATGTTTCAGGAGCTGTGGAAAGAGCTGAACATTTCCAATGATGATTTTATCCGCACCACGGAGAAGCGTCATGAAAAGGTGGTGCAGATGCTCTTCCGGCGCGCCTATGACAACGGCGATATTTATAAAGGGAAATATGAAGGCTGGTACTGCGTGCCCTGTGAATCATTCTGGCCGGAGAACAAACTGGACGAGAATCACGTCTGCCCGGACTGCGGGCGGCCTCTGCAGCGCGTCAGCGAGGAAGCGTATTTCTTCAAAATGTCGAAGTACGCCGACCGGTGGATGAAATATGTGGAGGAACATCCCGATTTCATTCAGCCTGCTTCGAGAAGAAATGAAATGATCCAGTTCGTCAAGAGCGGACTGGAAGATCTGTGCGTATCCCGGACGAGCTTCTCCTGGGGCATCCAGGTGCCTTTCGACCCGAAGCACGTCGTCTATGTGTGGTTCGACGCGCTCGTCAATTACCTGACGGCTGCGGGCATTGTGGACGACCCGGAAAAATTCAGAAAATTCTGGCCTGCCGACGTGCATCTTGTGGGCAAGGAGATCGTCCGCTTCCACACCATCATCTGGCCGATTATGCTGATGAGCCTCGGCATCGAGCTGCCGAAGAAAGTGTACGGTCACGGCTGGCTCATCGTGGACGGGGAAAAGATGTCCAAGTCCAAGGGCAATGTGATCGACCCGATCCCGCTGCTCCGGGAATTCGGCTCCGACGCGATCCGCTATTACCTGCTGAATGATATCCAGCTGGGGCAGGACGGCAATTTCAGCCGTGACCGCCTGATCAGCCGCATCAATTCCGACCTGTCCAACGACCTGGGCAATCTGCTGTACCGCACGCTCTCCATGGCGGAAAAGTACAGAAAAGGCATCGTTTCCAAGGGAGACGCGTCGGGAGATGAGACGGCAGCCGCCGCGACGGCGCAGGTGGAGGCGAATGCCGCGGAAACGCTGGCTGCTTTCCGGGACGGCATGAACGGCTGGAAGATCAACGACGCGCTCAAGGCGGTGTGGACTTTCGTCCGTTCCCTCAATAAATATATCGACGTGACGGCGCCGTGGCTGCTCGCGAAAGACGAAGCGAAAGCGCCGGTGCTGGACGCGGTGCTGTACCACCTCTGCGAAGGCCTGCGCATCACCGCGCTCATGGCGGAACCGGTCATTCCGATCGCCGCGGAAAAGATCTGGAATCAGCTGGGCCTGTCCGATTTCAAGTCCGCTCTTCTTGCCGACGCGGTGTGGGGTGGTCTGCCCGACGGCATCCAGACGAAGAAGGGCGATCCGATCTTCCCGCGCATTGAAGTCGAAGAGGCAAAGGAAGAAAAGGCGGCTCCCGCTGTAAAGGAGGAGAAGAAGGAAGAGAAAAAAGAAGCGGCTCCGGAAGAGGCGCTGCCGCAGATCTCCATCGACGATTTCTTCAAGACCGATCTTCGCGTGGCGGAAATCCTCACGGCGGAGAACGTGAAGAAATCGAAAAAACTCATCAAGATGACCGTTTCCCTGGGCAGCGAGGAGCGCACCGTGGTGAGCGGCATCGCGCAGTACTACAAGCCGGAGGATCTCGTAGGGAAGCACGTGATCTTCGTGGCCAATCTGAAACCGGCGAAGCTCATGGGCATCGAATCGCAGGGCATGGTCCTCGCCGCGTCGAAAGACGGGGAGCTCGTCGTTCCTTTCGTGGATATGCCCGCGGGAAGCAGGGTCAAATAAATGAAACTTTTTGATACGCACGCCCATGTCTATGACAAGGCGTTCGATAATGACCGGGACGCCATGATGGAGCAGGTCTGGCAGGTCTGCGATTATGTGGTGTGCCCCGCGGAAGATCTGGCATCGTCGGAAAAGGCGCTGGCTCTCGCGGAGAAATATCCCCGCATGTACGCGGCGGCGGGCATCCATCCGCAGCTGACGGGACAGGCGACGGAGGAAGAGCTCGCGGCGATCCGAAAGCTCGCGGAGGAGAATGACAAGATCGTCGCCATCGGCGAGATCGGACTGGACTACTATTACCTGTACAGCGAGATCGAGACGCAGAAGGAATGGTTCGGCAGGCAGATCGATCTGGCGGCGGAGCTGGATCTGCCGATCCTCATCCATGACCGGGACGCGCACGGCGATACGCTGGCCATCCTGAAAGAGCACCGCACGGAGAAGCTCCGCGGCATCCTGCACTGCTACAGCGGCAGCCTGGAAATGGCGGAAGAGCTCATCAAAATGGGCTTCTATATTTCTTTCGCCGGGCCGGTGGTCTTCCCGAAGAGCACGAAGCTGAAAGAGGTGGCCCGGGCGCTGCCGCTGGACCGCATCCTCGTGGAGACGGACAGCCCTTATCTCACGCCCCCGCCTTTCCGGGGCAGACGGAACGATCCTTCCAAAGTCCAATATGTGGCGGAAGAGATCGCGCGGCTGAAAGAGCTGCCTGTGGAAACGGTGATCGAAGCGACGCGGAAAAACGCCCTGGACATTTACCGGATAAAAGAATAAGAAATTAAAAATCCCCCGTTCTTGAGAGAAAGAACGGGGGATTTTTTTATTGCGCTTATCTTTTTCCGAATCCGGCGAGCGACGCGATCTCGGCGACGGCGGGGACGTCGTTGATGGGCATGAGATGCGCGCCGGCCGCGCCCATGTCACGGAGCCCGGCGGTGATCTCCGCGGCAATGCGGAGCCCTGTCTCGCGGCCGCCTTTTTCCATGAGAGCCTGGAGATGTTTCGGGATGGAAATGCCCGGCACCTTTTCATGGAGATAGAGCGCCATTTTATAACTCTTGAGGGGGAGCACGCCGAAGAGGATGGGGAGGCCGATGCTCTGCGCGCCGCGGAGGTATTCTTCCGCCCGCGCCAGGTCGTAGACGGGCTGGGTCTGGACGAATTGAGCGCCGGCGTCTTTTTTCCCTTCCAGACGGCGGAGTTCCGCGTCGAGGTCATCTGCGCCGGGATTCCCCGTGGTGCCGATATAGAATCGGGTGGGGCAGTCCAGCGGGTGGCCGGTCATGTCAAAGCCGCTGTTCAGCGTGGCGGCGATGCGGATGAGCCCGGTGGAATCGGTCTCGAAGACGGGCCGCGCGTCGGGATGGTCGCCCGCGGACGGCGGGTCGCCGGTGAGAGTGAGGATATTGTTCACACCCAGTGCCGCCGCGCCGAGGAGCTCGGCCTGAAGGCCGATGAGATTTCTGTCCCGGCAGGTGAGGTGGAAAATGGTCTCCAGATGTCCGTCGGTCTGGATGATGTGGGAGAGCGCGATGGGGCTCATGCGGAGCTTTGCCATGGGACAGTCGGCGATATTGACTGCGTCTGCCCATCCGGTGAGGCTGAGGGCTTCACGGATCGTTTTGTCAGGGGAAGCGCTTTTCGGCGGATCCAGCTCGACGGTGAGGGTGAATTCACGGTTCAGGTGTTTTTCTCGTAATGTATGCATGGGGCCTCCTTTATTCCTGCGGATATTCCTGTATGAGCCGGTCTGCCTGGCGGACGGCTTCCACGCCGTCTTTCGCGTAGGCGGCGGCGCCGATCTCTCCGGCGTATTCCGGTGTGACGACAGCGCCGCCGACCATGACGGGGACGCGGGGGAAGGTCTCCCGGAGCTGTTCCACGGAAGCGCGGAGCTCAGGGAGCGTCGTCGTCATGAGTGAGCAGAGACCGACAAATACGGGCTGTTCTTTTTCGACGGCGGCGAGGATCTCTTCCTGGCTGACATCCTTGCCGAGATCGACGACGCGCCAGCCGCTGTTTTCCAGCAGCGCGGCGACGATGTTTTTGCCCAGGTCGTGGATATCACCCTGCACGGTGCAGAGGACAGCCGTGCCTTTGCTTTGGGCGTTCATGGAGGGGAGCAGCTCTTTCAGCGCGGCGAAGGCGGCCTGCATGGCTTCTGCCGCCATCATGACCTGCGGCAGGTAGACTTTCCCGGCGCCGTAGCCGTCGCCCACTTCGTTCATAGCGGCGGTGAGGCCTTCTTTGATGACCGTTTCCGGAGGAAGCGCCGTATTCACCGCTTCTTTCATGAGCTGCGCCGCTTCTTCTTTCTCTCCGTGGCAGACGGCGCTCCGGATCTGTTCCATGAGAGGTCTTCCCTCTGCCGGGCGGCTCTCCGCAGTGCTGCTTTCCGCGCCGGCGGCGAGAGAAATATATTTCCGCGCTCCTTCGTCATAACCGAGAAGGAGGCGGGCTTCCGCGAAGGCCCGCTGCATTTCGCTGTCCAAGGGATTGACGATGGGCGCGTCCATGCCGCAGGCGAAGGCCATGGCGAGAAACGCCGCGTTCAGGCGGGGACGGCCGGGCAGGCCGAAGGAGACATTGCTCGTGCCCATGACCGTGGGGCAGCCGAAGCGTTCCCGGTAGAGGCGGAGCGTGCGGAGCGTTTCTGAAGGCGCTCTGCCGTCGGACGCCGCCGTAAGGACGAGGGGATCGAAGAGGAGATCTTCTTTTCTGAGTCCGTAAGAAAGGGCCGTCCTGTAGATTTCTCCGATGATGGCGAGCCGCTCTTCCGCCGTCTTCGGCAGGCCGCCCTTCGCGAGGGGCAGGCAGAGCACGGCAGCGCCGTATTTCTTCGCGAGAGGAAAGACCCGTTCCATGAGGCGGGGATCGGCGCTCACCGAATTGATGAGGGGACGGCCCGGATAGACTTCGACCGCTTTTTCGAGGACTTCTGGATCGGTGCTGTCGATGGAGAGCGGCGTCGGGCAGAGCATGGAGAGCTCCGTTACGGCCCGTTCCATGGCGGCCCGCTGGTCGATGCCGGGCACGCCCATATTGACATCCAGCATGTCCGCGCCGGCTTCCGCCTGGGCGAGAGCTTCCTTTTTGACGGAGACGAAACTGCCGGCCTGGATCTCTTCGCGCATTTTCTTCCGGCCCGTGGGATTGATGCGTTCGCCGATCATGACGGGGGCGAATCCCGGCCCGGCGAAGACGGTGCGCGTGCGGGAGGTGAAGGCGGTGAAGGGACGGACCGCCTGCCGCGGGGAAAGTTCCGGCAGTCTGTCCGCCGCTTCCCGGATGGCCCGGATGTGCTCCGGCGTGGTGCCGCAGCAGCCGCCGGTGTAGGAAACGCCCGCTTCGGCAAAGGCTTCGATGTATCCGGCCATATCGGCGGGGGACAGGGGAAAGCGGGTCACGCCGCCTTCCAGCACGGGCATGCCCGCGTTCGGCTGGATGATGAGGGGCTTGTTCGTGACGGCGGCCATCTGTTTTGCCGCCTCCAGCAGCTTGTCCGGCCCGACGGAGCAGTTGGCGCCGATCACATCGGCGCCCATGGCGTCCAGCAGGATCGCCGCGGCGGCCGGATCGGTCCCCGTGATGGTGCGGCCGTCTTCGGCGTAGGACATCTGACAGATGACGGGAAGGGCGCATGCCGCTTTCGCCGCGGTGAGGGCGGCCCGCATTTCCTGAATGTCGATGATCGTCTCGATGATGATGCAGTCCGCGCCGGCGTCGGCGAGGGCTTTGGCGAGGCGGTAAAAGCTGCTGGCCGCTTCGTCGAAGGAAAGACCGCCGAGGGGGCGGATGAACTGGCCCGTGGGGCCGATGTCCCCGGCGACCTTGACGCGGGGGGAAGCGTCGCGGGCATTGGCGACCGCCGCTTCCGCGATGGCTTCCACTTTATCTTCCAGGCCGTAGTCGGCGAGTTTCAGAGGAGACGCGCCGAAGGTGTTCGTCGTGATGAATTCGCTCCCCGCTTCGGCGTATTCCCGATGGATGCGCCGCACGATATCGGGATGGGAAATATTGTAATAGTCTGGGCATTCGCCGCCGGAAAGGCCGTAACGCTGGAGCATGGTGCCCATGGCGCCGTCAAAAAGATGCATGATATTCCTCCTTGATGAAAAAGGTCCGGGGTCAGCGGACGCGGAAAGGGCAGTCCCGCATGGGGCAGCGGGCGCACTGTCCGGGTTTCGGCGATTCCGCGCACGAAGAGAGGCCGATCACGGCGGTGACGGATTTGCGGGGAAGCAGCATGGCGTGATCGGTGACAGAAAGACCGATCGTCTCCGTGCCGATGAGGGCGCACAATGCTTTCTGCTGCTCCACGGGCCAGTCTCCGTAGCCCGGGCTGAAGCGCCATGTCGTTTTCCGCCCGGACCGCCGGGCTTCCTCCTGAATGAAATGGTCGAGCTGATCCGCCAGGTGCTCGGCGATGGCCGTGGCGGCGGCGTCCAGCAGGAGGCCCTGCACATAGCGGCCTTCCTTAAAAGCGTCCGCCGCCGTTTCTTCAATGGCCGGGCCCGCGGTGACGGCGATGACGGCCGCGGCGGAGGAGCGGGCAAGATGCCGCCTGATGGCGCTCCCTCCCAGCGCGAGCGGCGGGTTGCCGAGGATGACGGCCCGCTCGGCGTCATAAGGAAAGAGCTCCCACAGGCCGCGCGGCTCCGCGAGGGCCGCCGCCTCCCTGAGGGCGCCGCGGATCTCGTCTTTCGGGAAATCCCCGGCCCCGCGGGGGAGGCCGGCGTAGCGGATCATTTCCGCTTCGCTGATCTGAAATAAGGTTCCGTGAAATACGGGCATAGCTGCCTCCGCCGGACATCCGGCTATAAAAAAATCTCCGCCCCATTGGGACGAAGATTCGTGTGACCACCCAGTTTCGCCGCCGCGTCGCCGCGGAAGCCTCATCAGGTAAGCAGGCACCGCCTGCCACCGTCGTCCTGTAACGGGAACGCCCGGGTCGCTTCATGATTCAGCGCGCCGGCTCCGAGGCCATTTTCCGCTCCTTTATCCGCGCTTCGCTCTCACCCTGCCGAAGCTCTCTGTGCCGCCGCCGGAGCGTACTCTTCTCTTCCTTGCCGATATTGATGAATGCACTTACTATATCATTCCCGCCGAGGGTGTGTCAAACCGCGGCGCGGCGGGAAGCGCCTCCGGAAGGATCGGCGGGAAATGAGAAGCGTATTTTCTCCGGCGGCTCCTCATTGAAAAGCGGCGCGGCGGAAAGCGGAGGACAATGAAAAGCGGTGCGGCGGAAAGCGGAAGACAATGAAAAGCGGAAAAATGGCAGCCCGTAAAATCCGGGCGGTGAAAATCCCTGTCTTGACCAAATGAAAAGCTTTGGCTAAAATATATAGTATACTATCAATCAAAAGGGAGGAGATCTCATGATCACAGGAGATACGAAAAGGCTCGAAGAATACAGGGATCAGCTGCCGGAGAGGATCTATACGTGCCTGGAAAAAGTCAGGGCATTTGACTTTGCTCATGCGGAAGACGGCAGGTATGAGATCGAAGGATGCGGGATGATGTCCGTCGAATCGCCCGAGACGGAGCCTGCCGTGATGCGGCGCGTGGAAGGCCACAAAAAGTACATTGACGTGGTCTTTCTGATCGAAGGAGAGGAATGGATCGGATTCCTGCCGAAATGGGATGCCAAAGGCGAAAAAGAAGCCTATCCGGAAAGGGATTTGTACTTCTTTGAGGGGGCGGAAGATGAGACGAAAGTTTTCATGCTTCCGGGGCGTTTCGCTGTTTTTTATCCGTCCGACCTGCACCGTCCTCTCTGCGCGGGCTCGCAGGGCGTAAGAAAGATCCGCAAAGCTGTCGTCAAAGTTCCCGCGGAAGAATGAATGGGAAAGTTAGCTGATAAATTATTTGATTTATCGGGGCGGCTTTGATATAGTATGTACAGTTATAATTAATTGGATTCATGATAATAAAGGCGCAGTATGCGCGTTTGGAGGGGTAGAATGAATTATAAAAAGTGGCTTGCCGTGTCTGTCATGTGCGCCGTGGCGGCGACGGGCGTATTGGCAGGAGGCTGCGGGAAGCAGCAGGCCGCGCAGACGGCGCAGGCAGTGAAAGTGTCGACCTTCCGGCCGTTCACTTCTGATACGCCTATCGTCTACGAATACACCGGCACGGTGGCGGCCCTTCAGGAAGTGCCCGTGCGTTCCCGCGTATCCGGCACGGTCATGGAAAAATACATTGACGGCGGCGAGACTGTCACGGAAGGACAGCCGCTGTACCGCATCGATACGAGACAGTACGCGTCGAATCTCGCGTCGGCAAAAGCCAATCAGGCCCAGTGCGGCGCGACCTGGCAGAATGCCGTGAGCGATCTGGCCCGGTATGAGCAGCTCATCGCCGTGGACGGCATTTCCCGCCAGACCTATGAATCGCAGCAGGCGCTGGTCGAGCAGTACCGCGCGGCTTACGACGCGGCGGGGGCGCAGGTGGAGATCGCCCAGAACGATCTGGACGACACCATCGTCCGTGCGCCTTTTAATGGAAAGCTCTCCCTGGACGACGTCAATATCGGCACCTATTCCACCGCGGGGAACACGCCTCTCGTGACCATTTCCTCCACCGATCCGGTATACGTGCAGTTTGATATGTCCGAAACGGAATACTTGGAAATGGCGAGGAAAGGAAACGGCGTGGACAAGTGGGGCAATAATCTGAAGCTCCGCCTTTCCGACGGCTCCCTGTACGGCGAGACCGGACGCATCGTCCAGGTGAACCCCGGCCTCACCAGCGGTCAGCTCACCATGAAGGCGGAATTTGCCAATCCTGACGGCCTTCTTGTGCCGGGGATGTACGGCACCATCGTCTCCGACGCGGAGATCGCGAAGGACAGCCTCCTGATCCCGACGCAGGCGCTCATCCCGCTCCTCGACAAGAACATGGTAGATGTCGTCGTGGACAATAAAGTTACGCAGAAAGCCATTCAGATCGGCGGCACTTACGGCAATTACACCGTCGTCACCGGCGGGCTCTCCATGGACGACGTGGTCATCGTCGAAGGCCAGGGCAAAGTCACCGTCGGCCAGGCTGTGGAAGGGGAAGAAATGACCCGGGAGCAGCTGGACAAACAGGTATCTGAAAGAAATACCGGCGCGGAATAAGGAGGGACTATGGCAAAATTCTTTATCAACCGTCCTGTATTCGCCATCGTTATCGCGCTTTTCATCACCATCGCAGGCTTCCTGTGCATGTTCACCCTGCCGGTCGACCGGTATCCGACCATCACGCCGCCGCAGATCTCCGTCCGTGCGAACTATCCGGGCGCTGACTCCGACGTCGTGGAGCAGACGGTGGCAGAAGTTATCGAAAAGCAGGTCACCGGTGTCGAGGGCTTTGATAACATGTCTTCGACGAGCAATGCCGACGGTTCGTATTCGCTGACGGTGCAGTTCCTCTCCGGCACGGATGAGGATATGGCCAATGTCCGCGTGCAGAACGCCGTGCAGCAGGCCGACGCGTCTCTTCCGGATACGGTGCGCCAGCTGGGCGTCACTACAAAGAAGTCCTCTTCGGATATGGCTCTCGTCATCGGCCTTACCTCGCCGAACGGCACTTACGACGACGTCTTCCTGAAGAACTACTTCAGCATGAACTACCTTGATGAGCTGAAGAACATCAAGGGCGTCGGCGACGTGCAGGAATTCGGCGCGGAATACGGTATGCGCATCTGGCTCGACCCGACGAAAATGGCGCAGAACGGCGTCACCGCGGCGGAAGTCATTTCCGCCGTGCAGTCGCAGAACCAGCAGGTCGCCGCAGGGCAGCTCGGCAGCCGTCCTGAAGCGGGCGGACAGGCTTTCCAGTATTCCATCATCGTCCGCGGACGTCTCGTCACGCCGGAAGAATTCGGCAACATCGCGCTCCGTACGAATGCCGACGGCTCCGTGCTCCATCTGTCCGACGTGGCCCGCATTGAGCTGGATGCGAAAAACTACAATTTCGTTTCCCACTCTGACGGCAAAGAAGGCTCCGGTATCGGCATCTCTCTGACGACGGACGCCAACGCCATCGAGACGATCAACGCCATCAAGGCCAAGCTGGAGGAAGATAAGAAATCTTTCCCCGCGGACATGGATGCGCAGATCATCATCGATAATACGGACTTCATCAATGCGTCCATCAATGAAGTGCTCCATACCTTTGTGGAAGCGCTGATCCTGGTGGCCATCATCGTTTACCTCTTCCTGCAGAATGTGCGGTCCACCTTCATCCCGATGATCGCCGTCCCGGTATCCCTGCTGGGCACATTCGCTTCCTTTGCCATCCTTGATTTCACTATCAATACGCTGACCCTCTTCGCCATGGTCCTGGCAATCGGGCTGGTCGTCGACGACGCGATCGTCGTCATCGAAGCCGTGGAATACGAGATGCGCTATAACGGCAAAGAGCCGAAAGAAGCGACGGTCATCGCCATGGAGAAAGTGCAGAGCCCGGTCATCGGCGTCGCTGCCGTACTGGCGGCGGTATTCGTGCCGGTCGCTTTCCTGGGCGGCGTCATGGGCATCCTGTACAAACAGTTCGCTCTGACCATCGCCGTTTCCGTCCTCATTTCCGCTTTCGTCGCGCTGTCGCTCACGCCGACGCTCTGCGCGATGCTTCTGAAAGAAGGGAAGAAAGAAGCGGACAAGAACAAGCTGGACCGCTTCTTCGACTGGTTCAATGACACCTTCGACAAGATGGTGGAAAAATACGGTGCCATCCTTCAGCGGCTCGGACAGAAACTGATCGTCCCCATGGCAATTCTCGTTGGCATCGCGGGATGCGCGGGGCTCCTCTTCATGCGGCTGCCGACGGCATTCATCCCGCAGGAAGACAACGGATACTTCCTCGCGTCGATTTCCCTGCCTGAAGGCGCTGTCGCGTCCCGTACGGATCAGGCGGTCAGCGAATTTACCAATTACATCGCTTCCCAGCCGGGCGTGGATCACTACATGGGCCTGACAGGCATGGATATCCTGTCCAGCGGTCACAAGCCGAGCGCCGGCACGGCGTTCTTCCGCCTGGCTAACTGGGATCAGCGCACCACGGAAGAAACGCAGGTCGATACGTACATCGGCAAGAGCTTCGCCTACAGCGCTCTTCATCCGACGGTCAATATCATCGGCATGAACCCGCCGCCGATCCCGGGGCTGGGCGCGTCCGGCGGCTTCACGGTCTACATCCAGAGCAAGGCCGGCGGCAGCACGGAAGAACTCTACAATGTGGTGCAGCAGTTCCTGGCGAAGGCGAACCAGCGTCCGGAAATCGCCAATGCCTATACCATGTTCCGCATGGACACACCGTCGTACAATTTTGATATCGACCGTGAAAAAGCCATGAAGAACGGCGTCGATTTGGGCGATATCTTCACCACCCTTCAGACGTATTACGGCGGCGTTCAGATCAACGACTTCACCATTTACGGCAGAAACTTCAAAGTCGTCGCTCAGGCGGAAAGCGATTACCGCATGGATCCGTCTGACAACAAATTCCTCAATGTCCGCGACAGCAGCGGCAATATGGTGCCAATCAGCAACTTCATCACTCCGAAGCAGACCAGCTCCGCCGCGGTCCTGACGCGTTTCAACAACTTCCCCGCCATCAAGATCGGCGGCAGCCAGGCAACGGGCTATTCCTCCGGGCAGGCGCTGGACGCGCTGGAAGAAGTGGCGCAGGAAACGCTCCCCACGGGTTACGCTTACGTCTTCGCCGAAACGTCCCAGCAGGAACGGGAATCCGGCGACAAGACGATCTACGCGCTCGGCCTGGGCATGCTCTTCGTCTTCCTCGCGCTGGCCGCTCTCTATGAAAGCTGGAAGGTGCCTTTCACGGTGCTCTTCGGCATTCCGACGGGCTTCTTCGGCGCGGTGCTCGCGGCGACGCTCCTCAATGTATACAATGACATCTATTTCCAGATCGGCCTGCTGACGATCATCGGGCTGGCGGCGAAGAACGCCATCCTGATCGTGGAATACGCGAAAGTCCGTGCCGACGCGGGCATGGAGATTCACAAGGCGGCTGTCGAGGCGGCGCAGATCCGTCTCCGCCCGATCCTCATGACGTCCCTTGCCTTCATCCTTGGATGTATCCCGCTGGCGCTCTCCACGGGCGCGGGCTCGGTATCCCGTTCGGAAATGGGCATCACCGTCGTATTCGGCACGCTCTCGGCGACCGTATTCAGCGTATTCCTTACGCCGATGCTCTTCATCGTCATCGAGAAGCTCCATGGATTCTCTTCTCTGAAAGCGCTGAAACCGCATAAGGATGAAGACTGATCTTTACAGAAAAGCTCTGCTTTCGGGCAGGGCTTTTTGCGTGGAGAGTTTTGAGCCGGGCATTGGCGAGCGCCGGTCCGTGCCCGTCAATGCGCCTTCGATTCCTGCGGGGAAATATGCTATAATAAACAGGAAATTTTTACAGAGCCGCTCCTGCGCGGCCGTCAGAAAAGGAGAGATCACAATGAGTCAGGTTTTTGTCATCGGACATAAATCCCCGGATACGGACAGCATCGCCGCCGCCATCAGCTACGCGTTTTTGAAAAAAGCCCTCGGCACGGACGCCGCGGCGAAGCGCGCCGGAGAGATCAATAAAGAGACACGCTACGCGCTGAATTATTTCGGCGTGGAAGCGCCGGAGTATGTAGAGCACGTGGAAAAAGGGCAGCCGGTGATCCTGGTGGATCACAATGAGTCCAAACAGCGCGCCGACGGCATCGAAGGAGACAATATCATCGAAGTCATCGATCATCACCGCCTGGGCGATCTGGAAACGCCCGGCCCGATCTTCATGCTCTTCCGCCCGGTGGGCTGTGTGAATACGGTGATCTACAGCCTGTACAAGCAGTACGGCATCCAGCCGTCGAAGGAAGTGGCGGGCATGATGCTCTCCGCCATCATTTCCGATACGGTGCTCTTCCGCTCCCCTACGACGACGGAAGAAGACAAGGCGGCGGTGAAGGAACTGGCGGAGATCGCCGGTGTGGATTATGAAGCATACGGCATGGACATGCTGAAAGCGGGCGCCGATATTTCTGACTACACCGCGGAACAGCTCGCTCATAACGATACGAAAGAATTTGAAGCGGGAGACAAGATCTTCACGTGCGGGCAGATCTCCGTCATGGACACCGCGCCCATCGAAGCGAAAAAAGCGGAGATCCTGGCTGTCCTGAACGCGGATAAAGCGGCGAAGGGCTATGCGGGCTCTTTCCTGATGGTGACGAATATCCTGACGGAAAATACGGATCTCTGGTACACCGACGGCGATGAAGGGTGTGCGGAAGAAGCCTTCGGCACAAAGGCGGAAAACGGAAAGATATTCCTTCCCGGCGTCATGTCCCGCAAAAAGCAGGTCACGCCGTTCCTGATCAAAGTCCTTTCTAAATAATCCGAATCCGATCGCTCTGAAGGAAACTCATACATGGCGCGCCATATATGGGTTTCTTTTTATGAAAGGGGAAAGAATGAGCTATTTAGACAGCCTGAATAAAGAACAGCGGGAAGCGGTCATGCAGATCGAAGGGCCGGTGCTCATCATGGCGGGCGCCGGTTCCGGGAAGACGAAAGCGCTCACGTGCCGCATTGCGTACATGCTGGAGCAGGGCATCCGTCCGTGGGAAATCCTGGCGATCACCTTCACCAACAAAGCGGCGAAGGAAATGCGGGACCGCGTGCATCAGCTCGTCGGGCCGGACGCGGAGAAGATCTGGATGTATACCTTCCATTCCTTCGGCGCTCGTTTTCTCCGGCAGGAGATCGAGGCGATGCCGCCGTACACGGGGAAATTCACCATCTATGATTCCGATGATTCCCGGTCGGTCATCAAGAATCTGCTGAAAGAACTGAATCTGGACGATAAGCAGTACCAGCCGCAGGCTGTGCAGAGCCGCATTTCCAATGCGAAGAACGCTCTGCTTTCGCCGGAGGCTTTCGCCCGGACCGCGGCGGGCAATTTCCACGCGGAAAAGATCGCGGAAATCTATGCGCTCTACGATAAGAAGATGAAACAGAATAACGCCCTCGATTTCGACGACTTGCTGCTGCTCACGACGGAGCTGCTCTCGCGGGAAGAGATTCGGGAAAAGTGGCAGAAGCGGTTTCATTACATTCTGATCGACGAATATCAGGATACGAACCACGCCCAGTACCTCATGGCGAAGTACATCGCGGGAAAGCGGGAGAATATCTGCGCCGTAGGCGACGCCGACCAGAGCATCTATTCCTGGCGCGGCGCGGATCTCCGGAATATCCTTGATTTCCAGAAGGACTATCCCCGGGCGAAGATGATCAAGCTGGAGCAGAATTACCGCTCCACCAAGACGATCCTCACCGCGGCGAACGCGGTCATCCAGAATAATATCGACCGCCCGTCGAAGCGGCTGTGGACGGAGAATGAGACGGGGACGCGCATCCAGCATTACCACGCGGCGGATGAACGGGAGGAAGCGGAATTCATCGCCCGCACGATGAAGGAAGAGCATGAAAAGAACGGCCGCTCCTATGACGACATGGCCGTGCTCTACCGGATGAACGCTCAGTCCCGCGCCATTGAAGACGCCGTCAAAAATAAATGGATCGACTATGCCATGGTGGGCGGCGTGCGGTTCTATGAACGCGCGGAGATCAAGGATCTCATGGCGTATTTGCGGCTGCTCGCCAATTTCCGGGACGATGTGAGCCTCCGGCGCATTCTGAATGTGCCGAAGCGGGGCATCGGAGACACGACGGTGGAGAAGCTGGCCGCATTTGCCGCAGAGAACGGCATGTCTCTCTTCGAGGCGATCATGGCTTCGGAATCGTCGGGGCTGCCGAAGGCGGCGCAGCAGAAACTGCAGAAATTCAACGCTCTCATTTTCGGATTTCTCAATGCCGCGGCGGAGAACGATATTTTTTCCCTTCTGGAAAAGATCGTCAGGGAGACGGAATACTCCCGGTACATCCAGGAGGCGAAGGAGCCGGAAGAGCGGAAGAACGACAGGGAAGCCAATATCGGCGAGCTTTTCAATGTGGCGAAAGAATTTCAGCAGGAGAATCCGGAGGGCACGCTGGATGATTTTCTGGAAAAGACGGCCCTCGTGAGCGATACGGATTCGTATGAGGAGAACGGCGGCAAGGTGACGCTCATGACCATCCACAGCGCGAAGGGACTGGAATTTCCCATCGTCTTTCTCGCAGGGATGGATGAAGGCATATTCCCCGGCGTGCGGTCGCTCATGGACGAGTCGAAGCTGGAAGAGGAGCGCCGCCTCTGCTACGTGGGCATCACTCGGGCGAAGGAAAAGCTCTATGTGACGAATACGGACATGCGCACCATGTACGGCCAGCTGAAACCGTATTCACCGAGCCGTTTCCTGAAGGAGATCCCCGCTGACCTCATGGACGAGCTGAAGCGGGACAGCGGCATGGAAGAGCAGCGCGATTTCCGGCGCCGCGTGGATTCGCAGGCGAGCAAATGGGCGCTGGCCAATTCTTACGCGCCGCGGCCGAAGCGTATCGAGCCGAGACCCGCCGCCGTGTACGACTGGCAGGTGGGCGACATCGCCGTGCACAAGCTCTGGGGCGAGGGCACGGTGACGGAAGTGATCGGGGAAGGGAAAAAGATGATGCTGAAGCTTTCTTTCCCCGGCGGGCAGCTCCGCCAGATCATGGTGGCTTTCGCGCCGGTGACAAAAAAGAAATAAAAGATCCCCTTCGGCAGACCGGGCATTCCGGTTCTGCCGAAGGGGATCTTTTGTTTTCAAAAAGACTGCGAAAATTTTTTACGGAGCGGGCGAAGATTCCAGGATGTCGAGAAAGCGGACGATCTTTTCGGAAGGCGTCCGGGAATAAAGGATGCCGTAAGGCACGGCGTAATCCCAGCGGACGGGGAGCGTGACAAGGGCGGGATGGATACCTGACCAGGCGTCGAGGACGAGCAGGGGAACGCCGTCCCGCTCGCAGGCGTTGAACGTATCCATATCGTAAAAATATCCCGTCTCTTCCAGCCGGATCTGCGGATGGGCGCGGCGGATATCGCTGCGGAACCTGTCCAGAATATCCGTATCGCCGCTTTTCACCAGCCGCAGCATTCCGCCGTGGAGGTCTTCCGGGACGAGGCGCTCTTTCCGCGCCAGGGGATGATCGCGGGGCACCGCGACGCACAGACGGTACCGGCCGAGGATACGGTAATTCGCCAGCTGCAGCATAGTCCGGGAATTGAAAGAGCCAACCAGTACGTCGATCTTCGTTCCCAGCGAGGCGATGACAGAAAGAATATGTTCTCTCGTGTCTTCGTAGGGAATGATGCGGAATCGGTACATCGGGTATTTGGGACGGAAAGGCGGCCAAAGATCGGTCAGGACGCGGCTGGGATTCAGGAGAGAAGAACCCACGCGGATGACGATCCGCCTGTCGGACGAAGCGGCTCTGGCGCGGGCGGCGGCTTCTTTTTCCAGTGCTTCCATTTTGCGCCCGTCTTCGTAAAGCGACCGGCCCGCCGCGGTGAGCGCGACGCCGCGGTGGGTACGGATCAGGAGCGCCGCGCCGATCCGTGCTTCCAGCGCATTCATGTGTTTCATGACCGATGCGGGCGTGACGAGGAGTTTTTTTGCGGCTCCGGAAAAGCTGCCGCATTCCGCCACGGTGAGAAAGACGCGAAACCGCTGACTGAGCATGGATTTTCCTCCTTGCTATTTACTTAAAGTAAAAACATCGTATCATTTTCGGTTATTCTCTGTCGATGAAAAGCATGCTGTAATAAGAGAGGAATAGAAGGAGGGCAGAGACATGAAAACGATAGTATTGGTGGACGCGAGCCCAAGACAGGGCGGCAATTCGGAGATCGTCGTGGATACGCTGGCGGAAGCGCTGGCGGGGGGCGAAGTGACGGTATTCAAAATGCGGGAGAAAGACTGCCGGTTTTGCCGGGCCTGCGCGGCCTGTCAGGGAAAAGAGACGCAGATGTGCGTGCAGCGGGACGATATCACGGCGCTGCTGCCGGTGATTGATCAGTGCGACGCCATCGTGATGGCAACGCCCATTTACAATCAGCAGATCACAGCGCAGGCGAAACTTTTCATCGAGCGGTGGTATCCTTTTTTCAACAGGGAAAAGAAGAACTGGAGCAATACGTCCCGGCAGGGCAAAAAGGCCGCGCTGGTCTGCTCTTTCTGGGGAAGCCCGAAAGATATTGTAAAAAAATACGCCGACTGGACGGTCTCCGGATTTTCCCAGATCGGCGCGGAAGAGACGAGGACGCTGATCTTCGATCACATTCCGGGGCGGGGAGAGATACGGAGCCGTCCGGATTATATGGCGCAGCTCCGTGAGCTGGCCCGGTGGCTGGCGGAGTAAAGGACAGACTGGAGGACGGACATGATACGGCATATATTCATCGGTACATTTAAAGAAGGAATCCCTGCGGAGATCCGGGAAAAAGAACTGGCGGACATGAAGGCCATGAAAGAAAAGATTCCCGGCATTGCGGCGCAGGAGGTCGGATTTTCCACCGGCTGGGCCGGGCCGGAGGATCAGATCGTCATGACCGTGGATTTTGCGTCAAAAGAAGATTTTGACCTGTACATGAGGCATCCGTATCACAGGGACTATATCGCAAAAACGGGAGAGATGTATTTTGATACGTCCACCTTCGTTTCCGCGCAGTTCATATTTTGAGGGGATGAGAACATGAGCAGCAGCAAACTCGGTTTCGGGATGATGCGCCTTCCTCTGCGCTCGGATGATCCGGCGGACATTGATCTGGACGCGGTGCAGGATATGACGGACCGTTTCCTTGCGGCGGGATTTACATATTTTGACACCAGCGCGGTCTATCACGGCGGAGCGGGCGAGGAAGCGGTGCGGGCCTGCCTGGTGAGCCGGTATCCGCGGGTGGCCTTTGTCCTCGCGTCGAAACTTCCCACGTTCGCGATCACAGGAGAAGAAGAGGCGGAAGCCGTTTTTCAGCAGCAGCTGGAGCGGTGCGGCACGGCCTATTTTGATTACTACCTGCTTCACAATGTGAATCTCATGCGGTACCGCGGGATCATCCGCGAGGCGTCCCTGTTCGAGCATCTGAAACGGTGGAAAGAGGAAGGAAAGATCCGGCACATCGGCATTTCATTCCACGATACGGCAGACGTGCTGGATACGATCCTCACGGAGCATCCCGAGATCGAAGCGGTACAGATCGCGCTCAATTATTTCGACTGGGATGCCCGGCTCATCCAGGCGGGGAAATGCTATGATACGATCCGCCGCCACGGGAGGCTGGTCATCGTCATGGAACCTGTGAAGGGCGGCATGCTGGCGAAAGCGCCGGCGGAAACAGAAGCGGCCATGCGCGCGGCGCGGCCGGGAGATTCCGCGGCGGCCTGGGCGCTCCACTTTGCGGCGGGCCTTCCCGGCGTGCTGGCGGTGCTGTCCGGCATGTCCGACCGGGCGCAGATGGAGGAAAATATTCAGACGTTTCTGCATTTTGAGCCGCTCAGCGAAAAAGAAAAGGAAATACTGAAAGAAGCTGCCCGGCGATACAGGGAAAGCGGCCCCGCGGGGACGGCGGATTTTTCCGCGTATGAAGCGGTCAATCCGCGGGGCGTCTCGGCGGCGGATATTCTGGATACGTATAATGCGTGCATGCTTCAGCCGGATCCCACATTCGGCGCGGAAGGAAATTATTTTTCCTGCCAGAAAGCAAAGTGCGGGCTCGGCCGGGATGACCGGTGCATCCCCGGCAGCGTACTTCTTCCCGACGGAAGGGATGCGTCGGCGCTTATCCGCGAGGCGGAAGATTTTCTGAACGAACACACCTTTTTCCAGTATGATGTAAAATAAACAGACGCTGTCCGGCGGGACAGAAAAAGCCTCCGCGCAGGGAGATCCTGCGGCGGAGGCTTTTTGCGTGCGCGCTGCCTGCGGGCGGTGTTTTACTGCGGCAGTTTTTCCAGCCGCACGCGGCGCGCGATGAGGCGGGGCGTTTCCATGCGGTCGAAGCGGATCAGGAAGCCGCTGTTTTCTTCGGAGAGGATCGTTCCTTCTCCGAAGACGGCGTGCCGCACCCGCTGCCCGGCGGCGAGGCCCGCTTCGTTTTTCTTTTCGGCAGGCGCGGCGCGGCGGATCCATTCCTCCGTGTCGCGGACGAGCGCGTCCGGGAGCGGCGCGGTGTACGTCACCGTTTCGCCCATGTCCAGAAGGAAACGGGAAGGATAGCGGGGCGAGCCGTTGAAATTCCAGCCGTCCGCGCCGGAGAGGAAGAGCCGGTCCTTCGCGCGGGTCACGGCGACAAAGGCGAGACGCCGTTCTTCTTCCATTTCCGGCCGGGTCCGCAGTTTCCGGGAAGGGAAGACGCCTTCGTTCATGCCGGCGAGGAAGACGGCGGGAAATTCCAGTCCTTTCGCGGCGTGGACGGTCATCATGCGTATCTTGTCCGCGCGGGGCTCTTTGTCGGTATTGGTGAAGAGCGCCGCGTGGGTGAGATAGCTTTCCGGCGTGACTTCTTCGCCGCAGGTCGTTTCGTATTCATAGACGGACTGTTTCAGTTCTGCCAGATTGTCCAGCCGCTCCTGGCTGCCTTCCGTGCGGAGCATCGCTTCATAGCCGCTCTTGGCGAGGAGGGCGGAGAGGATGTCTGAAACGGCGCGGCCTTCGCTTTCTCTGCCGAATGCGCTGATGAGGCTGATGAACTGCCGCGCCTTCGTCCCTTTCATGATTGGCTCGTCCTGCGAGGCGCAGAGGGCGTCCCAGAGGGAGCAGGCGCGGCTGGCGGCGTATTCTTCGAGAAACGCCATGCGGCGGCGGCCGAGATTCCGCTTCGGCTGATTGACGATGCGCCGGAAGGAGAGGTCGTCCCGGTAGACGGCCATGCGGAGGTAGCTCAGGGCGTCTTTGATCTCCGCCCGGCCGTAAAACTGGATGCCGCTGTAAATGGCGTAGGGGATCTTTTTCTGAAGAAAGGCGGCTTCTATGGCGCGGGTCACGTAGTGCGCGCGGTACAGGACGGCCATGTCCGCAAAGGGGACGCCTTCGGCATGGAGCTTCTCCGCCGTTTCCGCGATCCACAGGGCCTCTTCTTCCTGCGAGCCCGCCAGATGGCAGAGAACGGGCGCGCCGGAAGGACGCGCGGGGGAGAGGTCTTTTTTGATGCGTGTGCTGTTCTTTGCGATGAGCGTATTGGCGGCGGCGAGGATCTCCGGGGATGAACGGTAATTTTCCGTCATCATGACGGTCTTCGTGCCGGGATGGGTGTCGGCGAAATCGAGCAGATATTTCACATTGGCGCCGCGCCAGGTGTAGATGGTCTGGTCGGGGTCGCCGACGATGAAGAGGTTTTTGT